>CASFID010000025.1 GCA_949294665.1 uncultured Eubacteriales bacterium
TGAAATTATAGAATGGCCCAGTGGCTCAGTTGGTTAGAGCGCCGCCCTGTCACGGCGGAGGTCGAGAGTTCGAGTCTCTTCTGGGTCGTCTGTGGGGTCTTAGCTCAGCTGGGAGAGCATCTGCCTTACAAGCAGAGGGTCACAGGTTCGAGCCCTGTAGGCCCCACTTAAAAAATTTATGGATGGGTTCCCGAGTGGCCAAAGGGGGCAGACTGTAAATCTGTTGCAAGTTGCTTCGGTGGTTCGAATCCACCTCCATCCATTGCCGATATTAATCGGGCAGCTCCGGCTGATTGTTCAGCCGCAGACAATACAGTTGGTTTAGATCAGCTGTGAAATATGCCGATGTGGCTCAATTGGCAGAGCAGCTGATTTGTAATCAGCAGGTTATCGGTTCGAGTCCGATCATCGGCTTTATCTCTTATGAGATATTATAATTTAATATCGCGGGGTGGAGCAGTCTGGAAGCTCGTCGGGCTCATAACCCGAAGGTCGCAGGTTCAAATCCTGCTCCCGCAACTTACACTCTGAAGTTATTTTATAGATAATGATCAGATGTGTGTAAATGCCCAGATAGCTCAGTTGGTAGAGCAGAGGACTGAAAATCCTCGTGTCACTGGTTCGATTCCGGTTCTGGGCATTTTTCTCTGCTATAATTTAAGAATATGGGCGTGTAGCTCAGGTGGTAGAGCACTTGACTTTTAATCAAGTTGTCCGGGGTTCGAATCCCCGCACGCTCACTGGATCAGGATATCCGGGGAATATATTCCCCGGGTATTTTTTCTTATAAAAGAAAAAGCCGGGATGCTGCTCGCCGGCTGAGAATAGAGGAAATATATATGAAAAAGCATCTCTGCTTTGTTTAAGGATAATATAATCTTAAATTGTGAGCAGAGTGTGACGAAGAAATAAAATGCAGGTTAAGATTTATGAAGATTTCAAGAAAACCCCCACTTCGAACATCAGGTTCAAGCGGGGGCGGTATCATGCTTCCAGATAATGATAAAGAATGTCTATAAATTCACTGTTTGTCGGTTTTTCCGACAGCTGGTAGCCTGCTATTGTTATCAGGAAGTCCCGGTTGCCCCGATCCCAGCAATAAGAAATCACAGTGCGGATACAATGCTCTACATTATAGCAGCTGGTCCCGAATTTTTCTGCTACTTCTGAATACAGCGTCTTGTAAACGGATGTGAGATAATGCTCATCCTGCAGACAGAGCTCCAGGGCGTAGCGGAGATATCTGAAACCATAGTATGTGGAGCGGATACCAAGCTGCAGCAGAAGTTTGGTGATACTGTCAGTCATAAAATAATTCCTCCTTTGGCTGATCGTAGTGTAACGAATAAATTCTATAAGGAAAAAGATGGAAATAGATAAAAATATATAAAATTATATGAATTCCGACATTTTATTATATAATCCGACATGTACAAAAGAGTCGGATCTCGACACGGCCAATTTGCGGAATTTCATCAGCATATAAAGTGGTGCTCGTCTCTTCTCTGTGCTAGAATAGGAAAGAAATATTTCGTGGAAATAGGAAAGAGATGTTTGGAATCAGAATGAGTCGGGGAAGACGGAGGAACGGAGAAAGCGTCAGGAGAAGCAGCTATGGAACGATTATATGTAAAACTGAAAGAATACTCAGCATCAGATTATTATCCTTTTCATATGCCGGGACATAAAAGGAATCCTTTGATCACCGGAGCGGATCTCCCATATGAAATAGATATTACGGAGATTGACGGATTTGACGATCTGCATCACGCTTCTTCTATATTAAAGGAGGCCGAAGAGCGGGCTGCAAGAGCATATCGGGCAGAGGAGACACATTACCTTATTAATGGAAGTACGGCGGGGATTTTAAGTGCAGTGCTGGGATGCTCAGAGCGGGGCAGGAAGATTCTGATCGCCCGCAATTGTCACAAATCAGTGTATAATGCTGTATATTTGAATGAACTGCATCCGGTCTATGTGTACCCGGAATTTGACGAGAGGACAGGATTGAATGGGGCGATCCGTCCGGAGAAGGTGGCACGCATCCTGAAGTCAGAGCAGGATATCTGTGCGGTCGTGATCACGTCTCCGACTTATGACGGCGTGGTTTCGGATGTTCGTATGATCTCGGATATCGCGCATGAAAAAGGGATCCCTCTGATCGTGGATGAGGCACATGGTGCTCATTTTGGATTTCATCCATATTTTCCTGAAAATTCAAATCAGGCGGGAGCAGACGTGGTCATTCACAGCCTGCACAAGACGCTTCCCTCGCTTACGCAGACAGCGCTTCTGCACATAAACGGAGGACTGGCGGACCGGCGCAGGATCAGGAAGTATCTGCATCTGCTGCAGACAAGCAGTCCCTCCTATATACTGATGGCAGGGATGGATGAGTGCATACGGGCTGTCAGCGGACGGAATGACGTTTGGACAGCGTATACGGAATCTCTGGAGCGGACGAGAAAGGAACTGGGGCGTCTGAAGTATCTGAGACTTCTGAAGACAGAGAGATATGACCGATCGAAGCTGGTTATTTCTGCGAAGGGAACTCTGCTCAAGAGAGCGGATGGAAGTCGGAAAGAGTTTACAGGAAGAGAGCTGTACCGGCTCCTGCTGGAAAGATATCACCTCCAGATGGAAATGGCTGCGGGCTCCTATATTATCGCAATGACGGGACCCGGGGATACGAATGAGGGACTGCAGCGTTTGGTGAGCGCACTGGTAAAGATCGACAAAGCACTGTCGGCAGCCGAAGGGCAGGCGGGCGAAGAGGCTGAGGAGAACAGGACAGAAGCAGTTCAGGCGCGGGAGGACGGCTTCGAGAAGTATACTGGGGAAGAAAACTGCAGTGCGGGAGTAAGCGGAAAACTGCAGCAGCAGGAGCAGGTGCTCTCCGCATGGGATGCGGAGCAGCTGAAATACAGCGGGGAGAAGACAAGGACTGTGGCATGGGCGGATGCCGGCGGAAAGGTATCTCTTGAATATGCCTATCTCTATCCCCCGGGTATTCCTCTTGTCGTACCGGGAGAACGGATCGGAAAGGAGACAGCGCGGCAGATGACCGAATATCAGAAAATGGGATTTTCCATAGAAGGAACGGAAGAAAGCGGAAAGATCGAGGTGTGGATAAATGGGTAAGATATTCTATATCATGGGAAAGAGTTCTTCCGGAAAGGATACTATCTATAAAAAACTGTCTGAGAGAATGCCGGAGCTTCAGAGGATCGTTCCGTATACAACACGGCCGATCAGGGACGGAGAGCAGGAGGGTGTGGAATATCACTTTGTAAGAGAAGACCGGCTGCGCGAGATGCAGGAGGCGGGACGAGTCATTGAAGTGAGAGCGTACAATACAAAATGCGGCGTGTGGACTTATTTTACTGCGGATGACGGCCAGATCGATCTGGAGAAGAAGGATTATCTGGTGATCGGGACGCTGGAGTCCTTCCAGGCGCTGAAGAAGTATTTTGGAGAAGAGAAGATCGTTCCAATCTATATTGAGGTAGATGATGGTGTGAGGCTGTCCCGGGCTCTGGAGAGAGAGCAGAGAGAGAAGGAACCGAGATACGAGGAAATGTGCAGGAGATTTCTTGCGGATTCTGCAGATTTTTCAGAAGAAAATCTCCGGCGCGCAGGGATTTGGAAGCGGTTTGTGAACATGGAACTGGAGCGCTGTCTGGAAGAGATTGGGGCGTATATAAAGGATTTTAGGGTATAACTTGTGGAAAGATTGTGTTATACTTAAAAGTAGTACTTTATGAAGGGAACAATGCACGGCAGGTGATAAATGATGAGCGGTTTTAAAGACGTAGTAGGACACAGGAACATAATCAAATATATCGAGAGTGCGGTGAGCGCGGACGCTGTTTCACATGCATATATTTTAAACGGCGAGAGAGGTTCAGGGAAAAAGATGCTGGCAAATCTGTTTGCAATGAGCCTGCAGTGCCAGAACAGGGAGGCAAACGGCGATGCATGCGGAAAATGCCAGTCTTGCAGACAGGCTGTAAACGGCAATCAGCCGGATATCATCAGAGTAACGCACGAGAAGCCGAATACGATCAGCGTGGATGATATCAGGGAACAGGTGAATAATGATATTGTTATCAAACCGTACAGCAGCCGGTATAAGATCTATATTATCCCGGAGGCGGACCTGATGAGCGTTCAGGCGCAGAACGCGCTTCTGAAGACCATCGAGGAGCCGCCGGAGTATGCGGTCATCATGCTTCTGACAGAAAATGCGGAGACGCTGCTTCCGACGATCCGCTCCAGATGCGTGATGATGAAGCTGCGCAACATCAAGGATCAGCTGGTAAAGAAATACCTTATGGAGCAGATGGAGATCCCGGATTATAAAGCGGACGTGTGCGTTGCATTTGCACAGGGAAATGTGGGTAAGGCGATCATGCTCGCGACCTCGGAATATTTCAACGAGATCAAGGAAGAGGCGGTCCATCTGCTGCGGAATATCGATGAGATGGATGTGCCGGAGCTGATGGAAGCCGTGAAAAAGTGTATGACATATAAGCTGGAGATCAATGATTATCTGGATATCATTGCGATCTGGTACAGGGATGTGCTGATCTACAAGGCGACAAAGAGCGTGGACAGGGTCGTATTCTCAGATCAGCTCAGATATATCAAAGAGCGCGCCAGCAAGAGCTCCTATGAGGGGATCGAGAATATTCTTGACGGGCTGGAGAAGGCAAAGGCAAGGATAAAGGCAAACGTCAATTTTGAGTTGACGATGGAGCTGCTTTTATTGACGATAAAGGAGAATTGACGGAATGACAAAGGTAATCGGAGTTAGGTTCCGGACGGCAGGAAAGATCTATTTCTTTGCCCCGGGAAAATTTGAGATAAAGCGGGGCGATCATGTGATCGTTGAGACTGCCCGCGGCATAGAGTATGGCCGTGTTGTCAGCGGACCGAAGGATGTGAAGGACGAGGATGTGGTCCAGCCGCTGAAGTCCGTGATCCGCATTGCGACGGAGCAGGATCGGAAGACGGTGGAGAAGAATCATCAGAAGGAAAAAGATGCATTTAAGATCTGCCAGGAGAAGATCCGCAAGCACGGGCTGGAGATGAAGCTGATCGACGTGGAGTACACGTTTGACAACAATAAGATCCTGTTTTATTTTACAGCGGACGGAAGGATTGATTTCCGCGAACTGGTGAAGGATCTGGCGGCTGTGTTCCGCACCAGGATCGAGCTGAGGCAGATCGGCGTGCGGGATGAGACGAAGATACGGGGCGGCATCGGCATATGCGGCCGTCCGCTGTGCTGCAGCACTTATCTGACGGAGTTCGCAGCAGTGTCCATCAAGATGGCGAAGGAGCAGAATCTGTCGCTGAACCCGACGAAGATCTCGGGTGTGTGCGGGCGTCTGATGTGCTGCCTGACGAATGAAGAGGAGACTTATGAGATCCTGAACAGTCAGCTGCCTTCCGTGGGAGATACGGTTACGACCAAGGAAGGGCTGACCGGTGTGGTCCATTCTCTGAGCGTTCTGCGCAAGCAGGTGAAGGTTGTGGTCAATCTCGAGAATGACGAGAAGGAGATCCGGGAATATAAGGCGGAGGATCTGAAGTTCAGGCCGCGGAAGAAGAAACAGAAAGTGTCCAAAGATGAGATGAAGAAGCTGGGGGCGCTGGAGAAGAAGGATGGAGCGTCGAAGTTAAATGACAAGTGAGATAAGACCGGGCGAGCGCCTGGATGACCTGCAGATCGGAGGGCTGGAACTGATCCAGGATCCTGAGAAGTTCTGTTTTGGAGTGGACGCGGTCTTTCTTTCTGACTTTGTGAGAGTCAGGCCGGGCGAGAGTGTGCTGGATCTGGGAACCGGAAACGGCATCATACCGGTCCTCCTCTCGGCGAAGACAGAGGCGCGCCATATCACAGGACTGGAGATACAGGCTGATACGGCGGAGATGGCACGAAGGAGCGTGGCGCATAATCATCTGGAGGACCGGATCGATATCGTAACGGGGGATATCAAAGAGGCGGCAGAACTGTTCAGGCCGGCCTTTTTTGATGTAATAACAACGAATCCGCCCTATATGCTGGCAGATCACGGGATAAGGAATCCGGATGACGCCAAAGCGGTCGCGAGGCATGAGATCCTCTGTACGCTGGATGACATCTTGAGGGAGAGCATGCGGCTGATGCAGGACAAGAGCCGTTTCTATATGATACACCGGCCGTTCCGCCTGACAGAGATCATGATCAAGATGCATGAGTATAAGATCGAGCCTAAGCGGATCCGCTTTATCCATCCGTATATTGATAAAGAGCCGACGATGGTGCTGATCGAGGGAGTCCGCGGCGCAAAGCCCCGGGTCACGGTGGAGCCGCCGCTCATTATATTTGACAGGCACGGGACGCAGGAAGAATGACAGGAGGAAGCATATGGCAGGGACTTTATACCTTTGTGCTACACCCATAGGGAATCTGGAGGATATGACCTTCCGGGCGGTACGCGTGCTGGGAGAAGTTGATCTGATCGCAGCGGAGGATACAAGGAACAGCATCAAGCTGCTGAATCATTTCGATATACACACTCCGATGACGAGCTACCATGAGTATAATAAATATGAAAAGGGACGCAGACTGGTGGAAAAGCTTCTGGATGGAAAGGACATCGCCCTGATCACAGATGCGGGAACTCCCGGGATCTCTGATCCGGGGGAGGAACTGGTGCGCATGTGCTGTGAGGCCGGGATACGAGTGACTTCTCTGCCCGGAGCCGCGGCATGTATCACGGCGCTGACGATCTCCGGACTGCCCACAAGAAGATTTGCCTTTGAGGCGTTCCTTCCGTCAGATAAGAAAGAAAGGGAGGCAGTTCTTGAAGAGCTTGAGCGGGAGACCAGGACGATCATACTGTATGAAGCGCCCCACAGACTCCAGAAAACGCTGCAGGTTCTGGCAGACAGACTGGGCAGCAGGCGTGTCGCTGTGTGCAGGGAGCTGACAAAGAAGCATGAGACTGCATTCCGCGCTGTTCTGCCTGAGGCAGCAGAGTACTATAAGGTGAATGAGCCGAAAGGGGAGTGCGTGCTGGTTATCGAGGGGCTCAGCAGGCAGGAGATCGAGCGTGAAAAGCAGGAGAAATGGGAGGAGATGAGCATAGAAGAGCATTTCCAGTATTACATTTCCCAGGGACTTGATCGGAAAGAAGCCATGAAGAAGACGGCGAAGGACCGGGGCGTCCAGAAGAGAGAGATCTATAATTATCTGGAGAAACAGAAGGAAAAGAATTGAAAAATAGGACCGGCGCAGGGAGGAAAACTTCCTGCGCCGGTCATTTTATTCCGCCGGACCTGCCTGTCCGAACTTCCTGTCTCCGGTGATCCTGCCGTCCTTCATGAAGATAACACGGGCGTTCAGGGAGACCGCTTCGTCATAATCATTGGTGACATAGAGGACGGTGATCTTCAGATCCCGGTTGATGCGGACGATATCTTCCAGCATCTCGCGGCGGCGGTCGTCATCCTGTCGGGCAAAGTCTTCATCCACGAGGAGAACCTTCGGCTGGCAGACGACAGCTCGTCCAAGGGCGACACGCTGGCGTTCTGAATCGGAGATCGTCCGGATCTTCTTTGTGAGTATATCGGTAATACCGAAAAAGCCTGCCGCTGATTTAACACGTGAATCGATCACAGTACGCGGAAGATCGCGGAGGCGCAGCCCCAGCGCCATATTGTCATAAACATTCATATGCCTGTACAAAGTATAGTTCTGAAACGCCATTGCAAGCCGCCGGTCGCGGGGAAGGATGTCGTTGAGGAGATCATTTCCGAGATAGATCCTGCCGGAGGTGATATCCTCAAGTCCTCCGATCATGCGGAGGATGGTTGATTTTCCACAGCCGCTGGGTCCGTGAAATACGACAAATTCTCCGTCCTCTATAGTAAGGTTTACATCATCCACGGAGACAAAACCGTTGGGATATGTCTTTGATAAGTGTTCAAATGTCACGCTGGCCATAAGTACACCTCCATCTGTAAATTCTATACCATATTTTAGCATAAAGGTTAGTTTCGTACAATCCTTAACCTGCCGCCAGAAATACGCTGGCCGCCAGACCTGCGAAAGTGGCGGTGAGTGCGCCCGCCAGGGTGTACCGGGATCTTCTGATACCTGCGGTCATAAAGTATACGCTCATTGTGTAGAAGATCGTCTCGGTACAGCACATGGAGATCGAGGCGATCCGCCCGAGAAGAGAATCGGTCCCGAAATTTTTGTAGACGTCAAGAAGGAGCCCGGTGGCGGCAGAGGAGGAGAACATCTTGACGATGGTGAGCGGGATGAGCTCCCCCGGGAAACCGATATGGGAAGAAAACCGCCCGATCAGGACTGCCAGAAAATCGAGGAAACCGGAGGCACGCAGGATACCTACGGCAGCCATCAGCCCGATCAGCGTCGGCATGAGGCGGATGACAGTGAGAAATCCGCTGCGGGCGCCTTTGATGAAGGTGTCGTAGACATTGATCCCGGACAGAAGTCCGTAGATCACTACTGCCAGTATGATAAATGGGACGATAAAATCGGAGATATAGATTAAAATGTGCAAGGAAAGCTCCTGATTAAGATATGCATTTGATAAATTTATATGCGGAAGAGGCAGAAGGGATTCAGACTTTCTTGTTATTGGAAGGGGTATATCGGGAAAGAAAGGTTCATAGAATACGATAAAGACATTTCCGGAGTTCTTATGTCGTTTTCTTTTGTCCGTTACATAAAATCCACTACTGAAAACAATTGTATTCTGATAAAGGAGGAACTTCATTCTGCTGTGTGCGGGAGACGGCTTCTCCGCGCCGGTGCGGCGGCATTCCTGATCCCGGCGCTCCTGCTGAGCGGCTGCAGGGGAGGAAATGCCGAGGGAGAGGATGAGCGGTTCCGGGAATACACGAGAGAAGTCTTCTGTCAGGAGATCTCGTCAGATGTGGTCAGCCTTCACTATACTTTGAAGGAGCCGGAGAGATTCGGGATCAGCGGTGCGCCGGCGGTGTTCGGCGAATTTAGCGCAGACTCTACGCAGATAAAGGCCGCATGCGAGAACATGGCGACAGCGCTGACCGGATTTTCCTACAATGACCTGAGCATTCAGAACCGCCTTACTTATGATATCCTGGAGTATTATCTTGAAGCGGCGGAGGAGAGCGCAGACTATCTGCTGTATGAGGAACCGCTGGGGCTGGTCAGCGGCGTGCAGACACAGCTCCCGGTCATCCTGTCAGAATATCAGTTCTACGACAGGGAAGATGTGGAGGAGTACCTGCAGCTGATGCAGAGCACGCCGGATTATATAGACAGCCTGATCCGGTTTGAACGGGAGAAGTCAGAGGCAGGGCTGTTCATGGCGGATTATGCCGCGGATACGGTGATCGGGCAGTGCAGCGCGTTTCTCGCGATGGGGGACGGCAATTATCTGTATTCTACGTTTGCCGATCGGATCGCAGGGCTGGAAGAGCTGACGGAGAAAGAGAAGAGTGATTATATAGAGGACAACGCACTGATGATGGAGGACTATGTCTATCCGGCGTACCAGACCCTGATGGCTGCGGTGGAGGAATTGAAGGGGACGGGGCAGAATGACAAGGGGCTCTGCTGCCTGCCGGAGGGGACAGAGTACTATGAGATGCTGGTGCGGCAGTCTACAGGTACGGATCAGACGGTGAGGGAGCTGGAGGATCTGACACGGAGACAGATCGTGGAGGATCTGGAATCGATGGAGAGTATCGTGGGGATCACCCGAGGGGAAGCGCAGGAGACGGCGGCGTCCATGGGGAAGAGCGACGCGGAGCTGATCCTGAGTGAGCTGCAGACAGGGATCAGCGCTGCATTTCCGGAGTATCCGGAGACAGAGCTGGAGGTAAAATATGTCCCCGAGGCAATGGAAGAGCATTTGAGCCCGGCATTTTATATGATACCGGCCATTGACAACACGCAGGAAAATGTGATCTACATCAACCAGTCGCAGATGGGAGATGACCTGACGCTGTTTACTACCCTGGCGCATGAAGGATTTCCAGGGCATCTCTATCAGACAGTATTCTTTGAGACGACAGATCCGGATCCGGTGCGCAGTCTCTTCAGCTTCGGAGGCTACGTGGAGGGCTGGGCGACTTATGCGGAAATGTGCAGCTACTATCTGACACCTCTCTCAAAAGAACAGGCGGTGCTTCTGCAGAAAAACAGTTCCATTATCCTCGCGCTGTACGCACTGGCGGATATGGGGATCCATTACGAGGGATGGAGCCGGATGGATACGGTGGCTTTTTTTAGTAATTACGGGATAACGGATGCGGACACGGTGGAGAGGATCTATGAGCTGATCATCGGATCGCCGGCGAACTATCTGAAATATTACATCGGCTATGTGCAGTTCCTGGAACTGAAAAAGGACTGGGCCAGAGAGAAGAAAGAGGATTTCTCCCAGAAGGAATTCCACGAGGCAGTGCTGACTGTGGGGCCGGCACCCTTTGAACTTGTGGAAAAATATATGTGGGATATCGCGGAGAATGACAGTGAGACGGATCGTGAAGAAGAGTAAAGAGGGGAGGCGCCGGGTATGCTGAATTATCTGTGGGCGGGGATGATCCTTGTGGGCATCCTGTATGGGGCGTTTAACGGAAAGATGCCGGATATCACGAATGCGGCACTCGATTCTGCTAAAGAGGCGGTGACGCTGTGTATCACGATGATCGGAGTGATGTCCTTCTGGACCGGGATCATGGAGATTGCGTCCAGGGCCGGGATCATCGGCATGGCAGCGGGAAAGATGCAGCCGCTGATCAGATTTCTGTTTCCGGAGATCCCGAAAGGACATAAGGCGAACGAACATATCACGACAAATTTTATCGCAAATTTTCTCGGGCTTGGCTGGGCGGCGACGCCCGCCGGGCTTAAGGCCATGGAGGAACTGGGGCGGCTGGAGGACGACCGGCGCGCAGGGAGGGCGGCAGGCCCTGTGCGGAAGAAAGGGATCGCCAGCAATGAGATGTGCACGTTCCTGATCCTCAATATCTCATCTCTGCAGCTGATCCCGGTGAATGTGATCGCATACCGGAGCCAGTACGGAAGCGCCAATCCGGCAGGGATCGTGGGGGCGGGCATTGCGGCGACAGCGGTCAGCACGGGGGCGGCGATCGTGTTCTGCAGGCTGATGGACCGGAAGCGGAGAGGGTAAGGCTCTCCGTTTTTTTGTCGAACTCACCTGACAGCAACTGATAAATTCAGCTATTTTCGTATGCTATGCTTAGGAAAAATTAAATCAGAGGTGAGTATAGATGGAAAGACAGATACCAAAAAATGTTCGTCAGATAGGAAATGTAAGTGACAGTCCGAAGATCTATGTGGAGGATTATGTAGATACCTTTTTCATGCAGCTGTGCGAAAAATGTGAGAGAGCCGGGGGCGGCCCGATCGGCGCCTTCCTTGTGGGAGATATGGAGGAAGGAGGCGGAGAAGAATATGTATACATCTACGGTGCGATACAGATGCATGAGCTTACGATGTCGGGCAGTGAGTATGTGATCGATGAGAATACATGGAAGCAGGCGTATGAGGACTGCAAGCAGTATTTTGAGGACGGCGAGATGCTTGGCTGGTTCGTGGCACAGCAGGGAGTTCCTCTTGTGCCGGACCAGAGCACAGTGAAGCTGCACAGGAAGTCTTTCCCCAAGAAAAATACAGTGTTTATCATGAAGGATCCTGCGGAGAAGGAGGAAGTCTACTATGTACACAAGATGAACGACCTGATGGAAATCGGGGGACATTATACATATTATGAAAAAAATCCCTGCATGCAGAATTATATGATCTCCACGAGAAAAAAGAACGGTGTGTTTCCTTCGGAGACTGTTGAGGACAGAGCTGCGAAGGACTTTCGTAATCTGGTCAGAACAAAAGGAGAGGGAGCAAGACAGAAGAAAGCAGGAGGGATGATGTATGCGGTAAGCGCATGCCTCGTACTCGTTCTGATCGTTATGGGAGTGTCCATGGTAAATAACTTCGACAGAATGAAAGCGGTACAGTCGACACTGGACAACCTGACAGGACAGACAGACACTGTGGAAACTCAGGAGACCAGCGGTACGGTGACGGCAGTGACATCTGAGGAGGGATCTGCAGGAGACGGCGGAGAAGCACAGGACGAAGACAGCGGACAGGCTGATACCCGGACTCAGGATGATGCACAGGCAGCAGACGGGGAGGAGAACAGTGCGGACATGCAGGATGGTTCAAATGGAAACACTGCGGCAGAAGGAAGTAAAGACAGCAGCGCCGCAGAGGATGAGAATACGGCGGACACCAGCAAAACAGCAGGGACAGCGGACAGCACGGAAGCAGGGACAGCGGCCGATTCCGGTGAAAACGGGAGCAATGGCATCTATATCGTAGAAAAGGGGGACACACTTGCTATTATCAGCCGGAAAATGTATGGAGATCTGAACCATGTTGATGCGATCTGCAGGATGAACGGCATCACGGACGGGAATCTGATTTATGTAGGACAAAAATTGCTATTGCCATAAAGTCGTGTTATAATCTACAGGAAAAAGAACTGGAAAAACAAGACAGACGATAAGGGGAGTTATATGGCGCAAAAGAAGATTCCGTATCTCAGGATCGTAGAGCCTCCCGAAGATCCGGCGGAAGTAAAAAAGAAGGTAAGAAGATTCCGAAAGCAGAAGATGATCGATATTCTCGCCATCGCCGTACTTGCAGCCCTGGCGGTATGCGGGACGTATCTCCTGCTGAAGAATCAGACATATGACCGGGCACGCAGTGCATCGACCTATAAGAATGATATATCGGATACAAACAGCTACGTGGAGTTCGCGGGAGGGATCGTCCGTTATAACAGGGACGGAGTTGTGTTCCTGAACAGGAAGAATGAGGAGCAGTGGATCCAGTCCACGCAGCTGCAGAATCCCATTATTGAGGTAAAGGATAAGACCTTTGCCGTTGCGGACAGGGGCGGGAACAATATCCTGGTATTCACAGAGGATGGGCTGAAAGGTGAGATCGAGACAACACTGCCCATTGAAAAGATAACAGTTTCGGAGCAGGGGATCGTGAGCGCGATCCTGCGCAATGAAAATTCGCCGCGCATCCTGACATATGACGCGGCGGGGAATATCCTGGTGGAACAGCAGGTGACCATGAGCAGTATGGGATATCCTGTAGCGCTGGCTCTGTCGGATGACGGCAATACGCTGGCCGTATCCTATCTGTATACTGAGGGGACAAGCCTGGGATCAAGAGTCGTCTACTACAATTTCGGCGAGGCAGGGCAGGAGAAAGCAGACAATACGGTCGCGTCGGATGAATACAGCGGAGAGATCGCCGCAGATATTTTCTTTATGGGGAATGACCGGTCTGTGGCAGTGGGAGACAATTCTTTCATTATATACGAAGGCCTGGAGACACCGGAAAAGGTGAAGGAAGTCACCCTCAATCGAGAGATCAGGAGTGTATTCCACTCAGACCGTTATATCGGTTTTATCCTTCTCAACGAAGAAAAATCCGGTTATGAGGTCTCACTGTATGACCGGTCCGGAAATCAGGTGATCCGGAAGCCGGTTTCAGGCGAATATGCCCATGTCAAGATAGATGGGGATGAGATCATCATGTTTGACGGCAGCAGATGCTGCATTATGACAGACACGGGGGTTATGAAATTCCAGGGGAACCTGAATGTGGAGGCATTGGAAATGTTCGGAGCTCCCGGACTGAACAGATACTATGTGATGAGTGTAGATGAATTGAAAGTGATTTATCTTACAAATTAGGAGACGATATGGATAATTGGCTGTTGATAATAGTTGCAACTGTTTTTTTAGTATGTATTGTAGTGGGGTACATAAGAGGCTTCCTGAAATTAGGACTTTCTCTTCTGTCGACTGTGCTGACGATCGTGATTGTGGCGTTCCTCTCTCCCTATGTGGCCGATGCCCTGGCAAAGTACACGCCGGTGGATGATTTCATAGAGGAGCGGTGTGTGGCGGCATTTATGCCTGAGATATCCCAGGATCAGCTCGCAGATCTCGATCTCAGCGGAACTCCGCTGGAAAATCTTAGTCAGGATCAGCTGCAGAATCTGAATGATCTGGACTGGGATCGTCTGGGGATCAAGGTCCAGGATATTCTGAACGTGATCGGAGAGATTCCGCGGGATATTCAGATCAGCGAGATCGAGAATGCGCCTCTGCCGGAATTTTTAAAGGATCAGCTCATGGATAACAACAATGAAGCATCCTATAATTCTCTCGGGGTGAGCTCTTTCCCACAGTATGTGGCGGCGTTCATATCCGGAATGGTGCTGAATATCCTGTCGTTCCTTGTGACTTTCGTGATCGCTGTCATCCTGGTCAAGGCGCTGATGGTCGCCGTGAATATCATTGGCGAGCTCCCGGTGCTGGGACTGATCAACCACATCGGCGGCGCCGCGCTGGGTCTGGTGCTGGGCCTGGTCATCGTGTGGATCGGCTTTCTGATCATGACGCTTCTGTATGCGACGGAAGCAGGAAGCGCATGCTTTGCGATGGTGGAGAAGAGCAGTATCCTTACGCTGCTCTATGATACGAACCCTCTGCTGACAAGGCTCCTCGGTCTCTGACAGGCATCATTTCCGCACTACATTTTTGGAGCGGGGCACATCAGCATGGCGGATGTACATGCGCGCGGCAGCAGGTGGAAACAGTAACATCTGGTAATATTTTATCAAAAATAGCTTGACAGATCCCCCTGAAATATGGTATTTTATAAAAGTTCTAAAAAACATATTTCGGGGGATTAGCTCAGTTGGGAGAGCGCCTGCCTTGCAAGCAGGAGGTCACGAGTTCGACTCTCGTATTCTCCACTTGACAGCATAACATAAGCTGTTGAAAATTAAATATTCCTCCTTAGCTCAGTCGGTAGAGCATTCGGCTGTTAACCGAAGTGTCGTTGGTTCAAGTCCAACAGGGGGAGCTTGAAAAACCTCATGTTACATTTACAGCATGAGGTTTTTCTTTGCGTCCAGGCAGATCAGAGGTCTGCCGTTCGGGTTATTATATAAGAAAAGCAGCAGCCTGAAAAAGCTGCTGTACATTTCTCTTTGAGGATCTTCCCTGAGCGGGAAGATCATTTTATTTTTTCTGATATTTTTCGATCACCATTTTGAGCTGTTCTATCATCTCTTCTTTTGTAAAGAAAAGCCGATCATCCATATTATCACAGAAATCAAAAAACGTAAAAAGAAGACCGGGTTCTTCGATGTCAAGATAAATCAGGTTATGTGTAACAGGTGAGTTCAGCATCAGGTATCCCCGGGTCTGGCTGATGAACAGAAAAAGTTCATTGTCCAGGTTGCCTATATTATTCTTCAGCATGCGGTAGTTACCGGTGCGGCATGCCTGAAGGAGCTGGCGTGCTAAGTTAACTCTGTCCTCCATCTCAGGCCTGTTATATGCGTTGGGAGGATATTCCCCGATCTCACCGGTCTCCATAAAGCGGAGCAGTCCTTCCAGAGAAAAAACCGAACACATGGAGGAAGTATTGCGGTTTTTATTCATATTATTAACATAATCAACAAATCTTTCAATGAAGGCGGAGCGGTTGGGAAGGTCCTGTATGACATATTTGTCAGCAAAATAGGCATCCATAAAAAGCGTCAGGCACGGCGTCATCTGGAAAGAGTATCCCGGCATATTTACATTGACCAGATTCTGTGCGTACTCCAGCTGATCGAGCAGGTTGTCGATCCGTTTCAGCAGGCAGGATGATTTTTTCAGATAATCATCAAAAATACCGCAGAACATTTCAAGAGATTCCGAAGTGCTGGTAATGTAGCCTTTTCTAATATCAGCGGTCAGAAGACATGCGTATTCTGACGTGATGATTATATAAGGAAATAATGTAAAAGAGTCATTTTTGGATGAAATATTATCATAGTAATAAAATGTTTCATAATTACGGATGCTTCCATATAAAGGAAGTATGCTCTTCAGACAGTTCAGGTTATAGTCATTCTTTCCCTGTGAAAAGTCTGTATTGTTATCAAAGCAGATAATATGGTCTATCAAGACATTGGACTTCCCGATTCCTTCCGATACAAGCAGATCGATCAGGAAACTATAGTCCGGCTGTATGAGCATGCGGATATGCCCTTTTTCCCTTGAAAATTCAAGCGAAAGGATGCGGAGCAGAGCGTTGTTGATTTCTGTCTGTGTGTTCAGAAGGATAATATCGTCTTTTTCCGGAATGACCTCCGCTTTGTAGGCGGCAGCCGGAAAGGAAAGTGTGGGAAGCCGGAATTCTTCAAAAAAGAGTTTTACATTTTTCCTCCGGTAATAATTCTCCGGTCCGATCAGTGTGATCACGTATGCTTCCTGCATTTCTTTCGTTTCGTTGGGAGAGAGCTGCATGAATCTGCACATATTTGCCACCATCTCAATAGAAGTCGGTTTTCTTTTGCCGTTTATGATTTTATACATGTTAGAACGATCCAGACCGCAGTACTGTGCGAGCGGATAGGTCTTAATATTTTTATTGTGTATGTGCTGTGACAGCAATTCAGAAAATTCTGACATAAACTGATTCCCCTTTATATATATTTGTTCCAAGAATATTGATAATTGTTTCACATATATACCCTGTGAAGGTATAAAACGGCGGACATTAGCATTCAAACGAAATAATTATAAGAGATGAAATATAAAAATACTATAAAAATTGTGAAAAAAATCTGACCACAAAACTTGACACATATTGAGATTTAATAGAGTAAATCATTAAAATACAAATAATGACAAAATTTTACTTTCTTACAGGAGGAGAGAATTATGGGCAAGAAGTTTATTAAACGGCTGCTTGTACTGCTCACGGCAATGTGTCTGATGATAACAATGGCAATGCCGGTACTGGCAGCAGAGGAAGATGGAGAGACATCGACAGTGACAGGGACAACGGAGGATCCGGCGAACGGTATTCTTCAGGTTATGCTGGCGTATGTCGATGATGGAGGGAACAGGACGTATTATACCGGCGGTACCTGCTTTATGATCAACGAAGAATATGTTGTGACAAATAAGCATGTATTCGATCTGGACACAGTGCTCTCAAACGGATTGACTGTCAGAGAGGCAATGAAAAATGATTATGCGCTGGATGCCCTTCCGAAGGATAACGATTCGCATATCAGATTATTTGTATTTGCAAACCGTGATACGAATGTAGAGGCAACCGTGCATGAGAACGCGCAGTCAGATGTGCTTGATTTCGCTGCTCTGAAGCTTTCTGAAAAGATTTACGGAAGACAGCCGCTCGTACTCGGCGACAGCGACACCATCAATCCGCAGGATACAGTTTACGCAATGGGATTCCCGGAGGATTCTGTACAGAACAAGAAATTTAATACAAAAGAAGATGTGTCTATTTCTGACGGTATTATTTCTAAAGTAACTGTAACAGGAAGCGTGGATATCATTGAGCATACGGCAACGCTGAATAATGGAAATTCAGGCGGACCGCTGCTGAATGCGAATAATGAAGTTATCGGAATCAACGAGTTCATTATCGATCAGAAAAATTATTCGATCCAGATCAATGCAATAAAAGAGATCCTTGATACATACGGTATCGCATATTCTACATCGTCAACAGGCGGCGGAGACACTACAGCCGACGAGGGCGATGATGCAGAAAAGGAAGAAGGACCGGATCAGGCACTTGTATCCAGCCTTCAGAGCGAGATCGATAAAGCGAAAGCGATGGATGTATCCGGCTACACAGATGAAAGCGTTCAGGTGCTCAACGATACCATCGGATCAGCCGAGTCTGTTGTGAGCAATCCGGATGCAACAGATGAACAGCTTCAGGCATCCATCAGCGATCTCCAGGCAGCAGTTACCGGTCTGGAAGAAAAGGCAGGAATAAATCCATTCCTGATTGCAGGCATTGCTGCGGTAGTCGTGATCATTATCGTAGTTATCATTGTTATCGTAGTTGTGAACAGCAGCAAGAAAAAGAAGAAAGCAGCAAAGGCAGGCGGCGGCGTATCATCAGTACCGGCAGGCGGACCGGTTCCGCCGTCAGGATATTCCAATGCAGGTGCTTCTACTGTGCCGACAGGATATTCGGCAATGGGAGCAGAACCGGACGGAGCAGGAGAGACTACACTTCTTGATTCCGGAGCAGGCGAGACTACACTGTTAAGCGGAGCGGCAGGCGGCGCTTATCTCATCAGAAAGAAGAACGGCGAAAAGATCGCTATTACTTCTCAGAACTTTGCGATCGGTAAAGAAAGAAGAAGAGTGAACTACTGCATCTCAGACAATACTTCTGTCAGCAGATACCATGCAGTGATCACAAAGAAGGGATCTGACTACTATGTGGCAGACCAGAAATCAAGCAACTTCACATTTGTGAACGGCGTACAGCTCAGCCCGTATCAGGAGACACTGCTGACTGACAAGTCCATATTAAAGCTCTCGGATGAAGAGTTTGAATTTCATTTATCATAATCAGCAGACATTGTGGGGGCAGAGATGGGATTTTTAAGTATTGCACACAGCGATGTAGGAATTAAAAAGAATACAAATCAGGACTCTGTCTTAATTAAAGAGGCAATGACAGACTACGGCGAGGTATTACTTGCCGTAGTCTGTGATGGAATGGGCGGCCTTGCTAAGGGTGAGGTCGCCAGTGCCGCTTTGATTAGGGCTTTTTCAAGTTGGTTTGAAGATAAGTTTCCTGAGATACTTTATGAAAAGAGAAAAGACGGCGCGATAGACCGTATGGAACTGGAAAATGAACTGAACGCACTTGTTATTGATGTCAACCACAGGATCGCGGAACACGGAAAACAGTTTCATGTGGCAATGGGAACAACAGCCGCTCTCCTGATACTTGCGGAGGGCAGATACTATACGATGAATGTAGGAGATTCCAGAGTCTATACGATCGACTCTGAAAAAGTCTCTCAGCTCACGAAGGATCAGACCTTTGTGCAGAAAGAGATCGACCAGGGGAGGATGACCCTTGAAGAAGCAAGAAATCATCCGCAGAGAAATGTGCTGCTCCAGTGCGTGGGAGCAAGCGAGGTGATCATGCCGGAATTTACAAACGGAGAATACACCAGTGATGAAGTGTTCATGATCTGTTCAGACGGTTTCCGACATCTGATCTCAGAGGAGGAGTTCTTCAAACTGATGAACCCCGGAAAACTGAACACAGAAAAAGAGATGCGCGATGCGGCTCTTTACTGTACGGAATTGAATAAGTCACGTCAGGAGAAGGACAATATCTCAGTCATTCTCGTAAAGACGTGTTAGAGGATAAATATATGCTGGAAATAGGATCAATTGTTGACGGTAAATATAAAATATTGAACAAGATCGGGCAGGGCGGCATGAGTGTCGTCTACCTGGCGATGAATGAACGCGCCAATAAACAGTGGGCGATCAAGGAAGTCCGAAAGGACGGAGTGAAAGACTATGAGGTGGTCAAGCAGGGGCTGATCGCCGAGACTGACATCTTGAAAAAACTGAGCCATCCGAACCTGCCCAGTATTATCGATGTTATTGACTGTGAGGATACGTTCCTTATCGTTATGGACTATATCGAGGGAAAGGCGCTTGACTACTGGCTGAAGAAGGAGGGTGCCCAGCCGCAGGAAAAGGTCGTGGAATGGGCGAAACAGATCTGCGACGTGCTGGGATATCTTCATTCCAGAAAACCTCCGATCATATACAGAGATCTTAAGCCTGCCAATGTAATGCTGAAGCCGGACGGAAAGATCATGATCATTGACTTCGGAACAGCAAGAGAGTTCAAAGAGACGAGTATCGAAGATACATCGTGTCTGGGAACGCAGGGGTACGCGGCGCCGGAACAGTACGGAGGCCATGGGCAGACAGATGCAAGAACGGATATCTATACATTGGGAACGACGATGTATCATCTGCTGACCGGGCATAATCCGAGCCTTCCGCCGTATGAGATGTATCCCATCAGACAGTGGAATCCGGCACTGTCATCCGGACTGGAACAGATCGTACTTAAATGTACGCAGAGGAACCCGGCAGACCGGTATCAGTCCTGCGCAGAGCTGATGTATGCGCTGGAGCATTACACGGAGCTGGATACTGAATATAGAAAAAAAGAGAGCTTTAAATGGAGAACTTTTGTGGCGGCATGTGCAGTATCGGTTATCTCTCTTGCCGGCTGCCTGGGCTTCCGGTTCGCGGAAAGTTCTGCGACCAGGAGCAGTTACGATTCCTATCTCAGTTCGGCAGCCACTGCTTCGACGCAGGAAGAACGGGTACAGCTGTATGAAGACGCGATCAAGATCAATCCGAAAGAAGGAGAGGCATATCAGGATCTGCTGCAGCTCTATGTGAATGGCTTGAATGGAGATGAGAATAACTTTTCTCAGGATGAGGCAACAGCGATGACTGCGATCCTGGGATATAAAGGCAGCGGAAATAGAACGAACGAGAGCTACCTGGAGTCGAATAAAGAAGCTTATGACAATTTTGCTTTCCAGATGGGAGTCGCTTATTTCTATTCTTATGAAGGAAACGGAAATAAACAGATGTCTCAGCTCTGGTTCGAGAAAGCGGCAGAGAGCGATACGCTCGATCCGGATAAAGTGGAGATGTCAAAACGGTTTGCAAGAATCGCAGGATATTATGCAGGACTGAACAAGGTCGACCGATCCGGATACAGTTCGGCTTCGTACAGAGATTACTGGGATGACCTGGTCAGTCTTACCGATACAAATCTGGTCACTATCGTTAATCCGGAAACAGCACTCGTGATGTATAACGAGCTTGTGTATCAGATCGGAGAAAATGCGTTGAATTTCAGAAGGGCGGGCGTGACGGAGGATGAGCTCAAAAATGAACTCGCTTCAACAAAGAACCGTCTTGAGACAACACAGTTTGCCTCTGCCAGCGAGAATATGACGGCAGTGAACAATGAGAGCCGGCGAAATATTCTCAACAATATTACCTGGGCGGAAGAGCAGGTCGATATAGCGTTCTCTTCTCAGGATTCATAGACCAGTAAAACAGGAGGGAATTGAAATGCAGGAAGCTGAACAGCTTATCAGTCTGTATCATACAGGATTTATCGTCTGCCTGTGTCTGGCAATCCTGTTCGCGGTTCTGAGTGTTGTAATTTTCTTTGTGTTCGATATACGCGGAGTTTTTGATTTTATGACAGGAAGAGCTGAGAAACGGACGATTCGGAAAATGGAGGAGGAAAACGCCAGGACAGGAAAACTCAGGGAAGAATATCTTGAACCGGGCTCAAGCTCTGATCTGTACCGGACGCCAAGCGGGAGCATACCGCCTGTCATTTATCCGGTAACAGAGCCCGCGAACACAGGCGTGGAGAAGACAGAGAAAATGTATCCGCCGGCGGGTACAGATGCCGGAAGCGAGGAGACTACACTGCTGGCAGAAAATGCGGGAAGTGAAGAGACCACTCTGCTGAACAGCGGAGAGGAAAGCTTCGGGGAAACTGTCCTGCTGACGCCGGAGATGGAACAGGCCATATCTTCATCTGATGAGAAGAAAGAGAAGAAGGATTCTTCAAGAAAGTTCATCATCACGAAGGAGAATATATGGATTCATACGAATGAACTGATCTAGGATAATCCGGATCAGATCAGATAAATTATTAAAGGGGAGATGCTTTCAATGAAATTGATAAGGAAAGGATTTATCGGGGTGCTTGCCGCCTTCATGGTATCGGCCGTGACGCCGCTGCTGATCCCGTTCGCGCTGGATGGCGACGGGAATCTCAACGGAGCGGGGTATGCGGCAGGCGTGATGTTCTGGGCAGGGCTTATCGCAGGATGCGTGGGATATGCGCTGCTGTACAGGAAGGAAAAAGAGAGGATAGAAACCGGCGCAGGAAAAAGAAACCGTCCGTCGGCACTTTACTTTTTCAGTAATCTGCCGGCAAAGGCAGCAGACGGGATTATGATCGTCGGGGTGATAGGGACTGTGTTCTGCGCGGTCAATGTCACAGTCAGTCAGACAGTGGCAGTGATTTTTCTGCTGCTGATGCTTGCGGGCATATATGCACATTTCCTGTTTAACGGGAAATTGTATTCCTATATATGGAACTGTAAACCAACGTATAAAAATGAACAGCTGAAAGAAAAGAAAGGAATGGGAATATGAAAACAAAAGGACGAAGCTGGAAAGAAAGGATATGCGCACTGCTGCTGGCGCTGGCGATGGTGCTGACCGGAATGCTGCCGGGGAGCACGGCGACGGCGGAAGCGGCATGGGGAGATCCTGTGGATGTGGAATTTAAAGCAATAGATTCCGCAACCGGAAGCGAATTAACAGATTTGACTGTTATTGTAAAGGACTCTGAGGAGCAAGAGGTCGGAAGAATTGTATTTCCAAATGAGGAAAATATAAATACAGTTTCTCTGACAGAGGGAGAAGAGTATTCTTTTGAAGCGATTAAGACTGGTTATGAGAATGCGTCAGGAGAATTTACTGTTGAATCCGAAAAAATGGATCCCGTTAAAATCAATATGGCAATGTCTGATATCCAGATTGAACAGACTGGTGTAATTCAGTATATAGGTGACTCTTGCCAGATGACTGTGAAAAATCCGGTTGCCGGTGCGGTATATGCATGGCAGTCCGACAATACGGAAGCTGTAGTTGTAAATGAGAATGGTCAGGTTACTGCTGTGGGCAGTGGATCGGCAAGGATAACAGCTTCTTATAATGGAAAAGTATCAAACAGTATTCTGGTGGCTTCCGCAAGAATCAGCACGGCAATCGGTCTGGAGCTTAATGCTGTTCCAGATGGAAACAATGATATTGAGTCTGTAACTTGTAAAGTAGTAGGGCTGCCGGCAGATGCTACGGGAACAATTAAATTTACAGTGGGACAGGAAATCCAGTATGTGGATGTTGTCTCTGGTACAGCAGAGTGGACATATTATGATCAGGATGCTTTAATCGGAGACGTCACATTTGTGGCAGAGTATTCGGGAGACTGGAAATATGAGGGCAGCAGTGTACCGGCAACTCTCAAAGGTCTTTATAGAACATATGAACTTATATTTACCGATAAAACCAACAGTGAAACAACCCCGAGGCTGTTCACAAATGATATGGAAGCTTCTGAGGAAGGGGTATCCTTTAATATCGAGGTTGATGCGGATTCAGAAAAGGGCAGGAAGCTTTCCTACTTTTCCTCAAATGAAGATATTGTAAGAGTAGATGAAGAGACCGGAAAAGCAACGATTGTAGGCAATGGCGCTGCATATATTACAGTAAAGGCTGCTCAGAACGGTTATTATCTTCCGTCCGAAAAGAATTATTTTATCTATTCTCAGAAGGTGCTTGATATTTCAGAGACTGCAATCAGCACAACTCCGATAACGGAAAGAACTTATAATGGAAGCACTGAAGTGAAGGTGGCGGGTTCAATCTCGCAGACGGATTTGGAAAACTTAGGAATCTATACTGGAGATCTGGATACTACAAAGGGGCTGTCGCTGGAGTTTACAGGTGATATTGAAGGAAAAGATGTAAAGGATACGCCTTATGATAAGGTGACTATCAAATCAATTGATAAAATTTCAGGAACAACGCTTGCAGGAGAAGAGATTTCTTTAAGCAATCGCATAGAGTGCACAAATTATGAAGGAACAGAGCTGGGGGCGAGCATAAAAGTTGTAAAGAGGACAGTTTATCTTGGAACAGAGAACTTCACAATTTTTTATGGAGATAATGTAAGGAAAGCCCTTAGAAATCAGGAAGGTATGGTATATGCCATTGATGGTGAACTGTCAGGAGAGGATACAGGAATTGTGCCGGGAGACGTTGTTGATATGTCTGCATTCCGGGCAACAGTTCTTCTGCCAATCTACAATGTTGATGTTCATGAGTCTATTATAAAACCAAATATGAACAGTGTGCAGGATACCACAAATTATCATTTTGTGGCCTCTCAGGATAATGAGACTCTGGGGGATCAGTATCTTGGAAGTCTTACAGTAATAAGCAAAAAGTTGACACTTAAGCAGATTCTGGACAGCATAAATCTTTATGTTGAAGGCGGCTCGTTGTATACAGATGAGAATGGGAATACATGGATCAGCGGCGGAACTCTGAAGGCATCATTCAAAAATTCTGAGTCATCAACAGATGAGGCAGATGCAATATCATCTTATTATGACAAGATCATCCTGACAGTAGGCAGAAGAGACTACAATCTCTGTGAAGAAGGATTTGCAGCAGGCGATAATACTGTAAAGATTGACGGTAAATTATCTTTGCAGACAAACGGGTGGCCGCCGAACAGTACTCCGGAGAGATCATGGAGCTTTACAGTTGACCAGACAGATCCTGATTTTGTATTCGGCGACTGGGCAGGAAAGACTAAAGTTTCAGACACCTTGTTTTCAGCGATTACGTTCAATAACTATCAGAATACAGAATATTCTATTGCGAATGTAGAATGGAATGATGAAGATAAGGCTGATCAGGCAACAGGAACTGAGACAGTAAAGCAGAGCGGTGTAAAAGACTGGAAATACTATGTCTATAAAGTAGATTCTGATGAACAGCTGAATGAAGAAAATATTCATAAGGTTATAGAGAGTGCTGACTGGATTGACACGACAGAAGATACAGATTCTATTCCGGTTGTCACCGGCAAGAATGGTCAGCTGGATTCTGTTCAGGGAAACTATGTTGTGCTTGTTAAAATTACCGATAATGTGAATAATACGGCGGTATATTCTTCTAACGGACTGATTCTCGATGTGACAGAACCGACAGTTTCAATCACACAGGAAGATGGGACTCCGTTTGTATCAGATACATATTATAGTGATCCTATTTCTTATAAAATAGCATTGACAGACGGGAATATTTCATCTGGATTGGAAAGAGTCGAAATCAGGTTGTTTGTAGGAGACGAAGAAAAGGAATGCAAAAAAATTCAGCTTGATGAAAAGTACGTTGACAGCAGTTCAGAAACGGGATATACACTGGATGAAATATATGATGAAGAAACAGGATTAAATTCATACGACATCTTTGGAGAGATTAAGGAAGAATATTGTGACAGTAATAACCTGAGAATAGAGGTTACAGCATATGATCAGGCTTGGAATGCAGATAGACCAGACCAGAACTGTGTGACAGTGAGTCAGGCGTTGAAATGTGATTTGACAAAACCGGAAATCACTGTTTCTTACAATAACGATACTGATGTTAAGAACGGTAAGTACTTTAAGTCAGACAGAGTTATGACCATTAAGTACAAAGAGAAGAACTTTATTGCCAGCGGTATTACGTTTGATGTTAAGGCGGCGGCAGACTTAGACAGTGTGACGTTAGTAAAAGATGTGACTCTTGATGAACTCTCTGATTATGGAATTAAAGTAGGAGAAAAGATTGAAGATAATCAGAGTGACAGAACGTGGGAAACATATGATAATAAGAGAATTAATACTCTAACATTAACCTTTAATAAGGATAATGAATATTATATAGTACCCCATTGTGCGGATAGAGCTGGAAATAGAGAAGATCCCGATGCTGTGGACTACAATATCCATAAAGATGTAGATAAAGAAACAGCGAAAATTATAAAGAACGAATTTGTCATAGATAAAACAGCACCTGAGATCAGCGTAAGCTACACGGATGGTGTTGAGTTCACACCGCTGACTTACCAGCCGGCGGAAGGAGAAGGAGTCTATAGAACAAAAGCAGTACGCGCAACAGTAACAATAGACGAGAAGAATTTCTGGCTTGAAAATGAAAACGGAGAAAAGGAATTTAATAATCAGTGGAATTTTGATGGAACGAACGGCGTAAACGCAAAGAATGAAAATGTGGATGCTGTTAAAAGCCAGGACTATCTTACAACTGCTTCAGAAAATATTTCTTCAAATTGGGGAAGCGCAAATGAGATAAGAACCAACAGCGAATTTCTGTTTTTAACAGATGCCAATTATACGTTTACATTTACTTACACTGATTTGGCAGGTAATGAGGCAGTATATGATCCAAATTATTTTACTGTAGACCAGACAAATCCGACAGGAACAATTAACCTTGACGGAGATGGAGAAGGTGCACCTGATATCCCGGTATGGCTTGAAAGTTTTCTCGATGTGATTTCTTTCAATATTTTCAGAAATCATGATTATGAAGTGAAATTTGATTCAGAGGATGAGACGTCAGGAATTAAGAGTATTGAGTATTATAAATCGAGAATGCCGCTGGCTGATGAAAATCAGGTAACCTCAATGAATACTTGGAATCTGCTGGGAGTTCAGGGAACTCAGGCGGAGAAGACTGGATCGTTTACAGTGAGTCCAGATGAACAGTTCGTAGTATATGCTAAATTAACTGATTATGCCGGACATGTGACGTACCTTTATCCTTCACGGGGAGCAGTTGCCGACAATACTAAGCCGGTAATTACGATCACAAATCTGAGCACACCGCGCAATGGAATTTATAAAGATGATGTTACACTTCATGTGGACGTAACCGATCCGACAAATGGTAATACATATTCCGGTATTGAGTCTCTTTGGTATGAAGTTACAGCAACGGGTAATGTAAATGAGAGTGAAACTACTACATTAATGAATAACTCTAACAACAGAGTGCAGAGTCATCAGAACTGGTCCGGTAATATTGTGATTCCGGCGGACAGGTATAACAGCAACGATGTCAGGGTAACAGTACATGCAGTTGATTTTTCTGGAAATCGATATGACAGCGAGACCGTACAGCTCAGCATCGACAACACCGACCCGACCATCCAGGTAACCTACGACCTGAACAGCCCGCTCAACGAGCGTTACTACAATGCGACGAGAACGGCAACTGTCACAGTGACAGAGCGTAACTTTGACGAGTCGGCAGTGAGATTCAATATCACGAACACGGACGGCACGATGCCTTCCATCAGCGGATGGTCTCACAGCGCGGACTCAGGTGTTTCAGACAATGCGACACATACATGCTATGTTACATTCGCAGCGGACGGCGATTACACACTGACGCTGAACACGACAGACCTTGCAGGAAATGATTCACATTATACGCAGGTGGACGACTTCACGATCGACCAGACAGATCCGACGATCCAGGTATCCTACGACAACAACAGCGATGCAGAGAACGGATACTTTAATGCCGAGAGAACAGCGACGATCACGGTGAATGAGCACAACTTCAATGCGGCTGAGGTCAATGCAGTAATCACAGCAAGGCTTCAGGGAACCGGAGTTTCAGCACCTGGGCTTGGCTCATGGAGCACGAGAGGTGACGTCCACACGACAACCGTAAACTTCTCGGCTGACGCGGATTATACGTTTGATATTGATTATACAGACCTCGCAGGCAATGCGGCGGCGGATTATCAGGGAGATACATTTACGATCGACCAGACAGCACCGGAAGTTGAGTTCTTTGACATCGTAGATAAGTCTGCGAATAAAGACATGGTAGCGCCGGGCGTGACATACAGCGATATCAACTATTCCGAAAACGGAGTTAAGCTTATGCTCAAGGGTGCAAAGCATGACGAGAAAGAGCTGACCGGAACGCGCACGGGAATTGCCAACGGCGAGAGCATCAAGATGGACGATTTCGCACGTACAAAGGAGAATGACGACCTGTACACACTGACGGCGGCTATTACCGACAAGGCGGGCAATGTGACGGAACAGTCCGTAACATTCTCAGTCAACCGGTTCGGTTCCGTCTATGTATTCTCAGATGATACCGAGAAGCTGCTGGACGACTACTATGCAAAAGAGGAACAGGATCTTGTCGTGACAGAGATCAACGTAGATACGCTGGTCAACAATGGAATTTCCTACGGGCGCGACGGAGAGCTGGTGAACCTGGAGAAGGGCAGCGATTATACGGTAAGAGAAAGCGGATCGGACGTATCCTGGAAGGAATATCAGTATACGATCGACAAGAAGAACTTTGAAGAAGAAGGACACTATACAGTAACCATCGATTCAGAGGACCGCGCGACAAACGTACAGAATAATAAGGTGAAAGACAGCGATATCGAGTTTGTTATCGACAAGACAGCTCCATCAGTAGTTATTACAGGTGTGGAGAACGGCGAACAGTACCGTGCGGACAGCCGCGATATGACGGTCAATGTAGCAGATAATATGGCGATGGGGACGGTGGATATCTACCTCGGGGACGGCATTACTCCGGACAAGAGCTATAAGGCATCTGAGATCGAGCGGACCGGCGGCGCGCTGACCTATACGATCGGCAATGCCGACGAGTTCCAGGATGTCCGTGCAGTTGCGAGAGACGCTGCCGGAAATGAGGCGGAGACAGAAGGAATCAGCGTTCTTGTAACCTCCAACCTGCTGATCCAGTATGTGAATAATACACCGCTTCTTGTGGGATCGATCATTGTAATCCTGCTGATCGCAGGAGGCGCCTGCTGGTATTTCCTGATCTTTAAAAAGAAAAAGAATGAGCAGGCAAAATAAAAAATCAAGTTAGAAGAAAGGAAGTCAAGCTGTCTGAATAGGAATATTTGGGCAGCTTGCTTTGCAATTGTTACTGTGAATAGGAACATGCAACTGGGAGAAGAGAAGTATGCTGCAGAACGGAGATGTTATTGACGGTATCTATCAGATTGTCCGGGAAATCGGAAAAGGCGGGACGGGAGTTATTTATCTCGGCTATCATCTGCGTCTTCAGAAGCAGGTGATCATCAAGCGGATCAAAGACAATGCTGCCGGAAGGATGAACGTGCGTGCGGAAGCTGATATTCTGAAACGGCTGCACCACACATATCTGCCGCAGGTTTTTGATTTCCTGATCGTTGGTTCCGGAATCTATACTGTGATGGACTACATTCCTGGACATGATCTGCAGTATTATCTGGACAACGGATATCAATTCCCTGAGAGTACCATTCGGCTGTGGATGGCGGAGCTGTGCGACGTCCTGGATTATCTTCATTCGCAGAATCCGAGGATCCTGCACAGCGATATTAAGCCAGCAAATATCATGATCACTCCGGAAGGGCATGTCTGCCTGATTGATTTCAATGTCTCGCTGGACGGAGAGACGTCCAAGGAGCTGCAAGGGATCAGCGTGAATTATGCTGCCCCGGAGCAGTACCGGTACGCGATGGACAAGCTGTACAAGGGAAGCAGCAGTGTTGAACTGGACGGCAGAATGGATATTTACAGCCTGGGAGCAGTCTTCTACCGGCTGATGACAGGATATTATTCAGATCCGGAGAAGGGGGCGCCGTATCCGATCACGCAGATGGATATCCCGTACAGCGCCGGTCTGAAAGCTGTTGTCGAAAAAGCAATAGAAGTTCTTCCGAACAGAAGATTTTCGTCCGCCCGGCGTATGGGAGAGGCTCTCCGGAATACAGAGAAGATGGACCCGGAATACAGGAAGTTTTCCTGGATGCAGATCCTGAGCGGGTTCGCCGGAGGAATCCTGGCGGTAACAGGCGTCCTTCTGATCTATATGGGAGTGGGGATCTGTCAGCAGGATTCCTGGAAGGAATCCTACCGGTCGCTCTACGAGGCGACGGAGGCGGGAGATGAGACCAGGATCGTGACGGAAGGTACGGCGATGCTCAATGATTTTCTCCTGAAAGGCTATATGAAGAGCCATCCGGAAGAGAAGGCGGAAGTGCTCCACGCGGTCGGGGACAGCTATTACCGGCAGGAGCAGTATGCGTCGGCAGCGCAGTATTATAAGGAAGCGCTGGATTCGGATGAGGATGAAAGCAGTTATCTGCGGGATTACCTTGTGGCATCGGCGCGGGGCGGAAGCTATGTGGATGCGCAGGCAGCAGCGGCGCAGTATCCGTCAGCACGGCTTGGAGATGCCGAACTCCGGCTGATCGAAGCGGAGAGCGATTATGCAAGAGGTGATTACGCAGGCGCCTTTTCCGGCGCGCAGGAAGCGCTCGGGACGGCTTCCGACAGAGAACTGGAAGCAGATCTGTACGGGCTTATGGCGGATGCGGCGGCCGGAGAAGAGGACTATGAGAGGGCGGCAGAAGCTGCCGTGCAGGCGGCGCAGACAGATGACAGCGCCGAGCTGCTGAGAAAGGCGGGGAGCATGGCCTTTAACGCGGGCAATGAGGCGTCTGCGGATACGGTAAAAAGGTCCTGGTATGAGAAGTCTCTCTCATACTATGAGAGGCTCTGCGCAAGGGATGATCCGTCCTATGAGGACTGCCTGAACCGGGCGCTGGCGCTCCGCGCTCTGGGAAGATATGGAGAGAGCAGGAGCCGGCTTCAGGAGATGAGAAGAGAGTATCCTGAGGATTACAGAGTGCTGATGTGGATCTGTTATGACATTCTGGATGAGGCTGCTTCGGAAGGAGATTACAGTGATGTGGAGAGTGATCTCGGATTCGTCTATGATTCCTGCAGGCACATCTATGACGGGCAGGGAACAGAAGATGAGGATATGGAGAGACTGATCGGGATTGTAGAAGGAATGGAGTGAGAGCAGAGTGGGAATCGTATTGATCGCAGCAGGTGTTATGCTGATCCTGCTGGCAGCAGGCGGATTTGCCGCGGTATACCGCATGTTGAGTCGGAAGAAGCAGGAGATAAAAGATGAGATCGCGAAGATCGGCGGTTAGAGGAGGAAAAAGAATGGGAGAGAAACAGTCGAAGAGAAAAATGTGGATCGTTATCGGCGTCGGGGCACTGCTCCTTGTGATCGCCGCAGCGGCGGGAATCCTGGCAGTGAGCCATATGATGAGCAGCCAGTCCTACAGCGAGTCGATCAAAACGGCGGAAAAGTATGTGCAGGAAGGAAACCTTGAGCAGGCGATAGTATCTTACCAAAATGCTATAGAAGAAATGCCGGAGGAGGAAGACGGGTATATGGGGCTTGCAGACGTCTATCTGCAGCAGGATGAGACGTCTTCTGCCAAAGTCATCCTGAAGAAGGGATATCTTATCACGGATTCTCCGAAGATCCGCTACATGCTTGATGGGATTGAGGACGGTACATATCAGGTCAGGCTGATCGGAGATCCCAAACCGGAAAAAGAGACGATGGAATACAAGGGAGAGTTCGGCTGGAATGTCTCTTTCCTTCAGCAGCTTCAGAACTTCAGCTACCAGGATTTCCAGACAGAGTACGGAAGCTCTCCGGATATCGTCGAGGTGTCGAAGGGAGAACTGGAGGTCGTTCACCCGGATCTTGCCGCGACTTGTTACTATTCCAATACGGCTGAACACGACGACATTGTGGATGTGAGTAAAGAACGGCCGGATCCATCAGGAATGCCGGAGAAGGTTACTCTGGATTCTCTGTCTCTGCTTTTTAACAATTTCTCCGGATCTGTAACTCTGGACAAGCTGCAGAAGCTTTCCAGTACAAAGGTGGAACCGGTCAAGACGAAAGAGCGCACTTATGTCGAGCTGACGACAGGAAGCCTGGAAATCTATGTTGAGACAGATGAGGCGGGAAATATTGTTTCGGGTGATGCGTGGAATGAGATCATTCTCACGGATGCCAATAAATACAGAGAGAAGAAAGGAATTGTGGCGGGAGTCGTGATCGACGCAGTGAGCGGAGAGGGAGTCCCGGGCGCAAAGGTTGAGTTTACCGCGCGGCAGGATGCTTCCCATTCTGACAGCGTATTGACCGGAAGCGACGGTGCGTTCAGCCTGGAGCTGGATGCGGATCAATACGATGTATCGATTACTGCCGACGGATATGTTGAAGAAGAGTTCGAGTTTGAAGTAGAGGAGAATAAGAACTACAGCGGCGAACAGTTTGTCATCTCTCCGTCGCTGGCGGAAGGCACCGCGCGTATTGTCCTTGAGTGGGGAGCGGAACCGCAGGATCTGGATTCCTATCTGACAGGAGAGACAGACAGCGGGACAGATGTGTCCGTGTCATTTTCAGATAAGACCTGTTCCTCAGGAAGCGAAACAATTGCCGAGCTGGATGTCGATGATACGACAGGATACGGACCGGAGACGATTACACTGTACGATCTAAATGGCGTATACCGATATACAGTAAAAGACTTCCGAAGAACCGGAACTTTGCAGCAGTACGGAGCTACTGTTAAGGTGTACCTGCCAGGACAGGCTCAGCCGGAAGTGATTACGGTTGCACCGAATGCAGGAATTGTAAATATATGGGAAGTGTTTGAACTAGACCATGGAGAGCTTCACATACTTAACCGGGCTGGGAATGAAAACTCTACGAGATAAAAATTAAGAAGGATACAGGGCAGAATGATGGAAAGACAGGATGAGAACAGAGCTTACACAGAACTGAAATGCGGCGACAACATTGCATACATATTGAAGGACAACAGTATGTTCCTGACAACAGAATACAAGGTGCTTCAGAGCCAAACAGGAGGCTGCTTCCTGCGGAGCATGAAGATGCTGTATAACGGCAGGATACAGCTGTACTACATGACGGATTCGTGGAGACCGCTCTCAGCCCTTCTTCCTCTGCTGTCCTCAGACAGATTCCTGGCGGTGGCGTCAAGCCTTCTGTCTGCGGTCGAGGAAGTGAAGAACAACGGATTTCTCTCATGCAGGAATCTTGAACTGTCAGGCGACCGGATCTATGTTGATATGAATACCTCTAAAGTCAGGCTTATCTATCTTCCGGTCAGCGTTCCGGTATTTCAGGACGAGACTGCGTTCGAGACGGAACTGAGAGCTGAGCTTCTCAGGGAGGTGAACCAGAGGGAGGACAGAACGCTTCCGGAGATGGTAAGGCTGGCGGAGAACCTTTCAGACGGGACGCTCTCCCTGGGGGATCTCGGACGTGTGATGAGAGGAGAGACAGTCAGACCGAGGAAGGAGCCGGAGCCTCCGCAGCATATAGGCGCCGGAACACTGTATCTCGTGGCGATGAATGCTCCTGTGCGTGCGGAGGTCAAGGTGACGAAGGATGAATTTGTGATCGGCAAGAATCCGGCTGCGGTAGACGCCGCGCTTACATTCAGCAAAATGATCAGCCGTGTCCACTGCAAGATCAGCCGGAGCGGCAGCGGGTATACGGTCATGGATCTGAACAGCTCGAACGGGACTTTTGTCAATCGGCAGCGTCTTACTCCGCAGAGACCATATTCTGTGAAGAACGGAGATGTAGTCCGGATCGCATCGACAGATTTTCAGGTGATCATCAGATAAGGAGAATACAGCAGTGGCAAAACCGAGAATTATCATAGCAGACACAGATATCAATTATATCATTCCCCTTCAGGCAAAATTCGCGGAGGAATATCCCAACGAGACAGACCTTGAGATCATAACGGACGCGGATTATTTTGCAAAGCTTTTCTCCACGCCTCAGAAGGCAGATATCCTGATCGTGTCGGATCAGCTCTACAGCGGAAAGCTGCGGCGGCACGATATAGGAAGGCTTTTTGTCATGATGGAGAAGTATGAGGAAGGGATGACGGATGAACTCTCGATCAACCGTCTCTTCAAATATACCAGTATCAGGGAGATCTTTACCGAGATCGTCGGGAAGAGCTCAGAGATATTGAATGTCAGCACTCACAGGAAAAAAACGTGTCAGATCATCCTCGTCTGCTCGGCGGCTGGGGGCGTCGGAAAGACGACTGTGGCGCTGGGGCTTGCCGGATGCCTGACGGGAAATTATAAGAAGGTTCTCTATATAGATGCAGAGCGGATGCAGGTGTTCCAGCATCATCTGAATAACAGCGGGCCGGTTCTGGCGCAGGATGTATATATGCATCTCGCGGATCCGAAGGATTCGGTCTATCAGGAGATCAGCCATGTGATCCGCAGGGAGAAATTCAGCTATCTTCCGCCCTTTAAGGCGCCGCTTATGTCTCTGGGGCTGCAGTATTCAGTCTATGGGAGAATCGCGGAATCGGCAAAGAAAACGGAAGAATATGATTTTATTATCATAGACACAGACTCGGTGTTTGACGAGGAGAAAGCACGGCTTCTCGGGGAAGCGGATAAAGTGGTGGTTGTGACGAGACAGACGAAGGACTCTGTCTTTGCGACCGAGACGCTTGTGTCCAACATCAACGGCGTGAGCAGTGAAAAGTATTTCTTCATCTGTAATGATTTCCGGAAAGACGAGGAAAATTTCCTTACATCGCCGGAGATGCCGGTGCGGTTCCATGTAAACGAATATATCGATCATTTTTCCCAGGGAGGCAATTTTACCCTGGAAGAGCTTGCACATAATATGGGAATACAGAAAACGGCCTTTCTGGTCATGTAGCGGTGAGGTGAGAGGATGGAAAAAGAAACAGCGGTGATCATATTTAACATCATTCAGAGAGAATTTTCGGCGGATCTGGAAGTCCCTCTGGAAATTACGGCAAATGAGCTCGTACTGGCGCTGAACACGGCGTACGGCCTGGGAATCGACACGACGGATATCAAGAACTGTTACCTGAAATCAGAGAATCCAATCGCGCTCCTTCGGGGGAACAAGACACTGAAGGAATTTGGGATCAGAAACGGCAGTATCGTCAACTTTACAGAATAGGAGAGGCGGGGAATGGAAAACAGATATAAGATTATTATTTCCAACAAAAATCTCTACAAAGAGATCGAGCTGGCAGACGACGCCGGCGAGCTGAAGGTCGGGACGGGGATCGACTGCGGAGCGCGTCTGCACAGAGATCTTTTCTTCGGGCAGATCGAGCTTACGTTTATAAAGATGAACGGGAAATGGTCCCTGATCTGCTCGGACAACCTTTACCTCTCCTTCGGGGATGTGCGCAAACTGATGACGGCGGAGCTGGAGCACGGGGATATCCTGGAAGTGAAATACCAGGAATCGGACAACCTGGCGTTCCGGCTGGAATTTCTGATCGATTTCGACAGCGGGGAGAAGAAATATGAGCGCGTCATCGAGCTGGGGCAGACGCAGTCGCTGCGTATCGGAAGCGGCGGGGGATGTCAGATCAGCCTGAACAGCCAGTATACGGGGAGTGAATCCATGGTGCTTACCCGGCAGGGCAGCTCGCTCCTTCTGCAGATTGAGAGAACCAGGTACGGCGTGTACCATAACGGGAAGAAGGCAGAGATGCGGGAAGAGATCAAGAACGGGGATTTCTTTTCTGTCTCGGATTTTTCCTTCTATTATAAGAACGGGAAGCTGAGAACAGAGATCCGGGGTGATATGACTGTCACGGGACTGGTGTCGCGGGATCTGCCGGGGCATAAGAGCTACCCCGGATTCAGCCGGAATACAAGGCTTAAGACCGTCGTCTGCGAGGACGAGATCGAGATCCTTGATCCGCCGGAAAAGCCGCAGAAGCCGAAGAATAATCTGTTCATGAGGCTGTTCCCGTCCATGGGAATCCTGGTGGCGGCGGGCGCGATGGCGTTCCTCGGAGGAACGATGATCATCTTCTCACTGATCTCCGGTGTGATTGCCATCATAACCGCAGTTATGGGAGTGATGGAAGGGAAGAAAGACTACAAAGAGGGATGCGAGAACCGGATCGTCAAATATAACGCGTATATTGAGAAGAAAAAGGCGGAGATCGAGCAGTGCCGTCTGGAAGAACAGAGAACTCTGGAGGAGATCTATATCGCCCAGGAGACGGAGAAGAAAAGGCTGGAGAGCTTTTCGCCGGATCTGTTCGACCGTGTTCCGGAGGACGAAGATTTCCTCTGCATCCGCCTCGGGAGCGGCGCTGTGGAATCCAGGCGTCCGGTGAAGTATAAGAAGCAGGAGAGGCTGGAGATCGAGGACGAGCTGCAGCTGATGCCGGAACAGATCTGTGAGGCATATAAATATGTACAGAATGTTCCTGTCGTATGCGACCTGAAGGCAGTGAATGCCTTAGGGATCACGGGTCCGGAACAGTATCGGTTTGAAATCTTCAAAAATATGATCGTGGATCTTGTCACACGTCAGTATTTCACAGACGTCAGGCTGTTCTTTGTTGTGGAGGAGCAGCATAAGGACCGGATACACTGGCTGCGCTTCCTGCCCGGAGCATACTGCGCGCAGACAGACACGAGGGCGATCGTAAGCGATGATGAGAGCAAGAACCTGATCTTTGAATATCTGTATAAGGAACTGTCCGCAAGGGAGCAGGAGAAGTCCTATGAGAATCATATTATCGTATTTTTCTATGATGAGTATGGCTTCAAGAAGCATCCGGTGTCGCGGTTTGTAGAGAAGGCGAAGGATCTGGGCGTCACGTTTGTATTTTTCGGAAACGACCGCTCGGAGATCCCGGTGGGATGCGCGGCGCTGGTGAATATTCTGGATTCTCAGCAGGGAGTCCTGATCAGCGCGGAGGACCGCTCGCAGACGCATGGATTCGCCTACCCGCATATCAGTGACAGGGCGGCGAAGAGAGTCGTGGACATCCTTGCCCCGGTCTATACGGAAGAAATCTCGCTGGAAGGTTCTCTGACACGGAATATCAGTATGTTCGAGATGCTGCACATTCTTTCGGTGGACGACCTTGAGCTGGATCAGCGCTGGAAGCGCTCGCAGGTATTCCGCTCCATGGCGGCGCCGATCGGCGTATCGAAGACGGGGATCGTGGAGCTGGATCTCCACGACAAGGCGCACGGACCGCACGGACTGGTGGCAGGAACGACGGGATCCGGAAAATCTGAGATCCTTCAGACCTATATCCTGTCCATGGCGACGCTGTTCCATCCATATGAAGTCGGGTTTGTGATCATCGACTTCAAGGGCGGCGGCATGGTGAATCAGTTCGAGGACCTGCCCCATCTGCTGGGAGCGATCACGAATATAGACGGGAAGGCGATCAACCGTTCGCTGAAGTCGATCAAGGCAGAACTGCAGAAGCGTCAGCGGCTGTTTGCAGACGCCGATGTGAACCATATTGACAAGTACATTAAGAAATATAAAGCCGGTGAAGTGGAAGTGCCCCTTCCTCATCTGATTATCATCGTGGACGAATTCGCAGAGCTGAAGGCGGAGCAGCCTGAATTTATGAAAGAGCTGATCTCAGCAGCCCGTATCGGGCGAAGCCTGGGTGTACACCTGATCCTGGCGACACAGAAGCCTGCCGGACAGGTCAACGAGCAGATCTGGAGTAACTCCCGGTTCAAACTCTGCCTGAAGGTGCAGAGCAAAGAGGACAGCAACGAGGTGCTCAAATCTCCTCTGGCAGCGGAGATCAAGGAGCCAGGCCGCGCCTATCTGCAGGTCGGCAATAATGAGATCTTCGAGCTGTTCCAGTCCGCGTACAGCGGCTCGCCCGCAGCGGCGGAGGATGGCAGCGTCAGGGAGTTTGCGATATACAGCGTTCCTGATGCGGGAAGGAAGACACCGGTCTTCGTGCAGAAGAAAGAAAAGAGTGAAAACGAGACTTTGACTCAGCTGGACGCGATCGTGGAGTATGTGGCTGAGTACTGCCATAAGAAGCATCTGGAAAAACTGCCGGATATCTGTCTCCCGGCGCTTGCGGAGCAGATCGACTTTGTCCTTCAGGAGCAGAGCGCGGGCGCAGCGGATGGATTCTATGCGGATCTGGGTATCTATGATGATCCGGATAATCAGTACCAGGGCGTCTACTCCGTGGACCTTGGTACAAGAAATCTCATGATCATCGGTTCCGCACAGACCGGAAAGACGAATATCCTTCAGAATATCATCCGAAGTCTGTCTTCGAGATACACGCCGGATGAAGTGAATATTTATATCCTGGATTTTGCTTCCAGGGTCCTGAAGATCTTCGACGGCCTGAGCCATGTGGGAGGTGTTGTCTGTGCTTCCGAGGATGAGAAGCTGAAGAACCTGTTCAAGCTTCTGCGGACAGAGATGGAGGAACGCAAGGAGCGGCTGATCTCAGTCGGCGTCAGCTCATTTGCGGCATACAGAGAAGCGGGGAGAAAAGATCTTCCACAGATTGTGCTCATCATTGACAACCTGACAGCGCTGAAAGAGCTGTATTTCCAGGACGACGATGAGTTGCTGAATCTCTGCCGGGAAGGCATTTCGGTCGGCATCAGCATTGTAATAGCGAATGCCCAGACCGCGGGGATCGGATATAAGTATCTTTCCAATTTCTCCGCGAGGATCGCTACATTCTGCAATGATTCGAATGAGTACAGCTCTCTGTTCGAGCACTGCAGCCAGCGCCTTGACAATATACCGGGGAGATGTCTGGTGGAGATCGAGAAGGAACATCTGGAGTGTCAGTGCTACCTGGCGTTCTCCGGAGAAAAAGAATATGAGAGAGCGGAGCAGATCAGAGAATACATTGCCCGGATCAATGCAGCGAGCCAGGATATGGCGGCGCGCAGGATCCCGCTCATCCCGGCAGTCCTGAACGAACAGTATATGAAGGACGAATTCCGGGGAATGATGAAGAAGAGATTTTCAATCGTTGCAGGTCTGGATTACGACACAGTCATGCCGTATGCCATGGACTTTGCCTCAGTCGGCGTTCTGGCAGTCTCCGGAAGAGAGGGGGCCGGCCGGCATAACTGGATCCGGTATACAGTCAGTATGCTGGAGGCTATGTATCCGGGACAGAGCAGGGTCTATATCTCGGACAGCATAGGGAAGCGGCTGGCGCCGCTGAAGGAATACGGCAATACCTGCGGATACGGCATCCTTACAGACGATGCGGTCCGTTTTATCAAGGAGATCGAAGAGCAGCTGAAAGAGCGGTATGACGCCCTGGCTGCAGGAGACGACACAGTGCTTGCCAAGGCTCCGCTGCTACTGCTCATCATCGATAACTACGATGCGGCTGCCGCAGTCTGCAGCGACCGTGAGGCGATGGAGGCCTACAAGAATGTGACCGGGCGCTATAAGAACCTGAACGTCTGTATCATCGTTTCGGCGCTGGAGAACGCGTCGATACCGTACAGTGCTCCTGAGATCTTTAAGAACATCAGGGATCAGCATCAGTTGATGTATTTTGACGATATTTCTAATATGAAGATTTATGATATGCCGCTTGCAGTGGCGAGAAAATTCAAGAAGCCGATCGAGACAGGAGACGGCTACTACATACGGGACAATGAGTGCGTGAAGCTCAAGACCGCGCTCTGCGTCCGGGAATAACAGGTATATACCCGGGAAACCGGATATATAAATATATTTCCAAGGAGGAAGAAACCTATGGCAAATCAAATCAGAATCACCCCGGATCAGATGAGGGAGAGAGCAAACCAGTACCGCAATGAGGCTGATACTGTGAACGGAGTCATCACAAAGATGGATTCCCTGCTCCAGATGCTGCAGAGTGAGTGGGAAGGCGCTGCAAGCGAATCCTACGCAGCACGCTATCAGGAACTGAAACCGGGCTTCCAGAAAGCGGAAGAGCTTATCCGTGAGATCGCACAGGCTCTTGATTCTACGGCAAAGATCGTGGAAGAGACAGATGCGAGCATCGCAAGCCAGTTCAGAGCTTAAGCGGCGAAGAACGGCGGTTTTGCCAGAAGGACTCCGGGGCGCGTCAGGCGCCCCGGGGAATACCTCAGATGAGAAAAGAATATAACTGACGCAGTTCAGATAAGAATACAGTCCAGATGAAATGAGAAAGGAAATGCACAATGGAAGAAAAAGAGAAGGTCGATTATCTCCCTCTTGGGAGCATCGTGATATTAAAAGGAGGAGTCCAGAAGGTCGTGATCATCGCGAGAGGACTTGTCACTGCGGTGACTACGCCGGCAGGTTTCTTTGACTATGGCGGATGCCTCTATCCCCAGGGGATCGTCGGGGACCAGATCATGTATTTTAACCACAAGGATATCGCAAAGGTCGTCTTCGAGGGATATACGGACGACGACGATAAGATGATGGTGGATAATATCAATGAGTGGTACCGCAATTCTGATTTCGACCGCGTAGATGTGACCGAGTGGAATAAAAGGAGGAGGGGCGAAAGTGGGGACGTCAAGTGACGAGCAGAGGCGGCAGCGGGAACTCCAGAATGCCAGAAGCCGGAAGTCAGGCTATGAGAGAGAAAGAGCAGACAAGGAGAGTACATGCAGGCAGAACAGGGAGAAGATTTCCCGTCTGAAAACAGTGAAATCCAACCTTGAGACGCAGAAGGAGATCGCTGAGAGCAGGTATCATTCACTGAAGGATTACGCTGAGAGCGGATCACAGTTTACAGAGTGGATCGGGGATAAAAGTACAAAGGCGGCAAACGAATTCAGCAGTACGATCGTACCTGGCTACAATACATATGTGGACCGGATCGATGAGATCCTGGACGCGGTCTGCGACGAGATCACCCGGCTGGAGAATGAGAATATGCAGCTCAACGGAGATATCCTGCACCTGGGATCTCTGATCAATTCACTGATCAATACAATTGAGAAGCTTTGTAATTAGGAAACGGAGGTGTTCTTATGGCAGGTACGATCGGACTGGATCAGGTCTTTTTCGTAGCGCGGATCGCTTCAATGAAAAACGCTGCGGAAAATATCAATATTACAGCAGAGAGCTGGTCTTCAATGGGAGAAAAGGCGGATGCCTTTGAGCAGTATGTGGCACAGTACGGACAGCTGCAGGCGATCATGCAGAGCTACCGGAGCCTGCTTTTGAAGGATATTGAGGCAATACGGAAGATGGGAAACAGTCTGGACGCTGTGGATAAGCTTCTGGCGCAGCTCTGGAAATAAGACAGATGTGAAGCGAGGGTGGCAGCAGTATGAGTGGGAAAGAATATGTGATCAAATATGCGGCGATGGATCAGCTGTATGTTATGATATGCAACAGAATCAGCGGATGGTATAATGAATTGGAAGACTGGTCGGGAGAATATGAGAGGCTGATATCTATGGAAAGCTTCAGCGGAGCCAGCGCAGAATCAGCCAAGGCGTATCTCCAGGAGGTGCACGGGCTGCTTGTCAGTTTTCTGCAGACCACACTGCAGTACTATCAGGCAAGACTGCTCTTATATAAAATCGGTTATTATGATATTGACGCCAGTCTTTATTCCAGTATCCCGCAGGAGATCCTGAAGGAGGTACAGGAGAAGCTTGGGAGAGAGTCAGAGACTCTGCAGGAGGTCTCAGACAGCATTGGGAGAAGTGTGAACAGTGTTTCAGACCTGATCTATCTGAAAAATCCTTCGATCGATAATCTGAAGAACACGATGGACGGCCTGAAAAGCGAGATTGGAGATTTCGAGACGGAGATCGGGGGTTATGAGAGCAGTGAGCTCCAGTCGGTGCAGTCAGATGTGCAGGGAATGATCGACAGTCTCCAGGCGGCAGTGCTGGACTATCTCAACAACGGCACCAGCATACCCTCCTATCAGCCCGGAGCTGTGGCGGGCAATACGAATATGCTGGATCTGTATCAGAGGGCAGTGGCTGCCGGACAGTATGTGGAGGAGCATCAGGAAGAGATCGAGCTGGCAGCGGCAGAGCAGGAGAAAGCCTTTGCCCAGATGCAGGCAGACTATGAGGCGGCATGTGAGGCGAGAGAGCAGGAAGGCCAGGTGAAAATGCTCCAGGGCGCTCTTGCGGCAGGAGTGGGTATAGCGGCCATTGTTTTTACCGCAGGCGCGGCGACGCCGATCGTAGTCACAGCGGCAGTTACCGGCGGCTGTTCTATCGCTTATGGCGTGAGTACGGCGACAGAAGGCGCGCAGGACTGGTATCTGGGAAGCATCGGTGATCTTGAGACTGCGGCGGTGAACCCGATCCGGGATACGATTTTCGCGGGAAACCAGGAACTCTATGACCTGTGGGGCTCACTCAACATGACGGTGGCAGGAATGTGCATCCCTGTCGGACATGCCGTGAACGGCGCGGCCGGATTGGGAAAGGGCGCTGTGATCAAGGCGGCAGGCCGTACGATCGTGACAGAGACGGTGAAAGACAGGGCGGTTGATTATGTCAGCGGAGAGATAACGACCTTTGCCACGGAACATCTGAATCTGAATCAGGTGCAGTCCGCAGCCTTGAATATCGGGCTGAATCTCGGACTCGACAAAGGGGCAGACTGGGCAGGACAGAAGATCGGAATCACGGAAGGACCTAAGTTCACAGACAGGATGAGTTATGAAGACGCCAAGCGGTACAATCAGTTTATGAGCGAAGCGGAGCTGGGCATTCATAATAACCATCCGGGCATGAGCCAGGCAGATCTTGATGCGTGGAAGCTGGCGGACGCGAAGGTCGAGGAGCAGCTCGCGGTCAATAAGGTGAACTGGGATGAAGTGACTGCGCAGAGGGCGAAAGAGCTGGAAGCACAGAAGTATCATTTGAATAATAGTGATGGAGAACTTCAAGCAAAAAAACCGTTGGAAAATGGTCCATACATAAAAGATGGAAAACCAAAGGGCAGACCTCAATTGCATGGAAAAAAGAAATTGGAATTTGAACAAGAGGTATATAATAATTGTGTTGATCCTGACGGTATTTTACGAGATCCAAATACAAAACAAGTGATTGACTGGAAACCGGGTCAGCCAAGAAAGGATGTTGTAGATTTTGGTCATAGACCGGGGTACAGTTATCACGAGATGTTTCTTAAATACAAAAATCAGGAAATATCTTTGGATGAGTTAAAAGAATTTCAATTTGACCCAGAAAATTATAGATTAGAAACCCCATCGGCAAATCGAAGTCATAAATATGAATAGGGAGGCGATAAAGGATGAGAATCACGGATATTTTTGATGCAGTAAGAGACGGCACTTATGCAGATTTTTTGAAATACTATACGGGAGATCCTAATTTGTTTAATAAATATGTAGGAATGAGTCTGCTTCAATTAGCATTTGTTAATGATCATAATACGGAAGAAAAAATAAAAATTATTCAATTTTTATTATCTGAGGGAGCGGAGGTTAATTTTAAATGTCCAAAAGATCAAAGAAATGCACTTCATATATTTTATTTTTCAGTATTGCGACCTGAACCGCAGTACATGCTAAGAGCAACGCAACTTCTGGTTGAGGCGGGTATTGACATAAACGGAAGAGATAAATATGGCGCTATCCCTCTTCAATACGCGATTACCGTTGTAAAGCTGACAACAGAGGAGATTATGCCGGTATATGAATATTTAATAGACCACGGTTCAAATATTTATGAAAAGGACAGTTTTGGCAAAACATGTGCCGACTATGTAAAAGAATATTCATGGAGAAATGGACTAATAAGCTTGCTGGGAGGAGAAACAGATGAAAATAAATAATACAGCTTTTGGCGGGTTTGTGGTGTCGGAAAACATTATAAAAGGTTATCCCGTCAGGTACTCTTTCAGAGAAAAAAGTGAAATAAAGGAATTAAATGGCTGGACGCTGTATTCATCCGAAGACGATGATGAATTTGTTTCAGATAGCCGTAATTTTAAAATTATGAACGCAGAATCTATTTGCAAATTTGCCCCTGTAATGCTGGAAATTTTTGACGCGCCATATGGAACAGATTTATGCTGGCTGTATGAGGAGGGCGTGCATACAGGCTTTTATGATTTAAAGGATGATAGAGAGACAACAATTGAAGAAATTTTGAAAAAACAAATTTAGTAAGAAGCTTAAATATGGAAGAGATAAAGCAGCACTGTGAAAAAATCATACAGATTCTTCGTTCTGAATATAATACGCAGTTACACTATTCAGGAATAATAAAAAAAATATATGATGTTATGTTACAGATTATATCCTGCGATAATGTCAATGAGCTTCCTGATATTCATTGGAACAGCATCGTTCGATGTTTTGTTGACGATACAATGGATTATACAAGCCCTATAATTTTAGAGTTAGAAAAAATTGAGAAACTGTTAGAACTGAAATAATTCACAGGGAGAATATTTTATGGGTAAAATAAAATTTAAAGTCTCTAAAGATGGAAATGAGAAAACATATATTCCCTTGATCAAGAAAATGACAGAACGATCACTTTCTGAAATAAAAGAGTGCTTAAGTGATAATGATTATGTTGATATATGCCGTTTGGAAAACATAGACGGATTGCAGCATATGAATGAACTGATTGATGAGTTACAGAAAAAAGGAGCAGAAATTGTACTGTATGAGGATGACAGAGTTGTAGAAATTGAATTCTTGGAAAACATTCTTGAATCACATTTCGATACAGAAAGGTATCTGCAGGAAACGGAGGTGTTCTTATGGCAGGAACCTATATATTTCAATAAAAGTTGATACATATGGGACGATATAGTCCCGACTGAACCGCTGATTCTGTCAGCGTACAGATCACTGCCCCTGCAGCGGAGCGGGGGCAGAAAAACAAAAGCAAAAATGGAGGGAAGAAACTATGTACACAACAAATGGGCAAAATGGAGCAATCAGCATAATACGAAAGCTGTCGGTATCTGTACTGTTCCTTGTAGGAGCGATCGGGTATTCCGTATATGTTTTGTTCGGACTGGTGGGAAGTCTTGCAGGGGGATCCGAGGTCACGGATCTTATGGATCGGATCATGGCGATGAGCGGGGGATACAGCAGCCTTGATTACAGCGCTGTTCGGGCTGTCTCAGGCATGTTCAACGGAATATCAGTATTCTCTATGCTGATGAGCATGCTGCCGGCGATGGTGATCGTGGCAGGAATCTGGCTGATATTTGCAGCGGCAAAAAGAAACATGCTGCCGGGGACTGCGTCAGTCGGTCTGACGATGGCGAGGGTGATCGCGATCATCCAGCTTGTGCTCGCCTGCATTGGGGCTGTTCTGCTGGAGATCCTCTGTATTGTCGCTCTGTCAGCTGTAAATTCTATTTCGGGATATTATGGTTCTACAGGATCAGTAAATGCAGTTCTGGTATTTATCATGATTATTTTTGCCGGAGTTGCCGCAGTGCAGATCATCTATTATCTGAAATTAAACAAAATGATCGTAAAAATAAAAGACACATTGCTTACAGGACAGCCGGATGAGGAGATTTCACTGTATGTGGAGATCCTCTGCTATATCAGCGGGGCAATATCGGCGATCGGAGCTCTTATGTCATTAGCTGACGTGGAAGTGCTGAATTTCTTTGCTAATGCAGGACTGGCGACAGCAGATATCTGTTTTGCGATCCTGATCAGACAGTACCGCAGTAAGATGGAACTGCTGATACATAATCCTCAGCAGTTCTATCAGGAGATGCAGATGGCAGAACAGCGCGCACAGCAGCAGAGGAGCGCACAGTATCCGTATCAGGGTCAGCAGCCGTATCAGGGTCAGCAGCCGTATCAGGCACAGCAGCCGTATCAGGCACAGCAGCCATACCAGGCTCCGCAGCAGGCTCAGAATCCGTCAGGTTCCGGTTATGGGGAGACGTCAGAACTTCCGTACCGCAATGAGACCATGGTGCTGGGCGGTCAGATGATCAACAACGGGGTACTCCAGAGTGTCCGCCTGATCAGGCAGAAGACCGGGGAGACGATCTATATCAATAAGGCTTCCTTCTGGTTTGGAAAAGATGCGGGAAATGTAGACTACTGTCTTACGGATAATGCAGCGATCAGCAGGAGACATGCACTGATCACGATCCGGAACAATGAGTGCTTCATACAGGATAATCATTCTACTAACCGAACCTTCCTTAACGGACATGTACTGGAAGCAGGCGTGGATACTCCGCTTTCAGACGGCGACAGAGTGCGTATGGGAGATGAAGAATTTACGGTCAGCATCGGGTAATGGTTTATAAATCAGCTGACACAGACGAATGTCTGAACTGAATTAATTTTTGAAATGCAGGGGGCAGCAGGAAAGAAAGGACGATATCATCATGCGCAAATCAGAAAGAAAAATAAAAAAGTATGAGATTATTCTCTGTATTCTTGTACTGGCAGTCGTAGCAGCCGGTCTGCTGCTGCCCAAGACAGGAGAGCTTGTACTGCTGGATGAACTGTGCAGTATATCAGTCATATGGATCGTGTGTATCTATGTGGTCGTGCGGGTCATACAGAACTGGAAGACAGGGGAGAAAAGTACCAGAACAGCAGGCGTGATCATCGCAGCTGTCTGTGCGGCGGTCTGCCTGTGGTTTACGAAGGATCTTGCTGCCGATCTGGTGTCCGGCACGAAGACGGTCATGCTGACGGACATAGAAGTAAGTGAAAGCCAGGCACATACTGGTATTTTTTCGCATCACTATTATCTGCTGGGGATGGATCCTCAGGGGGAAAGGATCCGTGTGGAAATATCAGCAGATGATTATACGAGAACGAGATTGGCAGGAAATGCAACTGCGGTTCTTGTGTATTATGAGCATACCGGACGGGCTGTGTCGGTGCGCTGAGAGGAAGTGGCGATATGACATCAGGAGAGATCAGAGCGAAGATACGTTATTATGAAGGACTCATTGATGAGTATAACAGAGAAAAATTACAGCTGGAGAAGGATCTGGACGAACTGGATCGGCTGAAAGCAAAGGTGGCGGGGCTTCAGACAAGCTTCGGAGACCGTCAGGCGCTTCGGCAGCAGAATCTGGCTGCGCTTGCGGCAATGCCGCAGCGCAACCGGATTTATCCGGTATATTGCGCGGGAATGCAGGAACTTCTGACCGGGCGGATGTTCAGCCGCAGTTATGAAGGGCTGTCGGAGGCAGGACAGAAAGTTTCGGGAAAGATGCGGGAAGTTCTTGGAAAGATAGATAACTGTGAAAGTAAGACCGCATCTGCGCGTTCGAACAAGGCATACTGGGAAGCACGGCTGCGGGAAACACTGGCAGCAGAAGCAGAGGAGGCGAATGCGTGATGGATGCGAATTTGATTATAGATGATGATTATGTGCAGACAGTCGGCAGTCTCTGCAGCAGAAGAGGAAGAGAACTGGAAGAGATCCTGGATGAGTATTCAGCAATACTGGATGAAATCCAGCAGGAGGCTTTGATGGAAGGGGACATATCAGTTTCCCTGAATGCGTACAGAGAATGTGTCTCTTTGCTGAGCGGACAGCTTGAGAAAATTTCAGCACAGGCAGATTATGTCTGTGATTCATTTATTACGGCAGTGAATGATGCAGATTCTTATTTATTTTAGGGAGGCGGAAGTATGGCGGAGATTAAAATAAATACAGAAAAGCTGGAGGAAAAAATTCAGAAGCTGCGTGATCTGGCACAGAAATGTGAGAGGATAGATGTGGATCAGGAAAGCGTGGAGGGATCAGGGGAGTCGATCGCCATGGTGACAGCCATAGATAAGGAATATTCGGCAGTCAAAGAAGGATTTCGGACCCTTCTTGAGAATTCGGTCAGTTTTTTCGAAAATGTCCGAAACAGCGCTGCAGAAGCGGATAATAAGGCAGCTGATAAGCTGAAGTAGGAGGTCGGATATGAGGAGAGATTTTTCTGAAAGCGCAAAGCAGGAGCTGCTCTCTTTGGTTGCGCAGGTGGAAAGCGAAAAATGGTCCGATTTTACAGACTGGTGGGGCGACCGCTGGTATGATTTTGAGGCGTGGATCGGCGCTCTGGATATCAAAGACTACATAGATAATGTAAATGAATATCATAAGAGGGTTATTGATAAGAATAATACTACATCAGGAGATATTGAGAAGATATTTGTGGATGTAAATGAGGTGAACATAAATTACAGAGGGAGGCTGGCGGCGCTTCTGACTGATTTGCAGAGCTATAGAAAAGTTATAGATGAGATGGGAGAAGTTGTGACTCCTGCAACTGGAAAGTTTAATCCTGAATATATAGGAAGCGGATTAAAAGATTCTGTCAACTCATATCTTGCAGACAGCAAGACACTTCAGGTTATTGCAGGAGACGGGCTGACACAGGAAGAGGTTGAAGATATGGATCAGGAAAAGCTGCAGAGCCTGCTTGATTTATACGCTGTTTCTATATTAGAAAATACGCCTGGAATTGGAATCGGCGATGAATTAGAAGTGCCTGTTGGTCCCGGAGTGACATTTTATTACAAAGTATCTAGTGATATTGAGGGAAACGGCAATGTAGAAATACAGACAGTGATCGACGAGCAAAAACTGGGATTCAAAGAGCTCAAGTATAGCGAAGAGTATGGCGGGATTGAAATCGGTACAGGAGTTGACAAGGACGGAACAGTTTCTGTGAATACAAAAACACCCTATGGGAACGAGGTGAAGCTTAACGGAGAAGGGATGTTTGAATACTCGTATGAGAATACTGTCGGTGCAAATACATATAAGTATTCCTATGGAATAGAGCTTGTGCCTCCGGCATTGACAATGGAAGAATCCATTAAAACAGATCTGGAAGGGGGAAGCGTGACATCTGCGATAGGATTAAAATATCAGGATAATTCAAGCTGGACTCCCCTGGCTGAGCCTGTTCCGGTTGAATCGCCGTATACCTGTCAGTTGCCAGAATTTGATGTCGACTGGAAAACAGTGCAGGTGGTGGGAACCAAAGTGGTGGAAGGAGTGGTTATTACCGCTGGAATTGGAGCTTTAATATATTTTACAGGAGGTTGGGGTGTATTGGTTTTGGCCTAGTAGACTAAACCGTGTTTGAAGATGTTTTCTGTCAGTTAAGGTTGAGCCGAATTTTGTTGCAACAAAACCCGCTTGCGGGTTTTTAAAATTAGAGAGGTCAAAAATATGAAAAAGTATATAAATTATTGCCAGTATTTTTGACTGCATCCGTATTAGTATGCAGCGCATGCGCGGGAAAACCTCAGGTGAGCAGGATACCGGAACTAAAGAAACAGAACTGCGGGGGAGATTTCCCGGCGCATCCCTCACTTTCGGGGAAGCGGAGTGGAAGGCAGGCTGCGAATAAAACAACAGTATAAAGAGCATGGAGGCAGAGGATGAAAAAAATAGCGACAATATTACTTATGGCAGTTATGATGCTTACAGCATGTGCACCTAAGGGACAGCATGTGCCGTCAGATAATGATACGGAAGAAGATAAAGTTTCAGAGATCACGATTCCGGCGTCATATCTTGAATTTACGGGGAATGATGCCGAAGAGACAGCGGAAGATTATAAAGCGTATTGTACAGATGCAACTGTGCAGGACGGAAATGTTGTGCTTGAAGTTAATGAACAGCAGAAGCAGGAAATCCTGGAAATGAATCAGGACTTTATTGATGATGCCCTGGAAGACTTTCAAGAAGAAAATTCGCAGTATTCGTATGAATTAAAAGACGATTTCAGCGGTGTGGTGTACCGATATGATGAATCGATAGAAAGTGGTGTTCAGGCTAAGATGCTGATGGGAGTGACATCCATGTATGCTTTAAATGGGATCATTGAGAGCGGTAACAGCGAGTGGAGTGTTAAAGTGTCAATAGAAAACTGTCATACAGGCAATGTAGTTGCGCAGGGAGTGCTGCCGGACGATTCGATTTCTTTTGGACAGGAGGAGTGGGAGACAAGTTATGAGTAGGACAGCAGTATTATATCAAGAGCATCTGATTTTAGAACTGCCGGATGAGTTTGCAGAACTTAATGCGGATTCTTTTCAGAAGTATTTCACGGGAGACAGCCCGGATATTGTATATGCCTGGGATGAAAAAAAGGCGTTGATAACCGTGAGCAGAGCAGAGATACGCCTGGAAGCATCAGATATCGAAAAAAGGCTGAATGAATATCATCATGTGTACAGCAGGAGTACTGCGAACTTCGGAAATGTGAGAATGGCAAAGAAACATCTGGATCAGGGCGGAGAGATCGGCGCATTCCAATACACGTCAACTACTGTTGAGAGAGATCTCCTGAATCTTTTTGTCCTGCTGAGTGTAGAAGGAAAAGAAACCGTGATCACGATGCACTGCTCTGCGCAGGATGCACTGACTGTGGGAAAGAGCTTTATGAAGATACTGGACTCGATCCATGTAAAATAAAAACAGATCATGATCTGGCGAGGTGGAAGGGAGTGAGGGCACGATGGCGAATAACATGATCGTGGATGAGGAGTATATCAAGGCGGAAGCTGAAAATATTAAGACAATTTTTTTGAAGATGGATTCCATAGTGGACAGATATATTCAAATTCTGAATACTCTGCCGATGACTGCAATACAAGATGGAGAGATGTCAGAAGCATTGATGGTATATATAGTGTTTGCCAAAAAGCTTCAGGGAAACTTAGATGAAATCGGGAACAGTGTCGGAAAACTCCTTGAGAATTATCTGGCTGATATTGATGAGGCAGATCAGTATTTGTTTTGACAGGAGGGCGGACAGATGAAGATAACGTTTAAAAAACAGGAAGAAGAAAGAATAAAGCAGCAGCTTCTGCAGTTGAAAGAAGAAAGCGAAAATCTGGAAATAAAACGAGCGGAAGGAAAAGGAAGCGGAGATGTAGCAGATGACTTGACCGCAATTTCGGATGCCGGAGCTGCAATACGGGATTTGCTCAGCATCCTTATTCAAAGTACTGTCGACTGCCTGGAGTATTATTCAGAAGGAATAACCTCAGCGGATGAACTTTCAGCAATGATTACATCGGGGAGGTGGACGCTGCGATGATACGGGATTTTTCAGATCGTGCAAAACAAGAGCTGATGAATATAGTTGCACAGGTGGAGAATGAGAAGCTGTGTGACTTTACAGACTGGGTTGGAGACTGCTGGTATTCTTTTGAAGAATGGATCGGTCTTCTTAATCTTAAGGAGGATCTCTCAAACGTTAATGAGTATCACAAAAAGGTAATTGATAAAAATAATACGACTCTGAACGAACTGGAAGCGATTTTCAGCAAGGTATATGCTGTGGAAGCAGAGTATCATAGCGGTTTTTGCAGTATCATTTCTGCATGCAATTCTTTTAACAAAATTCTTCAGACACTGATTGAGATTATTTCTCCTGAAAATGGAAGCTTTTCCCCGGAGAAAATGAGCGCACTGCTTCCGAAAAGATTTACAGAATATCAACAATATCTCAGTAAATATGGCGAACTGAGAGTCAAAAAACTGCTGGAGCACTATAAATCGATGGACATAGTCAGCAGTGATGACAAGGATGAATTTATAAAAATATATGAGATTTATAATCCGGAGAAAAAAAAGAAGCTGGACAATCTGCTGTCGAAGCTGACAGAAGAGCAGGTCCGGGAGGTGAAGTACATCTTATATACGGCAGATGAACCCTATCGGAGCATCTATCTGAATGAGCTGGAGAGCTATACCATCGGAAATGTGTCAGGTTCAGATACCGGTTTTTTCCGACCGTTTGATAATACAATCAATGTAGACATGATCGCAGAGCCGACAAATCCCAGGGGACCATATACTACCTTTTTCCATGAAAGCGGCCATGCCCTGGACTATAATTTTTATAACGATGGAAACTTCTATTCTCTTACCTATCGGAACGCTGAAGGAAAGTCTCTGCAGGATGTGATTTTTGAAGATGTACGAAATGATATCCGCCAGACGATTGCAAAATATACGAGTGACGAAAAGATACAGGAAAATCTGTTGAACTATCTTATTTCAGGAAAAAACAATCGAGGTGCTCTTACCAAAAAGGAAGAAAAGATTTTGGAGAATGTGCTGAAGGCTTATAAAAAAGATATAGCAGGAATGGAAAAAGAGGCTTACAGCGATATCTATGGAGGAGTTACAGATAATGCGATTGTAGGAAATTATATTCATACTAAAGAGAACTATTGGTATGATGAAAACGGAAATGCTACTGGAGCTCAGGCAAAGGAGCTCTGGGCAGAGTATTACAGCTACTGTATGACGGGCAATGAAGAGGCGCTGGAAAATCTGAGGGAGCATTTTCCGAATGCGGCAGAATTTTTAGACGAGATGGCGGAGTCTATGGCGTAAAGGCGGGATAAAAAGATGAAGAAAAAAAGGATTGCTTTTCTGGCGCTGGCAGTGCTTATGTCTGTATCAGGCTGTAGCGGCAGTACGCAGAATGGAGATGTGGATCATAAGGAGGAAGAAAACATGGATACAGAAAAAAAACTGCTGACCGCTGACGAACTGATCCGTTTAGCCGGTATATCAGAAGAACAGTACAGGGATGTGGATCTGGAGCAGTTTATAAAAGATTTTGAGATTACAGAAGACGATATTGAAACCTTAAATATCGGTCTCCTTCTGGAGGAGTATTCGGATACGGAAACGGAAGATGTCAGTGATCTTCTGCGGGGCGGGATCACGGAGCGCACATCAGACTTTACAGAAGGAGTGTCCGCAGTCGCATTTCTAGAAAATATCAACACAGACAATGAATGTGTATATTATGATCTGGAAGAGGGGAAACGCTACAGGGCGTCTCATGCCTACCTTTTCTCTGATTTGTCGCAGGCAGAGGCAGAGACATATGCGGAGGGGCAGCAGTTGGTCGACGCGCTTGATGAGCAGGGGGTTTTCTCGTGGAGCAGTCAATCGTCAGAAGAGGAGATCGTTGACGGTCAGTACATGGTCCTGGCAGTGGCGTATGATGACGGAACCGTATTCAGAGTCTCGGCAGACGGGATTCTTTCTCAGCTCCTTCCGGATTCTTATGTGGCGGTAAGGGATATGCTGTTAGACTGATTGGAGGGAATGTTATGACATCAGATCAGATACGCAGTGAGATCATAAGCTGTGAAAAAAAGATCGCGAATGCCAGAGGGAGAATAAGAGATCTTGAGGAAGATCAGTATGAGCTCGAACAGCTGGCGCTGAAGATCAGAAATCTGCAGTCTGAATTCGAGGCACGTCAGGATCAGCGGAAGCGGAAGCTTTCGGCAGTGCTGGCACTGACAGAGGTGAAGAGCGCATCCAGGTATTATGAAGGGATGAGCGGTCTGCTGAACAGCGGAGAATTTATCCGGGCGGATAACGCCCTGTCGGATGACGTGTCTGCCGTTCGCGGGAAGCAGAGTGAGATAGACGATGAGATCGAAGAGATCAAAAAGCAGATATCTGTGCTCGATACCCGGATCGCGGATCTGAGGGTGAGACTTCAGGAGACATGCCTGCAGGAAGCAGCGGCTGCCGAGGGATAAAGCGCGGGAGCTTGTACAGCAGCCAGATATGTGTCGGATGCCGGCAAAATAAGGATAAGGGCGGAGAAAACGGAGGAAGAAAGATGGACGGTATCATAGCAGACCTGATCAGGCGGCGTTCCGTCTGCGAGCAGGAAATCGCAGACCAGAATCAGAAGATCAGACGATATGAAAAGGCGTATGAGTCTCTGAGACAGTTCCGCGGAGAGGAAAGCAGGGCGCGGAACAGCTTTCAGAGGATCAATTCAGTAAAACTGAGCAGGGCGTCCGAACTGTATGCAGTCAGTTCGACATGCAGGACGGCACAGCTTTACATGGAAGGATCACAGAGAACGATGGATGGGATCGGTGCAAAGATCGTAGGCGCTGCGTTTACCGGTCTTGATCTTATGGTTTTTCTGAAGCTGGAAGAATATAAGCGGAAGGTCCGGGACTGCGAAAACAGGATCGCAGAGCTGCAGAGATCGATCAGCATGCTGAACAGCATGATCGATGATGCAGAGCGGGCAGCAGATGCGGAAGGAGGAGTATGCTGATATGGAAAGAAAGCTGATCTGCGCAGATGGAGAGCTGTCCATAGCGCGGAATAAGACAGAACGGTACGTACAGTTTCTCCAGAAGAGCATTGAAGAGTACAGCGCGATCCTTAATGAGGCGGCGGATAAGGGAATCGAGGACGTCCTGGTCCGAAGAGAGATGCAGCGCCTTTCTTCGGAGGTATTGTCTCTGCGCAATGAACTGCAGGGACTGTATTCTGTGATGGCGGACTGTGTGAGAAGAGAGATTCAGGATGTGGAAGATGCAGACCGTTTCACATATCCGGATGTTTCTTTTGGCGATATTATGAGCACGCTCGCAGGATTTTTCTGAGAGAGCAGGCGCAGAGAACAGAGGATGCAGCGGCAGTGTGAAGATGGAGGTGACTGGTTTTGCAGAGCGGAGAGATCATCGCAAGAGAACAGCTGCTGAAAGAGCAGGCAGGGAGAATGAGGGATCTGGCAGCGAAGATCGAAGCAAGAACGTATGAGACTGCGATGGAGCGGGGAGAAGGCGCTTTTGTGGAAGAGATGGAGATGTTTGTCCTGGAACTTAAGAATATGGGAACTGCGTTAAGCCGCCTGGCGTATGTGACGGCAGACCGGATGGACAGTGCGGCACAGCAGTTTCATACTGCTGATACAGAGCATTCCGCAAGCCTGTTCGAAGGGGGAGATTGAAAATGAAGAGCGGCAGAAAGATTTTTACAGCTGTCCTGTCAGCGGTGTGTATTCTGTCATTGGCTTCATGCGGGCAGTCTGCCGAACAAGGAGTATCTGAGAATAAAAGTAGGGAGGAAGAGCAGGTGAAGAAAGAGTGGACACAGAGGCAGAAGGAACTGCTTGAGGAAATGGGACTTTCCGGGGATTATGACGAGCTTACCGATACGCAGAAGAGCGCGGTCACGTCTGCTGATGATATGCTTGCTTATCTGGAAGAAAAGTATGGGAAAGAATTCTGCTATTTATCTTATGCGCCGTCGGGTACGCTGGATGAAGAGCATCTTGAGGCATATCCGGCGGATGGACAGCCCTATGATAAGGTGACAGTATACCGCACCTATGAGAATGGAGAATATTCTTATGAGGATGATTATGAAAACACTCTCATAAAACCCTGGTATGAGGAGAAGGTGAGAGATTTTGCAGAGGAATATTTCCCGGCGGAGGGGATCAAAGTATATACGGATATCAAGAGCATAGGCGGAAGCGTAACGGAAGAGAACATACTTGAGTCCGCATCGGCGGCTACGTATGTCTTCACAGATGATTCCGTCTGCAGCGCCGAGGCTTATGAACGTTTTGTCGATGCATGCGGCCAGTGGCTGAAGGAACACTGCCGGGGCGTGCCGGCAGGGATTTATCTGCGGATGACTCAGTCGGAGGCATGGGCAAAGATCAGCGAGGCAGACTATGAGGATAGTATCAGGGAAGACATCTTCACAGCGGAAAACGACTGCTCGATCTCCGGTTCGGGCAAGGTAACGATATACTAGCGGGGGAATTACTATGCAGCTTACGGATGAACAGATCATGCTGCTCGAGCAGCTGACATATTTGGAAGATAAAGTGGCACGGGAGGCAGATGTTGTGCTGGGACCATATGACAGTGTGAAGAGCCTGCTCAGGCAGTTTGACGAGGATGCCCTGGCAGAGCTGGAAGACTCGGATGAGCAGTTTGAAGGGCTGATCAGCGGAAAGCAGTGGGCAGCCATTATCCGGCAGATCCAGAATGATCCGGAACTGTACAGCCTGGATATTGCGGGTAAGGACGATTCGGTTCAGGCGATCTGCTTCACAGACCCGAATGACTCGGACAGCGCTCTTGTAGCTTTCAAAGGGTCAACAGGACAGAAGGAATGGCAGGATAACGGCAGCGGGCTCGGGCTGTCTGATACACAGAAACAGAAGGAAGCGCTGGAGTATATAGAGAATCTCTCCTATGACAGTATCACGGTAACAGGGCACTCAAAAGGCGGAAATAAGGCGCAGTATGTGACAGTCCTTTCCGATAAGGTGGACAGATGCATTTCTATGGACGGCCAGGGATTTTCTCAGGAATTCCTGGATAAGTATTATGCGGAGATCGAAAAAAAGGGAGGATGCATCAAGAATTATTTCCTTGACGGCGATTTTGTGAGTATCCTTCTTTTCCCGGTTCCGGGGTCTGATCAGATCTGCATTGAAGGGGATGACAGCATTGTCCTGGAGAAAAACCATGTTCCTTCTTCTTTTTACCGGTATTATCAGGATGAGGACGGACACTGGCACATACTGGAAAATGGAAGCGGAGATCCGGCACTGGTCAGCGGCACACGGGAAGAGGTTATGGTCTATCTGCATGAACTTACGGTCTTTCTTCTCAACGTGATGCCGGAAGAAGACAAAAGAAAAGCAGGAGACTATATCGGAAATATTCTGGCGATCCTTATGGATGGCAAAGATTTGAAGCTTGAAGATAAAACATACAATAAAAGCAATATCAAAGAATATCTGCTGTCTGACCAGGAAATGCTCACAAAACTTCTGGCGTACTTTATTAAGTATGTCGAAACCTATAATCTTACGGATGAGGAGATCAGAAGCCTGGCGGAAGTGCTTGGACTTGACGAAGTCCTTGCAGTGATCGAAGGCGGAATGACTGCGGATAATAAAACGCTGGGAAAAGTTATCTCAGATGCAGGCGGACTCTTGAATCTGATCATCAATCAGATCAGAGACGGGAAAGAAGATCCGGTTATAGAATGGCTGCTGAAATGGATCGGCGGATGGGAGTCAGAAGAAGTGGGAGAAGATATGGTCGACTTCTGGCGCAGCTTAGAGAAAGAGTATCAGAATATCCCAGACTTCGATCCGGAAAAGGCGCGGGCGGATGCCGCGGGAAAAGAGTCAAAAATAAGGGACTTCTCGGAGAAAACCTATGGGATCCTGATGAGCGCGATCCTGTCGGTTGAGGCGGATACCTATGGTTCTGTATCCGGATGGTCGGGATATGCGGGAGAAGAGTGGTACGATACTCTGCTGATCCCGAATGCAGTTGGAGGGATCAATGCATATTTTGAGAGAGTTTCGGAGATCAATAATGCCTGCAGGTCTGGCGCAGAGCGGGTATTTGACGAAGCAAACCAGGCAGACAGGGATAATGCGGTGAGGTTGAGAAGTGTGATCGATGAACTGAGGAGTGTGCGCACGCTGCTTGAGAAAAAGGCGGAAAATCTGGGGCTGCAGTGACAGAAGATACGAGGAGAGTATGAGAAAGAGACAGAAGAAAAACAGCTTGAAAAAAAGAACAAAAGATCATTCCAAGCACCGTACTGCAGCGGCAGCGGTCCTTCTTATCCTGAGCGCGGCGCTGATGGCTGCGTCAGTAAAGATCCCGGCGTTCGCCGAATGGTATTCGGAAACCATATACCCTTTTCTTGTCAATACGGCAGGGAGGATCATGGGGACAGCACCGTTTTCCGTGGCGGAGCTCTGCCTGTACCTGCTTCTGGCAGCGCTGGCTGTGTCGATCGTGTACTGTGCAGGAAAGATCGTGAAGGGCGCAAAGGCGGGGAACGTGCTGTTCTCCTGGTTTTCCGGAGTGATCCTGGCAGTGGGAATTCTGGCATTTCTCTATACTGCCGGATGCGGGATCAACTATCACAGGCGCAGCTTTTCGGCGGAGGAAGGGATCGTGACGTCTTTCTACAGCTCTGAGGAGCTGAATCAGGTCTGCATCTGGCTGACAGCAGAAGTGAACGCGGCCTGCGAGGAGGTTTCCCGCGATGACGCCGGGGTAATGATCCTGGACGGGCCGGAAGGTGAGGGCGCTGTGGCTGCGATGGACAAGCTGTCTGAGACATTCCCTTCATTAGAAGGTTATTATCCTCAGCCAAAGAAGCTGATCCTGTCTGAGTTCCTCTCATATCAGGGACTCACAGGCATTTACTCACCGTTTACGGTGGAGGCAAATTATAATGGAGATATGATTCCATATAATATTCCTTTCACCACCTGCCATGAACTGTCGCACCTGAGGGGATTTATGGAGGAGAGGGAAGCAAACTTTATCGCTTTTCTGGCGTGTATCGGCTCAGACCGGGCGGACTTCCGGTACAGCGGGTATCTGTCCGGATGGACATACTGCATGAATGCTCTTTACCGAGCGGACCAGGAGGCGTGGAGGACGACGAGAGTTCTGCTGGATGAACGGGCGGAAGCGGATGTGACGGCCAATTCAGAGTTCTGGGACCATTATGAGGGGATCATCTCTGAGACGGCAGACCGGGTGAATGATACATATCTTAGAGTGAACGGGCAGGCTGACGGCGTACAGAGCTACGACCGGATGGTCGATCTGATCGTGGCGTATTTCGGAGACAGGGCATGAGTTTTGGTGGTACCGGGGCTTCGGCTTACGCCCGGATATCCGGGGCGGAAATATGCAGGCGCGTCTGTATGGCTGCCCTTGGATATCCAGAGGTATGATCGCAGCGATAAATCAGAAAGAAACTGAAAAAAGTGCTTGCAATTGCAGAAAGCTTATGCTATTATAAACACCGGTCATCATATAAGTGACTGTTTTATGGCCCCGTGGTCAAGCGGTTAAGACATCGCCCTTTCACGGCGGTAACACGGGTTCGATTCCCGTCGGGGTCATTTGCCGTTTCAGGATGATGAAGCAGCTTGCGGAGGAAGCGGCAGATCAGCGCAGATGTATCTGAGAGATGACAGATGCGCGTAACTGAATAAGGCGCAGTAGCCAAGTGGTAAGGCGTGGGTCTGCAACACCCTGATTCACCGGTTCAAATCCGGTCTGCGCCTCTCAATGAGGAAACCCGAATGCTCGGAAGAGTGTTCGGGTTTTTGTTTTTGCAGCGGAATAAAGCCCGGTCCTGCCCGAGACCTGGCGGATACTGTTCTTCTTGAGGATCCGTGAAATCCTAATTGGATATATTTTATATAATAGGTAGATTCTCATACCAAAAACAGAAAAAACGGCACAAAAATTCTTGCTTTAGTTTTTACGGTTTGTGAAAAACGACAATTTCTATTTACATTTCTGCCACAAATTGCTATAATTGTATTAATTATAGCGCAGATATGGATTGTTACCAGCAATGGGCAAAACCGAATTCCGAAGAAAGAGGGGTAATTACGGCAGTTTATCTTTCGGGAATCGGTTTTTTTTATACAGGTCGATATCTCGTTATGGATAATCTATAGAAATGGAGGGTAGATGAAAAGTGAAGAGAAACAAAGTAACTTTTTGGAATCGCAGAGGATTCCGCAGGGCAGGCTCGTTTGTCCTGGCGGCTGCGATGCTGGCGGGAAGTCTTTACATTGCGCCGGCAGCAGAAGCGGAAGCAGCTGACCAGACTGAGTACGAGATCTATCCAACGCCTCATGTGATGACGTACGAGGATGGGGATTACATCATTCGCGACGAAGTCAATGTGGTCTATGAGAGCGGGATCGATGAAGCGACGAAGGACAGGCTGAATGAGACGCTTGCACTCAAGAGCGATATTTCAGTCGAGGAATCAGATAGTATCGTGGATGGAATGACGAACATCCTCGTCGGAATCGACGGATCCGGCGAGTATGTCGACAATTATGCCGACGAGAATATCGAAGTGACGACAGAGGGGCTGTTTGATGAGCTGGACTCTTATGTGCTGGACAGCGGCGACGGAGTTATCACAGTCCTCGGAGCTGACACAGATGCCAGCTTTTACGGCCTGACATCACTGTATCACGTCATTAAGCAGCTGGACAGCTACACGATCCGCAATTTCCACATTGAGGATTGGGCGGACGTGGCAAGCCGCGGATTTATTGAAGGATACTATGGCAATCCGTGGTCAACAGAAGACAGGATTAACCTGATGACATGGGGCGGATACTATAAACTGAATTCTTATTTCTATGCGCCGAAGAATGATCCGAAGCATAACTCCAACTGGAGACAGCTTTATACGGACGAGGAGATCGAGACGCTGATCAAGCCTCTCGCCGACGCGGGAAATGCTTCCAAGTGCCGGTTTGTGTATGCACTTCATACATTTATGAATAATGCAGTCAGGTTTGATACGGAAGAGCATTATCAGGAAGACCTGGCGATTGTGCAGGCAAAATTTGAGCAGGTGATTGAGGCCGGCGTAAGGCAGGTTGCAATTCTGGCCGACGACGCTGCTAATGTGGGAGCAGACAACTACATTAAGTTTTTGAACGATATGACGGACTGGCTGGCAGAGATGGGCAAGAAATACCCGGATCTGAAGCAGACTCTTCCGTTCTGTACAGTTGAATATATGTACAACGGACAGAGCTACTATCAGCAGTTCCCGGAGAATGTACAGATCGTTATGACTGGCGGAAGAATATGGGGCGAAGTAAGCAACAGCTTCACAGAGACCTTTACGAATACGGCAGGACGCGGACCTTACATGTGGATTAACTGGCCTTGTACAGATAACTCTAAGAATCATCTGATCATGGGCGGATACAGCACATTCCTCCATCCGGGGGTAGATCCGGCTAAGATCCAGGGTATCGTGCTGAACCCGATGCAGCAGTCAGAACCGAGCAAGGTGGCAATTTTCGGAAACGCATGCTATTCCTGGAATATATGGGAGACGGAAGAGGAAGCAGATCTGGCATGGAATAATTCTTTTAAATATGTAGATCATAATTCCGCAATCGAGACAGAGGGATCCAACGCGCTCAGAGAACTGTCCAAGCACATGATGAACCAGAACATGGACAGCAGGGTAACAGCGCTTCAGGAATCTGTTGACCTGGCGCCGATGCTCACAGCGTTCAAGGACAAGCTGAACTCTAATACTGTGACAGCAGAGGATGTGGATGCTCTGATTGCCGAGTTTGAAGTGCTTCAGGATGCGGCAGATATATATGAGGCTCAGGCAGGAGATACCAATGTCAGAGATCAGATTATCTACTGGCTGGACTGCTGGGATGATACGACAGACGCGGCGATTGCATATCTGAATGGAGTTAAGGCAGTAATCAATGGTGATACAACTGCGATCCTTCAGTATAATACGGCAGGAAAGACAGCATTTGACAGCTCCAAGACGCATGCGCTCTGGTACCTCGACCATTATGAGTATGCAGAAGTAGGAGTACAGCATATCGTTCCGTTTATCCAGGCCGCGGCAGATTATGTTTCCAAGTATGCGGAGACGGCGATGAATCCGGATGCAGTCATCCAGTCCTTTATCACAAACAGGACGGATTCTCCAAACGGAAGTACCGATAATGTATTCGACGGCGATGACAGCACAATGGCAAGCTATCGGAATCCGGTATGGATCTATACAGGCGACTATGTAGGCGTGATGTATAACCGCGTGATCAGCATCAGCGATATCCGCTTCCTGCTGGGTACAGGAAAGAATCATTTTGAGGCGTCAAAGCTCCAGTATACAGTGGACGGATCAGAGTGGCTGGATCTTGAACTGACCGGAATGGACAATGCGTTTACAGGTGTCAGGGATCAGTACCTTGAGGTAGTGGTCGGAACAGAAAACCTTCCGGATGATTTCCAGGCAATGGGAATCAGGCTGGTGGCAACTGCTGACAACCAGCTGGATGCTTATCTGAATGTACACGAGATCCAGATCAATAAAAATTCAGTACAGCAGCCGGAAGAGCAGGAGAGATACACAGGAACAGTTACATACGACGGAATCTCTGTTCGAAGTGGAACAGAAGCAAATTATTTTGACGGAAGCGACAGTACAGAAGTACAGCTCGCAAAAGGACCTTATGAGGCTCCGAACCGAGAGATCATTGCTGCGGGTTCAACGCTTACAGTTACATTTGATGAGCCGAAGACGGTAGGATCTTTCAGACTGGTTCAGGGAGTTTCCGCAGCGTCGGATGTATTCTCCAATGCAGATGTGGAATACCAGCTCGACGGATCAGATGAGTGGGTGAAAGCAGGAACTCTTACAAACGCATCCGATCAGACGGTTGACTTCGGAAGTGCTGCCAATGTAAAGGCAGTGAGGATCCTGAATCAGGCGGATACAGCCGGCTGGGTAAGAATCTCCGAGATCGAGATCCTTGCTCCTGAGAGCGGGGCAGTGACGCCGATCCAGTACAATGTGATCCGTACGGACCGCTGGGTGATCTATCAGGGCTCCGAGGCAAATCTCTATGACGGCAATGACGACAGCTATGTATGGTACGATCCGGACGGTAGCGGCAATACAACAGGGGACGACTTCCTCGTAGACGATTATATCGGATATGATCTCGGAAAAGTCGCAGATCTGGTGAGCGCGCATATCGTAGTCGGACATGACGGCGGCGACAAACTTGTCAACTACACGATTGAAACATCCGTTGACGGCGAGACTTGGACTCCGGTGGAAGGATATGAGGATTATACGGGAGCATCTTCCGGCATGGATACGCTGAATATCGATTTGACCGGAACAAGCGCACAGTATATCCGTATCAGAAACCTGGCGCAGCAGGGAAGCTGGGGCAAGTTCTCAGAGTTTACTGTAGAAGAAGCGCAGCAGACCGGAGGAACATCCGAGTATGTATATACGAACGTAAATACTGATATCACAGCTGCTGCGGATGAGGGGATTGTTTCCCTTACAGAGGGTACGGTTTACCTGAATGCAGACGAGTATATCGGCGTGAAGCTTGACCGCATCAAGAACGTGACGGGCATCGCGACGTCTGAGCTTCCGGCGGGTACAGTGCTTGAGACTTCAATGAACGGCATTGCCTGGAGCGAGTACGGCGGCGGAAATGTGGATGCAAGATATATCCGCATCCGCAGCACAGCAGACAGTGTAGAACTTAATCTGACACAGTTTGATGTGAATTATGAGTTTATCGGTGCGAAGTCCGTGGAAAGTGATTTCGCGATGGCTCAGACAACAAACGACATGCGTGTATCCGGTACAGTGGAGAACGTATTTGACGGCGACCTGAGCACGATCGGCATGATCAACGGCGCACAGGAGGAAGGAAAGCACATTACATTTGACCTTGGGCAGGTGATCCATTTCTCATCCCTGCGTTACTACATTGTCGAGACGCAGCTCAATTACCTGAGAAACGCTGATTTCGAGGTATCTGTTGACGGCGAAGAGTGGACGACCGTTCTTCATGTGGGACAGACGACAGAGAATGTATGGGATGATACGACTGCAAAAGATATGCAGGGCATCACTCTGACACACGATGACATGAACCCGGGCTATATGTATGCAGAAGCCACAGATCTTGACGTAGACGGAAGATATATCCGCATTACACCGGTGGAGACATATTCGCACAGATGGGTCGGCATCAGTGAGCTGCAGATCAACGGCGGAGCATATATTTCCACAGAAGGAAACAGGGACATCATCTCTGAGGACGTGGAAGAGGAAGGTAAGATCCCGTCTAATATGCTGGACGGCAATTACAGTACGACTTACAAGTCGTCCGCAGCGGACAGCTCCTTTACATATCGTCTCTCTGAGCCGGAAGGCGTGGCATCCATGAGGCTGATCCAGCTCGGCGAAATATCGAATGCAGAAGTGACTGCAAAATATATCGGTGAGGACGGACAGGAAAGCCTAGGAAGACTCAACCAGGCAATTAATGAATTTATAATTCCGGAAGGTAAGACACTGGAGAGCATCACGGTCACATGGGCAGATACGATCCCGGAGATCGCTGAGATCACAGTATCCGCAGACCGCGGCGCAGCAGTCGACAAGAGCGACCTTGGAGCAGCCCTTGAGCAGGCGGCAGAGGATGCCTGGACGACAGACAGCAAGAATGCTTATCAGGCGGCATGGGATGTGGCGAACGACGTTTACAACAATGCGAACGCGAGCCAGACGATCGTTGATTCGGCGCTCGGCTCTCTGCAGTCGGCATACAACAATGCTGTGATGAAGGCAGCGAATGTGGACGAGCTTCAGGCTCTGGTCGACGGCAAAGTGAGCAACGAAAATGCGATTTACACAAGTGTGACTTACACTGCTTATGAATCTGCACTGAATAAGCTGGCGGTAGCACTGGAGAATGCAGACAACCTGTCTCAGGCTGATGCAGACACTCTGAAAGCGAATGCAGAGAACGCACAGGCAGCTCTGGAATACTCTACGAGAAACCGTGAGCTGGCGGAGCTGGAAGCAGCTTCTTATGAGCTTTATAATGCAGAAGACTATACAGCTTCAAGCTATCAGGCGCTGACAGATGCGAAGAACGCGATCGACGCTCTGGTCGCTCAGGACAAAGAAGCTGAGACGGCAGGAACTGAGCGTGTGAATCCGCAGGAGTTCATTGATGCTGTATCAGCATTCAAGAATGCGGTGGCAGGCCTCGTGCCTTCAGAAAATCCGGAGCCGGATGAAGAGATATCTACGGCAGTTCTGGAATATGCGATCGAGCTTGCCGGCGGGGTAAACACAGACGGCGTTATGGATGTAGTCAGAGAGAACTTTGAGAAAGCGCTTCAGACTGCACAGGATGTTCTTGCAAGAGTACAGGCCGGCGATACCGACGTGACACAGTTCGAAGTTGACACTGCATGGCAGAACCTGATCAAGGCGATGCAGTACATGGAGTTCAAAGAGGCAGATAAGGATGATCTCGCGGATGTGATCGCTCTGGCTGAAAAGATGAACGGTAATCTGGACAGCTATCTGGAAGCAGGAAAAGAAGCGTTTACAACAGCACTGGCTGAGGCGAAAGACGTCTATGAAGATGCATTTGCATCACAGGAAGAGGTAAACAGTGCATGGCAGAACCTGCTGACAGCAATGGCGGATCTGAGACTGAGGCCGAGCAAGGATCTTCTGGAAGATCTGATCTCACAGGCTGAAGCACTCAACGAGGCCGACTATCAGACAGAGAGTTTTGCGACAATGCGGGCAGCACTTGCAGCAGCCAAGGATGTATTAGAAAATGAGGAGGCAACTCAGGAAGAAGTAAATGCATCTGTGGCATCACTTAAAGCGGCTATGACACAGCTGGTATCAGCTGATGGCAGCACATCGGGAACAGGTACCGGAAATGGCAGCACAAACCAGGGACAGACAGGAAATACGTCAGATAAGAACGGCAGTTCTTCTGCTGGAAAGACGACATCTGCACAGAATTCCAATGGAGTCAAGACTGGTGACAGTGTAAATGTAGTGCCGATCGTGATCGTTCTGGTGATCTGTGTCGCAGCAGTAGTGGCAGTGATCGTGATCAGAAAAAAGAAATAATCTTTTAAGTATTACAAAAAAGGATGCAGCTCCTATATGGGGCTGCATCTTTTTTTTGAGGAAATATTTTCTGCGTAACAGCGTCGTCAGTCAGGAGACATCAGCAGAAGAATTCTTCTGCCGCCCGGATCAGATATCCGGTATCTTTGACCCCGGCAGTCTCATAAGGAGAATGCATGGCGAGCTGGGGAAGACCGATGTCAACGGTGTTAAGGGCCACCTGGGTGTTGGAAATATTTCCGAGGGTGGAACCACCGGCCATATCGGAACGGTTTACAAAAGTCTGAACAGGGACGCCGGCCCTTTGGCAGAGATCGCGGAAGATGGCGGCGGAAACCCCGTCCGTGCAGTACTTCTGGCTGGCACTGAACTTGATGACGATTCCACCATTGATGTACGGCCGGTTCGCCGGGTCAGCCTTATCGGTGTGGGCGGGATGCACTGCATGGGCGTTGTCTGCGGAGATCATGAAGCTGTCCGCAAGATGGATGAGATAATCTTCCTGTGAGAGCCCGAGAGAGGTATGGATCCTTGTCAGTGTGTCATAAAGAAAGGTGGAGGCAGCCCCCTGTTTTGTCCCGCTCCCCACTTCTTCGTTGTCGAGCACGCAGTGGACAGCAAGGTATTCCTGACGTTTCCCGGCAAGAAAGCCTTTCAGGGAGGCAAAGGCACACTGCAGGTCGTCCAGGCGGCTGCAGGACAGGAATTCTCCGGAAGCTCCCCAGACAGTGCCTTTCTGCCGGTTGTACAGGAAAAGGTCATGCCCCAGGATTTCTTCCTCCGGGACTCCTGCCGTATCTGCGATCAGTTTCATAAAAGTACCCTTTGCCGACAGGTCACCATAAATGGGGAGCATATCTTTCTGGATATTGTATTTGCAGCTGTCATTGATCTGACGGTCCATGTGAATCGCCAGATTCGGGATCATGACAAGGTCGCGGCCGATATCGACGAGGATGGAGCGAAAGCCCCCCTGCGCCTTATCCTTTACGATCACTCTTCCGGCGACAGAGAGCGGACGATCAAACCAGGGTGCACGGATCATGCCGCCGTAACCCTCGACGTTCAGCCGGATGTAATGTCCTTCGGATTCCAGTTCGGGATTTTCTTTGATCTTAAAGGAGGGGGAGTCGCTGTGGCTGGCGATGATATGCATACCCTTCATCTCCTGAAACGGAACGGTAAAGGCAGTGAGAGATGATCCGTTTCTCGTGACGAAGTACCTTCCGCCATTTTCTATGTGCCATTTCTGATTTTCTTTTAACTCTGTGAATCCTTCTGCAGAGAGGATGTCCGTCATGGCCTGAACTGCGTGAAAGCAGGTCGGGCTGTTTTCGATAAATTCAAGCAGCTGCTGTGAAATATTTTTTTTCATATAGAGGTCTCCTTTCCGGTCTTATTGTTCGACATTCCCATAGTAGAACGAAATCCCGGCAGGTGTCAAGCGGCTGTTATTGGTGCCTTGCCAGTGCCGGCGGTGTGTTTTATACTAGGGTTATGAGGAGATGATCGTTATGAGGATTTTGATCGCAGAAGATGAAAAAGATCTGAACAGAATACTGGTCTCCAGGCTGGAAGCGGAGCATTACAGTGTGGACGCATGTTTCAACGGACAGGAGGCGCTTGAATATCTGGAGAGTGCGGAGTATGATGCTGCGGTGCTGGATATCATGATGCCGGTCATGGACGGACTCTCGGTCCTCAGGAAGCTGCGGAGCAAAAATATCAGCACGCCGGTGCTGCTTCTGACGGCAAAGGACAGTATCGAAGACCGGGTCAGCGGACTGGATGCAGGCGCCAATGACTACCTGGTAAAGCCCTTTGCATTTGAGGAGCTTTTGGCGCGCATCAGGGTGCTTCTGAGAAAACCAATGGATACTCCGAAGACCTGCTACCGGGTCGGAGACCTGGAAGTGCACATGGATACACATCAGGTGCTCCGGGGCGGAAAGGAGATCAAGCTCTCGGGAAAAGAATTTGCGCTCCTGCGCTACATGGTCCAGAACGCGGGCACTGTACTTTCCAGAGAACGGCTGGAGCAGCATTTATGGAATTATGATTATATGGGGAGTTCAAATGTGATCGACGTGTATATCCGCTATCTGCGCAGAAAAATCGATGAGGGTCAGAAATCCAAGCTGATCCATACTGTGAGGGGCGCCGGATATGTCTTGAAGGAGAAGGAATGAACAGACTGTCTTTAAAGATCAAGCTGACGCTTTTGTATACATTTTTTATGGTCCTTGCGACATGTGCCGTCCTTGCGATCCTGTTTTCTCTGAGCAACCGGGAGATCCTTGCCAGTGTTCAGTCCAAGCTGGAACGGCGGGTGCAGGACAGTTCGGATGATATCACTCTTCGGGACGGTGAGCTGCGGCTGGATTCTGATTTTTATTCTGTGACGCAGGATGTCTATCTGTCGCTGTATGATGAAGATATGTATTTCCTGTACGGCAGGGTGCCGTACGGTTTCGACGTTCAGCCGGAGATAGCGGACGGGAGAACGAGAAGGATTCCTGAAGGAGACACGGACTGGTATGTATATGATATGTCCTTCCGGCTTGCGGAAGATTATACCGTCTATGTCAGAGGAATCACGTCCGTCACAGATGCGGAGGAGAGCTTTAATGTGACAGTGCGTTTTGCGGTGATCCTGTTTCCTCTGATGGCGCTGGTGACGGCTCTGATCGGATATCGTATGACGAGAAGAACGCTCCTGCCTGTGAAGAAGATCACGGCAACGGTGCAGAAGATCCGCGCAGATGCGGATCTGTCCCGCAGGATCGGACTGGGCGGTGAGGGAAAGAAGGACCGGGGTGGAAAGAACAGGGATGAGATATATGGGCTCGCAGGCACGTTTGACGATATGCTGGAAGAACTGGAGACAGCGTTCAAAAGGGAAAAGCAGTTCACATCGGATGTTTCTCATGAACTGCGGACACCGGTCAGCGTGATCCTTGCCCAGTGTTCTGAATGTCTGGAAGATGGGGAGCTGACCGGAAGACAGCGGGAACAGATCCTTCTGATCGAGAGGAAGGCCAGGGATATGGCAGGCATGATCTCCCAGCTGCTCTTTCTGTCCCGGGCGGATCAGGGCAGGCAGCCTCTGCACAGGGAGTGGGTCAATGTAAGTGAACTTACGCAGATGACAGTGGAGGAACAGCAGCTGCTGGCGGATGCCGGCGGAAACGGAGTACAGATCAGCTGCCGGGCGGGTGACGATATCATGGCCTGCGTGGATGAGACGCTTTTTATCCGTCTGCTGGACAATCTGATCTCCAATGCGGTTTCCTACGGAAGAAAGAACGGGAGAGTGGAGGTATCGCTTCTCCGCGGGCAGGGGGAGATCATCGGCACAGTGAGCGACGACGGCAGTGGGATCTCAGAGGAAGATCTTCCCCATATCTGGGAGCGTTTTTACCGGGCAGATGCATCGAGAGCGGGAGGAAGCCATTCCGGTCTGGGGCTTTCCATGGTGAAATGGATCGCGGAGGCGCATGGCGGCTGTGTGGAAGTTCAGAGCACTCCCGGAAAGGGCAGTGTGTTTACTTTCCGCTTTCCGGCTGAGGAAAAGCAGATAAAAAATAAAAATTAGAAAAAAATCTCTTCCTTTAATCTTGCTTTAATCTTTCCGGGGTATAGTAACATCAACAAAACAAATAGCAAACCGCAGAGAAAAGAAGGGAGAGAAAGAGATGAAGAAAAAATATATCGCAGCAGCGGCAGCAGCAATGATGGTTTTAGGAGCGCTTACGGGGTGCGGAAGCGGAAGAGACATCGGACGTGACGCAGCGCTTGAGGCGGCGCTGAATGACGCAGGGGTAAACGAGTCTGATACGACGAGGCTGAAAGTGTCTGAGGACCGGGATGACGGACGAAAAATCTACGAGATCCGTTTTGATGTCGCAGAAAAAGAGTACGATTATGAGATCCTGGCTTCTGACGGAAGTGTTATAAGCTCCGATATAGAGACAAATGAGAATTATGCAGCACCTTCTGACGGAACCGCTTCACAGAATGGAACGACGGCTCAGGATGGCGCTGCAGGGCAGAATAATACCTCTGATACGAATGCGACGCAGTCTCAGAACAGCGCGCAGGGAAACAGCGGCGCATCGTCGAATACACAGCAGAACTCCGGCGCAGGAAATGCGAACGTGGCGATCAGCATGGAAGACGCGATCGGAATCGCCCTGGCGCGAGTGGAAGGGGCGACGGAGCAGGATATCCGGATCGAACTTGACTATGATGACGGACGTTATAAATACGAGGGAGAGATCATCCATGAGATGATAGAGTATGACTTTGAGATCGACGCAAATACAGGAACCATTCTCGAGTGGAGCGTGGAGAGAGACTAGGTGAATATGGGAATATACAGGAGAGCCGCCCGGACCGGGCGGCTCTCAGTATGTCTGGAGCAGGGAACGATGTTTTGCCTATTTACTAAAGATAAGCAGCAGAATAATCCTGAATGATCTTTTCCAGCCTGCTGAGCGTCTCAGCGGGTGGATAAAATAGAGATTCGTCCATCGAATCAAAAAAGTCCAGGAAGGTCATGAGCAGTCCGGTCTCTTCGATGTTGAGATAGACAGGCGTGCTGGAACCCAGAGGGGTAAAGCGCAGATAGCCGGCAGATGATGTAATGTATATGTTGGCTCCGTTCCGGACCGGGCCTATACTCTGTCTGAGCATGCGCATACGATACGTATTGTGGCGGAGTTCTTTGGTCAGAAGCTTGATCAGAAGAATACGGTCCTCAGGAGATGGCGCTGTATAAATATAGGAAGGATATTCTTCCAGATGGCCTGTCCGCAGAAATTCCCAGATGCCTTCTTCAGAGAAAATCAGCGTATGATTCCTGCTCAGGTGGCGCTCATACGTATTGTGAATATGCTTTTCAAAGGTTTCGATGAAGGCATCCCGCGCGGGAATCTGCCTGCTGACGTTTTTTTCAAGAAAATCATGGGTCAGAAGAGCAGTCATGCATGGGGTCATCTGAAAGCTGTACTCGACCGTAGAATCGAAGCGAAGGATTTCCTGGACGTAACGGAGCTGGTCGTAGACGTTTTCAATCTTGGTCAGCAGAGGTCTGGACTGATGTATATAATTTTCAAAAATCTGTTCGAGCATTTCAAGGCTTTCCTTCTGACAAGTCAGAAACCCTGTGTTCAGTTTCTCTGAGAGGATGACGGCATAGTCGTCTGTCAGTATCAGATAAGGAAACAGACGGAAGGATTCGAGCTGTGAAATAATATTATCATAATAATAGTAAGGCTGATACTGATAGCTGCATGTGCACAGAGGCAGAATATTCATGAGACAGTGAAGGTTATAGTTTTTCTTTGCAGAGGTAACCTGCTCAGAATTGTTCAGACAAATGATATGACTGATCACAAGGGTGGTATCCCTGGGCTGTGAAAACGTCAGGAGCTGAGTTAAAAAGGTATAATCAGGGCGGAGTATCATCTGGATCTGACCGCTTCCGCGCTGGATCTGTTTTGTGATGATCGTGAATACCGCCTGATTCACCTCAGACTCATTTGTCAATGGAACAAGAGGCGCGGTGTAGTCCGTCATCATGGAAAATGAAGAGGAGATCGTGTTCTTGTTCGCAATATCGCGGAAATTGCTTAAAAAATCCAGCATATCCTTACGTCTGTAATAGTTGTCATACCCTACCTGGGTGATCTGATATGCTTCCATCAGGTCCTTGCACTCTCCAGGAGTAAGCTGCAGATAATTGGAAATCTTATCGATCAGTTCCAGGGAGGTCGGTGTGCGCTTCCCACGGATGATCTTGTACATCATGGAGCGGTCGATGCCGCAGTATTCTGCAAGAGAGTACGTACGGATATTTTTCCTGTGGATATATTCGGAAAGAAGTTCGGAAAATTCTGACATGTTTGTATCCTCCTGAAAGTGAAATGAATAAATTAAGTATAACATTCTGCACGAAATATTTCCATCTCTTTAGAAAAATGATCGTCCATAAGCATGTCCACAAAAAATGCGGCGGGAGGCAAAACTCATAGACTCAGCCGCAGCTGCCGGAATAACGTATAAACTGCGGGATCAAAGGCTTGGAAAGAACCGCGGCTGCCGGTTGTTATCCTGGCAGCTTTCGTTTATAATACTGGTATATCGTTGACAGTTTTCGATAAATTTTTTTCAGGAGAGGACAAACCTATGATAAAAGTTCAGGAGTACAGAGGACATATCCGTAACTGGGAGGAACTGTGCGAGCGCCTTGGCATCGATCTTTCTCTCTCAAGAGAAGAGCGTGAAAAAGAGATCCTGGTCAAAGCCTATGAGACGTGGGGCTGTGAGATGGCTGACCACATGTACGGCATGTTTGCATTTGCACTGTGGGATGACGAGGAGAAGAAGCTCTTCTGTCTGAGAGATCAGTTCGGGACAAAACCATTTTATTATTATGAGACGGCGGACGGCAGGCTCCTCTATGGGACGATGATCCGGCAGATCATGGAGCAGCCCGGATTTGTAAAGGAACTCAATGAGGAAATGCTGCAGATTTATCTGAGCCTTACTTATGTGGCGGGAGAGAATACATTTTTCCGGGGGCTGAAGAAGCTGATGCCGGGACACTATCTGATCTGGCAGAACGGAAAGCTGAAGATCGAACGGTACTGGACACCGGAATTCCATCCGGATGAGAGCAGATCTCTGGAGGACTGGGCGGATGAGATCCACAGCACATTGAAGGAGATCATGCCGGAGGTAAAATCGAAGGATGAGACAGCGGAATCTTTCCTGTCAGGAGGCGTGGATTCCTCTTATGTTCTGGCAATGTCAGATGCGGAGATGTCGGATTCCTGCGGGTATGATGAGCCGCGTTTTGATGAATCCGGGCTGGCAAAGGAGACTGCAGATATCCTGGGGCGCAAAAATTCCAGATGTCTGATCACCCCGGAAGAGTATTTTGCGATCGTGCCGTATGTGATGTACAATATGGAGCAGCCGCTGGGAGACGCTTCGGCGATCGCGTTTACCATCGCGTGCAATGAGACGGCGAAGCACACGAAGCTCTGCTACTCGGGAGAAGGAGCAGACGAATTTTTCGGCGGATATAATATGTACCGGAATGCAGAGCGGTACGGTGATAATCTGAAGACATTCTATGTCGGAAATACAAATATCATGAAGGAAGATGAGAAAAAGCGGATCCTGAAGAAATATGATCCGGATGTGCTTCCGATCGAGCTGGTGCAGAATATCTATGAGGAAACGGAAGGGCTTGATCCGCTGACCAGGATGTCTGATGTAGATATTCAGATCTGGCTGGAGGGAGATATTTATCTGAATGTGGATAAGATGAGCACGGCAGCAGGTCTGGAGATCCGCATGCCTCTTACAGACCGCAGGATCTTCGACATTGCATCGAGAATGCCTGCAAGATTCAAGGTAAACGAGGAACAGAACAAAGTGGCATTCCGCACCGCGGCTGCCAAGGTTCTTCCGGATGAGATCGCATTCCGCAAAAAGCTGGGATTCATCGTGCCGATCCGTATCTGGATGGCGGACGAACGCTACAATCAGGATGTTAAAGCGAAGTTCCACAGCGAGATGGCTGAGAAGTTCTTCAATGTGGACGAGATCAACGCGATCTTTGACGATTATGTGGGAGGAAATTCAGACAACTGGAGAAAGGTATGGACGATCTATACCTTCCTTGTGTGGTATGAAGAATATTTTGTGAAAAGATAAGAACGGGCTTTCCGGGAGAGGATCAGAAGTTCTGCAGAGAGACAAAGCGGGATACAGGGATCAGACGGAATAAGATTTTTGGAGCTGCAGCACGATGCACGACTGCCGCCGACTATAGGGCGCGGGCCTGCAGGGCAGCGCAGAGTACGGCCGCGGAGCTTGACATTCGCAGGTTCCTGTGCTAACCTTTTTAACAGACCTGAAGAATTTGAAATATCGGAAAAAGCAATGACGAAGAGAGTAATCTGTCGGAGATTCTACAGAGAAGTTCCGTAAGGACTGCAAAGCTTTTCAGAAGCGGCAGCCGGCGCTGAGAGGAACGGATGGAAGGCAGATGAAGATGGCTTCTGAGCAGCGCACCGACCTGTACATGTGTGCAGCAGGCTGCGATGGGTCCGCCCTTTACAGCGGAGGAGTGCTGACTGGCACTCGCTGAGGTCCTTTCCGTGAGGGGAGGACGAAGAGAAGTGGTAACACGGAATGATTCCCGTCTTCTTAAAGGATAAGAAGGCGGGATTTTTTTCGCTGAAATTCTTGGCGGATCAAGCTTTTTCCCAATAATTGTAGTTCAAAAAGGGACAGGGCAAACTGCATTTAGGGACACAGTAAACTTCAATTGGGGACGTAGTGAAATTGAAGTTGACTACGTCCCGGAACGAGAAAGAGGAGGTAAATATGTCAGAAAAACCGAAGTATTATATTTCAACAGCGATCGCCTATACATCAGGCAAGCCGCATATCGGGAATACTTATGAGATTGTGCTGGCGGATGCCATCGCACGCTATAAGAGGAGCCAGGGCTATGATGTCTATTTCCAGACGGGAACAGACGAGCATGGCCAGAAGATAGAGCTGAAAGCGGAAGAGGCGGGCGTTACGCCGAAGGAGTTTGTGGATAATGTTTCCAAGGAGATCAAAAGAATATGGGATATGATGGATACGTCTTATGACAAGTTCATCCGTACAACTGATCCGGATCATGAGAAGCAGGTTCAGAAAATTTTCAAGAAGCTCTATGAGCAGGGGGACATTTATAAAGGATATTATGAGGGAATGTACTGTACGCCTTGTGAGTCCTTCTTTACGGAGTCACAGCTTGTGGACGGCAAGTGTCCGGACTGCGGACGCGAGGTTCAGCCTGCGAGAGAAGAGGCATATTTCTTTAAAATGAGTAAATATGCGGACCGTCTGATCGAGCACATCAATACGCATCCTGAGTTTATTCAGCCGGTTTCCCGTAAGAATGAGATGATGAACAATTTCCTCCTTCCGGGGCTTCAGGACCTGTGCGTATCCAGAACATCCTTTAAATGGGGAATTCCGGTGGACTTTGACGATAAGCATGTTGTATATGTATGGCTTGACGCACTCACCAACTACATCACCGGAATTGGCTATGACTGCGATGGAAACAGTTCAGAGAAGTTTGAAAAATACTGGCCGGCTGATCTGCACCTGATCGGAAAGGACATTATCCGTTTCCATACGATTTACTGGCCGATCTTCCTCATGGCGCTGGGACTTCCGCTGCCGAAGCAGGTATTCGGACATCCGTGGCTGCTGCAGGGTGACGGAAAGATGAGTAAATCAAAGGGAAATGTACTCTACGCTGACGAGCTGGTCGATTTCTTCGGAGTGGATGCAGTGCGCTATTTTGTACTTCATGAGATGCCGTTTGAAAACGACGGAGTCATTTCCTGGGAATTGATGGTAGAGAGGCTGAATTCTGATCTGGCTAATACATTGGGCAACCTTGTAAACCGTACTGTTTCCATGACAAATAAATATTTTGGAGGAACAGTTACCGACAAAGGTGCGGCAGAAGAAGTGGATGCAGATCTGAAGGCGGTTATGGAGAATACTCCGAAAGCAGTAGATGAAAAGATGGACGGCCTGCGGGTGGCAGATGCCATTACAGAAATCTTTAATCTGTTCAAACGCTGCAATAAGTATATTGATGAGACGATGCCTTGGGCTCTGGCTAAGGTCGAGGCGAAGAAAGACCGTCTGGAGACTGTCCTCTGGAATCTGATCCAGGGAATCTCCGCCGGTGCAAGACTTCTGGAATCCTTTATGCCGTCTACGAGTAAAAAGATCCTGGATCAGCTGGGAGACGGACATGTGACAGATAAGCCGGAAATCCTGTTCCAGAGACTTGATGTGGAAGAAGTGCTGAAAAAAGTGGAAGAACTTCATCCGGCAGAAGAAGAGAAAAAAGAGGAAGAGGAAAATGTGATCGACATTGAGGCAAAACCGGAGATCACATACGATCAGTTCAGCGCGATGCAGTTCCAGGTGGGCGAGATCATTGCCTGCGAGGAAGTGAAAAAATCGCGGAAGCTGCTCTGTTCTCAGGTGAAGATTGGCAGCCAGGTGAAGCAGATCGTATCCGGAATAAAAGCTTACTATACACCGGAAGAGATGGTTGGCAAGAAAGTTATGGTGCTTGTAAATCTGAAGCCGGCCAAGCTTGCCGGAGTTGTATCCGAAGGTATGCTTCTCTGCGCGGAAGACGCCGATGGAAATCTCGCGCTCGTCACACCGGAGAAAGACATGCCGGCAGGAGCGGAAATCTGTTAAAAACTGCGGAAAAACGCTCAAAAAGGGACAGGGAAAACTGCATTTTGGGACACGGTGAAACGCAATTAGGGACACAGTGAACTGCAATTGGGGACGTAGTGAAATTCAATTTCACTACGTCCCCAATTGACGTCCTGCGCGCAGCATCCGGAACATTCTCCTCGCGGCATCGAGATACAGTTCTTCCGCCCGATCCATCGCTTCCTTCAGGGGCATGATCCCGTTTATCGTAGTTATAATGGAGTCGATTCCGTATTCATACAGTTGCTCTGCGCCCGGTCCCATGCTTCCGACAACCGCTGTAACAGGAATCCCGAACTTCCGACAGTGCATCCCGACGCCCTGCATGACCTTGCCGGAGACGGACTGCCAGTCTGCCGCGCCCTCGCCTGTTACCACAAGGGAAACGCCTTCCAGTCTGCGGTCAAAATCAGAGAGTTCCAGGACAGTTTCGATTCCGGACTTAAGCTTTCCGTTTAAAAATGCCATAAGAGCAGCCCCCAGCCCTCCGGCAGCGCCGGCGCCGGGAATGGTATCCATATCGATGCCGAACTGGCGGAGCAGGACATCTCGGTAATTGCACATGCCTGCTTCCAGTTCATCCAGTATTTCAGGAGTTCCGCCTTTCTGCTTTCCGAAGGTATATGTGGCTCCGTTGGGGCCGCACAGCGGATTTGTGACATCACACATGACCGTAAAAGCACATTCTTTTAATTTCGGATCCATGCCGGTGAGATCGATGGAACGGATCCGGATGAGATCTTTTCCGCGGCCTTCCAGTTCACTGCCGGACTCATCCAGGAAACGCACTCCCAGCGCACGCATACAGCCTATTCCGCCGTCGTTCGTGGCCGAGCCGCCGATTGCGATGGAAATGTCGCGGAAACCTTTTGAGACTGCGTCCGCGATCATCTCGCCGGTTCCGAGGGTTGTGGTCTCCCTTGGGTTACGTTTTCCCTCGGGAACAAGAGGCAGTCCCGATGCTGCAGCCATTTCCATGACAGCGCGTGTCTTGTACAGCTGCACATATGAAGCAGGAATCCTTTCCATGAGCGGACCGGACACTGTCATATAGATTTTCCTTCCGTCTGTGGCAGAGAGTACCGCATCCGCAGTCCCCTCGCCTCCGTCAGCAATCTCAATGCTGTCGCATATGCATCCGGGGAAGATCTCTCCGGTAGCCTGTGTGAGCAGTTCTGCCGTACGGCGTGACGTCAGAGTACCCTTGAAGGAATCAGATGCAAATAAAAATTTCATACAGCCATTCACCTCAGCAAAATAAATTTCATAACTGTCTCAATCTTATCAGTATTTCCCAGGCGGGTCAATCGCGCAGCAAAAGCGGAGAGAATTCGGTATACATATCCGACATGCAGCCTCATGGGAAAGAAAGTGTGTTATGATAAAGGCAAAGATCTAAACAGAACTGCAGCGGACTCTCCATGGTTCTGTCTGCGAGAAAGACAAAAGTCTATGCGGGACAGAAAAATGAGTGAGCTGAAGAAAGGAAAGGAGGATCTGTATGGAACTGAACAGCAGGATCGCGGAGATGGAACTGGAGAAGGCGGGCAAGACGAATCCCGGCCCATGGACAGACCACTGCCGGTATGCGGCGATGGCATGCAGAAATATTGCCGCGCACTGCGAGGGAATGTCTGCCGATGAGGCCTATATCCTCGGTCTGCTCCATGACATCGGCCGCTATGAGGGCGTCTATGCGGCAAAGCATCTGATCAAAGGATACCGCTACTGCATGGAGCGGGGATGGGAGAAGCCGGCACAGATCTGTATTACACATGAATTCATGATACAGGATATCAGAAAAGCGGGAGGACCGATGGACGTGAGCGAGGAAGACTATCGGTTCATAGAAGAGTTTCTCCAGAATGTCCGCTACGATGATTATGACCGTCTTGTGCAGCTCTGCGACGCCCTTGCGTTTCCTACCGGCTTCTGTATTCTGGAGAAACGGTTCGTGGATGTGGCACTGCGGTATGGGATTTATCCTGCTACGTTGGAACGGTGGAAAAAGGTACTGGAGATAAAAGAGATGTTTGAGAAAAAGACGGGCTGTTCCATCTATGATCTCCTCCCGGGTGTGGTGGAGAACAGTCTGCGGTGAAATATGCCGCTGAACAGAAAACTGCACAGAAAATCAGTCCACTTATCAGTCAGTTTAGCAGAAATCAGACGGAGCCGTATCATTGGATGCGGCTCCGTCTGTATTTTCGGATATAGTATACAATAAAAGCAAGCGCGCTGACGGTCCAGGTCACCGGATAGCTGTAAATGATCGCCGGGATCGTTGGTGAGACCCGCATCACTACAGAAAGCCAGATGATGCGGAATACGCAGACACCCGTGAGCGTGATGACCATCGGTACAAGCACATCCCCGGTGCCCCGCAGCGCCCCGGCGAGCACCTCGATGATGACATAGACGATGTACCAAGGGATGATGAGGATGAGCATATTGCAGCCGATCCGGATCACATCTGGGTCTGTAGTAAACATCCGGAAAAGGATCTCTCTTGCCGCGATCAGGAACAGAACAAGAATGCCCGATACTGCCAGGTCGATCAGGAGGCAGACCCGGGTGCTCCTGCGGACTCTGTCCATCCTGCCGGCGCCGTAATTCTGCCCCACAAATGTGGTGATGGCGATTCCGAAAGCGGTGCTGACCATCCAGAAAATGGCATCCAGTTTCCCATAGGCGGACCATGCGGCAGTGGTGTCGGTGCCGAAGGTATTGATCGCTGCCATGATCGCGATATTGGTGATGGAGAACAGGACGGATTCCAGACCGGTAGGGATCCCCATCTTCAGCTGTGTTTTCAGCACGGCTCCGTGGAAACGGATATCACGGAGGGAGAGATGAAGGAGATCCCTCGATCTCATCAGATCCCGCGTGACAAGGACCGCGCTCACCGCCTGTGCGATAAGTGTTGCGACTGCCGCGCCCATGACTCCCATGTGGAAAACGATAACGAACAGGCAGTCAAGCACGATGTTGATGACACAGCAGATGATCAGATAGTACAGCGGCCGTCTGGAATCGCCTGTGGCCCGCAGGATGGCAGAGCCCATATTGTAGACAAGGACGAACAGGATCCCCGCAAAATAAATCCTCAGGTAGATGATAGAATCTGCCATGGTGTCAGCAGGCGTCCGCATGAGTGAGAGCAGGGCGGGAGTACACAGGATGCCGGCGACGGTGAGGAGGACCCCTCCTGCTGCGGCGAGTGCATATGCGTTGTGCAGACCCTGGTTTGCCGCCTTCTCATTACGCGCGCCGAAGAACTGTGCAATCGTGACTGATGCGCCGGAGGAAAGGCCGGTGAAAAACCCGACTACAAGAGCGACGATCTGCGCAGAGGAACCGCCCACGCTGGCGAGTGCTTCCTTTCCCACGAACTGCCCTACGATCACGCTGTCTATTGTGTTGTAGAGCTGCTGGAAAAATGTGCCCAGCAGAATCGGGAAAAAGAAGAGCAGAAGCTGCTTCCAGATCGTCCCTTCGGTGATCGCATTTTTCGTCATAGCTGGTGATTTCATAAGTAAAACTTCCTTCTATCGTATATTTGCCGAATCATATTATATAGAAGCGGCGCAGGAGAAGCAATAGGAATACATCAGATAATAAATCAGCGCGCCTTCATCTATCCAGAAATGAAAGCACGCTGATCTTTAAAAGAAAGGTTTCCTGACTGTCATTGATTATTTATACCATACTGCAGCTTCATAAGGCCTTAAGTTCATCACACCGTGATCCGCGCTGACAGCATCTTTGTAGTTCCCGATCACGCGGTCATATCCGGATACATCTGGCGCGCCCTTCCAGGAATAATCTCTTCCATAGAAGTTTGCCACGACGATGAGTTCGTGTCCTTCATAGGTCCTCCGGTAGGCGAAGACGCAGGGATCCTTCACTGCGAGCGGCTCGATATCGCCGTACGGGATAACGTCCAGCTCTTTTCTCATGGCGATCAGCTTCTGATAATAGTGGAAGATAGAATCCTCGTCCTTGAGCTGATCGGCAGCGTTGATCTTTGTGTGATTGCTGTTTACCGCAATCCACGGCTCAGCACTGTCCTCAGCAGAGAAACCGGCATATTTGGAATCATCCCACTGCATCGGCGTACGGCCGTTGTCGCGGGAGTGGATCTGTATGATGCGCAGTGCGTCTGAAGCGGACAGCCCTTTGTCCTGAAGAATCTGATAGTGGTTCAGGCTCTCCACATCCCTGAACTGAGAAATATCCGTAAAATCGGTGTTGGTCATGCCGATCTCTTCGCCCTGGTATACATACGGGGTGCCGCGCAGGCAGTGGATGATCGTGCCAAGCATCTTGGCTGATTCCTTCCAGTACTTTCCTTCGTCACCGAAACGGGAAACGACGCGGGGCTGGTCATGGTTGCACCAGAACACTGCGTTCCATGCATTGTGCTCAGCCATCTTGGTCTGCCAGTCAAAGATGATGTCCTTAAGCTTCTGGAAATCTGCCGGTACCAGGACCCATTTCTCATTGCCCATAAAGTCTACCTTCAGGTGATGGAAGCTGAATACCATGGAGAGCTCCCCTGTATCGCGTCCTGCATATTTGAAGCAGTTTTCCATGGTGGTGCTGGACATCTCGCCCACTGTGACGATCTCCGGGTCAGTGCCGAAGGTGGCGTCATGCATTTCCTTCAGATACTGATGGATCTTGGGACCGTCAGTGTAGTATTTACGTCCATCGCCGGTCTCATCGTCTTCGTAGCATGCCTTGCTGATCAGATTGATCACGTCGAAACGGAATCCTCTGACTCCTTTCTTCATCCAGAATTTTAAGATCTTCTGAATCTCCTTACGGACATTTTCATTTTCCCAGTTCAAGTCCGCCTGTGTCACGTCGAAGAGGTGAAGATAATACTCGTCAAATTTTTCTACATATTCCCACGCATTTCCGCCAAACTTGCTCTCCCAGTTGGTCGGCGGGACGCCGTCGCCCTTTCCTTTGCGGAAGATGAAGAAGTCTTTATAGTAGGGATCTCCCTCCATTGCTTTTCGAAACCACTCGTGGCGGGTGGACACGTGGTTGAACACCATATCAAACATGAGGCCGATACCGCGTTTTTGACCATCAGCGATGAGTTCCTCCACGTCTTCCATAGTCCCGTAGCGGGGATCGATGTTGTAGTAGTCCTCCACATCGTATCCGTTGTCGTTCTGCGGGGATACAAAGAACGGTGTGAGCCAGATGTAATCTACACCGAGCTCTTTGATGTAATCCAATTTTTCAATAACGCCGCGGAGGTCGCCGAGTCCGTCCTTGTTGGTGTCACAGAATGACTTCGGATAAATCTGGTATACGGTGCTCTTTCTGAAATCTTTATTCATAATCTCAATACCTGCCCTTTCCATTGAATTTATGTGGTGATACTGCCCGCGCCGCACCCCGGCTGTCCGATGAAGCTGTCCGATGTGCGGCGCAGTTGCTGCTGTTTATGATTCCGGGAAGAGGCTGCTTAGTTCCAGGAGATGACGGTCGTCTCTCCTGCCTTTGCATCAATTCCCGAGTGCATTTTGATGTTTGCTGCATTTCCCTCTGAGGTGACGATCAGCATGGTCGTGCAGGGATGCCCCGCCGCCTTGATCTTCGCCGGATCGAACTCGATCAGCGGCTGTCCTGCCTTTACATGGTCTCCTTCTTTCACAAGGAGTTTGAAGCCGTCTCCGCCCATGTCTACGGTGTCGACACCTACATGGATCAGAAGTTCTACGCCGTTTGGAAGCGACAGCCCGCATGCGTGGCCTGTGTCCGCCATCACAACGCTTACGTCACAATCCGCCGGTGCGGTCACTACATTGTTGGAAGGCTCGATCGCAAGCCCGTCTCCCATGATCTTCTGTGAGAAGACGTCGTCCGGAGCTTCCTCGATCGGCATTACTTTACCGTCAAGGATGGATTTCAGTTCTTTTACATCTGCCGCTGCGCTTTCGGTTTTTGTCTCAACTGAAACTGCCTCAGCTTCAGGAGCCGCAGCCGGAGCCGCTGCTTCTTTTCCGTATCTGTCTTCTCTTGAAAGCTTGATCCTTCCTACAAGAAATGTCAGTGTGAACGGGATCACAATTGCGACGGCCATAGCAAGAAGGAAGATCAGGTAGTATTCCGGCTTGATGGAAAGGATTCCCGGGAGTCCGCCGACGCCGATGCTCAGAGCTTCCACTCCGAAGCCTACGGAGATCATTGCCGCACAGCAGGAACCGATCATGCCGCATACCAGCGGGAATACATATTTTAAGTTGACACCGAAAAGTGCCGGTTCAGTTACGCCTAAGTAACAGGAGATGCATGCCGGTACGTTGACCTGCTGTGCACGCTCGTTCTTTTTCTGAAGAACACTCATAGCAAGTACGCTGGAACCCTGCGCGATATTGGACAGGGCGATCATCGGCCACAGGATCGTGCTCTTTGACGGAGAAGCAAGAAGCTGCGAATCGATGGCGTTCGTCATGTGGTGCAGACCGGTCATAACGAGCGGTGCATATAACAGACCGAATACTGCTGCAAACAGGAACCTGAAGTCAGATGTAAGTCCTGAGTATACTACGTCTCCGATCGCGTTGCCGATCTTCCAGCCGATCGGTCCTACGATGGTGTGCGCGATAATAACCGCCGGGACCAGGGAACAGAACGGAACTACGATCATACTGATCACTTCCGGACATATCTTCTTGAAGAATTTTTCCAGATAAACAAGGACGAAGCCTGCCATCATCGCCGCGATAACCTGTCCCTGATAACCGATCATCTGGACTTTAAAGAATCCGAAATCCCATACCGGAATTTCTGAAACCGGTGTATCGGCTACGCTGAAGCCGTTCAGCAGCTGTGAGGATACAAGAGTCAGACCGAGGACGATACCAAGGATCTGAGTCGTTCCCATTTTCTTAGTAATTGACCATACGATACCGACCGGCAGCAAGTGGAATACCGCTTCACCGATCAGCCAGAGGAAATTGTACATTCCGGACCAGAACTGAGAAATATCTGCAAGACTCTGTGTGTTGTTGTTGAAGAAGTTGATCTCACCGATCACGTTTCTGAAGCCGAGTACAAGACCACCGCAGATCAGAGCAGGGATCAGGGGAGCGAAGATCTCGCCCAGTGTGCCCATGATCTTCTGGAGTGGATTCTGGTTTGTCTTGGCAGCCGCTTTCACGGCGTCTTTGCTCACGCCTTCAATCCCTGCGTAAGCGGTAAATTCATTGTAGAAAACGGAGACATCATTTCCGATGATGACCTGATACTGTCCGGCCTGAGTGAATGTGCCCTTTACGCTCGGCAGTTCCTCGATCGCCTTTTCATCTGCTTTTTTCGGATCGACAAGAACAAAGCGCATTCTTGTCATACAGTGGGAAACAGCCTGGATATTCTCTTTCCCGCCGACGAGATCCAACAGACGTTTTACATCATTTTCATACTTTCCCATCGTTTCTCTTCCTTTCTTTTATTCAAGATTTCAAGCCCCTGCAAGCACCGAACTTGTTTGAACAACTACACTATAACACCCTTGTTTAAACATGTCAACGAGATTTTTAACCCGAAATAATTTTCGTGATATCTGTACAAAACGTCTGTCTGCATTTTGTTCAAAACTTTCAGAATAGAGCTCGAAGCAAGATTCTGCTTGATTTTCAGTGCTTACGTTTTTATAATAAAAATAGATGTTTAAACAAGACGAGGATATAGGAATGCCTAAAGCGAAGTATGACCATATTTATAAGGATTTAAAAGAAAAGATTGAGACAGAATATTATGCATATCAGGAGATGCTTCCGTCCGAGAACACGCTCGTGGGGATATACAGCTGTTCCCGCAATACCGTGAGGAGAGCGCTCGCAGAACTGACTGCGGACGGATATGTGCAGCCCATGCACGGCAAAGGAGTCAGAAATATTTTCCAGCCGGTGGAACAGACTGCTTTTACGGTCGGTGGGATTGAATCGTTTAAAGAATCAGCGGCGCGGAACAGGAAGAAGCCTTTCACCAGGGTGCTTCAGTTCGCGGAGATCACGGCTGATGAAAAGATAGAGCGGCGCACAGGATTCAAGAAAGGCACGGAACTGTATTATATCCAGAGACTCCGTTCGCTGGACGGGAAACCGCTGATTCTGGATCATAATTATTTCCTGAAAGAACTCACGAGGGGGATCACGCCGGAGATTGCGGTCAATTCGATCTATGAATATCTGGAAAATGTGCGCGGCCTTACAATCTCGACAAGTAAGAGGACACTTACTGTGGAGCGCGTCACACAGGTAGATGAAAAATATATTGATCTGAAGGACTATAACTGTATGGCGGTCATCACCAGCCAGACCTTCAACGATAATGGAATCCAGTTTGAGTATACACAGTCAAGACATCGTCCGGATTACTTCATGTTCCAGGATGTCGCGACCAGAAATCACCGTTCGGGGACGTAGTGAAATTCAATTTCACTACGTCCCCGATTGCGGTTTGCTATGTCCCGAAATGCAGGCAGCCCCGTCCCTTTTTGACTTACCCGACGACTTATCAGAACTCCAGACCCCGCCTCTCTGTTTTTCAATGTAGATAGGTCTCCGCTTGCTCTCCATATAATCTCTTGAAATATACTGTCCCAGGATGGAGAGAAACAGCATCTGCATTCCGTTCAGCAGCAGGATCAGGCAGATCAGCATCACGGTCCCCGGAAGTCCGCGGCCGGACAATGCGAATCCCAGGGCGGTCAGTACAGCGAGGGCGATCAGCAGTGCGCCGATGATTCCGGGGAGCGCTGCGGGAGCGGAAGAGAAGGAGAGAATCCCGTCCAGTGCATAGCGGAACAGAGAGCGGAAGGTCCACTTGGTCTCTCCCGCCGCCCGGGCTTCATTGTGAAATGGAATCCATTTTGTATCAAAACCGACGAAAGAGAAAATCCCTTTCATATAGCGGTTGTATTCCTTCAACTCCAGTACAGAGTCCGCCATGGCGCGGTTCATCATTCGGAAATCTCCAGCGCCGTCACCCATTTCCAGACGGCACATCCGGCCAATGATTTTATAGAATGTGCGGGACAGCAGATTACGGAGGCGCCCCTCCCCGGTGCGGTCTTCGCGCAGTCCTGCGCAGCAGTCGTATCCTTCTGTGCTGACGACGCGGTACATCTCTTTCAAGAGTGTGGGAGGGTGCTGAAGGTCCGCATCCATGAAAACGCAGTAGTCACCGGAAGCATTTTCCAGACCGGCGTACATCGCCGCCTCTTTGCCGAAATTCCTTGAGAAAGAAATATATTTGCACCGGCAGTCCGACGCCGAAAAATGTTCCAGTATTTCCCGCGTATGGTCCCGGCTCCCATCGTCCACAAAAATAAATTCGCATTCCGCACCCACGATCTCATCCGCGGCGGCAGCAGTTTCGCGGTAAAATGCAGGCAGTACGTTCTCTTCGTTATAGCACGGTACAATAATACTGATCTTATCCATGAAAGTTTTCCCCCTTTTTAAAAACACCATATTTACACAGAACATAGTTGCCGGCGACAGTCACTGCGCTGACAAGGATCTTGGATATGAAAGCGGGTGCAAGCAGCAGGTCAATGAGGAGCCAGAGCAGCAGGCTCTCTGCCAGAAGCGTTGCGGACCGAAGTGCCGCAAAGGCAGAAAATTCGCGCAGTATCCGGCCGCGGGAGCAGAACACGAGCCTGCGGTTAAGTATATAGGCGGTCAGCACCGCGCCCGCCCATGCTGCGCTGTTGGCCGCAGGCCAGGGAAGGCGAAAAGACAAAAGCAGTGCATACAGGCAGTAATTAACGCCTGTTGTGATCACGCCGCTGATGAGATAGGCGGCCAGTTCCTTTTTCTTTTTCATAAGCCCCCTTTTCTGCAGCCTGAGTTTGGACACCACATTGCAGATGAGAAAAATTCCGTATCCGGCGGCAGAAACAAGACTTAAAAAGCAGCCGAACGCTTTCCCGGGAGGTGAAAAACGGATGTCCACAGAATGTGTTCCCTGTGCCAGGAGAACCCCGGCAAATGCTTCATTTACAGTGATCAGCTCTGACGATTCTCCGTCCACGAGAATTTTCAGGCCATGCTGGAGAGGAATAGAAGTTGCGAGCACTCCTTCTGTCTCTGCTGTGACCGAGCCCGAAAGGATACTGTTTCTGTCCGTGGCTTTGGCGAGCTGTACCGGAGTATAGTTCTTTTCTGTAAATCGTTCTGCGCTGTAGAGAGACCATTGGATATCGCTGATCACATAATGGCCTTTGGAAAATGTGATCTCCAGACTGTCCGTGCCCGTTCCCGGCGAAGATGTAAACTGATAGTGAAAACACTGATTCTGGTTGGGGTACGGGGCAAGACATCCAGAGAGCTTGTTGCGGATCCCGTTTATGTCGATTACGACGGCGTCTCCGGTCCTTGAAGCGACAGAAAACTGCAGGAGCAGGATACAGTCCGGAACAGGATCGGAGATAGTTACGGTCAGCCGGCATTTCCGATCTGCCGTGATCTCGAAGCCTTCCGCAGATTTGCGGATCGTAAGTCCGTCCGGGAGCGGACCGGCGGACAGGGAAGGTGAAAAAGAAGGGATCCCGTAATCACTGGCTTCTTCCGCGGTTTTAAAATGGATTCCTTTATCCGGAATGCTTTTCAGATCTGCCACAGTGCTTCTGGTAACTGCATCCAGCTTTCCGTCCGGAGAGAGCTGTTCATAATCTTCCGATGAGATCAGATCATTGGTAAAATATGCAGCTGGGAGCACAGACCTGTTTTCTGCGATCACATTCTGCCCTGCCTGGTATACCGGCGTGTATCCGACGGGAATGCTGTCCGCCGTCGTTTCCAGATAGCGCACGCCCAGGAGGTGCAGCAGGAACGGGTTATCCGAGGTCAGCAGCGCGGTCCGGTTGTTGATCCGGATGGGAGTCCGGAGTGTATCGTAATAGAAGCCGGAGTAGGCAGGATTCGTGACGGAGGAATACATAGTGTTCCTGGTAATCCCGGCGGCGGGAAGTTCATTGCTGTCCTCCAGGGGACGGATCAGGCTGTCAAAACGGTACAGAGGATCAAAGGAAATATTTTTGGAGGCCTCTTCCAGCTCTTCCTGGGAAAATCCCGCTGTGGTTTCAGAGCGCTTCACCCAGTTTTCTGTTCCGGCGGTCGTGAGATACATGCCGGTCGGAGCTGTAAGGAGAAGCAGGATGGCGGCAGCGCCAGCGGCAGAGCGCAGCCGGCGGCTGCGGACGGTCATTTCCGGGGCTGAAGAATGAGGCAGGGCGTGCAGCAGGTGAGCAAGCAGGCCGGAGGGAAGCAGGCCGCGTTTCTCTGCACGCATCAGACACAGGCTCCGCAGGATGAGGCGGAGCGCCAGCAGGATTCCGAGCTCTGCCAGGATCCACGGAAACTGCGGCTGGCTGAACCAGAGCAGGCTTACCGGGATCATGACTGCGAAAGGCCATGCGGGAAAGCAGTTTTCCCTTTCTGCTTCCGGAGCTGCTGAGGATCCGGTCTGCGCGGGATACAGAGCAGGTTCTGCGGAAAGAAGTGTGCTCATACGGAGAAACTCGGTCTGCAGGAAGCGGACGCAGTGCAGGATGACCAGAGGCATGAAGGGAATCAGAATCTTCGGCCGTGCGTAAAGCATTCCGTTCAAGATCCAGGAAAAAACTCCGAACAGTCCCATCATCAGGAAGAGCTGGCTGTCCCTGCGGAAAGGTTTTCTGGAAAGTCCCGCCAGCACCGCATAAAAGCAGATCAGTGTAAGTCCCATTCCATATTCGTTAAACAGGATATTGTTGAACACCGGATTCGGTCCGAACAGTTCCAGAAGTTTCAGCAGTCCGGTGGATGTACTGCCCCGGCCGTGCTCCAGAAGCACAAGCGCGGTGGGAAGCAGGAGCGCCGCCGCCATTGCCGCGGCGAGGACTGCCGACGGGATATAGCGTTTTACAAAGGAACCTTTCCAGAACCGCCTGCCTTTTGCCCGGTACCAGTACCATCCGACCGCAGCGAAAGCAGAGATGGAAAAGTAAAAACTGGAGAGACAGATCATCAGGAGACAGAGAGGAAGCCATCTGTACTTTTCCCTTCTGACACACAGGAAAGCTGCCAGCAGAAACGGCAGATAATTCACGAACATGATCTGCCGGTGCATATGGAAGAGACATCCCGCAGTCAGGAAGAGGATGCTTCCCAGCCACGCTCCGGCGGGAGAGATTTGTTCCGTCCTGAGCCAGAGAAACATGAGGAGTACAGAACCCAGATATGCAGCCAGCATGTAACCGATAATGATATTTATCATAGGTATCTGCGGCAGCAGGCATCCGATCAGGATGTCCGGCCTTAAGAAACCGTAATAGGCGAACTGATACCCATTCGAGCCGCCGCCCAGACGGATCCATGAGGGCAGCAGGGTATGCTGCTCAAGGAAGGTGTCGCGTATCGTTTCCGCCAGAGTGACATGCTGGCTCAGCCAGTCAGTGTTTGAACCGTATACATATCCGTGCGGGATGACGGCAATGGTCAGTATAATAAAAAGCAGGATGAGGGAAACGGGGTAAAACCATTTCTTCATCATTTGTATTCCCCCTTTCAGTAATCTCAGATTAGTACATTTATCTTAAAAAATGCCGAAAACGAATCTAAAGAATTCTTAAGAAACCCTTCAGAGAACATAAAATTCAAGAGAATATGCAGTAATCTTTTTTTCAATATATTAAAGTACGGGGATAAGAAAGGTCAGGTTTCTGTGGATATGCACCCGGAGCGGGGCGGGATCCGGGGCACGCTTCATAATCAGGTCAAAGAAAATACGGCGGACACGGAGAGAAATCAGATCGGACTGCGCAGTTTCAGAAAAATGGTGGAGATCCGTCGGGGAGAATTGCATACATTTGTAGATACAAATATATATACAGTATGTATTGTAATTGATATGATCGCAAAATATAGTAGTTTCGATAAAGGAAGATAAGAGTGACAAGGAATATTATCTGAAAATTCAAACAAAATAAACAAAATAATAAATTTATTTAAAATAAAATGCATAAAATGTATTGACAAATAAAAACAGCGGTGGTATTATAAAACCATCCAAAAGAGATACAAGAAACCATCTCAAAAGGATATTTATCTAAGAGAACAAATGACAGATCAATTGTTCGATTAGGTTAAAAATACAAGGAAGCAGGAGGAAGGTCCCATGGACAGTATAGTTTCAGTTAATAATCAATATGTCAGTGGTACGGTAAATGTTAGTTCCTGTGAAGAAAGAGGCCTTTGCCGCAGATAAAGATTAAGAATCCAGAAATAATCAGAATGTAAAGGTACAATCGGAGTGATCGGAATCTGGATGAAAATCAACAGATTTAAGCATTTGCAGACGTATTGAATATAGTTACCACATATAGCAGGATTTCGAAAGATGTGTAAAGAAACATTGAGTAGAATATTATTTTATAGTAAAGGATCAGTAGTTATAGAAGGAATAATCAAATAGAAGGCAGGAATATTGTTTAACAATACTGCTCCCTTTGAAAGATTATAGAAAGAATAACTTGGGAGATTCTTTAAAAATATAGAATAATACCGGAGATGAAGCGAAAGCGGAAAGCGGATTTTGTTATGAACCTCAATTTGTTATTGAAGGAGGGTAGATTTAATAAGCTGGTCTTAGTAAATCGACCGCTGATGAGATAACAGACGGCAGAGGTCTCACAGGAACGTGAATCAAATAAATGCCTCCGATTTAATATAAAATAAAAATAATGAAAAAATTAAATAAATCATAAAATGCATCGTCAATGTCAATTGAGGATGCATTTTTTTGACATTATGAGTCTCATATGCTAAACTATTGAAAGAATATTGGCTTTTGCAGATGTGACATGAAAGCGATAGAATGTGGGAAAAAGATATTATTTTCGATGAGGTGATTGCGGTGGATAAGTATGAATATAAGTTAAAGACACAAGAAATGCTTGAACTTATGGAAGACGGTGAATACAGCAGAGCTGCGGAGATAGCGGATATAATTGACTGGAAAAGAGTACGGAATGTTACGATGCTGATGAATGTCAGCGATATTTATGAAAAGAATGACGAGTACAAGAAAAGTTACGATGTCCTCAGAATCGCTTATCACCGTGCAGAAGGCAGCCGTAAGGTGCTTTACCGCCTGTGTTCGCTGGCAATCAAAACAGGGAATGTTGAAGAGGCGATAGATTATTATGATGATTTTATGCAGATTGCTCCGAAAGATCCGAATCAATATATTTTAAGATATCAGATTCTCCGCGCACAGAATGCTCCGATCGAACAGCAGATAGAAGCCCTGGAAGAATTTAAAAAGGCCGAATATATTGAAGAGTGGGCATATGAGCTGGCAAAGCTGTATCAGGAAGCGGGGATGATCATGGAGTGTCTGGAAGAATGTGATGACCTGATCCTGTGGTTCAGCGAGGGCAAATATGTGTATAAGGCGATGGAGCTTAAGATGCAGTACAAGCCTCTGACTCCTTCACAGCAGGAAAAATATGATAAAAGAAGCGGTAAGATAAGCACAGAAACAGAAGAGATCCCGGATCTGGAAACCTACGCTGCATCCCAGGAAGAAGAAGGGACTGTGTCAGAGGAAGAGAAAGACAGCGGGGCAGAAACGGAAGAGAGCGAAACTGAGCCTGCGGAAACAGAGCATCCGGGACAGGAAAAAGGACAGAAGAAGATTGGCGATACAATGCGCCTTGATGAAGCGCTCAAGCAGCTGCTTCAGCCCAAAATGGACTCTGACATTACAGAGATAACGCCGCCGGAATTGGAGGAAGATCAGAAAGAGGAGCCTGTGCTTACGGAGGAACCGGCTGAGGCTTCCGGGGAGACTGATATGGCAGATCTGGAAGACGCAATCGGTGAAATAGAGTCGGTGGTCGACCTTGAGATGGTCAATCAGATCGCAGAGGAGAAAGAACTTCAGGAGAAAGTGCCTGCAGCGTCTGGAATGACAGAACTTGTTCCGGAAGAGGCTGAAGAGATTGTGGATGTGTCTGCACAGGAGACAGTCTCAGTGGAGGAAGAAGAGAGCACGGAGGCAAGTCTTGATATAACAGAGGCGGAAGAGTTCCTTGAAGATGCGGATGAAGAACAAAATACAGAAGATGCCACGGAGACCTCAGCAGACAGCGAGCAGGTCGAAGGGCAGATGAGCTTTGCAGATATTCTTTCTGACTGGGAGCTTCAGATGGAGGATTCAGAGGATCTGACGGAAGAGGAGGAGCCGATAGAGGCTGTGGAAGCGGAAGTCGTGGAAGAAGATACGGCATCCGGCATGGAAAACGCTGCCGCTTCTCCAGAGGATACAGAAGCACTCGAAGCAGATGACGCGGAGGCATATGAAGAGGCGGAAGAGCTTGAAGCGGACGATTCGGAAGAATATGAGGAAGCGGAAGAGCTCGAAGCGGATGATTCGGAAGAATACGAAGAAGTGGAAGAACTTGAAGCGGACGATTCGGAAGAATATGAGGAAGCAGAAGAGCTTAAAGCAGACGAGTCAGAGGAATACGAGGAAGCGGAAGAGCTTGAAGCAGACGAGTCAGAGGAATACGAGGAAGCGGAAGAGCTTGAAGCGGATGATTCGGAAGAGTATGACGATACAGAAGAGCTTGAAGCAGATGATTACGAAGAGTTCGAAGAGGAAGCCTCTGAAGAAGAAACATGGGGAGATACAGAAGAGTCGGAAGATGACGAAGCAGAGCCTGCAGAAGCAGAGCAGGAAGATTTGACAGAAGGGGAAACAGCAGGGGAAATCATGGAAAATAAGAAAAAGACAGAACCGATCCTTCCGCCGGATATTCAGCGCCTGATCGATGAGATCGAAGGAGTTATACCTCCGGAAGAGCCGAAACCGGTAAAGAAGGAAAAGACAGACGACGTGCCGCACGAAAACATGGGGAAGGTTGCGGATGAGCTCAGGATCGATGATGATCTGGAACTGGATGATTCGGAAGATTACTGGGACGATGATTATGACGAGCCGGACAGCGTTTATGAGGACGAGGAAGAGTACGGCAGAGATTATGCTGACGAGGCGGAAGAAGAGTATTATTCGGAATACGAAGACGAGGACGACATCTACGATAATGAGATGCCGGATTTTGAGGAAGAATTCCGGGTGAATCCGGAACACAGTACAGAGCCGGACGACAGAGAAGTTCCGGATGACGATGATGAAGAAATGGACATCCTTTCAGCGACGACGCCGCTGAGCAGAAAAGAGACAGCGAAGCTGATCGCTACAGGAAAGACATCTCCGCTGCCGCTGGATGAGATCTCAGATGCACTGTCACTGAGCGACACCGGATTTGTAGTTCACGGGCGTTACGATCTGGAAGCACAGAGCGGAATCGGAACCCGGGCGGGACTGACGGATGAACAGAAAAAACTGTTCTCCTACTTCGTGCCTGTGCGCGGAATGAGCGAGCAGCTTGTAGATGTCCTGGAGCAGGATAAGAACTGCACGAACCGCAGAGGTACATCAAGGACCGGAAATCTTCTGATCATTGGCAATAAAGGAAACGGAAAGACCGTCCTTGCGGTGGATGTTGTGAAAGCGATCCAGAAACAGCGGAATATCCGTCAGGGCAAGGTTGCTATCGTTACAGGCGAGTCTCTGAATAAAAAGAAGATCGGAGATATCATCGATAAGCTCTATGGAGGAGCGCTGATCATCGAGAAGGCGGGAAAGATGAACGAGAAGACCGTTGCCCGTCTGAATAAAGCAATGGAAAAGGATACAGGAGAACTCCTGATCGTTCTGGAGGAGCAGAGAAAACCGCTTGACCGTCTCCTCTCTTCCAACCGCGAGTTCAGACGCAAATTTACCTCACGTCTCGAGGTGCCGATCTTTATCAACGATGAGCTTGTGACATTCGGCCAGACTTATGCGCAGGAGAACGGTTACCGCATTGATGAGATGGGAATCCTTGCACTCTACAGCAGGATCGATTCTCTTCAGAGAGAGGATCATGCCGTTACCGTGGCCGAGGTGAAAGAGATTATGGATGAGGCGATACAGCATTCGCAGAAAGCTTCTGCAAAGAAACTGGTCAGAAGAGTATTTGGAAAAAATACAGATGATTCTGACAGAATTCTGTTATCAGAAAAAGATTTTAATATTTAATATTGCATAATATTAATAGACAGTCTTGAAAAAGGCTGTCTATTTTTTATTTCAGGACTGCTTTTCTCTTTTCTTTTCTGAATCTTTCCAGTATAATAGGCTTATATAAAAATGAGTAACCGTTTTTATGCGTATAGCCTGACAAATCCGGCAGTTTCTGCCGGATTTGTACAGAAAACGGATTTAAAATTCGAGCGGCGAGGTGGGCTTTATGGTTAAGAAAAAAGGCACAGATAAAAAGGTACAGCCTTATGAGATCGGAGAACTTGACCAGTATCTTTTTGGTCAGGGCAACCATTATGAGATTTATGAAAAAATGGGTGCACATAAGGTGACAGTGGACGGAGTCTCCGGTGTTTATTTCGCGGTGTGGGCGCCCCATGCGCGCAGAGTTGCGGTCGTAGGCGATTTTAACGGCTGGGATTTTGAGGCGAACTATATGGAGCGGCAGGAGCCGATGGGGATCTATACCTGTTTTGTACCGGGAGTAGATGTGGGGGATCTCTACAAGTTCTGTATTGAGACGCAGCAGGGAAAGCGTATTTTCAAGGCTGATCCGTATGCGAATTATGCGGAGCTCAGACCGGGAACGGCATCAAGAGTTGCGGATATCTCTCACCTGAAATGGACGGATGACGCGTGGATGGAGAATAGAAAGACATGGGACAACAGGACGAACCCGATGTCGATCTATGAGGTCCACATGGGCTCCTGGATGAGACATCCCGGAACAGAGGACGAAGGCTTCTACACGTACCGTGAGTTCGCAGAGGCTATCACAAAGTATGTAAAGGATATGGGTTATACGCATGTTGAGCTTATGGGTATTGCAGAGCATCCGTTTGACGGATCCTGGGGATATCAGGTAACCGGCTACTATGCGCCGACTTCCAGATACGGAACACCCGAAGATTTTGCATATATGATCAATTATCTGCACCGCAATAAGATCGGCGTTATCCTTGACTGGGTACCGGCACATTTCCCGAGAGATGCGCACGGACTGGCTGACTTTGACGGGACTCCGACTTATGAATATGCAGATCCGAGAAAGGGAGAGCACCCGGACTGGGGTACTAAGATCTTTGATTACGGAAAACCGGAGGTAAAGAACTTCCTGATCGCCAATGCCCTGTTCTGGATCGAGAATTATCATGTGGACGGGCTCAGGGTTGACGCTGTGGCCTCCATGCTTTATCTGGACTATGGAAAGCAGGATGGGCAGTGGGTTGCGAATAAGTACGGCGGCAACGAGAACCTTGAGGCGATCGAGTTCTTCAAGCATCTGAACTCGGTAGTGCTTGGAAGGAATCACGGCGCCGTAATGATCGCCGAAGAGTCTACGGCATGGCCGAAGGTGACCGGAGCGCCGGAAGACGGCGGACTTGGGTTCAGTCTGAAGTGGAATATGGGATGGATGCACGATTTCACAGAGTACATGAAGCTGGATCCGTATTTCAGAAAGAATGCCCACAATATGATGACGTTTGCCAGCACCTATGCATACAGTGAGAATTATATCCTCGTGCTTTCTCACGACGAGGTGGTTCACCTGAAATGCTCCATGATCAATAAGATGCCGGGACTTGGGTTTGACAAGTATGCGAACCTGAAAGCAGGTTATGCATTTATGATGGGCCATCCCGGAAAGAAACTTCTGTTTATGGGCCAGGAGTTTGCTCAGCTCCGCGAGTGGAGCGAGGAACGGGAACTTGACTGGTACCTGCTGGCCGAGCCGGAGCATCAGGCGATCCAGAACTGGTACAGAGACCTGCTCCATCTGTATAAGAAAAATAAGGCGATGTATGAACTGGACAATGACCCTGCAGGATTTGAATGGGTGAATGCGGATGACTGCTTCCGCAGTATTTACAGCTTCATCAGACATTCCAAGGATAATAAGAAGAACCTTTTGTTTGTTCTGAACTTTACGCCAATGGAGCGCCGCGACTACAGAGTAGGAGTTCCGAGAAGAAAGCAGTGCAGGCTGATCCTGAACAGTGATGATGTTCAGTACGGCGGCAAGGGCGAGCCGAGGCCGCTGCTCTATAAGCCGGTGAAACAGGAATGCGATGGAAAGAAGTATTCATTCGCATATCCTCTGGCGCCGTACGGCGTTGCCGTATTTGAATTCTGACAACAGGATATTGTGAAAAAAGACGGACTGCCCGGACGGGCAGTCCGTCTTTTGGCTCAAAATTGCATAAATATACTATTAAAATTAAAAATAAATGAGAAAAATCTACTAAAATTTTTATAAAGGTGTTATAATAATTCTCGTATTCATAAATTTTAAAGGAGTGTTCACGAGGGCACTTCGAAACAGAATGGAGGAGAGAGAAAAATGGATAATGAATTGGCACTACTGACACTATGCGGCTCCATTATCGCACTCCTGTTTGTGGCGAGCAGGGCACAGAAAGTTCTCCGCTTTCCGGAAGGGAACGACAGGATGAAGAAGATCTCGGCATCGATCCATCAAGGGGCAATGGCGTACTTAAGACGCCAGTATAAGATCCTGATCGGATTCTTTGCGATCATGTTCGTGATCCTTCTTGTGATGGCGGTCACAGGTTTCCTGACACCGTACGTTCCGTTTGCGTTTGTGACCGGTGGATTCTTCTCAGGACTTTCTGGATTTGTCGGAATGCAGATCGCAACGCGTGCGAATGCCAGAACTGCAGCTGCCTGCCAGAAGAGTCTGAACAAAGGACTGAATGTGGCATTCTCAGCCGGATCGGTCATGGGATTTACAGTTGTCGGACTGGGACTTCTGGATATTTCAATCTGGTACCTGCTTCTGAAGCTGGTATTCAAGCTTCCGCTTGAGGATGTGACAAGTACGATGCTCACATTCGGAATGGGCGCTTCGTCCATGGCGCTGTTTGCACGTGTGGGAGGAGGTATCTATACGAAAGCGGCGGATGTCGGCGCTGACCTTGTAGGCAAGGTCGAAGCCGGGATTCCGGAAGATGACCCGAGAAACCCGGCCGTTATCGCGGACAACGTAGGCGATAATGTGGGCGATGTTGCCGGAATGGGCGCAGACCTTTATGAATCTTATGTAGGGTCCATATTGTCAGCGTGCTCACTCGGAGTTATTGCATTTAACAAGATAGAGTCTGTTGACCGTGCAAATGCGGTCGCGATCCCGATGCTCCTTGCGGCGATCGGCGTCCTGGCATCTATTCTTGGATCTCTTCTCGTAAAGACGGGAGAGAGCACGGACCAGAGCACACTGCTGAAAGCACTCAGAAGAGGAACGAACACAAGCGCTCTCCTGATCGCAGTGATCGCATTCCCGATCGTGTGGTTTATTCTCGGAAGCGATTTTATCGGTGTTTATTTTGCGATCCTCGCCGGACTGCTTGCAGGCGTATTGATCGGATTTTTCACCGAGTACTTTACATCAGATACATATAAACCGACCCAGAACCTTGCTGATAAATCAGAGACCGGTTCTGCAACACTTATCATCGGCGGCCTGAGCCTGGGAATGCTTTCTACAGCAGTTCCGATCATCATCATCGCGATCTGCGTAATGGCGGCATATGCGTTCTCCGGCGGCTTCATTGAATCCACGAGAGGGCTTTACGGAATCGCCCTTGCAGCAGTGGGAATGCTCTCCACACTGGGAATCACGCTGGCGACAGACGCATACGGTCCGATCGCGGACAATGCGGGCGGTATCGCAGAGATGGCAGGCCTCGAGGAAGAAGTGAGAAGACGTACCGATGCTCTGGATTCTCTTGGAAATACAACGGCTGCAACAGGAAAAGGATTTGCGATCGGTTCCGCGGCTCTTACGGCGCTGGCTCTTATCGCTTCCTATGTTGAGAAAGTACAGGAAGTTGGCGGCAGCGCTGTGGAACTCGATATGAGCGTTATGAATCCGACGGTGCTTGTAGGTATCTTTATCGGAGCCTGCCTGCCGTTCGTGTTTGCGGCACTGACCATGGACTCTGTAGGCCGCGCGGCTCAGAGTATCGTGGTCGAGGTAAGACGCCAGTTCAAAGAGATCAAGGGGCTGATGCAGGGAAAAGCGGATCCGGATTATGAGAGATGCGTTGATATCTGTACAAAGGCAAGTCTCCGCGAGATGGTCCTCCCGACGCTCCTGGCGATCATCACTCCTGTGGTGACTGGACTGATCCTGGGTTATAACGGTGTGATCGGACTTCTGACCGGATCCACTGCAACCGGATTCCTGATGGCGATCTTCATGGCGAATTCAGGCGGCGCATGGGATAATGCGAAGAAATATATTGAGGGCGGAAAACACGGCGGAAAGGGCAGTGATTGCCATAAGGCAGCCGTCGTAGGCGATACCGTGGGTGATCCGTTCAAGGATACGTCAGGACCGTCGATCAATATCCTGATCAAGCTGCTGTCCATGGTTTCCATTGTATTTGCGGCGCTGGTAGTGAACTACCATTTATTCTAAAATAAGGGATTGAAGATTTTGGGATTCCCCTGCAGACCACATGCTGTGTCTGCAGGGGAATCTGCTGTTTTTGGAGAAAAAAGATTGAAATAATGAATGAAAATTGTAAATAAAAATCTGAGGATGAACAGAAAATTATAAAAAATGGAGAAATGAAAAATGGATTTTGAGGTGATGTTGTCTGAGGTGAACAAACTTGAAAAATGTCGGAGAATCTGTTTGACAAAAGAAAAAAGGATTGATATACTAAGCCGCATAGACGAGGGAGTCAATTACGAAAGATGTTCGTAACTGGCTCCCTTTATTTTTTTCATCCAAAAAGTGTACACTGGAGAAATGCAGGACAAAGGGGTCATCGGCAGGGAATAAATTCCCGGCGGATGGCCCCTGATTTTTTAGGGAGATAGGAGATTATGATGAAAAAGAATAAAATTGCAGCAATACTTTTAAGTTCAGTTCTGGCCGTATCATTGGCCGGATGCGGAGGAGGATCCAAAGGAGATTCCGGAGAGGATACGGTAAAAGTCGGAATTCTCTATTCGGCAACAGGCTCTATGGCGATCAGCGAGGGAGCTGTCAAGGATGCAGAAGTGCTGGCGATTGATGAAATTAATGAAGCCGGGGGAATCCTTGGAAAACAGATTGAATATATCGAGGAAGACGGTGCGTCGGAGCCGTCGACGTTTGCAACAAAGGCGGAAAAGCTCATCGATCAGGATAAAGTAAAGACCGTATTCGGCTGCTGGACATCAGCGTCAAGAAAAGCAGTAAAACCGGTGTTTGAGGAATACGGGAACCTGTTATGGTACCCGGTCCAGTATGAGGGAATGGAGTCATCATCCAATATTATTTACACAGGTGCGGCTCCGAATCAGCAGATTGTTCCGGCCATTGATTATCTGATAGATCAGGGATATAAAAAGTTCTTCCTTCTCGGATCTGATTATGTATTTCCGAGAACCGCAAATATGATCATTAATGCGCAGTGTAAGGCAAAGGGTGTTGAGGTAGTCGGAGAAGAGTACGCTCAGATGGATCAGACTGATTTCGGCTCCATCATTTCAAAGATCGAAGCCGCAAAACCGGACGTGATCATTAATACTCTGAACGGAACAGGAAATCTTTCCTTCTTTAAGCAGATGAGCGAGAAAAATTATACGGCAGATGATTATATGACGATGTCGTTCTCCATCGCAGAGGAGGAAGTCAAGACGATCGGAGCGGATATCCTTAAGGGACACATGGTTTCATGGAATTATTATATGTCTACGGATACCCCTGAAAATAAAGCTTTCGTGGAAGCTTATCAGAAAGCATATGGCAGCGACAGAGTGACATCCGATCCTGCGGAGGCGGCATACGATGCGGTATATCTGTGGAAGGCAGCTGTAGAAAAAGCGGAAAGCTTTGAACCGGAAGATGTGATCGCGGCAGTTGAAGAAGGTGGGATCACATTTGATGCCCCGGAAGGAACTGTGGAAATCGACGGTGAAAATCACCATCTTATCAAACCTGTGCGCATCGGTGTGATCAATGCGGACGGTCAGATCGATACAGTGAAGGAAACCGAACCGGTTGTCCCGGATCCGTATCTGAAATCCTATGACTGGGCTGTAGAAGCAGATCTCCAGCCGCTGGAATAAAAATTTCAGATAAGAGGGGATTGATGGATAGAGCTGTTCGTGCAACAGCTCTATCTCTACATTCATCAGTGAAATTACCGTATGATAATGAAAGAGAGGTATGGGCATGGCACAGTTTATAAATACGGTCTTTAACTGCGTAAGTCTTAGTTCCATTATACTGCTGACCTCCTTGGGACTTGCAATCACATTTGGGCTTATGAAAGTTATCAACATGGCGCACGGCGAATTCCTTATGATCGGCGCATACATGACATATGTCGTACAGAATATTTTCGAAAAATTTTTCCCGGAGAGTATGTTCAGTCTATATTACTTCTTTGCTCTTGCTGCGGCTTTCGCAGTGACATTTCTCCTTGGCGCAGTCCTGGAGAGATTTGTTATTTCCAGACTTTACGGACGCGAGGTAGACAGTCTGCTCGCCACCTGGGGGATAAGCATTATACTCCAGCAGGCTGCCAGGAGCATCTTCGGAATGCAGGGAGTCAACGTAAAGGCGCCGTCATTCCTCAACGGCGGTATTACGATCGGGGCATGTACTTTTTCATATAACCGTATTTTCATACTCGGCATGGTCATCCTCTGTATGATCCTTGTCTGGTATATCATGTATCGGTCGAATTTCGGAAAACAGATGCGCGCTGTCATGCAGAACAGGGCGATGGCGCAGTGTATGGGGATCAACTCCAGAAAAGTAGATATGCTTACGTTCTCTTTTGGTTCAGGTCTTGCAGGCCTTGCAGGATGTTCTGTTGCACTGCTCGGATCGATCGATTCTACGATCGGGCAGAATTATATCGTGAACTCGTTTATCGCGGTCGTTCTCGGCGGAGTCGGAAGACTGACGGGAACAGTGCTTGGCTCGTCGGTTATCGGTTTCGCGAGTATCGGAATTGAAAATTATACGTCCGCAAGTATTGCCAAGGCGGCGGTCCTGTTTATTGTGATCGTGGTCCTGCAGTTCAGGCCGCAGGGACTGTTTGCGATAAAAAGCAGAAAGCTTGACGAGTAAGGAGGCAGTGTCTTATGAGATTAAAAAACAAAGGCTATCATATATGTTTTGCAGTGATCGTGGCCATACTGGCTCTCATGCCTCTCTTATTATCGGCCGGAGTGATCACAAGCAGTTCATTTGTTTTGTTCCTGGGAAAATGTATCGCGTTTTCTATCGTGGCGATCGGGCTGGACCTGATCTGGGGATATACGGGGATCCTGTCACTGGGGCACGGCCTGTATTTCGCGCTCGGAGGTTATGCAATGGCAATGTTCCTCAAGCTGCAGGCGACAGGCGGGAAAATCACTTCATTTATGCAGACAGGCGGAATGACCGAACTGCCGGTGATCTGGAGACCGTTTTTATATGCCCCTCTTGCAATGATCCTTGTTGTGGCAGTTCCGGGCATTCTGGCCGGAGTGATCGGATTCTTTATTTTCCGAAACAGGATCAAAGGGGTTTATTTTTCGATCATATCTCAGGCGCTGACCTGGGCGGCATATTCTCTTTTTACCGGCCTGCAGTCGTACACCGGAGGGAATGTAGGTATCACCGAGATCACCTCACTTCTCGGCAGCATCAAGGGAGATTCTAACAGAGGAAAGATGTTTCTGCTGTTCTATATCTGTCTGGCAGTACTGGTATTGATCTACATACTGTCAGGATTCCTTACGCAGAAGAAGTTCGGAAAGCTTCTGATCGCGATAAGAGACGGAGAAAACAGGACATATTTTTCCGGCTACTGTGTGAGCCGCTATAAAAACTTTATCTATGTTCTTTCGGCAGTGTTTGCGGGGATTGCCGGAGCTATATTTGCCAACTTCAATGGTTCTATAACACCTGCGCAGATGACAATATCCTATTCTATCACAATGGTCATCTGGGTAGCGGTCGGAGGACGGGGAACTCTTGTGGGAGCGGTCCTGGGAGCATTCCTCATTAATATATGTGACTATAATTTTTCATCAGGGACCATGGTTGAGATCTGGCAGTATATCCTGGGGGCGATCTTTGTGCTGACGATCCTGTTCTTCAAGGGCGGCCTTGTGGGAATCGTGAGAGATCAGCTCCCTGAATGGAAGAAAAAATTAACCCGCAGGGAGGTAGAGCAGCATGGCAAATGAAAATGTCCTTGAAATAAAAAATATTACGGTTGATTTTGATGGATTCTGCGCACTGCTGAGAGTAAATGTGAATGTGAAACGGCATACCATTCATTTCTTTATCGGACCAAACGGGGCCGGAAAGACGACCCTGCTTGATATTATCTGCGCAAAGACAAAACCGACAGACGGCGAGTGCATGTTTTATCCTGAGGGGCGGGCTCCCGTTAAGCTCACAGGGATGAAGGAATATAAAATAGTGGAACAGGGGATCGGAAGGAAGTTCCAGGTCCCGTCCGTTTTCGTCAATCTGACGGTCATGGAGAATATGATCCTATCCCTGAAGGGAAACAAAGGAGTGTGGCAGTCTATTTTTTATAAGCTGTCACCGGAAGAAGAAGCGTATATAAACGAGGTCCTTGAAACGATCGAGCTGCTGGATAAAAAGGATGAGAAGGCAGGGGCTCTGGCCCATGGCCAGAAGCAGTGGCTTGAGATCGGAATGCAGCTGGTCCAGAAGCCGGAGATCATCATGCTTGATGAGCCGGCGGCGGGAATGGGAAAGCCGGAAACCTTCAAGTCCGGTGAAATACTGAAAAAGATCAAGGAGACATGTACGATTATAGTTGTCGAGCATGATATGGATTTTGTAAAACAGATTTCAGACTGTGTGACAGTGCTTCATGAAGGCAAGGTGCTCATGGAGGGAACCTGTGATGAGGTGCTCGCGGACGAGACGGTTCAGGCAGTATATCTGGGAAGAGGAGGGGAAAGAAATGCTGAAGATTAAAGATATGGACGCCTGTTATGGGGAAAGTAAAATCATTCCTGCCCTGTCCCTGGATGTTGAGAAAGGCAAGATCGTCTGTCTGATCGGGAGAAACGGTGTGGGAAAAAGCACAACGCTGAAAAGCATCATGGGACTTGTCAGGACACCGAAGGGAAGCATCCGGCTCGACGGAGAGGAAATCATAAAAATGCCTACCTACAACAGAGTGAGGAAAGGGATCGGTTATGTGCCCCAGGGACGTGACATTTTCCCGCAGATGACAGTCTATGAGAACCTTATGCTCGGACTTCAGGCGAGAGGCAGAAAAAGCGAGCTCCCGGCGTATATCTATGAACTGTTCCCGATATTGAAACGGTTTGAAAAAAGGAAAGGCGGAGACCTGTCAGGAGGCCAGCAGCAGCAGCTTGCCATTGCGAGAGCGCTGGTGACAGAGCCGAAAATCCTGATCCTGGACGAACCGACAGAAGGAATTCAGCCGTCAGTCATCCAGGATATCGGAGAGGTGATCCGAAAGGTCAATAAAGAACTGGGACTGACAGTGCTGATCGTTGAGCAGTATCTTGATTTTGTGCTGGGGATCTCTGATTATCTATACATCATGGAAAAGGGAGAGATCATACTCAAAGGAAGTACATCTGAACTGGATGCCGCGGAAGTGCAGGAGAAGATGACTCATTAAGAAAGGAGCAGAGAGGATGCATTTGACACCAAGAGAACAGGAGCGGCTGATGCTCCACTATGCCGGGGAACTTGCCGGAGCACGGAAGGAGCGGGGACTGAAATTAAATTATCCGGAAGCGGTTGCTTATATTTCTGCTCAGCTCCTTGAAAAAGCACGTGAAGGCAGGAGTGTGACAGAGTTGATGCGGCTTGGAACAAAACTGCTGACAGCGGACGAAGTCATGGACGGTGTTCCGGAAATGATCGGAGAAATCCAGGTTGAGGCCACGTTCCCTGACGGTACGAAACTGGTAACGGTCCATACGCCCATTCAGCCGAACGGGAAGGTCACGCCGGGAGAATATTTTTTTGATGATGATGAACTGCTTATCAATGAAGGAAAAGATACTGTGGAGATCAATGTTACCAATACAGCGGATCGTCCCTGCCAGGTCGGATCCCACTTTCATTTCTTTGAGGTAAATAAACAGCTCGAGTTCAACCGGCGGCTGGCATATGGGATGAGGCTGGACATCCCTTCGGGTACGGCAGTGCGTTTTGAACCGGGAGAAACAAAAAGAGTGCGCCTTGTCGAGATTGGCGGGAAAAGAAGAGGGTTCGGCCTGAACAGCCTCGTGGAAGGAAGCTTTGATGATGACGCAGTCAGAGAGGCGGCGTTCAAAAAAGCAGAAGAAAGAGGATTCAAGGGGGTGGGCGAAGATGTTTAAGGTGACAAGAAAACAGTATGCAGAAATGTTCGGAGCTTCTGCAGGAGACAGAATACGTCTGGCTGACACCTCACTTATCATTGAAGTGGAAAAAGATCTGACAGTCAAGGGAGAAGAGGCGAAGTTCGGCGGCGGAAAATCCCTTCGCGACGGCATGGGTCAGGCGTGTAATGTCTCCGACGAAGAATGTCCTGATACTGTGATCACAAATGCGGTGATCATCGATCACACCGGGATCATAAAAGCGGATGTGGGAATCAAGGACGGCAGGATCTGCGGGATAGGTAAGGCGGGAAATCCGGATATCATGGACGGGGTAAGCCCGGAACTGATCGTGGGAGCCGGAACGGAGATCATTGCCGGTGAAGGTCTGATCCTCACGGCAGGAGGGATTGATACGCATATTCATTTCATCAGCCCTACACAGATAGAGACGGCGCTTTATTCCGGGATCACGACCATGATCGGAGGTGGAACAGGCCCTGCCGACGGGACCAACGCTACCACTTGTACTCCCGGCCGGTTCAATATAGAGAAAATGCTTGAAGCTGCCGAAGATTACCCTGTGAACCTGGGATTTCTCGGAAAAGGAAACTGTGCGGATTATGGAGCCCTCGCTGAACAGATTGAGGCAGGCGCGTGCGGGCTCAAGATCCATGAGGACTGGGGAGCGACTCCGGCGGTCATCGACCAGGCGCTGAGAGCAGCGGATCATTACGACGTACAGGTATCGATCCATACGGATACTTTGAATGAGGCGGGATTCGTCGAGGATACCATCAATGCGATCGGAGGACGGACGATCCATACTTATCATACAGAGGGGGCGGGCGGGGGACACGCTCCTGACATTATAAAAGCAGCCGCGTTCCCGAACATCCTGCCGTCGTCTACCAATCCGACGATGCCCTATACAGTCAATACAATAGATGAGCATCTTGATATGCTGATGGTCTGCCATCATCTCGACAGCAGAGTAAAAGAGGATGTCGCCTTCGCGGATTCACGCATCCGCCCAGAGACCATTGCGGCGGAAGACGTACTGCATGACATGGGGATCTTTTCTATGATGAGCAGCGATTCCCAGGCAATGGGACGAGTGGGAGAGGTCATTACCCGGACGTGGCAGACGGCATCTAAGATGAAAGATCAGAGAGGTCCCCTGCCTGAGGACTGCAGCAGAAATGATAATTTCAGGGTAAAAAGGTACATTTCAAAATATACGATCAATCCGGCTGTTACACACGGACTGGCAGAACAGATCGGATCAGTAGAAACCGGGAAATTCGCTGATCTTGTCTTGTGGAAACCTGCTATGTTCGGCGTGAAACCCGAGATGATCATCAAAGGCGGATTTATCACAGCATCAAAAATGGGGGATGCGAACGCATCTATCCCGACTCCGCAGCCCGTTGTCTATACGAATATGTTCGGTGCGCACGGGCTTGCCCGTAAGCGTACCTGCATTACATTTGTTTCCAGGGCCGCGGCGGAAAGCGGAATCAAGGAAAGGCTCGGGCTCTCAAGGACAGTCCTTCCGGTTGAAAACTGCAGGAACATTGCGAAAAAGGACATGAAATTTAATGACAGGACCGGAGATATCCAGGTCGATCCGGAAACATACCATGTTAAAGTTGACGGAGAAGAAATAACCTGTAAGCCGGCGCAGGAACTGCCGCTGACACAGAGGTACTATTTGTTTTAATACAGGAAAGGATATGTGGAAAAGAATGGTCGTTGATAAAATTTTGGGAAGCCTTCATGAAACAGATAAAGAGGTTGATACTGTTTCCATAGAATGGTTTGAACGTGATAAAAAAATCCTGAAGAAGACTTCGAAAAAAGGTGTAGAAATCGGTCTTCGGCCTGACCGGCCTCTGAATGACGGCGATATCCTGTATGAGGATGAAAAAAGCATTATCGCAGTCGAGATAGCAGAATGTGAGCTGATAAAGATCACGGTGTCAGATATGGGAGAAATGGGGCGGCTGTGTTTTGAGATCGGGAACCGTCATATTTCTCTATCTATTAAGCCGGACTGTGTCAAGATCCCTTATGATGCTCCTACATATGAATATCTGTCAAGGATGGGATTTAAGACAGAAAAAGTAGTGGAGCGTTTCACAGATTACACGGAATGCAGAGGCCATGCACACCGGGACGGACATGGCCATACACATGAAGGGCATCATCATGGATAGTAAGTTCATCAGGCTCGTTCAGAGCCTTGATCCGCTGTTCCCGATCGGAAGTTATACCCTGTCAAACGGGATGGAGACATATGTACAGAAAAATGTTGTATGCAGCAGGGACCAGCTGAAAGAGCATCTGGAGTCTTATCTCTATATGCTTACGTTTAATGACCTCGCCTTTGCGGCAAAGGCATATGCAGGATGTGATGTCAGGGAGCTGGATATGATATGCAGTGCTCTGAAAGCCCCGTTTGAAATACGGAGCGGGAGTGTGAAACAGTGCATCAGGTTTCTGAAGCTGCACACAGAGCTTGACGATTACCCGGCGCTTGAGCAGTATAAGGAGCAGATCGACAGCGGAGAGTGCAGCGGGCATTACTGTATTGCAATGGGACTGTTCATAAAAGAGACGGGAGTGGATCTGTCCGAGGCACTGGAGCTGTACTGTTACAGTATCCTGTCTTCCATGGCCAATCATGCCGTCAAACTGGTTCCGCTCAGGCAGCTGGACGGGCAGAAGGCGCTGTATGAAGTTGAAAAGAAAATCCCGGATGCGGTCAGACGGTCGATGGCGATGGAGATGGATGAGCTTGGAGCTTCCGGATGCGGGTTTGATATACGTTCCATGCAGCATGAAAACTTATTTTCAAGATTATATATTTCATAAGGAGAACTGAAAATGTCGTATGTAAAAATCGGTGTGGGCGGTCCTGTAGGTTCGGGAAAAACTGCACTTATAGAGCGTCTTACACGAAAAATGTCAGAAAAATACAGCATCTGTGTTGTGACCAACGATATTTATACAAAGGAGGACGCTGAGTTTCTGATCAAAAATTCTGCTCTTCCCGCGGAGCGGATCATAGGAGTCGAGACAGGAGGGTGCCCTCACACGGCGATCCGTGAAGACTGCTCCATGAATCTGGAAGCTGTGGAGGAAATGGCCAGAAAATTCCCTGATGTAGAGATCATCTTCATAGAGAGCGGCGGAGATAATCTGAGCGCAACATTTTCCCCGGATCTTGCGGATGCGTCGATTTATGTGATCGATGTTGCGCAGGGAGAAAAAATTCCGCGGAAGGGCGGACCGGGGGTTATGAGATCGGATCTGCTGGTGATCAATAAAACGGATCTCGCGCCGATGGTGGGAGCGAGCCTGGAGGTTATGGCATCTGATTCAGAGAGGATGCGTGGGGGCCGTCCGTTTCTGTTCACAAACCTTATGAGTATGGAAGGCGTCGATGAAGTGATCGATTGGATCAGGCGGGATGTGCTCTTTGAGGGGATGTGATGGGCAGGCTGTATATAGAAACGGCTCAGGAAAACGGAAGGACTGTCGTGAAGGATAGTTTTTTTACATCGCCCTTTAAGATAACAAAGCCGTTTGAAAGAGGGGGCGGAGCGGAAATCATGATCATGCAGGCATCCGCAGGAATTCTCGAGGGAGACAGCCACGAAATGGAATTCAATATCCGCAGCGGAAGCAGCGTGATCATTACCGGGCAGTCCTATACGAAGCTCTTTAGAATGGAGAAAGGGCGGGCCGAGCAGAAAGTAAAAATCAGAGTTGAAAAGGGTGCGTCTCTGTGTTATCTGCCGTGTCCTGTAATACCGTTTGCTGATAGTGAGTTTCTTGGAAGAAATGAGATCTACCTTGAGAAAGGAGCGCGTTTTGCCATGCAGGACATACTGGCCTGCGGAAGAAAAGCCATGGGAGAGCGTTTTGATTTTCGTAAATATCATTCCAGGACAGTTATTTATGAAGATGATAAACCCGTCTTTGCGGATAACACACGGCTTGTACCGGAGGAATTCCGGATCAATGGTATCGGATATTTTGAGGGGTATACTCATCAGGGGATGGCATATTTTTACGGATGGAAAGAAATTTTACTTCACGAGAGAGATACTCTGCTGTCCGCGGTCACCAGAGCGGTGGAGGGGCAGACAGTGAGGATCCTGGGAAGCAGCAGTGAAGAGATAGAGAGCTATATCAGAGAAATGATCAGGGAGGAGTGTGTTTATGGCATATAATGTTATCACCGTAACAAGACAGTTCGGAAGCCTGGGACGCAAAATTGCAAGGAAGGTTGCGGATAACCTTGGGTATGAATATTATGACAGGGATATTATTGAACTCGCTGTCAAAGAAATGCGGGGAGATATTGAAAAACTGTCGGCGTTTGACGGTCAGCTGTCCTCGCCGTTTGACAAAATGATGTATCCTTTGGGAAAAGGAAATTCAAATATGAAAAGAGCTCTTTTCGAAATGGAGAAGAGCGTAATGGTCGATCTGGCTCTATCGCGAAATTGTGTTATTGTCGGGAGATGTTCAGATTATGTCCTGCGGGAATATGGAATTTCCGATGAGAATATGCTGAACGTATTTATTTATGCACCGATCGATAAAAGACTGCACAATTGTAAAGAAGAGCTGAACCTGGATGATCCGGGAGAAGCGTATAATTATCTGACCAGGGTGGATAAGGCGCGCGAGGATTTTTACAGGCATTATACAAAACAGAAGTTTTTCAGCAATAAATACCGGCATCTGCTGATAGACAGCTCAATGTCTGATTTTGATAAAGTGGCGGATATCATAACGGATACTGCAAAGATAAAACTGGGGATCAAACAGGCAGGATGAGCGGAGACTGACCGGACAGGAAAGAAGCTTGGACAGCGGCTATGAGCTGCCTTGAGGAAACGGGCGTATTGTGGTGGGCAATATGTCCGTTTCTTCTATTTATAAGTAAGAACCCGATCAGTCTGCAGAGAAAAAGGACAGTTTTGATTTACAGGGCAGTTTATTGTATACTGGTTGTATGTAAAACAAAGGATGAAAAGGGGAGTACAAAATGATGAAGATAGTGCAGAAGATTGGTGTGAAGAAAATAGCGGCAGTACTTGCGATCCTGGTGCTGCTGTTTATGATCTGGTTTGTCCAGATGCTGTTCGGAATAAAGGTAAATGTATCGAAAGATATGCTTAAGAAGAATACGAAATAGATTTTTGAGACTGTGAGGAAAATAAAAATAATATGAAGCTTTAGATAGAGCGGAGAAAAGTAAACGAGCATGACTTTCCGTCCTCCTGCATACATTGTAAAAACGATGTTTGCAGGGGGATTTTTTTGAAAGATTATATTGAGGAGCGGGCCGTGGAGATTGCAAATTATATTATAGAAAACAGCGCGACGGTGAGGCAGACAGCGAAGCAGTTCCGGATCAGCAAGAGTACGGTACATAAGGATGTCACCGAGCGGCTCCGCCAGATCAACCCGTCCCTTGCCCGGGAAGCCCGTAAGGTGCTGGATACGAACAAGTCGGAGCGTCACATCCGGGGCGGGATGGCCACGCGAGAGAAATATCTACATCAGCATGGGTAAAGGGATTTGGTCATCCGGTACAAAGAAATGTGCCGGGTGATTTTTTGTATATTCTTGTGTTTGAACTATAAATCAGATAGAATTAGCTTTAGAAAGTTGCTGCTTAGCTATAGGATTAGTCATAAAAAGTTATAGAATTAGTCATAGAAAGTCATTGTTTAGTCATAGAATTAGCTATAGCAAGAAAGTACCAAAGGAATGTGCAGATAATTGGAGAGGACAAAAGTATATGATTTATACAGATATTCAGTTGAAAGAAAAAATTATGCAAATGTTAGAGTCGTTTGAAAGTGAAGTCGTTGAATTTAAAGAAGCGAAAACAAACTATTCATTTAATGATATTGGCAAATATTTTTCTGCGCTTAGCAATGAAGCAAATATCCGTGGCTTTCAGGAAGCGTGGCTGGTGTTCGGCATTTCTAATGACAAGAAATTTACAGGGACAGAATTCAGAAAACAAGGCGGGCTGCAGAGTCTGAAGAAGGAACTTGTGAATGGAACCAATGAACGGTTGACATTTTTGGAAATTTATGAATTGAGTATGCATAAATGTCGGATTATAGCATTTCAGATCCCTCCGACAATCAGAGGCATTCCTACAACATGGCAGGGCGCTGCTTATGCGAGGGAGCATGAATCATTATGTCCGCTCCCAATGAATAAAGTTGATTTGATCAGAAGTCAGATTGGAATGGATTGGTCTAAAGAGATTGTCAAAGAAGCATCAGTGGAAGACTTGGATCCGGCTGCAGTAAAAAAAGCGAGAGAGCTATTTTCAAAACGACAGAGCGATAGGGGAAAAGCTCAGGAGATTTATTCGCAATAGAGGCTTGGAGGATGACATTTGTAAGCAGTTAATTGTGAAAGCATTAGAGGCAATGGGAGAAGCAAGTAAACGGGAAATAATGGAAGTACTGGAAAATGCATTGCCGGAGGTTTTGGATGAGGGGCAGAAGTCAAAAAAAGTATCTAATTTACTACAGGCAATGAAGAAAGAAGGATTAGTGGCTGCAGAAGGAAAAACACGGCATGCGAAATGGATCTTACAGCAGAAGGCGTGAATTCATTTTAAATTTTGCACATGAACAATTATATCCGAAATTTTTTATTCCTAACCTGACACCACCAGATGTCACCGAACGGCTCCTCCAGACCCTTGCCCGGGAAGCCCGTAAGGTGCTGGATACGAACAAGTCGGAGCGTCATATCCGGGGCGGGATGGCTACGCGAGAGAAGTATCTTCATCAGCATGGGTAAAACGGGAAAATGGAAAGCGGAAGCAGACTGTACAGAGGCTGTGCAGCAGCTTCCGCTTTTTTAGAGGAATCTGAGACGGGCCGGCTGCTGCATTATTTGAAACGAACTGATATCATTTATATCATATTCCAGTTGCGCCGCCCGGACAGGAGAGCTATAATAGGTCTGTTTGTTCAGCCGGAGGAATTCTGACCGGCAGGCCGCCGGAGGCGGCAGAATGGAGATTAATATAATATGAAGTTACTGAAGATGATATTTAAAAATGAAACGGTTTTCTGTATTTCGTTTCTGCTGGCTGTACTGTCTGCGTTTGCGGTGCATCCTGACCGAATGTATCTGAGTTATCCTGATTACCGGACGATCGCGCTTCTGTTCTGTCTGATGATCATTGTCGGCGGATTTCAGTCGCTGGGGATATTCAGTATGCTGGGACATTTTCTGCTGAGAGGGGCAGGGAGTATCAGAGGACTCTCGGCGATTCTGGTGATGCTCTGCTTTTTCAGCAGTATGGTGATCACGAACGATGTGGCGCTGATCACCTTTGTCCCATTCACGCTTATCGTATTCCGCATGAGCGGAAGAGTAGAAAGTGTTCTTAAGCTGGTGGTGCTGGAGACGATAGCGGCAAACCTGGGGAGCATGGCAACACCGATCGGGAACCCGCAGAACCTGTATTTGTATTCCATCGCGGATTTTACGGCAGGGGAATTTTTGCAGGCTGTTCTTCCCTATGCGGGACTGGCGTTTGTGATGCTTATGGCAGCAGTGCTGATTCAGAGGGACGAGCCGCTGCTGGATGTGGCAGGGGGAGAAGAAAATGAGGTTCAGAAAGGGAAGGTCTTTCGGAAGATGATCCCGTTTCTGTTCCTGCTGCTGCTGTGTCTGCTGGTGGTGTTCAGGGTCCTTCCGTACCAGCCTGTGCTGATCTGTGTGATATGCGTTGTGCTGGTGGTAAATCGGAAACTGTATCTGTCCGTAGATTATTTTCTTCTGCTGACATTTTTATGCTTCTTTATATTTATCGGTAATATGAAGCGGATCCCGGAGATCAGCGGCTTCCTTGTCTCGGTTGTTGATGGAAAGGAACTGTTGATGGGGATACTTACAAGCCAGATCATCAGCAATGTGCCGGCTGCGATCCTGCTGTCAGGGTTCAGCAGTAATCTGTCAGCGCTCCTTACGGGAGTCAATGTGGGAGGGCTGGGGACTCTGATCGCGTCTCTGGCAAGCCTGATATCGTTTAAATTCTTTGCAAAGGAGTATCCGGATAAAAAAGGCGTATACATGGTCAGGTTTACAATATGGAACGGCATTTTCCTGGCTGTACTGATCGCGGAAGCTCTTCTGCTTGGAAATATCTCCGGGTAGGCAGAGCTGGTAAAAGAACTTAGACAGACAGATAAAATTCAGATGTTTGAAAAGGAACAGAAGGATCTGAATATATCAGGGCATCAATTCCCCATAACCGGTCCGGATGTGCTATACTGTATGAAATTGCAGGTGATTCAGAAGGGAGACGGCGGATGAGGATAGCGGCAGTTTTGAACAGCGTGCAGGACAGGGAAGAGATAAGCGGGATACTACAGAAGATAAATCCGGAATATGAGGTTGTTGGAACGGCATCTGACGGAGCAGCAGGGTATGAGATGGTCTGCGCGGTGCATCCGGAGCTTGTCATCACAGAGGCGGAGATGGCGGGTATGGACGGATTTTCGATGCTGAGAAAACTGCGTGACCGGAAGATTGATGTAAAAGTGATCGTCCTTGCTGAAAAAGAGGATTTTCAGCAGGCGAGACAGGCCATAGAGCTTGGGGTGGACGGATATCTTGTGAAGCCTCTCAGACAGGAAGAACTGAGAAGAACAGCGGGGCATATTGAAGAAAAGCTGCGGGAAGAGCGGACGGAGGCGTCAATCCTCAAAGCAGAAAATATTTTTATGAGCTGTATCAATGGGCAGCTGCAGCCGGATGAAGATTTTCATGAGATGACCAGAAAGAAACTGGGATTTACGGTGAAGGATCCGGGAGCAGTGTTTGCGCTCTGGCTTGGCAGCGGATATGAGGCACAGAAAGAAAAGGCAAAAAGGATTCTGGAAGAGGCCGGATGTGCGGGGGACGGGACGGTCTCCGGCATGCTGGAGGCCGGTGCGTGGAATCTCCTGCTGGTGGTCCTCTGCCGCATGGAAGATCCGGTAATGGAGCGGGAGTATTTCCGGAAGGAGGTTGTGCCGAGACTGTGTGCTGGACTGGAAGGCGTTGCGGTATGCCTCTGGGCTGAAATGAAGCATCTTCTGGAACTGCTGGATGTGCTGAGAAAGATGCGGGAGATGCGCGACTGGAACCTGCTGTTTGACCGTGGGAATCTGATCTGCCAGGAAGAGATCCAATGCATGGAGACTATGCCGCTCAAATATCCGGCAGAGCTGGAAGGCCAGGTCCGCAGGGCAGTGACGGCAAAGCGCGGGGAGGAGATCAAGAAATGTTATTACCGGCTGTATGATCTTCTCCGCAGGAAACCATACAGACCGGCTGATATGAAGGAATGCCTGATCCGGTTCGATATGGCTGTGCTGAATACGTTTAAAATGCAGCGGGAAATCGAATCGGAGGTGGACGTGCAGCGCTGTATGCAGGAGATCGCATCCGCTATGAGCTGGATGGAAATACGGAATGCCACGGACAGTTTTTTTCAGGTCCTGAATTTTGATGCGTTTGAGGAAAAAAGCGATGAGGGATTAAGTCCTCTTGTACGGAAAGCCGTGCAGCTGGTCAGAAAGTATTATGACCAGGGGATCACACTGGATGAGATCGCCGAGAGACTGTTTGTCTCGGAGGAATATCTGAGTACACAGTTTAAGAAGGAGACAGGCGCCGGATTCAAGGAGACGGTCAGAAAATACCGCATGGACCGCATCAAAGGGCTTCTTATAGGGACAAGGCTGAAGCTGAATCAGATCGCGGAACTGACCGGCTATGCGGATGCAAAATATATGAGCAGGGTCTTCAAGGAGGAGACCGGGATGCTCCCGACAGAATACCGCAAGTCAGCTCATTAAAAAATTCTACCTTTTTTAGAAATTTCTCCCTTTTCATATTGGAGAATTATGGTATGCTTACGATAACCTGCAGGATGCGCAGGTCAATCTGAAACATATCTGTGTAAAGAGAGGTGAGATGAATAATGAGCGAAATGAAGATCACATTTAAACATCCGGAAGAGATCCGTGATTTTGTGAACACTGTCTCCAAATATGAGTTCGATATGGATATGAGAAAAGGACGTGTTGTGGTAGATGCGAAATCTTTGCTTGGAATTATGCATCTTGGACTTAACAGTGTCATGGAACTTAAAATGTATTCGGATGACTGCGAAGAACTTCAGAAACAAATTGCAAAGTATGCTGCTTAGACAGGCAGGATGAAAATAGGAAAATTCCCGGCGCGCTGCGTGCCCGGGAATTTAGTTGTTGTAAAACGTGTGCGGCTCATCTATAATAGAAGAAATATAAAAATAAGCGGTCCGCGCGGCCGTGTTTCACAGGAGGATAACCTTGAAGAACGAATTAGTGATCGTCCTTGACTTCGGCGGACAGTACAATCAGCTTGTCGCAAGACGGGTCAGGGAATGTAATGTTTACTGTGAGATCTATTCTTACAAGACGGAGATTGAGAAGATTAAGGAAATGAACCCGAAGGGAATTATCCTGACGGGCGGACCGAACAGCTGCTATCTGCCGGATTCGCCGACTTACACGGACGAGCTGTTCAAGCTGGGAATCCCGGTGCTGGGTCTGTGCTACGGTGCACAGCTTATGATGCATGTGCTCGGCGGCGAGGTGAAAAAGGCCGACGTCAGAGAGTATGGCAAGACAGAAGTCCTGATCGATAAGACTTCATCCAAGGTATTCGAAAACGTGTCTACGCCGACGATCTGCTGGATGAGCCATTTTGACTATATCGCACAGGTGGCTCCCGGATTCGAGATCACCGCGCACACGGCAGACTGTCCGGTGGCTGCGGCGGAAAACGAGGCAGACAAGCTGTATGCGATCCAGTTCCATCCGGAGGTGCTCCATACTGCTGAAGGCACAAAGATGATCAATAATTTCGTCAAAAATGTGTGCGGATGCGCCGGCGACTGGAGAATGGATGCATTCGTGGAAAACTCGATCAAGGCAATCCGCGAGAAAGTGGGAGACGGCAAAGTGCTGCTTGCATTATCCGGCGGTGTGGATTCCTCTGTGGCAGCAGGCCTGCTTTCCAGAGCGATCGGAAACCAGCTGACCTGTGTGTTTGTCGATCATGGTCTTCTCCGTAAAGACGAGGGCGACGAGGTGGAAGCTGTCTTCGGACCAAAGGGAAATTTCGACCTGAACTTTGTCCGCGTGAACGCGCAGGAGAGATATTATAAAAAACTTGCCGGAGTGTCAGATCCGGAGACAAAACGTAAGATTATCGGCGAGGAATTCATCCGTGTGTTCGAGGAAGAGGCGAAGAAGATCGGAACCGTAGACTTCCTGGCACAGGGAACTATCTATCCGGATGTTGTAGAGAGTGGTCTGGGCGGAGAGTCCGCTGTGATCAAGTCTCACCACAATGTCGGAGGACTTCCGGAGAACGTGGATTTCAAGGATATCATCGAGCCGCTGCGTGACCTCTTCAAAGACGAGGTGCGCAAGGCCGGACTGGAGCTGGGAATCCCCAAAGAGCTGGTATTCCGTCAGCCGTTCCCGGGACCGGGACTCGGAATCCGCATCATCGGCGAGGTGACTGCTGAGAAAGTGAAGATCGTACAGGAAGCGGACGCGATCTACCGTGAAGAGATCGCGAATGCGGGGCTGGATCAGGATATCAACCAGTATTTCGCAGCACTGACAAATATGCGTTCCGTCGGAGTTATGGGAGATGAAAGAACTTATGACTACGCGGTAGCGCTGAGAGCCGTGAAGACGGTTGACTTCATGACAGCCGAGGCGGCGGAGATCCCGTATGAGGTGCTCAATAAGGTGATGAGCAGGATCATAAATGAAGTCCGGGGGGTTAACAGGGTATTCTATGACCTGACGAGTAAGCCGCCGGGGACGATAGAGTTCGAGTGATGAAATGAGTCTGGAGAAGCCTGCATTTATGCGGGACGCAAACATATTTGTTTAGTGCCTGGCAACAAATTGGCAACATTTCAAGTATCACTCACTGAGTAAAAGAATACTTCAATAACATAAAACCTTACTGATTTTCAGAAATGAAGCTGAAAGTCGGTAAGGTTTTTTTCGTCTATAAAGAGCCGTATAGATCTTATTCGGATTCTTCTTTTAGAGAGGCTGTGATCAGATCGCTCAGTTCCTGCGAGGGGGTAACCTTCTTCTGTGGTCCGGAAGTATCCAGTTCCGGGTATTTGTACCGCCACTGATCGTATTCTTCCTTGGTTATCTCTCCGCTCTCTAATCTGGCAGCATGCTCCTGCCATGCGTGGAACATATCAAACATGGAAGAATAGGTTGTTCCGGCAGACTTGTCCAGACGCAGGCAGAGTTCTCCATCAATCTCTCCGATTTTCAACCCGTACATATCCTCCAGTGCAAAGAGGGTATGCATCAGTCCGATGTAGCTGTCGATATTCGGCACGTTGATCGCGCGGGGGCTGACATCAAAGATCTGAGCCATTTCTTTTACAAGGTCGCTTTTTGGTGTTCTGGATTCAGATTCATACTGCGCTATACGGACGTCGGAAGTTCTTCCGAGAAAGCCGAGCATTTCACCGAGCTGTTTCTGTGTCATGCCTTTTCGATTGCGGAAAAAGCGGATGCGTTTGCCGATTGCCATAATAAAACCTCCGTTGTAGTCATTCTCAGTACAAGCCATATCTGTTTGACTCCGCTGCACTGCGTTTCATCAGTTATATATGGCTTGACTTAAACAATTTTGTTGAGTCAAGTATAGCATGGAGCAATAGGAATAGCAAGAAAAACTTAAATAAAAAAAGTTAAGATTTTTGCGTAAGCCACTTGACTTAACGGAATTTGTTTGCTATATTATAATTAACTTAAACAAATAGAGTTAAGAAAATTGAATGACCGTCCAAACTGAACAAACCGCGAAGACCTCGTCGAAAGAAAGTGAGTTTTTCAAGAAGTTTTTAGCTTTTCGATGAATTAGACGAGAGAGCGCCTCCCATGAGGGAGGATGGCACAGCGCCGCAAAGGGTTGCCTGCCAGAACAGGGAGGATAGAACGGCAAAGAGAGTATAGCAGGAAAGGGGCGATAGTTGAGTGACAGAGAAATCATTTATGACTGTGGAGGAAGTAGCGGAAGAACTTCGGGTTTCAAAATCGAAAGCCTATGAGATTGTGCGTCAGTTGAATGCGGAATTGAAGCAGAAAGGATATCTTACCGTAGCGGGTAGGGTGAACACCCGGTTTTTCCAGAAAAAGACTTGTTACAGTGAATAAGAAAGGAGTCGATGCAGTTGGCAGTTTATAAAGACAATACCACCGGAACATGGCGCGTGATCTATCGTTTTACGAATTGGAAAGGGGAACGGAAGCAGACGCAGAAGCGCGGGTTTGCCACAAAGCGGGAAGCGTTGGCATGGGAGCATGAAATCATGCTGAAACAGGGAGCAAAACTCGATATGACTTTTGCCAGTTTCTTTGAAATCTACGAGGCGGATAAGAAGCAGCGGGTTAAGGAAAGCACATGGGAGTCAAAAAGCCATGTGATCCGGACGAAGATTCTGCCGTATTTCGGCAACAGGAAGATTTCAGAGATCGAAGCGAAGGATGTGATCGCGTGGCAGAATGAACTGATGGCGTATCGTGATGAACGAGGAAAGCCATATTCGGCAGATTATCTGAAAACCATACACGCGCAGCTTACGGCGATATTCAATCATGCCGTGAACTTTTACAATCTGCCATACAATCCGGCGAGACGGGCGGGAACAATGGGAAATGAGATCCCGAAAGAAATGGACTTCTGGACAAAAGAAGAATATCTGAAATTTTCAGAAGCCATGATGGATAAGCCACGTTCCTACTATGCATTTGAAATTCTTTACTGGTGCGGTATCCGTTCCGGCGAATTACTGGCGCTCACTCCTTCCGACTTTGATTTTGAGAATCAGACGGTCACGATCAGTAAGACTTATCACCGCTCAAAAGGGCGGGATATTATCACAAGCCCTAAGACTGCAAAGAGTAACCGGGTTATAAAGATGCCGAAATTTCTCTGTGAAGAAATGCAGGAGTATATTCATATGTTCTATGACATTAAATCGGATGAACGGTTGTTTACAGTCACAAAATCCTATCTCAATCATGAGATGGAGAGGGGAGCAAAACAGGCAGGAGTAAAGAAAATCCGAGTTCATGATATCCGTCACAGCCATGTTTCGCTCTTGATTAATATGGGATTTTCAGTATTGGCAATCGGACAGCGGGTAGGTCATGAGGCAGAGAAAATCACTTACCGCTATGCGCATCTGTTTCCGACGGTGCAGACGGAGATGGCGGAGAAGTTAGAAATGGAACGAATGGGAAAGGAGGACGCAGATGGAAAAGAAGCTTGATCACAATGGAAGATGGCGCAATCGAATTGTAGCCTTTCGTGTATCCGATGAAGAGGCAAAGCTGCTCAATGATCTGGTGGCATTATCCGGACTGACGAAACAGGATTATATTATGAGACGGCTTTTGTGCCGGGATGTTATAGTTCAGGGAAATCCGAGAGTGTATAAGGCGCTGAAAAATCAGATGGCAGCGATTTATGAAGAACTGAAACGACTGGAGAGTATAGATTCCGACAATGATGAACTGCTTTACACTCTGCAGGTTATCGCAATCACATTAGACGGTCTGAAAGGAGAAGATGAATGACAGAGACAATAAAAACGACTGCTCCCGTATCATCTGTTGGCGCAGATGGGGCGCAGCCGTATGTAAAAAAATCCAATGAAATTATAGCAAATCCGCAAAGACAAATCAATCTGCAAGCCGCTGAAAAATCCACTGCCGGACATTCCTCCGGCTGTGCGGCAGCGCAAAGCCCGGGGGAATCCGGGCGGAGCGGCAGCCTTCATATAGTGTCCATGACAGAGCTGTATGACACGGTTTATCCGCCGAGAGAGCCTGTGGTGGATGGCTTTCTGTACAATGGCATTTACCTCTTTGTAGGTGCTCCGAAGGTAGGAAAATCATTCTTCATGGCGCAGCTTGCCTATCATGTGGCAATGGGGATCCCTCTGTGGGAGTATCCGGTACACAGGGGAACAGTCCTGTATCTGGCACTGGAAGATGATTATGCGAGGCTGCAGCGGAGACTGTCTGTTATGTTCGGCGTAGAGAGCGCGGACAATCTGTTTTTTGCAACACAGGCAAAGACATTGAATGAGGGCCTGGATCAGCAGTTAGAAGAATTTCTGAAGGCACACACGGATGCAAGGCTGATTATTATTGATACGCTTCAGAAAGTGAGAGAGGTCGGCGGAGACAGGTACAGCTATGCCAGTGACTATGAGATTGTGACAAGGTTAAAAGCGTTCAGCGATAAATACGGCATCTGCCTTTTGGTAGTCCATCACACACGAAAATTAGAATCAGACGACAGCTTTGATATGATTTCGGGAACAAATGGTCTGCTCGGTGCGGCTGACGGAGCGTTTATCATGCAGAAGAAGAAACGTACGGATAATACAGCGGTTATGGATATTGTGGGGCGTGATCAGCCAGATCAGGAGCTGACGATAGAGTTTGACCGGGAACATTGTGTGTGGAAATTTCAGAAAGCAGAGACAGAACTGTGGAAAGCGCCGTCAGATCCGGCACTGGAAGCGGTTGCAGGTCTGCTTTCGCCGGAAATACCGGAGTGGAGCGGCACTTCCTCTGAACTGCTTGAAAGACTTCCAGAGTTAGGGCTACGTCCGAATACCTTATCAAGAAAACTGAATTTCAGTAAAGAGCGTCTGAGGAATGAATACGGTATTGAATATGAGCCACAGCCGCGAACCAGTGATAAGAGAGTACTTGTGCTAAAGCTGATTCGGGAGAGTGAGTGACGATTATGACGGTAATGACGATAAATTTGCGTGCAGTACAGTATAAAAAATATCGTCATAATCGTCATTACCGTCATTTTGAATACAGCACAGCGGATTTTGCGTATCCGTTTTACAGGAGGTATTATGGGGAATATTATGATTCCGCAGGAGTTGTTTCAACAGTTGATCAGGTATCATCTGTTGGAAGATAATAGCTGCATGGAAGAAATACAGCGGGGATTAGAACGTAAATTAGATTCTTTGGTGCTTCGTGAATTATATGGGAAATACAAGACGGCGCCTACTCAGGAAGAACGTGAAAAAGCCAGACAGGACTATTTGGACAGGAAAGGTGTGCCGGATGGATTCCGATGGTAATTCTTCGTTGACAGATATAGACGGGAGCGTGACACGCTCCTGTAGAGAAGCAGACAAGGAAAGCCCTCGGCAGGGCGCAAAGGCACTTTTGATGGACGAAATCGGCTGTCAAAAGTGCTTTTGCGTTACTTTCGGGAAAGTAACAAAGCTTATGCGCCGTATCCGGCGCTGATTATCCAAAAACAGGGAGAAAGGACAGCTTATTGAAGAGAACGATCAGTGTTATGGTAGGAAAAGGTTCTGTAAATCACAACAGCAGAAAATTTCATGCAAAGAATACAGATCCGGAGCGCAGTCATTTGAACGTGGAATACTGCAATGAGGATATTAGAGACGTGTATCATGAACTGTTTGAAGAAGCGCGTATCCGTTATAACGCAAAACAAAGAAAAGACCGGCAGGTAAAAGATTATTATGAAAAGATTGCATCCGGCAAACAGGAAAAGCCATTTCACGAAATCATTTTACAGATCGGAAATAAAGATGATATGGGAGCAAAGACAGAGGATGGACAGCTTGCGGCGAAGGTACTGGATGATTATATGAAAGATTTTCAGCAGAGAAACCCGACACTCCGGGTGTTCTCGGCTCATCTTCATATGGACGAAGCAACGCCGCATCTTCATATTGATTTTATTCCGTTTATAACAGAAAGTAAAAGAGCAATGGATACAAGAGTATCTCTGAAGCAGGCGTTAGCGAGGCTGGGTTTTAAAGGCGGAACGAGATCAAAAACAGAATGGAATCAGTGGGTTGCCTCTGAGAAAGAGCATCTTGCGGCGGTGATGGAACGGTATGGAATCGAGTGGGAACAGAAAGGCACTCATGAGAAACATCTGTCTGTTTTGGACTTTCAGAAACAGGAACGGGCAAAAGAAGTAGCGGATCTGGAAGAGAGAAAGGCAGAATTGTTGGAAGAAAATAGTGCTTTTGAGGCGATTAACGGAGCACTTTGTAATCAGTTGGCTCAGGTCAATGAAGAATTGGATTCGTCAGAGGAAGAGCTGTCACAGTCCCGGCAGGAAGCGGATAAAGCGAAAAAACAGGCAGACAAGTACCAGAAGCGAATCGATGAACTTGCTCCTAAGGTAAAGAATATGGAACGTCTGGCAGCGGAATTTTCTGCTAATCCGGAAGAGCTTCTTCCTGAGGCTGTAATCGTGGAGACGGGAAAAGCATATCGGGAGAAAAAGGCGAAGCCGCTTGTGGAAAAGATTGTAAAAGTACTGCGCTCTGTATACTCAGCATTTCTCGATCTTTCCAATCGTTTTGAGCGACTGCAGGAATCATACAGCCGGGAACGCAGCAGAAATGAGCATCTAAAGGGCAGACTGCAGGAAATGATAGACGAAAATCGGGAACTGCGTGAAACGGAAGAAGATATGGAGTGTGTTAAAGCGGTATTCGGCTTACAGAAAGTAGATGAAGCAATCAGTCAAGCGAAGCGGAAGGAAAAAATAGAAAGAGAGCGGAAACAGACAATGAAGAAAAAGCATGACCGTGAAGCGATTTAGCAGGAAGTGGACTGTGTTTACAGCTCTTGTGCATTTACAGTAATACGGTAGAGAAAAGCTCCATCATTCAGTTAGAGAGACAGTTTTTAGTGGTATCTCTAATTGACTGATGGAGCGATTTTAGTTAAATACATTGCTGTTTAGTGTTTTCAGCAGTTGTTCTGATCTGTCGGGGAAAATCGACTGAACAGATTACAACAGTCCGTCAAAGAACTCAGATATATTGGCATTGAAGATTTTACTAAGTGCTACGAGTTCGCTGACTTTGATATTCATTCTGTTTGTTTCAAGTTTTGCATAGGTGCTTTTGGAAATCTCAATTCCCATAAGCTGTAAATGAGCAACAACCTGATCTTGTGTCATATTCGCATTGCGTCTTAGACGTTGGATATTATGACCGATATCCATGTCTGGTCTGATTTTCTGCATATTCATACTACTCCCGATAATTCGTAATAAAGAAATATATCTTGATTGTATGTAGTATCCAGATTATAATGTTTCGTAATAGCGACATGTTTCGCGATAAGGAAAGGATGGGCATGAAGATGTACATTGATAAGATATTTGAAAGAGCTACGATAAAAGGGATTGCAGATTATTTGTTGTTTGGAATTGGACCGGATGAAGATAATCGGAGCTATGAGGAAAGACTGGAAGAGCCGTTCAGGAGATTTGAAAAGGCGGTTGCAAAATATGATAAGAGTCCGACATCGGAGTTGCTCGATCTGTCAAATGAAGTTACAAGCGAAGTGGCGAGTGTGTATATGGAGATCGGGATGCAGGTGGGGGTGAAGTTGATGATGGAAATGATGGGGAATATGGAGAAGAAAGTGGAAGTAATAGAGAAAAGTGAAGATGCTATGCTGTAGATGCTGAAGGAATTAAGTGACTTTATAAAAGTAGGGTGATACAATAGAATAAAAGTTACGTAGATAGGGATTGAGGTGGTAAGTGTGAAACATTATAAGATAATATCTAGGATTATGTTGTTAATCTGTTTATGTGGAATGATAGCAGCAATTGTAAATGCCTTTACGGGTGTTATTAACTCAAACATTTCAATTTTGGGTACTGTAGTATGCATTGTGGGATTTAGTATTGCAATAATTGCGATTGTAATGTTAGAGAAACAAAGAATGGAAAAAGAGTAGAGAGGGGAAAGTGCAACAAAATGAAAAGAAAATTTATAGCACTTATAGTCTTTATGGCGGGGATAGGCTTAACAGCTTGTCAAAGTGAACAAAGTGAGACAGAGCAAGTGGCGGAACCGGAAGTTGAGAAGTATACTGTACAAGTTGAAATAGAGTGTGAAGAAAATATATTGTTTAGTCGATATGATGTAAAGATATTGATAGATGATGAAGAACTTGGTACTCTTGAGCATGGCGCTACAGATACGTATACTGCGGAATTAGTTGAGGGAGAACATACTCTAAAGGCAGAAAAAGAAGATGAGAGCGATGTAGATGGGACGGTAAAGTTTACTGTCTCGGAAAATACTAACCTTGATTATAAGATCTCTTTATCAAGTGATCAAATTGAAATAGAGGAAATAGAACTAGAGCAAGACACAACACAAAATGAAGATAAAGTGGATGAGGAAACAGATGTTTCGGAAGATGTAGAAGAAGTAGAGGAAAACCCAGAAGAACCTGAGGAAGAATTATTAAGTGTAAATAATTGTGAGGAACTTGCAACATTGCTTGGTTTAAAAGATGAATTTGATCCCAGTATAGCGGAATTTGCTTCAAAATATCAAGGTAGAACTATAGAATTTGATGGAAATGTTGCTTATGTAAGCCCTCACGAAGGATATAGTACTCGTTTTGACTATTTAATTTATGCCGGAGATTATAGTGAAACAACTGTTTTAGGTCCAAGTTTTCAGTTTGAGGACGTTAATTATTATGATTTACATCTGGAAGGAGATAATGTCCCTGACACATTTGGAGTAGGGTTAAATATTCATGTTATTGCTGAAATCGAAGAATATGATTCGGTATCCGGACTTTTTAAATTAATTCCAGTTGCAATTACAATGAGGTAATAAGTTTAAACAATGAATGTAACAACAAAAATTCTGAAAGAAAAGAGTGCAATTATATTTTGAACGAGGAGAAAAAATGTTTATATTAAAAAAGAATGCAGAAAAATATGTTTATACAAATTTAAAAACAATAGCATCGATAGAAGAACAGAGAATAGATTTGAAAATAAAAATACCAAGAGAAACAATAAAGATTTGTGTTATCGATGATGAAGGCTTTGATATTAATATGCTGTATGATCTGGGGTATAAAAATATTCGGAAAAAAATACAATTTGAAAGTATGGATGAATACCAAGATTATGATATAATATTATGTGATGTAGAAGGAATTGGTATTAATGTAGATAAAGAAAAGCAAGGTTTGGCAGTGGCAGAACAGATAAAAAATGTCTATCCAGAAAAAATTGTCTTGCTGTATTCGGGGAAAAATATTGAAAGTTTTGGGGAAATGCCCAAGATTATAGACGGATATTTAAGAAAACAAGCTTCAATGAGCGATTTGGCTAAAAGTTTAGATGAATATTATAAAAAATCAATTAATCCAATTAATGTTTGGAAAAAAACTAGAGATGAGATGTTAAATAATAATATCTCCACAAAAACAATTGCATTTCTTGAAGATAGATATTGCAGATCGCTGCTTGAAAGGAAAGAGTATTTATACAATAATGAAGATTTAAATGATACTGATATATTTTCAACAGAGAATATTTGTAAGTATATTGAAATCTTAGCAAAAGTAGTAGAAGTTGTGGGGAGATTATCTTCAGATGTTTAATCAATATTCAATAGAAAAAAAAGAGCTGATAGTATCAACGGAAATACCATATTTTTGTGAAAAATACTATTACGATAATAATAAAAAATGTAGAAAATACTATGAGGAACTTAGTAAAGAGGAGCATTCAGATGGTCTATATCAATGTCCATATGGATTCAGTTGTTATAAGTGTAATGGGAAAATATATAGTTGTTTAATTGTACTAGGACATTCTGATTTTTCAAAAGTAAATATACATTTGAAAACTTATAAACAAACTTTAAAAGATTTTACAAATTATACGATAAGTCAATTGCGGACAATAATAGGACATACTGAAGTATTAGAACATAAACAAAAAATATTACGTTTAACAATACATGATTTGAAAAATGCTACAAAACATTTTATGGATTTGGCGGAAAATGTAAAAGAGAATGCGGATTTGGCAAAAAAGCTTGAAGAAGATGATGAATTGTTTTCTGCAATTGAAGGATACAGTTTAATACAATATCGGTTGGAGTATCATGACCAATTGTTAAATAATAACGCTGTTTATGGAAATGAAAAACGACATATAAATTTTCATAAAATGATAATGAAATTATCAAAATTATTGCAATATAGAGGGATGAAGAAGGACGTTTCTATTGAATTTCATGGATATACTAATAATTATTTTTGGTGTAGTCGTGATATGTATTTAGCTAGTTTTATTTTTATTGAGAATGCAATAAAGTATGCAGAACAATTTACAAAAATTGATATTTTTTTTGATGATAAGGATCGCAATACAACAGAAGTTAGAATAGCAAATATTTGTAAAAATATTTCAGAAGATGAAATGAAAAAAATATATAAGGACGGTTTTCGCGGAGAACAAGCTCAGACTACTTCAAAGGGGAGCGGACTAGGTCTTGGATTGGCAAAAAAAATATGTGATAGATCGGGGGTGCAACTGACAACAACATTTCAAGAAAAAGATTTTAAAGTGGGAGAATTTGTTGTAGAGTTGAAGATTCAGAGAGATATAGTTGAAAAAATATAGTTGTGTATTTTGTAATAAGAAGTTCATTGGCAACATTTTGGCAACAGAAAATCAGTAAAGCAAAATAACTGATGTAATTGAAGCAAATACCGGCATGAATTCGCACAAAACTTAAACAAATATAGTTAATAACATCAAAGGACACGCCGAGTTCGAATAGTGCCCGCTACTTCACGCAAATACTGACCATTCTCCAAGATAAAATGGGCATTTCAAATATAATTTATATGGGTCTTAGAATTTTGGCAATACGCCTGAATTCTAAGACTTTTTTCTTTCCTCAAACCATACTCTTATTCTCCTATTTACTATCTTAATAAGTTTTATTATGATGAGTATAGCAGGAGGGGGAAGCAGCAGGGCAGTTAATACGGAAATTCATCTCAGGGAGGATAAGTGCATGAAGTTATTATTCAAACAAAGATTTTTTTCATGGCTGGACAGCTATGATATTTATGACGAATATGAAAATACGGTTTATGAGGTAAAAGGTCAGCTGGCATGGGGACATTGCCTCAAGATATTCGATTCCCTTGGACGTGAACTGGGAATGGTGAAGGAATGTGTGCTTACATTTCTTCCGAAGTTTGAGGTGTATGAAGGCAGTCAGATGATCGGATCTATCAGCAAGGAGCTTACTTTTCTGAAGCCACGTTATAATATCGATTTTAACGGATGGCATATCGAAGGGGATTGGACAGAGTGGAATTATTCTATTATGGATGGCGCAGGGAGAACCGTTGCAGTCGTATCGAAAGAGCTATTCCATATGACAGATACTTATGTTTTGAATATTGCGAATCCGAAAGACGCGCTGCATGTGTTGATGTTTACGCTGGCGGTCGACGCGGAAAAATGCTCCAGGCAGTAAGAAAGAAGAGAATATGACTGCCGGATCTGGCGAAAAGGAGAATTGGAATGATCGAAGTAGAAGTAAAGCTGCCGGTTGCAGATCTTAATTTAATCAAGGGAAAGCTTCTGCAGGCAGGATTTAAAGAAACTTCATTTATTGAAGAACGCGATACATATTTTGACAATCAGCGGGGAGATATAAGAGCGAATGGCGAGGCCCTGCGGGTGCGTGAAACAAAAGATCATCTGACGGGAAAGAGCTGGGCGCAGATTAATTTCAAAGGGAAGAAGCTGGATGCCCGGACGATGACCCGGGAGGAACTGGAAACCGGTGTGGAGAACGGGGCGGTCTGCAGAAAGATTCTGCAGGCGATCGGGTATATGCCGGCAGAACCAGAAGTGATCAAGGACAGGACGATGCTTCAGAAAGAGTCCGTAACCGCCTGTCTGGACAAGGTACACGGCCTGGGAGGATTTCTGGAACTGGAGATCCTGGCTGACAGCGAAGAAAAGAAAGATGCCGCGCTTGGAAAGATAGAAGACATTCTGAACAGTCTCGGATATCAGATTTCAAATACTGTGAGAATGTCTTATCTGTCCATGCTGCAAGACAGAAAATAGGCGAGGCTTACGATCATTAAGATTGATAAACTAAAAGAAAGACAGGAGGAAAATATAAAATGCAGGAAATGATGAAAGAGAAGGAAGAGAGACATAAGATGAAAGTATACGGATCTAAGATTTGTGTGGACTGCAGAAATTATCTGGCGATCCAGAAGGCGAGGGGATTTGACTGTGATTTCATCGAGATCACAGAGGACACCGGCAAACTCAAGGAATTTCTGCGTTTAAGAGATACAGATCCTGTTTTTGATCCGGTAAAAGAGCATAGCGGGATTGGAATCCCTTGTTTTGTAAATGAAGATGGGCGCAGGACGTTTGATATCAATGAGGCATTATCCTGGATCGGACAGGAGCCGGTGAAGGACAGCGAAATGAAACTGCTGGAACAGGATTAAGTATTTTGGAAAGATCTGTCGAGGAATTTAGTATTTGACTTGGATCCGGGCGAAAATGAAATTGACCGGATCGATAATGACGGATATCGTAAATCCTGCCGGTTTGTGCTAGAATAGAAGAAAATGTAACAGCTTATCCCTGCGCGGCTGAACTGTTGCTGAGAAATTACAGGAAGGAAGGTATTATCAATGAAAAAAGAAGTAATGGATTATGTAGTAGGGAAAACACATGAGCTGATGGCGGCTCCGTCCTGCAGCAAAGAAGCGAAGGATGCGGCTCAGGCATGGCTTGATGCTGTCGGAACAGAGAGAGAAGCGGAAGAGACGAAGAAATATATCGAAGAGCTGGAAGCTGATATCATGCCGGTGGACAACCTGATCGCATTTGCAGAATCAGAGATGGGTGCGAAGGTATTCGGCGGAGCTGAAGCTGCGAAAGGTGTTGCGGAGCACGGGAAAGCGATCAAGGCAGCAGGGGCAAAATACTGCGACTGCCCGGCGTGCGCGGCTGTAGAAGCGATCCTGGAGAAAAAAGATGAGATGATGGAATAGCGCGGGCATTCCAGGGAAAAGAGACAGTCTTTACAGCAAAGATAAAGCGGCGGCGGTTCAGAATGTGCTGAAACGGCAGAGATACATAGTATGACCGCCGCTGACGGGAAAGGAGATGATTAAGTTCTTCTTCTTTTTTTACCATGGATTAGAAGATGAGCCTGTGATCAGAGAGGCATTCCGGCAGATCTGTGCAGAGAAGCTCTTTTCGGATCTGTATTGTGATATGGATGAGTATTTTTCAGCGCGGATTATAAAAAAAGAGATGCTCAGAACGCTGGAAGAAGAGGGATCTGTTTTCGCAGATTTATATAAGAACCCGTATCCGACGGAAGATCAGGCATATGCTAAATGGAATGATATAAGAAGGAAGTACGAAGAAGCGCAGTGTGCAGAGCGGGAAAAACGCAGAAAAGCAGCTGAGGCTGATGCGGAACTCTATAAGGGCGATGCCTTGATGAATAAGCGGGCAGAAGATAAGCGGGTGAAAGATAAGCTGATGGAAGATAAGCTGGTGTCAGATAATCAGTGGACATATAAGCGGCAGCCGGAAGTTCCACAGCTCAAAGAGATTGAAGCAAAGGCGATCGTGAACTGGATCTACAGGATTTATCCGGGAAAGGAAGCCCGCCAGGAAGAGACCTGCAGGATTATGGAAACGCTTTCCGCAGTGTACGGGATACCGGAGCTTGCTTTTGAGGATACGATCATATATGTGAAATCAAAGGTGAAGATCAATATGATAACCTCTTTTACCCAGTTCTGCAATAAGATGCTCGGGATTGAGAACAAAAAGCGGGCCTTCTATTATCGAGGTCATTCAGATTCGGCATTTCTTCTCCAGCCGTCTGTCATGAGGAAGGAATCCTGGATTTCGCATGAGCGGGATATGTATAATGAGATTAAGATCGAATGCCCGCAGGAATTCAGTCGCTGCAAGTCGCATCTGGATTTTCTGGTGCATATGCAGCATTACGGACTGCCCACCAGGCTGCTGGACGTGACGAAAAATCCTCTCGTAGCCCTGTATTTCGCCTGCGAGACAAATCCTGGAAAATCAGGTGAGATTATTGTATTTGAAGTCGACCGCGAAGAACTGAAATATCCGGGCAGTGATACGGTATCTATCTTGGCAAGTCTTCCGTTGTTCACCAGTGCAGAAAAGGACGAAATCTACAGGTGGGCTTCGGACAGAAAGCTGTCACAGGAGGATTTCAATAAAAAAGCGGTACGTCTTCTGCATGAGATCAAACTGGAGAAACCGGCGTTCAGAGATGAACTGAGAAAGGAAGATCTGACAGATGTATTTTTCGTCCTGTCTGAGAAGAAGAATCCCAGGATCATGAAGCAGGACGGAGCATTCATTATCTGCGGATTGTTTGAAAGGAAAAAGAATCCGATCAACCGGTATCGACTGAAGAGAGAAAATAAGATTCAGATATTTATTGTGAAGAGCCGGGCCAAGAAAGGAATCATGAGGCAGCTGAATAAGCTGTCGATCAATAAGGCGGGACTGTTTCCGGAGATAGAGGATGTGGCAGAGTACATAAAGAATAAGTTTGCGGAAGATTGAGGGTAATGTACGGCTGAATACATCCGCGGAACAGATGAAAAGCAGACCATGTATGCAGAAAGAGTGTGCATATATGGCCTGCTTTTTATTGTCTGACCAAAAAGCAATGGAAACAGCCGGAAATCCGGTGCCCATGTGAGTGGTAAGTGTGAACAGTTATCTTAATTGATCTACAGGGATTTTATTTACTGCAGCTTCTCCCCTGTCAGCATCTCATAGCTCTGCAGATATTTATCGATCGTCTTCTGAACGATATCATCCGGCAGTGTCCAGTCGTTGTCCGGGTTCGCTTTCAGCCAGTCGCGTGCGAACTGCTTGTCAAAGGACGGCTGTCCGTGTCCCGGCTCGTATCCGTCTGCCGGCCAGAAGCGGGAGCTGTCCGGTGTGAGCATCTCGTCGCCGAGAACGATATTTCCGTCTTCATCGAGACCAAACTCGAACTTTGTATCTGCGATGATGATGCCGCGGCTCAGCGCATAGTCCGCACATTTTTTGTACAGGGCGATGGTGTAGTCGCGGAGCTTGGAAGCGTATTCTTCGCCTTTGCCCGGGAAATATTTCTCCAGGTGGGCAACGCTCTGCTCGTAGGAAATGTTCTCGTCATGATCGCCGATCTCAGCCTTTGTGGACGGAGTGTAGATCGGTTCCGGGAGCTTGTCGGATTCTCTCAGGCCCTCCGGGAGCTTGATGCCACATACAGTGCCGTCTTTCTGATAGCTTGCCCAGCCGCTTCCCGTTATGTAACCGCGCACGATGCACTCGATCGGGAGCATGTTCAGCTTGCGGCACATCATGCTGTTTCCGTCAAACTGCGGCTGCTGGAAAAATTCCGGCATGTCCTTTACGTCTGTGGAGATCATATGGTTCGGAAGAATGTCCTCTGTCATGTTGAACCAGAATTTGGACATCTGGGTCAGCACAGTTCCTTTCTTAGTAACGTTATTTTTCAGGATAACATCAAAGCAGCTGATCCTGTCGGTAGCTACCATGATCAGATTGTCGCCGTTGTCATAAATCTCGCGGACTTTTCCTTCTTTAATCGGTTTCATCTCATATACCTCACTTTATTTAATGGATTGTTACTATAATAGAATAAACAAGTTGACGAGAATTAACAATAGTATTTTTGAAAAAAAGTAAAACAAACAGTCCGGAATATAATTTCTGGGGGGATTGCTGCGGCCTCCGACAGCAAAGCGGTGTGAAAAATGCGATGGAAAAGTGTTTGGAGAATTACTGGTCTTATAGAATAAATAAGCGGGGAAAACACACAATAATGTTTTGAAAGATACTTCTCAGATCCGGCTGACGACAAAAGCGGTGAAAGATAATTTGTGCGAAGGGAGGGGACGGCGATCATAAGAGAGAAAAATGTGAGACTCAGAAAGGTGATGATCGATAAAACTGCCTGTATAGAATCCATGCTGGAGGAACATCTTGCCGTCTGCCTGAGCAGTATGCCGGGAACGGGAAAGAAAACAGCAGTGAGGATCCTTCGCGAAAAACATCCCGAAGTGAATGCGGTCTACTGTTCTGCGGAAGAGATCGAGGATGGCAGCGCCATGGACAGGAGAAAGAAGGGCAGCGCCAACTGGTATCTGATCCGAAAGCCGCAGGGAGACCGGTATCCGGAGTCTTCCCGGGGATTCTGGGAATTTGTCAGAAACATGCCAAAGGAGGATCGGATCCTGCTGGCAGTGGATGGAAGGATGCCAGAGGGATTCCTGGAATTTATCTGGAACGGGATCATGGCGGTGGTCATGCCGGAAAACTTCTGGTTCACAGAGGCAGAGACATACCGGTATCTAAAAGCGTGCCGGAGCCGCCTGAAATACAGGGAAGTATACTACCTGACAGGAGGCTGGGCGGGGTGCATTGCCATGCTGGTCCGGCTTGAGAGGCAGCTGGGAGAGCACTGGAGCGCATGGGAGCTCTGCAGTCTATATGAGATCCGTGCGTATATCCGCGGCGAGATCTTGAATGTGCTGCCGGCGGATGAATTGAAGATGTTGAGTGAACGGGCGGCATATCCGTATTTAAATGAGGAGCTGTGTTCTGTTCTCTGGGAAAACACGGACAGAAAGACGGAGGAAAACCTTTTTATCCGCGGAGCCATGGTCTATCTTCCGGGGAAAGAGGCATGGCATGTGCAGCCCGCGCTCCGTATGACAGTGAAGCAGGCAGCGCCGCCGGAGCTCTGCAGGAAAGCAATGGCGTGGTATGAAGCTCACGGCAGGATACAGGACGCGCTGATGTGCTGCTGGTATCTGCAGGATAGAGAGGCGTATGAAGAGTGCCTGATCAGGAATTATGACAAGATTCCTTTCCTGAATTATGAGAAACCGCGGTGGAGTACGGAAAATCACAGGATGCCGGAATTGTTCTATATTGAGTGGATGGAGGCTTTTCTGCGCCGGGATGCTGCGGCGATGAAACAGATGAGAGGGCGGCTGTCAAAGCTGCGGGAGGAGGCAGAACGGGAGAATAAAGGGAGAAAGATTACGGAGATCTTTCTGAACATTGCCTATACAGATCCGGAGATTTCGGCGAAAGAATGGATGGAGCTACTCCGGGAGGAGTCTGATCCGGGATGCCCGATCCGGCTGTATTTTATCCTGGGAGAATCCGTGTCCTATCTGAGCGGGCTGAGAGATCTGTCGGATCTTTTCGCGTGTGGAAAAAAGGAAAGGAAGATGTGGCAGGAGCTGTGGGAAGAGCGTCTGGCGCCGGAAAATCAGATCCCGTACCGGCTGGCGCGGATGGAGTATGATTTCCAGACGGACGCGGCTTCCGCACGCAGTGGAGGAGAACTTGCGGATATTCCGGAAGCGGAGCTGGAGACTCCATGGCAGATCCGCCTGGGGACGATGTATCTTGCCTATCTCTATGCGGACAGCAGGGAGTCCGGGGAACATGTGCGGAAATATATCCGGGATCTGGCGGAGTCGCTGGACAGAGAGGAATCGCAGGTCTGCCGCTGGAATGCGCGGGCGCTTCTGTATCTTGCAGAGGCGAGATGGGGAGAGCGAGACGATCTGATGCAATGGATCCGTGAGACGGGCGGGGATATTGAGAACGATGCCGGAAAGACTCGGTTCTATATGGCTGCCGAGGTGAAGGTGAACCTGTATCTGGGAAACTACGGATATGCGGAGAGCATACTGAAGGTGCTGATCCCGTATTTTACGAGAAACAGAAACCATCGATGGCTGGCAGAATCGCTCTTCCAGCGCGCGGTCATCCAGTGGGAAAGCGGCGAAAAGCTGCGCGCGATGGAAACAGCGGCGGAATCTCTGGAAGCTGCCGAGCCGTACCGGTATGTAAGAATCTATACCGGGTACGGAGCAAGGGGAGCAGAAGTCCTGGAAGAGTATAGAAACTGGCTGGAAAACACCCGCCCGCCGGATCTCCGGCGAAAGAAGCAGTATAAATACGGCAGTGTCCTGAATATGTCTTCGGAGGAATGGCTGGATTATATCATCAGAAGGGCGGCGAGACAGAAGAAGCATTACCCGAATCTTACAGAAGACCTGCAGAATATTTACCGGACAGAAAGGCTGACGGCGACAGAAGTGATCGTGCTGCGGTATCTGGAAGAGGGGTACAGCAACGCTGTGATCTGCGAGAAGATGAATATCAGACTGTCTACTGTCAAGAGCCATATCTATAACATTTTCAGAAAGCTGGGCGTGACGACACGTCTCCAGGCGGTGCAGAAAGCAAGGGAAACCGACATTCTTCAGGGATGAGGAGAAGAGCGGAAAAACGGAAGGTTCTCTCATACTCAGGTATGAGGCGCCTTCTTTTTTTTCATGTTAACATGATCTTACTTCGAAGAACGGAAGAAAAAGACGGTTCCGCTGACCGTGGACCGGTAAAAAGCGGCAATTTCAGCCGGAATGGGATTTTCTGGAAGAAAAGACTGGAAATATATAACAATACTAGTATAAAATACCATTGAGGGCAGCGATGCTCGAACTCATGCATGAAAAATATTATCAAGAGAAATAAAGAAACAGGAAAAGAGAAGGGTACATATGGAAAAGCGTGCAATAAGTGAGAAGCTGCTGGAAGCGCTCCGCTGCTTCCTGAATGGTGAAAAAGTAATGTGGGAGGATGGGATTTCCGCCGAAGACTGGCAGATGCTGTTCCGGCTCTGCCAGCATCATCAGATCCTGCCCATGATCTATGAGACGGTCTATGCCTGCCCGGCGTTTCAGACATGTCCGCAGGACACAGCGCAGATGGTCAAGACACAGGTCATCCGACAGGTTATGGTACAGAGCAGGAAGACAGAAGAATTCCTTCAATTATACAAGAAGCTTCTGGAACAGGACTTAACTCCGCTCGTAGTAAAAGGGCTGGTCTGCAGAGAGCTGTACCGGGAGCCGGATTACCGCTGCTCCGGAGATGAGGACGTCCTTATCCCGGTGGAGCAGTTTAAAAAGTGCAGCGAGGTATTTTTCGCTGACGGAATGGATATGCTGGAACCGGATCAGAATCCGGACGAGGAGGGCGAAGTTCCATTCTATAAGGTGGGCGGACTGTTACATATTGAGCTTCACAAAGAGCTTTTCTCCTCCGAGTCGGAGGCTTACGGAGATCTGAACCGTCTGTTTGAGGGCGTCTTTGACAGGAAGATACAGGAGACGATACACGGTGTTCCGGTATATACGATGTGCCATACGGATCATCTGCTCTATCTGATCCTCCATGCATTCAAACATTTCCTTCACAGCGGATTTGGTATCCGCCAGGTGTGCGATATTGTGATCTACGCCGAGGCGTTCGGAGGAGAGATCGACTGGGATGATCTGATGGAAAAATGTAAAGGGATCCATGCGGATGTATTTGCCGCGTCTCTGTTCGATATCGGAAAAAAGGAGCTTACATTTGACCCGGTGAAGGCATGCTATCCGGAGGCATGGAGCTCTGTTGAAGTGGATGGAAGCGATCTGCTGGAAGATCTGCTGGACGGAGGCGTGTTCGGAGATTCAAGCATGAGCCGGAAGCACAGCAGCAACATCACGCTCCAGGCTGTGAGCGAGGACAAGAAGGGAAAGAAAGCAGGAGCTTCTCTCGCTCAGACATTGTTCCCTGACAGGAAATATATGGAGAGGACTTATACATATCTGAAAAAATATCCTTTCCTCCTTCCTGCCGCATGGGCGTCGAGGATCCTGAATTATCTGAAAGAATCGAAAAGCATGGGTGGGAACGACGCCATGGAAAGCATCGAGATCGGGAATCACAGGGTAGATCTGATGAAGAAATATAAGATCATTCAGTAGCAGGTCGCTTTTGGTCGAAAAAAGTCGAAAAATATAATTGTGAGAAAAATAGCGGGATAAGTGTGAAAAATAAGTTAAAATAAGTGGGGATTGCTTGATTTTCAAAAAACAAAGGGGTAAAATAACATAATAAAATATTTAATGCCTTTTGATTCTGTACATAAACAGTTGTTAAACGCCATTATATGAGATTCCAGGTCATTTAGTGCTTATCTTGAAAATCAAAGGCGATATATGATGTTTGGTCAAAATATTATTCAATAAGGCATAGGGAATGGAGGTATGCAGTATTATGAAGAAGGAATGGGAAGCACCTAAATCAATTATTCAGAGATTTGATCCAAATGAATATATTGCGGCATGCTATACGCTGGTTTGTGCAATTCCGGGACGTTCAGCAACAGAGATTGGTGACGGGACAGGAACAAGATATTTCGATGGTGCCGTCTGGTCACCTTGGGGAAGTTATACATTCTGGGATGGTAATCGCGTTTATGCAGACGGTCTTGCTCATGGTAACTGCGGTAATGAGTCCACATCTTACGATGTTGATAATGGTATCGGATATGAACACAATAATGATGGTACAGTCAAGAATGCAGTAATAAGCAATGTGGATATCGGAAGCCATTTTTCAGGTAATACTTACTATGCAACATGGCAGTCAAATAATGGTACGCTTTATACGCATTATGGCTTTGCAATCATGGACGCAAACAAACCGAATCATTCGTAACCCTGAGCTGAAAGTAAAATGCATAAAAATTCAGGCGGACTGAAAGACTTATTTTCAGTCTGCTTTTGTGTGTAAGTCCTTTAGGGGCATATATTTCTGAGCAGACTAGCTAGGGATGGCTGTTAAGCTTTAGTGTTATGAAAAGTGTTAAAACGAGGTTAAATGATGGACGAATTTTCCATACTATACAAAAAATGTACATATTTCATGAAAAAACTATGAGTTTAAGCATTGACATTATAGTACATTGTGATATCATAGTGGAGTGTATAAAGTGTATTAGAAAGATAACAGGGGAGGAATATGTTGGAGAGAAATGATCAGTCATCCGAAACGCTCTCCGGTTCCGAATCTCAGGAGCGTCTTCCGAAGGGAACAAAAGAGGAAAGCGTCAGGGTGTTTAGAGCGAACCCGGATTTCCTTCTGCGGGAAGTGGCTGGCGAAGCCGTGCTGGTGCCTGTAGGCGAAGCGGGTATATTTGAAAACAGCGTGATATCGCTGAATGAAACCTGTAGTTTTCTGTGGAAACTGTTCCAGCAGCCGAGGACAGAGGAAGAGGTGATTGCTGAGGCGAGAAAAGAGTATTCTGATCCTGATTGCGAGATGGAACAGGGAATCAAGGATTTCATAAGAGAATATTTGGAGTATGGTTTATTAAAGGAGGAGTAAAGTAAGATGGAAAGAAAAGTTTGGAGAAGACCGCTGACTAAGGTGCAGAAATTTGAGGCGAATGAGTATGTTGCGGCTTGTGGAGATAGTGGTACAACATATCTGTTTAATTGTAATGCGGGCGGTGGAGCACTTGCCGATATATATCTTAATGATGGAACGAATTTGACGGATGGGAGCTGGCATTATTTTCACGCATGCCAGGAAAAACATGAGGCATCGTCTATGGACGATTTTCAGAAGGGATATATGTTGCTAAATGGAGGAAACGATGAGACAGGACACTGGGTTAGAAATGGTTTCTTGGACTGGGAGTATGTTCCTTATGAAAAAATACCTGTAATTATTTGGCAGGGAGATGGCGATATACATGCGACTACAACTTTAGACCAGAATGATTGGGAAACAGCAAAATCATAATAATTAATTACATAATCAGGCAAGACCGGAACAACCTTCCGGTCTATTTTAATTTCACCCGAAAGGAGACCACCTATGGAACCATTACAAGACGCAACCACCGTCGAGCGCATGCTCCTCGCCCAGGCGAAGCAAACCCGCACCCCGGCAAACGGCAGTATCGAACTGCTTCCCCTCTGCAATATGAACTGCGACATGTGCTACGTGCGCTTAAGCAGGGAGGAGATGGAGCGGCAGGGGAGACTGCGCACCGCGGACGAGTGGCTGGAGATCGGACGGCAGATGAAGGATGCGGGAATCTTATTCTTGCTGTTGACAGGCGGGGAGCCGTTCCTGTATCCTGGTTTCAAGAGACTTTACCTCGGATTAAGGCAGATGGGGATGATCCTTACGATCAATACCAACGGGACGCTGATCGACGAGGACCTGGCGGAGTTTTTCGGGAAATACAAGCCGAGACGGGTCAATATCACGCTTTATGGTACGGATGAGGAGACTTATGCAGAGCTCTGCCATTATCCCGGCGGCTATGAGCGGACCCTTCGGGGGATCCGGCTGCTCCGTGAGCGGGGAGTGGATGTGAAGGTGGGCGGAAGCCTGACCCGGGCGAATAAGGGCGATCTTGACAGACTGCTGGATGTTGAGAAAGAGCTGGGGATCCCGGTCAGGGTGGATACCTACATGATGCCTGCCACAAGGGAACGGGAGCTGCCCTATAACATGCAGTCCCGTCTTGGCCCGGAGGAGGCGGCACGGGCAAGGATCCATGCCCTGAAGCGGGAGATGGGACCGGAGCTTTTCCCTCAGTATGTGCATCAGTCGGTGTACATGGCAGATCATCCGGAACCGGCTGAAAGCAAGCCGGGACATATGGCGTGCATGGCGGGACAGTGCTCCTTTACCATTAACTGGCAGGGGGAGATGCGCCCCTGCGTGATGCTGAGCGAGCCTGCGGTATCTGTGTTTGAAGCCGGCTTCGAGGATGCGTGGAAATACATCGTGGAGGAGACAGGGAAGCTCCTGTTGAATGCCAAGTGCAGTACGTGCCATCTGCGCCATCTCTGCCGCACCTGCGCGGCGAGCGCCCTTCTGGAGGCGGGAAGCTATGACGCCGTGCCGGAGTATATGTGCAGATATGCTGAGGAGTCTCTGAGATTATTGAGAGAAGAATGGGAGAAACTGCAGAATGGACAGGATATTTCAGATAGGTGATTTCAGGTTCCGCATTTCTTATCCGGAGGAGGTCGCGCCCCCGGACAATTTCATGAAGTTTGAGTGCGGGGACTGCGCCGGGGCGGACAACGGACAGGGAGACTGCGGCAGCGTGGAATATGTTTACAATATTGAAGTCGCGGACAGCCTTCCGGTGCCGGAAGGAAAGGTCATCGCGCGGCGCCCGGATCTCGTTGTATTTCAGAACGGGACAGATCAGAGCGCGGATGGCGGCGGACTGGGGCTGGAGAGCCGTCTCATCGGCGTGAAGGGAAATCCGAATTTTTATGCCTGCTACCGCGAGACGTCGGCAGACTCCGCAGAGATCACGCTTGCCGGCGACCGGATCAGGGAGCTGAACATTGATCCGATGTTCACTTCGCTTCTTGCGCTTGAGCGCCGTTTTGTGAAGCGGGATCAGATGATCCTGCACTGTGCGTATGTGGAATATCAGGGGGAAGCTATCCTCTTTTCCGCACCTTCAGAGACGGGGAAGACGACCCAGGCGAATCTGTGGGAGAAGTACAGAGGCAGCAGGACGGTCAACGGAGACCGCTCCCTTCTCGGGAAGGCCGGCGGGAGGTGGACGGCGCAGGGATGGCCGGTATGCGGGACGTCAGAGGTGTGCAATAATGAGTCGGTCCCGATCGGAGCGGTCGTTATGCTGAGCCAGGAGCCGGAGAACCGGGCGGAGAGGCTGACGCCGGGACACGCTTTCCCGCTGCTGTACAGCCAGATCACTGTGAACAAGTGGAATATGCAGGATCATCTTCATACGATAGATCTGATCGAAGAGTTCCTTGGAAGCGTTCCGGTGCTCCATCTGGGATGTACGATCTCCGAGGAGGCGGTACGGTGCCTGGAGAAAGCCTTGCAGAATCTGGATGCTTGACGCTTCAGAAGGTTGCGGGTATACTGTTTTGAGAGCAAAAACGCCGGGCGAGAACAGCAGCGCTAATGGAAAAAGCAGCGTGAAACCAAGGGAACAGGTACTGTACGGACAGGAGTGATCATATGGAAGAAAATCAGAATGAAAATAAGAATCCCGCCTTTGAATCTTTGGATATTCTTATAGCCAGATGGAAGGACGGGACGTTCGGAGAGATCATAGACGATTGGAAGTGGATCTTCAGCTACAGTGCGAGATACAAAGGCGCGATCGCCTTTTATGTGATACTCGGGATCTTCAGCACTTCAATGGGGCTTGTCAGCAGCGTGGCGAGTAAATATATGATCGATATCATCACAGGATATGAGACGAGCAAGCTGTGGGTCATGATCGCGGTCATGGTGGGGAGCACGGTGTTCAGCCTTGCGTTCAGCAGCATCATCAGCCGGATCACGGCGAAGCTGAGCATTGATATCAACAACGACATCCAGGCGGATATCTTCGACAAGATCGTGGATGCGGACTGGCTGTCTCTGAACAAGTATTCAAACGGCGATATCCTGAACCGGTTTAACGGCGATATCGGGACCGTGAGCGGGAATGCGATCAGCTGGCTCCCGACGATCATCATTGCGATCTATAATTTTATCGCGACCTTCTTCGTGATCCTGCACTATGACTGGGTGATGGCGGTGATCGCGCTTGCCAGCGCGCCGTTCCTTCTCCTCATGTCGCGGTTCATGATCAAGAAGCAGAGAGACTACAGCAAGAAGGTCCGCGAGATGAGTTCGGACCTGATGACCTTCGAGGTGGAGGCAATCTATAATTTCGATACGATCAAATCCTTCGGGGTAGCGCCGCACTACAGCAAAAAGATGCGCTGGTGGCAGGGAAAGTTCCGCGATATCAGCCTGAAATACAACCTGTTTTCCATTAAGACAAGCATTCTCATGACGATCCTGGGAACGCTGGTGCAGTTCGCCGCGTTCGGCTACTGCCTGTTCCGTCTGTGGACGGGGGATATTACATACGGGACCATGACGCTGTTCCTGCAGCAGAGGAGCAATCTCTCCTCCGCGTTCAGCAATGTCGTTTCCATTATCCCGTCCTTCCTGAACAGTTCAGTGTCCGCGCACCGTATCCGCGAGCTGGTCCAGCTTCCGAGAGAGGTGCATATCCCTGAGAGCGGCGAGATGGATAAGTATGCCGATCAGGGCTTCGAGGTCAGGATGGAGGGCGTGAACTTTTCTTATGTGGAGGGAAACCGGGTGATCACAGATTCTTCCTTTGAGGCGAACCCAGGCGAGATCGTCGCTCTGGTAGGACCGTCCGGAGAGGGCAAGACGACGATGATCCGTCTCATCCTCGGGCTGGTGCGCCCGGAGAACGGCGAAGTTATGCTGCGGGCCGCCGGAGGACAAGAGATCGTGATGAATGCGGAGACAAGGCATCTGTTCGCCTATGTTCCCCAGGGAAATACGATCCTGTCCGGAACGATCGCTGAAAATATGCGCATGGTAAAGGAAGACGCCACGGATGAGGAGATCATAGAGGCGCTGAAGATATCCTGTGCCTGGGATTTTGTAGAGAAGCTGCCGGAGACGATCAACAGTAATGTCGGCGAGCGGGGCAGGGGACTGTCGGAAGGCCAGGCGCAGCGTATCGCCATTGCAAGGGCGGTCTTAAGAGATTCTCCGATCCTTCTTCTGGACGAGGCGACCTCGGCGCTGGATGTGACGACGGAGCGCACCGTGCTGCGCAACATCGTGCAGCAGCATCCGAACAAGACATGCATCGTGACCACTCACAGGCCGAGCGTGCTGAACCTCTGCCAGAGGGTATACCGCGTTATGGAGACCAAGGTGACAGAGCTCAGCGAGGAAGAATCCAGCCGCATGGCGATGGATTTCTGATCAGGCGTCCGGGACGGACAGTAAAGGAGACGTCGCATGATAGAAAGAGTCGTTGATACAAGAGAATATGTATCTGTACTCCGGGAGATCGCGGAGGAGGGAAAGGTCGTATCTATGCTGATCGCAGGGAGCAGCATGGCGCCTTTCCTCTGCCATAACCGGGATTACATCTATTTTACAAAACCGGACCGCGAACTGAGGCGGGGCGATATGGTGTTCTACCGGCGGGATTCCGGCCAGTATGTGATGCACCGCATATACAGGAAGAAGCAGGACGGCTACTACATGGCCGGGGATGCGCAGACAGAGATCGAGGGACCGCTGCGGCGGGATCAGATCTTTGCACTTGTCGTTAAGGTGAAGCGGAAGGGGAAGATCATCTGTCCCGGAGATTTCTGGTGGGAATTCTTTGAGCATATATGGATCCGGATCATCCGTCTAAGACCGGTCATTTTAAAGATATATACGGTTTTTACAGGAATGACCGGCCGTGAAAGCTGAGAACTGGTCAAGTTGTGAAAAATGGGGGAATCTTGCGGCAGGTGTTCCCAGCGATCTTGAAATGTGCTATAATAACAGGCTGTAGTTTGGGATTACATGATTTTGGGAAAGAGATATGATAGATATACATACACATATACTTCCGGGGCTGGACGACGGGGCGGCAGATATCTATGACAGTATAGAGATGGCGGCTCTGGCACATGAGTACGGAACAAAGGCGATCGTGGCTACTCCGCACTGCAACATCCCGGGAATATATGGAAATTATTTCGGCAAAGAGTACTGCAGAGTTTTTAAGGAAACGAAAGAGATCATACAGAGAGAGCAGCCGGGACTCCTTCTTCTGGCGGGTATGGAGGTCTATACTACAGAGGATGTGCCCGAGCTTCTTACAGATGGAAAGATATTTCCGATCAACAGGACGAGATATGTGCTGATGGAGTTTGATTTCGCTGAAGATCCGGATTTTGCAGACAGGATGCTCCGTCGGGTGCGGGAGGTGCGGGCGATACCGGTCGTCGCGCACGCCGAGCGGTATGAGTTTGTGCAGGATGCTCCGGAGATCGTATGGAACTGGAAGAAGATAGGGTGCGAGATACAGGTTAATAAGGGAAGCTTTCTGGGGCGGTTTGGAACAAGAGCGAGGAAGACGGCGTTTGAGCTTCTGAACCACAATCTTGTGACCGCGGTCGCAAGCGACGCCCACAGCCCGGTTCAGCGGACTACCTGTATGGCGGACGCATATGAGCATCTCCGGAAAGAATATTCCAGGGAGTATCTGGACGCATTGTTTCATGTAAATCCGAGGAATATATGCAACGGCAGAAAACCGGTGCAGTTCAGGAAAATTCCGTTTGAAGAAGAATATGGCTGGAAGGAGCGGATATAAATAATGAGAAGAATCAGGCTTGCGGTCGTGGGGATATTTGTCCTGTCGCTGATCGCATTTATCGTGTTCAACATTGTCAACAGGGTCACGACGGACAGCACTCCGCCGGTGATCACAAGCGAATCGGATACTGTTACTGTCAGTGTGGCGGCAGAGGAATCTGAGCTTCTTGCAGGGCTGACTGCGACAGATGACGAGGACGGAGATCTGACCGGTGAGATCATGATCTCTTCCATGTCCAATTTTACTGAGCCGGGGAAACGCACGGTCAGCTACGTTGTGTTTGATGCTTCCAACAATGCATCGACCCTGACGAGAAACCTGGAGTACACAGACTATACTGCTCCTCAGATCAAACTGACTCAGCCGCTTCGGTACGGCTTAAATGAGATGGAGGACGCCAGCCTTACAGAGAATATGAGTGTCCAGGACTGTCTGGACGGAGATATCACGCAGCAGATCCGGGCGACGTTCAATGACGGCGCCTATATTGCGATGGCAGGAGAATACGGCATAACGGTGCAGGTGAGCAACAGCGCGGGAGATACCTGTTCTGTCCCGCTCACAGTCACAGTTACGGATCCGGCAGAGGAAAGCGGGAAATACTATCCGATGTTATCGGATTACATCGTCTATGCCCCTGTCGGCGGATATGTGGATCTGACGTCGCTCCTGATCGGGCTGGAGAACAGCTCGACACAGTATCTCTTCGCCGATGCCAATCCTTCTGCGCCCGGCGGGATTGAGAGCGTGGCGATCGGAGGCGCGGTCGACTATAACACACCGGGAACTTATACGGTGGATTATCAGTTTACCTCGGCGAGCGGTGTGACAGGGACGACAAAACTGGCAGTGGTAGTGGGGTAGTGTAAAATGGAAAAGACGACAGATCAGATGTTAGAGAATTATAAGATAGAACCATTCACACTGGTGCACGACATCCTCGTGAACTGGTGGGTGATCCTGCTGGCTGCGGTCTCCGCGGCTATGATCGCTTTTGTCGGGGTAAGCGTGAGATGGGTCCCGCAGTATACGACGTCGACTACTTTTGTCGTACAGTCAAGAAATACTTCGGCGTCATACTCCTCTCTCAGCTCGGCAAATACGATGGCGACTACATTTCAGAAGATTGTTGAGAGCTCTGCGATGCAGGACATCCTGTGTACAAAGCTGGGAGTAGACCGGATCGATGCGGATATCCAGGCGAGTGTGGCAGAAGGAACAAACCTTCTGAATCTGAGTGTGACGGCGTCCACTCCGAAGGAAGCATTCGACGTCATGCAGGGGATCCTGGACAACTATTCCAGCATCACGCTCTATACAGTGGGCGATATCGTGCTGACGGTCCTGCAGAGCCCGTCGGTGCCGTTCTCGCCGGATAACCCGCTCAATACGCGCGATGTGATGGAAAAAGCATTTCTCCTGGCAGCGGCGGCGATGATCCTGCTGTTCGGCTTCCTGTCCGTGCTCAAGGATACACTGAAGACAGAAGACGATGTGAAGGATAAGCTGGACGCACGGAGCCTGGGAGCGCTTTCCTATGAGTTCAAATACAAGACAGTCAGGGAACTTCTCCGGCATAGAAAGAAACCTCTTCTGATCAGCGATCCGCTGGCGGGATTCGGATTTGTAGAAAGCTACAGAAAATTCTCTGCCAGAGCAGAATACAGGATGGAGAAGGAAGGCTGGAAGACGGCTGCGGTCACAAGTGTTTCCGAGAATGAAGGAAAATCAACGGTGGCGGCCAATCTTGCCATCAGCCTGGCACAGAAGGATTACAAAGTCGTGCTGATCGACGGGGACCTGAGACGTCCTTCGCAGTTCCTTATTTTCGGGCTGCATCCGACAGAGGATAACGAACTCGGCGAATTCCTTAAAGCGGAGAAGGGAGAGTTCTCGCTGCTCATGGACACCGAGATCCCGAACCTTTGTGTAATAGGAGGAAGAAACTGCTATTCTTCTTCAACGGATATCGTACAGAAGGAATTCACACGCGAATTCCTCAAAAAGTGCAGGGAATCGGCAGATTTTATCATAATCGACACACCGCCGACCGGCGTCCTGGGAGACGCCGAGATCTGGGGACAGTATGCGGATGCGGTACTGTTTGTGGAAAAGCAGAATTTTGTCCTGGCTGAGGATATCAATACAATGCTGGATAAGTTCCGCGCCCAGGGATCAAGGATCCTCGGGGTCGTCATGAACAGCGTTCAGTCGTTCGGCGGCATTGCGGGAGCGACCGTGGGAAGATATTCCGGACGGTACGGCGACTACGGTAACTATGGTAAGAGACAGAAGGAAAGCAAAGATGAGTGAGAACAGAGAAGCATCAGAAAACATAAAGATTGACGAAACGGAAAAAATAGATATCATGGGTCTTGTGTCAGCCTTCCTGAACGGATTGAGAAGGCTGTGGGTCCTGCTGCTGGTGATCGTGATCGTGTGTACACTCCGGTCGTATTTTTCAACCAGCTTTTCCTATACGCCGCAGTATGTAGCGTCAGCTACGGTATCAGTCACTACGCCCGGGGAGTCCTATACAAATATCCAGTCTGCCCAGGAGATGGCAGAGATGTTCCCATATGTCCTGACAAGCGGTGTGCTCCGCGAAGTGATCCAGAATGATATGGGGCTCGATTATCTGCCGGGACAGATCAGCGTGGATGCGGAAGAAGGAATGAATATGCTGACGATATCGGTATCCTCCGACGATCCTCAGATGGCTTATAATATCCTTCAGTCTGTGATCAAGAATTACCCGGAGGTAGCGGAGTATATCTTCGGAGAGACACAGCTCCAGATCCTTGACGAGACCGGAATACCGTCGGATACACAGGAAGAGATCGTGATACGGGGCTCCTACAGGAGGGGCGCCCTGCAGGGACTCATCGTAAGCGCTGTGATCCTCTGCCTGTATGTATTCCTGAAGCGGACGGTCCGTACAAAAGAGCAGTTGAAGAAGCGGATCAATATCAGGGATCTGGGGAGTCTGCCCTATGTAAGACAGAAGAAAAGAAAAAATGCCGAGAATAATAATATCAATATCCTGAACGAGCGGATCGTGCCGGTCTATGAGGAGGCAATACGCCGCCTCAGGATACGGATCATGCGGGAAGCAGAAATGAAGAACGCGAAAGTGATCATGGTGACCAGCTCCGTGCCCGGAGAGGGAAAGACGACCGTGGCTGTGAACCTTGCGGTCGCGATCGCAAAACAGAAGAAATCCGTGATCCTTGTCGACTGCGATATGAGAAATCCTTCTGTGGCGCAGATGATGCACCATGACGAGACGCATCCGGGACTGGCCTCAGTCCTCAAGGACGAGACTACGCTGCAGAACGCACTCACGGACGCAGGGATCCCGGATGCGGAAATGCGCATCATGTACGGAGGGGCGGCGGATTCAGAGGATACAGCGCTCCTCGGCTCAAGAAAGATGGGAGAGGTCATCGAAGAACTTAAGGGAAAGGCAGACTATGTGATCCTCGATACAGCTCCGGCGGAGCTTCTGGTAGACGCCTCCCTTCTTGCAAAATATGTAGACGCCGCACTGTATGTGATCCGATGCGACTATACGAAGATGAATAAGATCAGGGGCGGGATCGAGACGCTTGCTTCGCGCAGGCTGGATATCCTGGGATTCGTTTTCAACGGGGATCTTAATAAGAAAGAAAGCCGATACGGCTACGGATATGGCTACGGCTACGGTTACGGACGGTACGGCGGCTATGGCCGGTACAGCCGCTATTCGAGATATGGCAGGCTGAAAGATACCGGAAAGCGGGAGGATGAATCAGGACGCGTGATCAAAGAGTAGGAGGCGTGCAGTATGAGCAAGGACAAGGAAAATAAAAAAACAAAATCCCGTAAGAAGAAGGGACTGCTGAAATGGATAAAAAAGCATAAGGTCGCGACGGCAGTGATCAGTATCATACTGATCTGCGTGCTCATAATAGCCGGAACCGTCGGTTCGGTGTTCTGGGGACTTTATAAGGACAGTGTGAATATTGTGGATCCGGACGACGTGGATCCCACCGCGGACCAGGTCCAGATCGCCCAGGAGGAGCAGAAGGACGACGATGTGATCAATGTTCTCCTCGTCGGAACGGATTCCCGCGATCCCGATTCTGACATGGGAAGATCTGACAGTATGATGCTCGTGTCCTTCAACCGGACCAAGCAGAAGGCGACTGTCATCTCCTTCCTCCGCGATTCTTTGGTAGAGATCGACGGATACGGCAAGAGCCGTCTGGGCCATACGCTTGCATACGGCGGCGTGGGACTTACGATCAACACGCTGAACAAGCAGTTCGACCTTGATATTCAGAACTATATCACGGTCAGCTTTGACAGCCTTGTCCATGTGATCGATGAGCTGGGAGGCATTGAGGTCAATCTGACCGAGGAAGAGGCGGCGTACTACCGCGAGACCGGCATGCCCGACATCCAGTCCGGGCCGGTCACGCTGACCGGCTCTCAGGCTCTTGCCCATGCGAGAAACCGAAGCCTGGACAATGACTTCGGACGCACCCAGCGCCAGCGGAGCGTACTGTACGGCATCTATAATAAACTGATGCAGCAGAGAGATCCTTCCGCGCTGCTCTCCCTGGTCAACTACTGCATGACACAGGTGACCACCAACATGGGCGTGACGGAGATATACAATCTCGCCACGGAGGTGCTCGCTATCGATCACCTCACGACGCAGCAGGCGGCTGTGCCGGCAGACGGGACATATCAGTTCATCACGTATGAGGGAATGTCCGTGATCGACTTTGACCTGGAGGCGAATAAGGAGTATATACAGGGACTGCTGTATTAGGCAGGAACAATAACCTGGTGTGAAATAGAGTAGAGAAGGGGATGCGCCCGGGACCGGAGGTCCCGGGCGCATCCTTTATAAAGCATGATTTTAGGTCTGAATCTCGTTGTCAGAATATAAAGATTTTGTTTGAGTAAATATTTCATCCCAAAATTCTTTTTTAAAGTATTCGAGCAGAAATAGTGGAAAACTATTTACGACAGCAATTTTCCCATCTGTAATGTATTTATCCTTCTGCTCTTGGTACAGACGATTCTGTCCCATATTTTCGATAAAGTCTTTTCTTTTTGGAATTCCATACACATTATTTATTATACAGTTCGTTTTACATACCGCATTAATACATAAGTCATTCCAGCACCTTCGGTCTAGTTTCCTAAAGTCTTGATAAATATGTATGTCAGTAACTGTACGTTTATAATTTTTAATCTCATCTAACCTGACAGTGCATCTACGGTAACAGTTTTCTTCAGAAGGCGGCTTATTATCGCGTAGAGATTCAACAATGGGATAATTAATATACAGTTTGCCTGATTCTGTTTCTTCAGAAAATGTATCCAGCATTTCATCCAGCACATCAAGACAGTTACTCTCTAAGCATCCCAGATTATTCTGATGTCCGTCATAATCAAAAAATAAGTAGATTTCCATAAAGTCATTCCGATGAAATCCATGTAAAGCTTTTTCGGCATCAGAATTGTACTCTCGGATAACTTCAATCAGATCAGTCTCGAATTCGTCTTCTTTTAGTTGTTTCCATAGCATGTATATATTTTCGCCTGCCGGAAACATGATGGGAATCAGTTCGGATAAATCTTTAAAGAAAACTTTATTGAGATTATCGACCAATTGGCGTTCTGTCTTTTCACCTTCATAAATAATTGCTATGTATTTTTTAGTCATCAAACGCTCCTGCATTGTACATCTTTTGTAAATTATGAGCTTTTCTCAGTTCCTTTGGTGTTGCCTCGCTGAATGATTTGATTTTACCATTTTGAATGCGCAGATAACAGTCGGGACGAAGCAGATCATTTGTCATGATATCTGTATTATGGGTAGTCAGAATGCTCTGCGTATTTGGCAGCTTCAGCAGTTCTTCAACAACTGCAAGAGCAAGATTATCATGATAAAAAGCATCAAATTCATCGATAAAGACAAGTGATACATTTTCCAGTTGTATCAGCCAGTAATAAAAAAGGATTAGTGAGCAGGTTCCCCTTGAGGCAACACTGTAGAAATTTACCTCTTTATTACCAAAACGACAATAGAGCTGCTTCTGACCTTCTACCTCTTTGGGAATCAGCTCATAATAAATTCCTAGTTTCCGCAGAAATTCCTGGAACTGCTCTACACGCCCCTGCTCAATAATTCCCTTAGCCAGACTTTCATCACCGTTAAAATATCCTTGATAAGCATTTCTTTCTAAAGAACTGAACCATAACATATTGTCGACAAAGTTTATGAATTTTGTGAATATGGTATTTGTTTCATTTTTAGATAGAACTGTATTATTAAAAACATATTTTACAAAAGAAATATTCTTTTCTGTAAGGTCAGTATTCAGCGTCTGGGCGCCTTCCAATAAGACTTCTCCCTTATGCTGCTCAAAATCATACCAAAGACAAAGTTTGTCATTAATCCATATTTTTTCTTCCAGAAGTTCCTGTGCTGAACATTTTTTGTATCTATATTTCAGAGTCCCCTCTTCAAACTGAAATTCATAATAAAATTCTGTGGGTCTGTCATTTTCAAGGTGCCCATATAATCGATAAAAATTTAAGTTTTTTTCTTTATCTGTAAGATGCAGAATTATATCAAATAGACCATATCCCAGATTGCTCTTTCCACTTGCGTTTTCACCATATATCAATGCTGTTTTTACAATCTTATTACGAATTGCCATGTTACTGAATTCATAGTTATTCACTTTGGACAGATCGAGAACTAAATCATCCTTAAAATTTTTGAAATTATTTACTGAGAATTTTTTCAGCATACTCTGACCTCCTCTCAATGTATGTTGTGTTTTCATCTTACAATAAAAAAAAGAGTTTACAACAAATGCCGTAAAAAAATTACGGTATTTGCCATAAACTCTGATTAGAAATCAAATAGCCCTTTTATGAAGAGATTTTTTAGCTGTTCTGTAGATCTGATATCCTTTTGCACATAGTCCTGAAACTGTTGGATGTTTCCATTCTTTATAAAGAAATAGTGAGCCGGATCCCCATACTTTTCATCAAACCAGTCACTTCGCCTAACAGTTAGAATTGCCTGATTACGGTGGGATAAAATAGAATCTGCCAATTGCGCTGGCGATAGTATGCCATTATATTCGAAATCATCAATAATCAGAAGTGATCTCTCAGTTCCTGAAGGCGGATTCTTTAACAAATATGTATTACTCGCTCCTTTTTTTAGACTACAGTCAGAGGAACAGGTTCGAATCTCTGACTCATATTCTGGTATGAACAATATGAAATTATTAAGCAGATAGCGTCTGAACATACAGAATATATTATGGACACCGGCTTCTGCTGTGAATGTGCGGCATGCGGTAAAAATATCCAGTGGATGACGCAGTGGGGAGGTGTATTTATATGTAAAGTTGAACTGCGGTATCTGTACAGCGGCTGTTTTAACTATTCCGCTGCTGTCGGTTAAGTATTTGTAGATAAAATCGTATTCCGATATATAAAAATGGTAAAAGAATGTCGATTCCTTTTTTGTTATGGGATCAGGAATGGGATCCAGGATATTTACTAGTGCTTTGCAAAAATTCGTTTTACCTGAACTGCATGTCCCATAAATATAAGAAATGCCGTCAGGCAGGATGAGCGGTTTGTCCATATTTAAGTTGCGGTAATTTTTTACTCCGAAAGCGTACAGCATGGTATACTCCTAATGATTATATAAGTAATTATATGCGGGAGGAAGCTAAAAGATGCTAAAAAGATTTTATATAATATAAGACAAACTCTTGAGAAAACAGCAATTATGCGCTAAAATGTGAAGCGCGATATAAGGTGTTGGGACACAGAAGCAAAAGATGATCAGAAGAGACATCAACACGACGGATGCGGGCGGCAAAACCCCGTCGCTTATGTTAGAATTCACCAAAATTGTGTCGGAATATATCTTTTTACATCCTATTAACACAAAATATGCTATAATAATTCCGTGCGAGAAAATCAGTCATAATTTAATAATTTTGAGAGCTGAAGAGGGATTATTATTATGAAGATCAATATACATAGATTTTACAAGAACAGGGAAGCCGTCATCAAGGGAGCGGCTCTTTTTTTGCTTGATATTATTCTGACGATTGCGTGTATGGTGGGCGCGCTATGGATGAGGTATGACTTCAGTTTCAGCCGGATTGATCCTGTATTTTGGGAATCGGTCCGCAGTTATATGTGGATAAATGTGGTTTGTACTGTACTGATCAATGCGGTATGCAAGCTTTATACAAGTTTATGGCGTTTTGCCAGTATTGAGGAGCTTAAGAACGCTATCGTGGCCATTGTTTTGTCATCTTTCATGCAGTTCTTTGGAATGAAGCTTTTGGGGTATCCGGTGCCGAGAAGCTATATTTTTATCTATATTATGCTTCTCGCTGTATGCATTATTGTTCCAAGGTTTTCTTACCGTTTTCTGCGGATCGCATATCACAACCATGAGAACGCAGGACAGGCAAAGCCTGTGGTCACAATGGTGGTGGGAGCAGGTGCGGCCGGCTACATGCTTGTCCGTGAGATGAAGAACAGCAAGCACTTGAACAGAAAAGTTCCGTGCATTATAGACGATGATCCGTACAAGATCGGAACCTATTTGCAGGGGATCCCAGTTGTGGGAGGAAAAGAAGATATTCCGGAGATGGCGAAACGCTACCACATAGAAGAGATCATCATTGCGATCCCGACTCTGGGAGATCAGGAAAGGAGAAAACTGCTGGATATCTGTCAGCAGACAGCATGCAAGATCAAGATGCTTCCGGGGATCTACCAGATGGTTAATCAGGAGATCGACGTCTCCATGCTGAGGGAGGTAAGTATTGAGGATCTTCTGGGAAGAGAGCCGGTGGATCTTCATATGGAAACAATAGGAAACTATATCAGCGGCAAGGTCATCCTTGTAACCGGAGGCGGAGGTTCTATCGGAAGTGAGATCTGCCGCCAGGTGGCGCTGCATGAGCCGAAGCAGCTTATTATAGTAGACATCTATGAAAACAATGCTTATAATATACAGTTAGAGCTGAAGAAAAATTATCCAGAGCTGGATCTGGAGACACTGATCGCATCTGTGCGTGACAAGAAGCGTATCGAGGATATTTTCGAGACTTATCATCCGGATATTGTATATCATGCAGCAGCGCACAAGCACGTGCCGCTCATGGAGGACAGCCCGGACGAGGCAATCAAGAACAATGTAGTCGGTACATATAATGTGGCGAGCGCTGCAAATAAGTTCCATGTAAAGAAGATGGTCCTTATCTCTACAGACAAAGCGGTGCGCCCGACCAATGTGATGGGCGCGTCCAAGCGGATCTGTGAGATCATTATGGAAGTGTTCTCTCAGATCTCTCAGACAGAGTATGCGGCGGTACGTTTCGGAAACGTGCTTGGTAGCAACGGCAGCGTGATCCCGCTGTTCCGCCAGCAGATCAAGGAAGGCGGCCCGGTGACCGTGACCCATCCAGATATCATCCGCTACTTCATGACGATCCCGGAGGCGGTGAACCTGGTCCTTCAGTGCGGCGCCTATGCAAAGGGCGGCGAGATTTTTATTCTGGACATGGGAGAGCCGGTGAAGATCCTGGATCTGGCAAAGAAGATGATCCGGCTGTCCGGACATGTACCGGGGGAGGATATCAAGATCGTGTTCACCGGATTAAGACCGGGAGAGAAACTGTATGAAGAGCTGCTGATCGATGAGAAGAATCTGGTGCAGACAGAGAACGACAGGATCTTTGTCGCGCAGATGGGGAAGATCAATACGGTTAAGATCTGTAAGAAAATGAGTGTGCTGATCGGGCATGCATATGATGAGAGTAAGGATATACGGAAGGATATCAAGGAGATCGTGCCGGAATATAAAATGAAGGGTGAAGATTGATGAAAATAGAGCCATTTAAAACGAAAGTATGGCTTTCTTCTCCGACAATGCATGGAGAGGAAATGAAATATATAGCGGAAGCATATGAGACAAATTGGATGTCTACAGTAGGAATGAATATTGATGCAATTGAGCAGAGTGTCTGCCAGAAACTAGGATGTAAGTATGCAGTTGCGCTTTCGGCAGGAACAGCTTCTCTGCATATGGCAGTTAAGCTTGCCGGTGTTAAGGATGGAGAAAAAGTTTTTTGCTCGGATATGACATTTGCGGCTACAGTGAACCCTATTGTATATGAGGGCGGTATCCCGGTATTTGTGGATTCAGAATATGATACCTGGAATATGGATCCTTCGGCGTTGGAAAAGGCGTTTGAACTATATCCGCAGGTTAAGACTGTTGTCATAGCGCATCTGTATGGAACTCCAGGAAAGATAGAGCAGATACGAAATATCTGTCGGGAACACGGTGCGGTGCTTATTGAGGATGCGGCGGAATCTCTTGGTGCATCTTATAAGGGAATACAGACAGGTACATTTGGTGCTTATAACGCAATTTCCTTTAATGGAAATAAGATAATCACTGGCTCTTCGGGCGGAATGTTCCTGACAGATAGTAAAGAAGCGGCTGAAAAGGTGAGAAAGTGGTCTACTCAGGCAAGAGAGGATGCACCATGGTATCAGCATGAGGAAACCGGTTACAATTACAGGATGAGTAATGTAATCGCCGGAGTTGTGCGGGGACAGCTGCCGTATCTGGAGGAACATATCAGGCAGAAGAAAGCAATTTATGAGAGGTATAAAGAAGGATTCAAGGATTTGCCTGTAGAAATGAATCCATATGATGCTGTGAACAGTGAGCCCAACTTCTGGCTGAGCTGTCTTCTTATAAAGCCGGGGGCTATGTGCAGACAAGTGAGGGGGGAGCAGGAGGCATTGTATATCAGCGAATCTGGAAAGAGCTGCCCTACAGAAATTTTGGAAAAGCTGGCTGACTATAATGCAGAAGGGAGACCAATCTGGAAACCGATGCATATGCAGCCGATTTATAGGATGAATGGCTTTGTTAACCGGGAAGGAAACGGACGGGCTAAGACAAATGCATATTCAGAGAGCGGAGCAATTGGGAGAGACGGGAGACCGTTAGATGTGGGGATGGATATTTTCCAAAGAGGATTATGCCTACCGAGTGATAATAAGATGACGGAGAAAGAGCAGAGAAGAGTAATTGAGATTGTGAAGGGATGTTTCTCTTAAAGGGCAGTGATAATGTATAGAAAATATTTAAAGAGATTTTTGGATTTTATTCTTAGTTTAAGTGCGTTATTAGTGTTAAGTCCAATCTTTGTAATTCTTATTATTGTAGGAATAGTAGAAATGAAGGGGAATCCTTTTTTTATACAGGAAAGGCCAGGAAAAGATGAAAAGCTTTTTAAGCTGATTAAGTTTCGAACAATGTCAAACGCAAAGGATTCCACAGGCAAATTATTACCAGATAATGTGAGATTGAATAAGTATGGACAATTTTTACGTTCTACTTCATTGGATGAACTTCCCGAATTACTCAATATTCTTATAGGAGATATGAGTATTATAGGACCACGGCCATTAATGACGCGGTACCTATTCTATTATAAGCCAGAAGAAAGAGCGAGACATACCGTAAGACCAGGTCTAACGGGATTCGCACAGGTACATGGAAGAAATGCCTTAACTTGGGATGAACGATTTAAATTAGATGTTCAATATGTACATAATATAACTTTTATTAATGACATAAAAATATTTTTGGCTACAATTGTTATTGTGCTAAAAAGAGAAGGCATAGAATTACAGGACTTAGGCAATCTGGATGACTATAGAGAAAAGATGTCAGACGCAGAAAATACAAAATAGATGAGTAAATTATTTTGAGGTAAGAGGATTAAAAGCTATGCGAGAACTGCAAACCCCATGTTTTGTAATTAGAACACAGCAACTAGATTCATTAGTAGAATTTTGCAAAAGAGAATTTTATAAAATATGGCCGGAAGGTATAGTAGGGTATTCATTTAAGACGAACAATCTCCCATGGGTTATTAAATATTTGAAAGAAAAAGGTTTATGGGCTGAAGTGGTGTCTTCAGATGAATATCAATTGGCAAAAGCAATGGGATATAAAGCAGATAATATTATTTTTAATGGTCCTGTTAAAGGAAAAAATGAATTTATTGAAGCTGTAGAAGAAGGCGCTATTGTAAATATAGATTCTCAAAGGGAGTTAGAGTGGTTATTAGAATGTAATATTGATAAAATCAGCAAAAGCAAAATTGGATTAAGAGTAAATTTTTGCTTGGAAGATTTTTGCCCTGGGGAGTCCCAGGAAGGTGAGGAAGATGGAAGATTTGGATTTTCATATGAAAAGCATGAATTAAAAAAGGCAATAGAATTTTTGGCATACCATAATATTCCACTTTCTGGAATTCATTTACACTGCAGTTCGAAAACAAGAAGTCTAAATGTCTATAAAGCCATTGCATCTATTGCGGATCAGATTGTTAGAGATTACAAATTGAGTTTAAGCTATATAGATATTGGTGGAGGATTTTTTGGCGGTGTTGCAGGGAAACCAACGTTTAAAGAGTATTTTAATGAAGTAAATAACATCTTTTTATCGAATCCTTTATTAAAAAATATTAATGTAGTTATCGAGCCTGGTATGTCGCTTATTGGAGCAAGCGTGGATTATTTAACGACTGTAGTAGATACTAAAATTACAAAAAATAATTTCTTTGTTTTATTGGATGGCAGCAGGGTACATATTGATCCATTAATGCGGAAAAAATGTTACACATTTCATATAGAAAGGGAAAAATCTTTTGTTGGAACAAAAAATGTTCATCAGATATTATGCGGTTTTACGTGTATGGAAGGAGATCGCTTCTTTGAATTGAATGAACAGGCATTGGAAGTGGGGGACAGAGTGATTTTCGAGAAGGTCGGGGCCTATACTATGGGATTGTCTCCACAATTTATTGAATTTTATCCCCCTGTTTATGCAGAAAAGAATGGCCAGATAATACTAGCGAGAAAAAAAAATACTGCTGACAAATTTATTGGAGAATGAAAGGAATCATGTATGAATGTATTAATTTTAAGCTGTGGGACAAGAAATAAAATTGTTCAATATTTTAAAAAAGCAGTAGGAAATAATGGGACAGTTGTAGCAACAGATATGCAGAAAACGGCGCCGGCGTTATATGAAGCGGATAAACAGTATATTGTTCCAAGAATGACAGCAGAGGGCTATATAGACATCATTTTAGATATTTGTAAGAAAGAAAAAATTAATGGTATTTTAAGTCTCATAGATCCAGAGTTAAGTCTGTTGGCAAAAAATAAAGAGGAATTTAATAAATCTGGAGTAATGGTGATAGGATCATCATATGAGTTATGTGAATTAAGCCTTGATAAATATGCCATGTATAAATGGCTTTTAGCACATAATTATAATTGTGCTAAATCATTCGTGAATTTTGAAGAATTTAAACAATCAGATATCGGATATCCTGTTTTTGTAAAGCCTGTAAAAGGAAGTGCAAGTATAGCTATTGCTAAAGCAAATGATGAAAAAACAGCCCGGTTTTTGTTTGAACAGGACGGAAACATGTTGGTACAGGAATTCCTTAAAGGTCAGGAAATTGGTGTAGATGTATATATAGACATGATTTCAGGAGAAGTTGTATCAATTTTTGCAAAGAAAAAAATATTAATGAGAGCAGGGGAAACGGACAAGGCTGTAAGTTTTAAAGATGAAAAATTATTTAGTTTAATTGAAAAATTTGTTTCGGAGGCGGGATTCAGAGGACAGATAGATATTGATATATTTGATATTGACGGAAAATATTACATATCCGAAGTGAATCCAAGATTTGGGGGTGGCTATCCGCATGCATATGAAGCGGGAGTTAATCATATGAATCTTATCCTGAAAAACATAGAAGGTCGTATAAATAAAAAGTGTATAGGTAACTATGATGAAGGCCTGTATATGATGAAATATAACGAGATTATGATTAGAAGGCTGTAAATCAATTTTTATCAGAGAAGAAAGGAATTCAGTCATGAAGAGAGCTCTTGTTTTTGGTGCAACAGGACAATTGGGTTGTTATAGTGCATTAGCACTTAAAGATAGCGGATATTCAGTTATCGCAGTAGGAAGAAGAAAATCGGACGGGGGTTTTTTTGCTGCCAAAGGAATTGAGTATATAGGAAATATAACATTAGAGAATAAAGATTCATTTCAGCATCTTCCCCAATCAGGTATAGACGTTGTAGTTAATATGGCAGGAACGATGCCAGCGCATGCTGATATGAATATGATGCCATATGTACAAAGTATTGTAGTTGGCACAGTTAATGTATGTGAGTGGATGAAAACAGCAGGGTGCAAAAGGATTATATTCAATACAACACCAAGCGATGTAGTAGACTATTGGGGAACTACCGATCCGATTGATGATGATGCAATCAGATCGTTTCCTAAAAATGGAAATGATCATGCAGTATATGCAATATGTAAGCGAGCTGCAACAGATATTTTGGAACATATGAAAATAGCAGAAGGATTTGAACCATGTGTTTTTAGACACTTTATGGTTTATGGCTGGCATCCGGATGCATATTACTATTTAAATGGTGAAAAAAGAATGCTTCCATGGCGTTATATGATCAGACGATGCATCAACGGTTATGATCTTGAAGTATACGGAGATTCATCCAGAAAGAAAGAATTACTCTATATTAAGGATTTTACAAGTGCTGTAGTACGAGCAGCAGATACTCATGTTTGCGGAATATTTAATTTGCCCGGATATAAGCCATATTCCCTGGATGAAATGGTTGATGGGATTATGCATGCATTTGCAGCACCTGATGCTAAAAAAATTGCCCGTCCTGATATGCCAGACACACCGCAGATTCTGTTATCTCATAAAAAGAGTGAGCAGATTTTAGGGTGGAAGCCTGTATGGACATGGGAAGATGCGTGCAAAGATATGAAAAAAGAATGTATAGAGAATCCAATAGAGTTAATGTGGGGGGCAGTTGATCCAGAGGATGTGATACATGAACAGTAAGCATTATCTTCTATTTCAACGATAAATGAGGAAATATACGTGAAAATACTGATATTAGCTAACAATGATGAAGGTTTATATAAATTTCGTAAAGATTTAATTAAGGCGTTATTAGTAAAGAATAATTATGTATTTGCTTCAATCCCAGATGGTAAATGGATACAATCTATCGAACATCTTGGGGTTAAAGTAATTATAACTAAAATAAACCGCAGAGGGATTAATCCAATTGAAGATATGGCTTTACTTGTCAAATATTTGCACATTGTGTTAACAATCAAGCCGGATTTAGTTGTCACATATACGATTAAACCTAATATTTATGGTGGAATGATATGCCGCCTCTTACAAGTTCCCTATGCTGAGAATATTACAGGTTTGGGTTCTGCCTTTCAAAAGGATAAATTTATTAAGAAAATAATCTGCTTCCTGTACAAAATTGCATGCAAGAAAGCAAAAGTAGTTTTTTTTGAAAACGAGGAAAACAAACAGTTTTTTCTTAATCATTATCTGATTAGGAAAGAACAGGCCTGTAAACTGAATGGGGCGGGAGTGAATCTGGAAGAGTATCCTTATACAGAGTATCCGGATGAAAATGAACCGATCCGCTTTCTGTTTATAGGACGGGTAATGAAAGAAAAAGGTATTGATGAATTATTCGAAGCAGGACAAAGAATCAAAAAAGAATATTCGAATGTTTTTTTTGATATAATTGGACCTATGGAGGATGAGTATGGTTCTGTGATCAAGAAGTTAGAGAAAGACGGGATCATTACATATTATGGATATCAAAAGGATGTGAGACCATTTATCACGAGATGTCACTGTTTTGTGCTACCGTCTTGGCATGAGGGGATGGCTAATACGTTGCTTGAAGCGGGAGCGATGGGAAGACCGCTGATCACAAGCCAAATACATGGATGTATGGAGGCAGTGGAGAATGGTGTCAATGGATATCTATGTCAAAGGAAGAATGCGGACAGTTTATACCAACTAATCAAGAAATTTATTTTACTGCCCTATGAAGAGAAGCGAGTTATGGGTAAAAATGCGCGAAAATGGATGGAGAAAATGTTCGATAAGCAGAAAGTTGTGAAGAATACAATTTCTAAAATTCAGTAGGAAAAAGGAATTAAATATTACATGTATAAATTACTTCCAATTTTTATTTTCAGTATTTTAATGGCTTATATGTCAGATCGATATTCTAGTTATGAATTTGATGCCGGCAGAGTGAAGCACTATATTCAAAAAGAGAAACTGTTTTATGTGATCATGAGTATAGCAATGGCAGTTTTTGTCGGACTTCGTACTTCAGGAAATGATACGGCAACATACATATCTATGTATGAGGATATACCGAATAATATAACTGCTTTTACCTCTATTGACTGGAAAGATATTGCGGCAGCTCCAGGACATCAATTTGTATGTGCATTACTTAAAAATATGGGAGCGTCAACGCAGGATTACTTAATGGTCTTTGCTGTAGTCAGTGTAACATTGTATCTTTGGTTTATTAGGAAATATACGAATAATATTACATTGTCAATATATTATTTTATAACAATGGGCGTATATACCTTTGCTATGGCGGCAATAAAGCAAACAATAGCAGTCGCAATACTATTGGTTGCAACTGACCGTGCAATAGAAAAGAAATATCTGGCATTCATATTTTATGTGATTTTAGCAGAATTATTTCATCCATATGCTTTTGTTTACCTTATTGTACCGTTTATGTCTTTTATACCATGGACATGGAAAACATACGTGCTTCTGTCGGGAACAGCGGTGGTGTCTATGGGGCTTTCCAGATTTATGGGCGGGATACTGGCAATAACAGATGCATTGGGAGGAGACTATGGAGCAACAGAATTCTCGGGGGCAGGTGTGAATATTTTTCGTGTTCTCGTTGTATGGGTTCCGGTAGGGCTTTCCTTTTTAGCCAGGAAGTATATTAGGGTTAACAGCGACAGGATTTCGAACTATATTATCAATCTTACGATGGTTAATGCAATGGTTATGTTTGTCGGACTGTTTGGAACGGCAAATTATTTTGCGAGATTGGCAAATTACTTTTTGATTTTTCAGACGCTGTCTTTACCTTTGATCTTTAATTATTTTACAAAGCAAAGTAAAAAGTTGCTCATTGTTGCAGCTGTTTTATGTTATTTTGTATTCTTTTATTATGAACACGTGATTGCAAACGGAAGATTTGATGATGGGTATTATTTTATAACGTTTTTTGACTATATCAGACAATTATTAGGGGGAGCATAATGCTGAGAGTTTTACAAGTGGTAACTCATATGAACCGTGGCGGTCTGGAAACAATGCTTATGAATTATTATCGAAATATTGATCGTACGCAGGTACAGTTTGATTTTCTAACGCATAGACCATACGACGGAGATTATGGAGAAGAAATACAGCAAATGGGAGGAACTATTTATCATCTTCCCGTGTTAAATCCATTTAGCTTTAGTTATAAGAAAAAATTGGGTGATTTTTTTGATAATCATCCAGAATATCAAATCATTCATGTGCATCAGGATTGCTTGAGCTCAGTGATTTTAAAGATTGCTAAACAACATGGAATAGAAGTTCGGATTGCGCATAGTCATAACGCAAGTCAAGATAAAGATTTAAAATATCCGATTAAAATGTTTTATCGTCGGTATATTTCAAAATATGCTACAGAATTAATGGCGTGTAGTCAGAGCGCAGGAAATTGGATGTTTTGCGGTGCTTCTTTTCGGATATTAAACAATGCGATTTGTACAGTAGATTACAGGTATGATTATGAAAAACGACAGCGGATACGTAAAGACCTTAATTTAGAAAAGAACGAATTGATTGTTGGTCATGTTGGACGTTTTTCTCCCCAAAAAAATCATGGATTTTTAATTGACATTTTCTATCAAGTAAAGTTACAGTATCCAAATTCTAAGTTATTATTGATTGGCGATGATAGGGGAGAACTGGCGGATAAAATGAAAGATAAAGTTACAGACTTGGGATTAACAAATTCGATTATGTTTACTGGACTAAGAGAAGATGTTGCAGATTTAATGCAGGCTATGGATGTGTTTGTGTTTCCGTCGCTTTATGAGGGATTCCCAGTTACAATGATTGAAGCACAGGCCTCTGGATTACCCTGCGTGATTTCAGATGAGGTTCCAATTGAATGTAAAAAAACAGATTTAATTCAGCAGTGGAAATTAAATTCTCCAGCTACAGAGTGGGCCAGAATTATCATTAAGATGGGGAAAGAAACTATTCGGCGAGATACTAGCGAATTAATAAAAAAAGCCGGATATGATATTGCAGAGAATGCAAAATGGTTACAGCAGTATTATTTGTCCAAAGCAGATACCATAATGAGAAAAAAGAATAATGAAAGTGTATGAAAAATTTAAAACATTGGTAAAAATGATTTCAGGGGAGATTCCTACATCTGTTCTTGTTTCCAGAGGCATGAAAGTAGGTAAAGATTTTAATCGTCAACAAGGATCCTACATTGATCCAACACACTGTTTTTTAATTGAGATAGGTAAAAATGTAACATTTTCTATACGGGTTACAGTATTGGCACATGATGCTAGCACGAAGAAGTGTTTGGGCTATACAAAGATCGGAAGGGTTGTGATTGGAGATAATGTATTTGTTGGGGCGAATGCAACCATTCTTCCTAATGTAGTTATAGGGGATAATTCAGTGATTGGTGCAAACAGTGTTGTATCGAAGGATGTCCCGGAGAACAGTGTTGTTGCAGGTAATCCGGCTAGAATAATATGTACTTTAGATGAATTTAAGGGGAAAAATATTAACTTAATGAAAAAGACCAGATTATTTGGAAAAGAATATCGTTTTTCCAGAAGGATGACAGAAAGAAAAAAAGAGGAGATAAGAAAAGCAACTCAAAATGGGATTGCTTTTCTTGATTAGTTATGTGTAAAAAAATTACAGTTTTTACGCCTACATATAATCGAGCGCACCTACTTCACCGGTTATATGAGAGCCTTTTGAGGCAAGAAAGTCAAGATTTTAAGTGGCTGATTATAGACGATGGGTCAACAGATAATACAAAAGAAGTTGTTGGTGCTTTTATAAAAGAAAATAAGATAGAAATAAAATATTTTTATAAAAATAACGGTGGACTGCACACTGGATATAATGCTGCAATTGAGCGTTTAGACACGGAATTGGCGGTTTGTATTGATTCAGATGATTGGATGCCGGATGATGCTCTTGAAAGGATTATTACAGTTTGGAATGAGAATAAAGCTGATGATATTGCAGGACTTATTGGTTTGGATTATACTGCAGAAGGGAAAATCATTGGCGATCATTTACAAGACGGAAAGGAGATCAATCCAATAGATTTGCTGGCTTCAAAAAACAATCGTGGGGACAAAAAATATGTGGTGCGGACAGATTTATATAAGCAAGTGGCGCCAATGCCAGTTTTTGCAGGAGAAAAAAATTTTAATCCTCATTATATGATCCTAAAGTTAAGCACGAAATATAGGTTTATAGCGGTTGATGCTCCACTCTGTATTGTGGATTATCAATCTGATGGTATGACTGCTAATCAGTTTAAACAATATATTGACAGTCCGAATAGTTATGCAGAACTTCGACGGGTAATTATGCGCTTACCGGATGTCCCAAAAAAATATATGGTCAAAACGGTAATTCATTATTGCTCTAGCAGTCAGATTTCAAAGAATAGGCATTATATTAAAGAGTCTCCTAAAAAGTTTCTTACAGTATTATGTACACCGATAGGTTGGTTGTTAACAATGTATATTAGAAGGAGAGCAAAGAAATAAAGCAATGGCATTATAAGTCGCCACATACTTTTGTGAGATGTAATCTTTGCTTTACATTATGGTAGTCACAATATTTACAGTATATGCAGTATTTATAATTAAAGAGCATTAATAGCAGGAGATTGAACTAATGATTCCAAAGAAGATTCACTATTGCTGGTTTGGCAGGGCGGCCAAACCAAGGCTTGCAGAAAAATGTATTAAAAGCTGGAAAAAGTATTGTCCGCATTATGAGATTATTGAGTGGAACGAAGATAACTTTGATGTAAATTTAAATCCGTATACAAAAATGTGTTATACACAGAAGAAATATGCATTTTTATCGGATTATATTCGACTGCTGATCGTATATCGTTATGGGGGGATATATCTTGACACCGATGTGGAAATTATTAAACCTTTTGATGATCTGCTGGACCGTGGAGCTTTTTTGGGATTTGAAAATGATCAATATGTGAATACAGGTGTAGGGTTTGGCGCAGAAGCAGGCCATATACTAGTAAAAAAAATGCTTGAGGAATATAATCCATATCTCTCAGGTGATAATGGAACTGCTGGATGTCCTATATTAAATACTTCTGCTCTTCTAAGAGAAGGTCTGAAACAGGATGGAACTTTACAACAAATAAATGGTGCAGTCATTTATCCGAAAGAATATTTTAATCCACTTGAAAGTACAACTGGAAAGCTTTTGAAGACGGAAAATACATATTCCATTCATTGGTATTCAATGTCGTGGTTACCACTTGGACAGCGTCTCAAAAGCAAAGTAACAAAAGTTTTTCATCGACTATTTGGAACAGAATGCTTTCGATTTTTAATAAATGAGGACAAGGATAAATGAAAAAAATTCTTATATTTTCGCACGCTATGGAAATTGGCGGAGCTGAAAAATCCTTATTAGGACTTTTGGAAACAATTGATACTACTAAATATTCAGTAGATCTTTTTCTTATGCGTCATACAGGAGAATTAATGAAGTATATTCCCAATGAGATTAATTTGCTCCCGGAAATACCACAGTATTCAGCGCTGGCCATTCCTATTATTGAAGTATTAAAAAAAGGACAGTTTTCTGTAGCTTTTGGAAGATGTATAGGAAAAGAAAAAGCAAAACAAGCAGTGAAAAGATTGAACCTTTCTAAGGACAATCAAGTGGGTTTGGAATACAGCCACAAATACACTTTGAAGTATATGCCCAGCATTAATGCCAAAGAATACGATCTTGCAATTAGTTTTTTAACACCGCATTATTTTGTAGCAGAAAGGGTGCGGGCAAAGAAAAAAATTGCATGGATTCATACAGATTATTCTTGCATAGATATTGACATCTCATCTGAGCGAAAAATGTGGTCAAAATACGATCATATTATATCTATATCGGAGGATGTTACAAATAGTTTTCTGGAGAAATTTCCGGAATTAAAGGATAAGATATTAGTGATTGAGAATATTCTGCCGGAAAATTATATTAACAGTCTGACAGATGCTTTTTCAGCAGAGGAGGAAATGCCGGATAACGGTACGATCAAGTTATTATCTATTGGGAGATTTTCTTTCCCAAAAAGATTTGATGATGTACCTGCTATCTGTAGTATAATTAAAGATAGTGGAGTAAATATTACATGGTATCTGATTGGATATGGTGGGGATGAGCAGTTGATACAGAAAAGAATCCAAGAACAGAATGTGGAAAAAGAAGTAATTATTCTTGGGAAAAAAGAAAATCCATATCCATATATTAAAATGTGTGATTTTTATGTGCAGCCCAGTAGATATGAGGGAAAATCAATAGCAGTCAGGGAAGCGCAATTGTTAGGAAAGCCGGTGATCATTACAGATTACAGTACAGCACATAGTCAAATAAGAGATGAATATGATGGTATGATTGTGCCGATGAATCTTAAAGATTGTGCTATGGGAATTAGAACGAGTATTTGTAATAAAGATATATGGCCTAAAATAAGAAATAATTTAAAGAAAAATGATATTGCAAATAAGAGTGAAATAATGAAATTATATAAAATACTAGCTGAAAATGATTGAGACCTAAAATTTTGATCTGATATGCGGAAGCGTTGGTGAACAGTAGGGATAGTCATAATGAAAAATATTACTTTTTTGGAAAGTCCTTTTGGCTGCGGAGCCGAGAAAGTTTTATCGGATCTAGTGTACTGTATCAAAGATATTTATATTCGATGTGTTTTTTTCAGAACTGATGAATTTAGATATGTACTGTCCAAAGTTTCTTAAACAAATAGAAATATTATTATTAGATGATGGATCTAGCGATTCCAGTTCAGAAATATGTGATTACTATGTAAATTTCTATCATTTTATAAAAATGAAAGAATTTTCTATGATGAAGATACAGAATTTGATATAAAAGCAATGTTTATAGCTAATTTACGATGGCTATTACTATTGGAGAAGCAAATATGAAAAAGGTACTATTTTTTTTAGAGAGTTTATCTGGTGGAGGCGCAGAGAAAGTTCTGACGGATATCGTATGTAATGTTGATAAAAAGAAATATGATATTACTGTATGCACAGTAACAGATGGCGATGTCTACCAGGACAAAGTGAGTCAGGCGGTTAACTACGTATCTTTGTTAAAAAAGGCAGATTATAATGCTGGTGGAATAAAAAAAATATTATTTTGGTTCAAATTAAAATTAATATATAATCTTCCTACGCAATGGATTTATAAATATTATATAAAAGATATATATGACGTAGAAGTCGCATTTATTGAAGGATTTGCTACAAAATTTATAGGGGCTTCGAGTAATATGTCCAGCCGAAAAATGGCTTGGGTTCATATTGATATGATAAAGAATAATTATGCGGATAATTCTTACCGTTCAATTGAAGAGCATAAAGTAACTTATCATCGATATGATACAATCGTATGTGTGGCCCAGAGTGTCAAAGAAGCTTTTGAAAAAAAATTTTTTTATTCGGATAAGATTTGTGTACAATATAATCCTGTTGACAATAAAGAAATTAAGAGAAAATCTTTAGAAAAGGTGGATATAAAAAGAAAAGAATCTATATTACTTGGTACTGTTGGCAGGCTTGAAAATCAAAAAGGGTATTTAAGACTCCTGAAGAGCCTAAAAACCTTACAAAATGAGGGATATAAATTTGAAGTATGGATTATTGGTGCGGGTTCTCAATATAATGCACTGAATGATTTCATATTGGCAAATCAGATGAGTGATTACGTTATCCTCTTAGGCTTTCAAAAGAACCCATACAAATACATAAATTTATGCGATGCATTTATTTGTTCATCTTATGCCGAAGGATTTAGTACGGCAGCAACGGAAAGTTTGATCCTTGGAAAACCTATTTTTACTGTGGATTGTTCTGGAATGTCAGAACTATTTGGAAATATGCCCTGCGGAGTAATAGTAGCAAATGATGATCAATCGCTATTAGAGTTGCTTCGGGATATAGTTTCATACAGGATTAAAATTGATGATTATAAAACAGCGGTCAAAATAAGAGCGGCAGATTTTGAAATAGATAAAAGAATTAAAGAAATTGAGAGACTTTTAGAATAAGAAAGGTAAACGAATGAGTGCATTAATAAGTGTTATTATACCTGTATATAATAATGAAAAATACATTGAGAGGTGTATTTCTTCTATCTGTACTAATACATATGAAGAACTTGATATTATTATTATTAATGATGGATCGACGGATGGAAGTAAAAATATGTGCGACAAGATGGCAACGAGTGATTCAAGAATCAGGGTGTTCCACCGTGAAAATTCAGGGGTATCATATAGCCGGAACTTTGGCATGTCGGTAGCTCTTGGAGAATACATTACATTTATTGATAGCGATGATTATGTTGACAGGGATTATTTTTATGAGTTGCTAACAATAATAAAAAATGGAAATAGTGATTTATCACTTGGGTCAATTGCCCATATATATGGAGAGACAATTGACAGAAAAGAGTTAGATGATTGTTCAATTAATTTGGATCAACCGGACGATATAGCTTGCAAAAATTTTTTAGAGTTAAATAAGGCTTTTTTTCTATATGGTCCAGTTAATAAATTATATAAGAAGCAGATAATACAGGAAAATCACATTGCTTTTCCGGAAGATACTTCATATGGTGAGGATTTACTCTTTAACTTTGAGTATCTGAAGTATTGTAAAAAAATAGAATTTAGAAATCTACCAGTATATTATTATGACCATAGTAATGACAGCTCCTTAAGCCATAGGTATAGGGGAGATTTATTTGAAAATGGACTACGACTAAATAAAACTATAATTGATTTTTCAAAATCACATCAGTTGTATACTAAGGCTTTGGAAAGCTATTGCGCACATAGAATTTATGACGATGCGTATAATGCGTTATTTACTTTGTGGAAAGAACAATGTCCACTTACAGTAAAAGAAAAATATGCAAAGATACAATTTATTATGAAACATCCGTATGTTCAGCGCGCAGCACAAATAGGAGAATATCCTGACTATCCTCACTATTATAATAAAATGCTCAAAGGGGGGCATGTATTACTGTTTTTTACAATGCGTTATGTTTTGCATTATCTAAGTTTTATAAATAAGAAAAGAGAAGAAATTCAAAAGAAATAATTTGCTCGTGTTTATAAAAAGGGGTATATATGAAGATATATTTAATTGAGGGGTTAATAATTGCAATATTATTAATTCCTTTATTGGTCGATGCATATGTTAATACTTTGAAGTGGATATCACGTATAAAAATAGGCCGGTGGGAAGACATAAACCTATGGGGAAACAACATTGGAAAGATATGCAGAAAGTGGTCAGGCAAAACACCGACTGTTAAAATCACTGATAATAATAGAGGGATTTTATGGGATATTGTTAAAGGAAAATACAGAAGCCAGAATATACAGAGCTGGCAAAAAGGACAGCTTTTATTAGCTACACAAGACAAGAGGAAAATCAAAAGCCTTATTGATGAAAAAACAGGTAATTGGATTGAAAAACCAAAAGAAATAGATTCTGCCTTTTTGGCCTATGCTATCTTGAGCATAAGTGAAAATCAAGATAATATCAAACCGGCTATGGATACTATACGAACTCTTATTTTTGACAGAATACAGGATAATGACGGCTGTATTTCTTACAGGGAAAAAGACCATTTTATCCGTTATGTAGATACAGTAGGGTTGGCGTGCCCCTTTTTGGCTTTATATGGAACTATTTACCATGATGATGAATCTGTAGTATTAGCGGAACATCAGCTGGAGGAATATTATAGATATGGAATATGGAAGGAATCAGGACTATTTGCACATGCAGTTAATATTAAATCAGGTTTACCACTAGGTAATATTGGATGGGGGAGAGGCTGCGGCTGGTATTTGCTAGGCTTAATAGAGACGGCTATAATTTTGAATGAAAATAATTTATGGAAAAAAGCTTACTACCTGGCTGAAAAATACAAAGTTTATCAAAACACAGACGGCAGCTACTGCTCTAATCTTGCTTTTGGAGGAAGTAAAGATAGTTCAATAACGGCCATTATGGCCTATTACTATATTATTTGCGCAAAATATTTTTCGAAAGAAGATTATAAGGATACTGCTGAAAAATCTGTATATTATCTTATGAGTGTGACGCGGAGAAATGGCATTATCGACTTTTCCCAGGGGGATACAAAAGGAATAGGAAACTATTCAACTTGTTACGATCAAATGCCATTTACTCAGGGAATTGCATATAGAGCATATAAACTTTTAAAGGAGTAAAAGTTGTGAATAAATCTACAAGAACAGAAAATGCTTTACGAAATATTTTGACGGGTGTAACGGGACAAGCTGTTTTGCTTTTATTTAGCTTCCTCTGCAGAATGGTTTTTGTTAGATGCTTATCGGAAGAATATTTAGGTGTCAGTGCTTTATTTACTAATATTTTGTCGATGCTTTCATTGGCTGATTTAGGTATAGGAACTGCAATTGTTTATGAGTTATATAAACCTCTTGCGGAAAGAGATGAGGATGAGCTGGCTTCCCTTATGAAAGTATATGCAACTGCGTATAAAATCATTGGTACTGTAGTTGCTATAGTGGGAGTATGCTTAATTCCTTTTTTGCAGTTTCTGATTGCAGAGCCGCCTAATATAAAAGAAAATATTTATGTATTGTATCTTCTGTTCTTGTTTAATACAGCAAGTTCATATTTTTTTTCATACAAAAGTTCTATTTTAACAGCAGACCAGAAGAACTATATTGTTTTACTTGTAAATTATGGTATTACCGTCGGACAGAATGTCCTTCAGATAGTATTGCTTTTGTTTACCCAGGATTATCTTTTGTACTTAATTTGCCAGATAGTTTGTACTCTTATATTTAATTTTACAATTTCTGCTATTGCAGGAAAAGAGTATTCTTTTATTAAAAGAAAAAATGTAAAGAAGCTTAGCAAAGAAAAAGTAAAACGAATGGTGACTAATATTAAAGCATTGGTTATCGTCAAAATAAGCGGGGTTTTAGTAAACAGTAGTGACAATATTATAATTTCAGCAATAGAAGGATTGGCTTCAACAGGGGTAACATCAAATTATACGTTACTATCAAGTACTTTGAATACTTTACTTACTCAAGTTTTCTCTGGAATGTCAGCAGGTATAGGAAATGTAAATGCTGTAGAAAGCAAAGAAAAGAAAAAGTTTATGTTTGACGTTGTTAATTTGCTGGACTTTTGGCTGTTTGGCTGGTGTGCAGTGGCTTTTATGATTCTATCTAGTGATATTGTACGAATTTGTTTCGGAAATTCCTATGTAATGGAGTTGCGTGTCGTATATATAATGGCGGTTAATTTCTATACAGTGGGAATGCAGAATGTTGTCTGGTTGTATAAAAGTACATTGGGGTTATTTAATTATGGAAAGTATCTTACCCTCATTACTGGAGGAATAAATATTATTTTGTCTATTATTTTGGGGCTCAAATTAGGAGTATTTGGCATTCTGCTGGCAACTTTTATTTCACGACTGTTAACTAATATTTGGTATGATCCGTTAGCGGTATTTAAATACGGCTTTCAAGATAGTTTTAGTGAATATGCTAAAAAATATTTGTTTTTTGCGGCAGTTTTGTTTGGAACTTTTGGCTGTTGCTATGCGTTAAGCAGTATTTTACCATTTTCATATTACGCTAATTCGGGGATAAAATTTTTGATTTGCATTATTATCCCTAATGTGATTTTTTATCTGATATTTCGAAATACAAATGAGTTTAAACATTTATTTATAATGATACAGAACATAGTAAAAAAAATCTTGAATAGAATTAGGCATTAATAAGTATATAAATAAGAAATTTAGTATTAATTTTGTTATATGGAAAAGGAGTAAGGTATTAAGTAATGCAGAAAATATTATTTATGGCTAATTCGCTCTATTCCGGAGGGGCAGAACGTGTTTTACAGACAGTGCTAAATTATTTGGATAGAGATAAGTACGAAATAACCCTTTATTCTTTACATAGAGAAAATATTGATCGGGATATATATATCAAACCATTTAATTATAGAGTGGTATTTGATAAGTATAGCGGAAAGAATGTTTTATTTAAAATATTATCGGAAATTTATTTAAAGATTAAAGGTGTAATTTTTAATTATTGTCCGATAGAAGTTTTTAATTTTCTTTTTATCCGCGGAAGGTATGATGTTGAAATTGCATTTATCGAGGGAGAAAGTACAAAAATAGTTTCTGGTTCAGGTAATAAAAATTCTAAGAAACTGGCCTGGGTTCATATTGATTTGGAAAAAAATCCTTGGACATCATTTTTATATAAAAATGATTTAGATGAAAGAAATCATTATAATAAATTTGATCAAATTATCTGTGTATCTGAAGCAACGAGACAAGCTTTTCTAAGAAAATATCACATAGATGAAGAGAAAGTAATCGTCCATTACAATCCTATTGATACGCAATTCATTTTAGATAAGTCTAGCGAATTGTCTATATGTTTAAAACATGATATTATACATATTATGGCTGTTGGACGTCTTGTGGAACAAAAAGGATTCGATCGTTTATTAGAAGCAGTGGAAAAGCTGAAGCAAAAGAATATAATTTTTCAGCTTCATATTCTCGGAGAGGGAAAACAGAAAGAAGATTTGCAATCGTATGTGACAGAGCATGGCCTTGAAAAGTATGTAAAACTGTACGGATATGTAAAAAATCCTTATACTATTATGAGGTCTGGAGATATTTTAGTATGTTCTTCCAGGGCGGAAGGATATAGTTTAGTGATAGCAGAAGCAATGGTTCTAGGGCTAGCTATTATAACGACGAACTGTTCTGGACCGTATGAGCTTATTGATGGCGGAAAATATGGAATATTGACAGATAATTCTACAGAAGGAATTTATAAGGCGCTAGAACATGTGTTAAAAAATAAAAAAATGTTAGAGAGATATAAAGCGTTAGCACTTGAAAGAAGTAAAATGTTTAATGTTCAACATAATATACAAGCAATTGAGCAAATAATCGATAAATGAAATTGGGAAAGATGAGTTATGTATTACATTTCAATAATAATACCAGTATATAATACTGAAAAGTATATAGAGAGATGTTTGCGGTCCATATTAGCACAGACATATCAGCAGTTTGAAATAATAATTGTAGACGATGGATCTACAGATGGAAGTATTGAAATATGTAAAAAGTATGCTTTGAAGACCTCCAAAATTAAAATAGTACAAATTAAAAACAGTGGTCAGTCAGTTGCACGTAATGTAGGAATAAAGAATGCATCAGGAGACTATATATGTTTTGTCGATTCGGATGACTGGATTGATCGTCTTTTACTTGAAAAGGCAGTTTCATGTTTTCATTCATATAGCTGTGATATAGTTAAATTTACATCGATTATAACTTCATTGGAGCAGTCCAAATTAGAGAGCAAAGATTATGATATCGAAGTATATAATGCGTCAGGAGCACTTCACGAATATTTTTTTGGTGATGAAAAAAAATTAAGAGTTCAGGTGTGGTCAGGGATATATAAAAAGACTTTGTTTCATAATCTAGAATTCCCGAGGGGAAAAGTATTTGAGGATAGCTATGTTACCCCTCAATTGTTGGCAAAAGCGCAGAAAACAGTATACGTAGGGTACCCTGGATATTTTTATTTTATGAGACCGGAGTCCACGATGCATATAGGTATCACCGAAAGTAAAATTGCTGCATATGATATCTACAAAGTTTTGTTTGGAAAGATATGTAAAAAATTTCCTGAATATGAAAATTATTTATGCGAAAAATGGATATATCAATACATTTATACATATGTCAGTTTGTTAACTGCGGAAGGGAAGATATGTCCAAATAACATTAAGTGGAAAAAAAGGATTTATACAGAATTAAAAAGCGACCGAAAATTTCTTTTCTCAAAAAAACTTAGTCCATCATGTCGCAAACAATTGAAACTGTTTTTGTTATCGCCAAGAATTTTTAATATATGTATAAATATTGCTAATGTGAAATCAAAAAGGAAGTAAATATATGTGCAGAAAATATATAATGTATCCACATGGTGGAAGCGGAAATCATGGATGTGAAGCTATTGTACGTACAACAATTAGTTTGTTGGGAGAAGATAACAATTTTTTACTTTTTTCGGATGGTATTGAAGAAGATAGGAGTTATATTGAAAATCGAAAATTTTCTCTTGAATCACCGCAAAAAGATATTAGACGGATGTCACCAGAATATTTAAAAGCTTTTATTCAATACCATGTACAAAAACAGAAAGACGCTTATGATGTATTACACTTTTCACCTATTATAAAAAAATGTGAGCAGGGGAGTATTTTGCTGTCTATAGGAGGCGATAACTATTGCTATGGCGATAATGGGCATATTTATTTAGTGAATCGTTACGCAAGAAGGCAAGGGTGTAAAACAGTATTATGGGGCTGTTCAGTAGAACCAGATGATATTACGCCGGCTATGTTAGAAGATTTAAAAGAATATGATTTAATCGTAGCCAGAGAATCTTTAACCTATGAGGCATTAAAAGGAATAAATAAAAAAACTGTGCTATTTCCTGACCCGGCATTTTCATTGCCAATTGGTAAGGGAAGCTGGCCAAATGGTTTAATGGGAAAACCGTATATAGGAATTAATTTAAGCCCGATGGTTGAAAGTAAAGAGCAAAAGTCGGGAATTACCTTGGAAAATTATAAGTATCTTATTCAAAAAATCCTTGAAGAGACGGAATACAACATAGCATTAATACCACACGTTGTAAAACGCGGAAATGATGATAGGGTAGTTCTTCAAAGATTGTATAATGAAACTGATAAGAAAACGCGGTTATTTATCATTGAGGATCAAAATTGTTTACAGCTTAAAGACATTATTTCAAAATGTGTTTGTTTCATCGGTGCAAGAACTCATGCAACTATTGCAGCCTATTCAACGGGAGTTCCGACTTTGGTAATAGGATATTCGATAAAGGCAAGAGGAATTGCAAAGGATTTGTTTGGAACATCAGAAAATTATGTGCTTCCCGTACAGAGGCTTGTTGATAAAACGGATTTGTACATGGCATATAGGGGGATTATGAAACATCAAAATGAGATAAAAAATAGGCTGAAAACATATATGCCGGAATATAAAAAAAAGTTGTGTGATGTACGTAAAGTAATAGAAAAAGAAATAACATTTTAGGTTTTTTAAATATTACACATAAAAGTTATTTTTATTGCTATAAGAGGAATTAATTATGAAGGTAGGTATAGTTACAATAACAGATAATTCAAATTACGGAAATCGTCTACAAAATTATGCTATGTTTTATATTATGAAAAGAAAGCTTGGGTATAAAACGGTATCTTTGGTGTCTTATAGCGATAATCCACTTTTGAAGAGACGTTATGGAAATTATTTGAAGACACGGGTAATTAGATTGCTGAGCTCCGTATGTCCACGGTATGCAGGAGCTCGTTTTGGCGTTGAAACATTAAGATGGAATAATTTTTGCAAATGGAATAGAAATATACCTACAAAGAATTATTATGGGTGTAAAAAACTTCCGACAACTCTTAATAGAAAGTTTGATTACTTTATAGCAGGCAGTGATCAAATTTGGAATTACCAGTTTGCATTTGAAAAGTTTGATGATTATTTTCTGAAATTTGCAGAAAGCAAAAAGAAAATAGCTATTTCTGCCAGCTTTGGCGTGGAAAATATTCCTGATAAATATAAGAAGATTTATAGAGAAGGACTGATGGATTTTTCATGTATTTCAGTACGGGAAAAACAAGGACAGCTTATCATTAAGAATTTAATCAACAGAGAGGTACCTGTTTTAATAGATCCTGTTATGGTGTTGAATAAAAGTGAATGGATAAAGATATCTAGGAAGCCGAAAGTTGATCTTTCGAAGCCATATATTTTAAAATATTATTTGGGAAAATCACCAGAAAACGGTAAAATTGATAATTGGGCAGAAAATAATGGATATAGAGTATATGAACTTTTAAATAAACAAATTCCTGAATTATATGAAGCCGGCCCTGGAGAATTTATATCGTTAATAAACAATGCTTCGTTAATTTGTTCGGATTCATTTCACTGCATTGCATTTTCGATAATTTTTTCAAAACCTTTTATTGTATATTCAAGGCAAGGTTATGGTATTAGTATGGTATCTCGTCTAAAAACTTTATTAAAAAAGTTTGGATTCGAGGAGCGATGGGAAACTTTAGTTTCGGAAGAGGAGTTCCTTTCCTGTGACTATACAAAAATTCCAGGTATTTTAGAAGAGGAAAAGAAAAAGTTTATGGATTATGTAATAAATAGTTTAAGGTAGAAAAGCTAGAAAATATTTTGAATAATTTGTCATAACTATGAAGGAGATATTTATATGGGTACAGCTTATACAACAGAAAAGAATACACAAATTCTGATATCGTTAATGAAAAAGCATGGGGTAAAAAAAATAGTCGTTAGTCCTGGAGCTACCAATATATGTTTTGTAGCTAGTGTTCAATATGATCCTTTTTTTGAGTTATATTCAGCAGTAGATGAAAGATCTGCGGCATATATTGCGTGTGGTCTTGCAGAAGAAAGCGGAGAACCAGTTGCACTTAGTTGCACTGGGGCAACTGCGTCTAGGAACTATATACCCGGGCTGACAGAGGCGTATTATAGAAAATTACCTGTCCTTGCAATAACTTCTACACAACTAACTGGAAGAATAGGACATAACATTCCACAGGTTATTGATAGATCTGTATCTATGAACGATATTAAACGGTTAAGTATTGAATTGCCAGAAGTGTATAATGCTGAGACGGAATGGTCATGCTGCGTAAAGGTTAACGAAGCATTATTGGAATTACATCACCAAGGCGGTGGACCAGTACATATTAATTTAATAACTACTTATAGTGGAGATTTTTCGTGCTTGGAATTACCTGATGTTAGACTGATTAATAGAATAGAGTCATATCAAGAAATGCCAGCAATAGAAGGTAAGAAAATTGCGATTTTCGTAGGTTCACACAGGAAATGGAGCGAGAATCTGATTTATCAGGTGGATAGATTTTGTGAAAAATATAATGCGGTAGTAATAGTAGATCATACGAGCAATTATGAGGGGCAATATGGTGTATTAGCTAATTTAGTCTCTAATCAGGAATGTTATATAGCTGATTGTCGAAAAATGGATTTGCTTATCCACATAGGAAATATGTCAGGAGCTTATATTAATATATACCCCAAAAGAGTTTGGCGAGTCTGTCCGGATGGAAAAATATGTGATACTTTTAAAAAGTTGGAATATGTTTTTGAAATGGAAGAAGAATCTTTTTTTGAACAATATAATAATAGAGAAGCGCATATCGAACAGGAGATGAATTATGCAGAAGAATGGAAGAATGAACGTAAAGAATTATTAAAAAAAATACCTGAACTGCCTTTTTCAAATTTATGGATTGCGCAGAAACTTTCAGAACATATTCCTGACCACAGTGTTGTTCATTTTGGAATTTTAAATTCACTTAGATCCTGGAATATATTTGATTTACCTAAAACTGTGAGATGTTATTCTAATACTGGTGGATTTGGTATTGATGGATGTGTATCCAGTTTGTTAGGTGCATCTTTACATAACAGGGATAAATTATATTTTGGCTTTGTTGGGGATTTGGCTTTTTTTTATGATATGAATTCCATTGGAAACAGAGCTTTGGGGGCAAATTTGAGATTATTAATAGTTAATAACGGAAAAGGAGCTGAATTTAGAAATTACAATCATTTTGGATCAAGGTTTGGGCAGCAGGCAGATTTGTTTATAGCTGCTGCGGGACATTATGGAAATAAATCTCATATGCTAATCAAACATTATGCGGAAGATTTGGGTTTTTTATACTTAACTGCATCAACGAAAGAAGAGTTTTTTAAGAGTATGGAATGTTTTGCATCAAATAATGGACAAGAAAAACCAATTATTTTTGAAGTGTTTACATCATCTGAAGATGAAAGCGAAGCATTAAGACTAGTAAGTAGAATTGGAGAAGTTGATAAGAGCAGCGTTGCTAAAAAGGTGGTGAAGGGAATTTTAGGAGATAGAGGTGTGGAAATTGTAAAAAAAATAATTAGATAATTGCAAGGAAGTATTTTTGTAAAGCATTTTTGATGATATTAATGGTGAATTTTTATAAAGGATGAATATATGGAAATATTGATACTTGGTGGAACAGGTGCCATGGGCATCCCTTTAGTTAATTTGTTAAAAAAGAGTGGGCATGGATTGTATGTAACAAGTAGGAAAAAAATACCTTCATCACATGAGATGCACTATATTCAAGGAAATGCGAAAGATGATGTTTTTTTTGAATTGCTTATGAGAAAAAATTATGATGTGATTATCGATTTTATGATTTATACACCAGATGAATTGAAAAAGAGATTAGATAAAATTCTGTCGCATACAAAACAGTACTTCTTTTTTAGTTCTAGCCGCGTTTATGCACCGGCAGAAGAGAATGTGACAGAGGAATCGCCGCGTTTGCTGGACGTATGTTCGGATCAAATTTATTTACAAACAGATGAATATGCTCTGGTGAAAGCAAGAGAAGAAGATCTTTTAAAAAATCATAAGCAACAGAATTGGACTATAATTCGGCCCTATATAACATATAACAATCAACGCCTTCAGTTAGGAGTATATGAAAAAGAGAATTGGCTGTATAGGGCGCTTAAGGGACGAACGATAGTATTTCCTAAAGATATTGCAAAGAGTAAAACATCTTTGACATACGGACCCGATGTGGCAGCGACAATCATCAATCTTATCGGAAATAAAAATGCACTAGGACAGATATTTCAAATTGTAAACAATGAAGTTGCTACTTGGGAAAACATTCTAGAGATATATTTAGATATTATCGAGAAAAAAATGAATAAACGACCTAAAGTAAAGATGATTGATAATTCAGATGGCTTACAAAAAGTATGGAGCCCATGGCAAATTAAATATGATCGGCTTTTTGATCGTATTTTCGATAATAATAAAATAGAGAACATATGTGGGAAATATAGCTACAAAAGTATGGAGTCCGGTTTACACGAATGCCTAAGTAGCTTTCTTGATAATCCGCAATGGTCGAATTTTAATTGGAGATATGAAGCATGGGCGGATAAGCAAGCTGAAGAATATACTCCGCTTAATGAAATTGAGGGGATGAGGACTAAAGCAAAATATGTTAAATGGAGATATCTTTCATGATTTTGGACAAGAGGAGTGGTACTATGTGAAGAAAAAGTACAAAAGGTGTATGTTACGCATGAATTGCCCATTACTCACGGATATGTATATTACGGTAAAAATGTACCCCTGTTCCGGAGGAACGGATACCGGAAGTCCGGAGCTATGATACCGTGAGTCCGGAACAGGGATACCGCACTTAATTAATTGTTACCTGCGAGTTTACTCGCTTAATGCTGGATCCAACCCGTACACTTCCCGCATGGATCTGTAATTCGCAGGATCTGTCGGGATGATGTTGATCTTATATTCTGAACTTTTTGTATATTACGCGTGAATAGATCATCGTTCACGGATAAATAGATCACTTGTCACGGAGATTTAGATCAGTGATCACGGGAACGGGACCGCTGATTCCCACTTCCGTGTTTGCCCTATTATGTTAAAGAGCAGCAAATCAAA
>CASFID010000026.1 GCA_949294665.1 uncultured Eubacteriales bacterium
AAAGAGACTGTGGTTGGAGCCTTTCTTAAACCATCGAGTGGTAGGAGTTTTTCACCAATCCACAGTATCTCCAAACAGTATAGCATACAGACCTTGGAGAGGGTCTATAAACACTACTACTATATAATACGAGGAGTTTTTCTATGAATCTGTTTTCCTACGACAGTTTGTTTTCACGCTTTTTATATTTTGTGGCTGATATCGTCACGCTGCATTTCCTGTGGCTGGTCTACAGTCTCCCGATCGTTACCATCGGCGCTTCCACGACCGCCCTTTACTACAGTTGTATGAAACGCATACGGACCGGCGAGGGTTATGTGGGCCAGAATTTCCGCCGCTCTTTCCGCGAGAATTTCAGGCAGTCCACCGTCATATGGCTCGTTCTGCTCATGGTCGGATTCGTTTTTCTCTGCGACTTGCGTATAGGAATGGCGCTTGACAGCTTTACAGGCACTTTCATGCTTGTAAGCTGCTCGGTCTTTCTCGTTCCTCTGCTCTTTCTCTTTATTTACATTTTTCCTGTACAGGCAAAGTTTGAAAATCCTGTTTTTGAAAATGTAAAGAACGCGCTCATCATGTCGTTCCGCCATTTTCCGTGCTCGCTTCTTCTCATCGTCATATATGGAACTTTCGCGCTGTTCCTGTTTTCTTTCCCGCCTTTCGCCGGTCTTTTCCTCTGCTGCGGGGCCGGGCTGACCGGATATGTCACTTCAAATATCTTTGTCTACATATTCCGCAAATATATCCCGGACGAACTGGAAAACGACCTGGAAGCGTCAGGAGAACACTTTGAATAGCCTTTATCTGTTCACAGAGATGCACAGTTCATTCAGGAGACAGAGCGTTCTTTTTGGATCGGTGTTCCTGAATTCTATCCTCACCCTCTTCCCCGCGTATTTTGCAGGGAGGGGGATTTCTTTTTCGCAGGACCCGGTATCTTCGTCTGCGTTCTCTTCCCCGCCGATAAGTACTCCGTCCGCCAAAATGCGGCAGGCCCCGGATCCTCCCCACGTCACGGCAAGCGCACATTTCTCTTCCGGTATGTCCATCTCATACGAGAACCATCCTCCGGGCTTTGCGCTCCTCCCTCTTTTTCCCGCGATATGCACCGCCTCTGTATCTCTCCCCTGTATCCCGTGGGCCAGTTCATACTGGTCGTTCCCCAGGGGAATCACTTCCCTGCGGTGTGCCATCACATATTCTTTTCTCTCCTGTTCAAGGCAGTATTCTCCGTACGCTTCGCTTCCCTTTTCATACAGGTAGAAATAAATCCCGTATCTCACCTGGTTTTTCAGGAAATGGGGCGAGAATACAAGTTCTCTCTCCCCGGCATCCCGGAGTATAAACCGCATCTCTTCTCCGTCCGCCCTCATCATCTTTGACGCCGCAAGATCCGCAGCCGACGCCCACCCGGCCTTCGTTCCATTTTTCTCCTGCCGGTCATACAAGATACACTCGTTCACCCCCGGTTTCCGCAGCGGAACCGTGACGTCAACCCCTGTCGTTCCTGTCTCCATATATTCCGTTCCCAGATCTGCGCTCAGCACAAACGGTCCGTATGTAAACGCGGCCGCACATGGATGATCCGGAAGCCCGTGCACCTGTATCTTCATCGGGAACACGATCTTTATTTCTCCCACATCCCGGCACCGTCCTTCAAAGAGGACATATCCGTCTTTCTGCTGATGGATCCGACGCACCCCTACGCAACAGGATATCTGCGGTTCCCCTGCAGTCCACTCCGGTATCCTCACCGCCAGTCTCCACGTACCGGTCGCGCCTTTATTTCCCCGTACCCGTACAGAGACCGGCTGCTCTTTCAGTAATTCCGCTTCCAGTTCGACCTGCACGCCTTTCTCTTTCCACTCAATCTCCGAAGATACATAACGGTTAATATACAGGATATCCTCTCCCGCATAACAGATCCCCTCACACTGTTTTGTAAAATTCTCCATGCCGGTCCCCGTACAGCACCAGAAATTATCATAGGGGCGGGAATACACTTTAAAATATCCCGATGCCATAGGCTGAAAATACGTTGTCATCCCCGTCTTATGATCCTGAGACGAGAGAATAGCGTTAACGTACGCCCGTTCATCATAGTCCGCATATTTCTTCTTTCCCGTCAGCCGGAACAGGAGGGAAGTCAGTTTCAGCATATTATAAGTATTGCATGTCTCACAGTTGCACGCGGTCCGTTCCCCATCCAGAATATCCGGTTTCCCGAAATGCTCCCATTCACTGTTTCCCCCGGTGATATAGGTGTGATGACGCACTGTCATGTCCCAGAAACGCTCTGCCATCTCCAGAAAAAACGGCTCCTTTTCTTCCAGAACAGCATACCTTTTCAACCCTCCGATTATCTTAGGGATCGTCGCGTTGGCATGAAGTCCGTCCAGAATATCTCTGCCGTCCGCCATCGCCTGGAACAGCGGCATCTCGTCAAATCCGGCTGCAGCTTTCGCATGATCCTCTTCTCCTGTAATCTCATAGACTTCATACAGGCAGTCGTTCATCCCTCCATACTCCACTGCCAGGACCGCATCCCTCATCGCCCCGCTCCACGAGAGTACCCGTGACGCCGTCCAGTCCGCCAGGCCTTTCATTATCCTGTATGCTTTCTGTATCCCACACAGCCTGTAGACCGCAGTAACACCGGAAATGATTTTATGCATGGTATACCACGGCACCCATGCCGGTTCTTTTCTCTCCACACGGTCGAACAGCGCTTCCGGAAATGCACACATATATCCGTCATCCCTCTGACACTCCGCAAGCTCGTCTATGATCTTACTGATTCTGTCAAATATCTCCGGATCATGTCCATAGGCCCATAACTGAGAAAGCGCCGTCAGGTAATGTCCCATCGTATGCCCTCTGATCTCCGTGCTCTCCCATCCCGGATAGAGCATGCCCTTCGCCTTTTTTCCCGCAGTTTCTCGAAACCCCGCCAGCAGGCGGTCAGCATCCAGAGAGAGGAGGTATCCCTTCTCCAACTCCATACTTCTGATGAGAAACGGATCTTTCAGCCGTACTTCACCATAGGCCAGCGCCCTCAGCTTTGTCGTCAACATAATCCCCTCCTGTTATAAGTTTTTAATAATATAACCCATGCAGATGAACTTTTCAATATCTCAAAATAATTTAGTATATTCTAAACCCACTCATCCGCCGCGCTCGACTTCGATTCCGCAGCTTCGCCGCTTCATCTCAGTCGCGGGCTGGCGCCCTACGCCTTCCACTCATCCGCCGTGCTCGACTTCGATTCCGCAGCTTCGCCGCTTCATCTCAGTCGCGGGCTGGCGCCCTATAACGATAACAAAAAGTGCCTGCCCGAGAGTAAACTCTCGTCAGACACTTTTGTTATCGTTGCACGGCTTGTAGCCATCACGAAAGTTCTAATTTCCCTGTGTATAACTGATAGTAGGTTCCTTTCAGTTTCAACAGTTCTTCGTGTGTTCCTCTCTCGATGATCCGTCCATGCTCAAGCACCATGATCGCATCGCTGTTGCGGATGGTGGAGAGTCTGTGAGCAATTACGAATACGGTACGCCCTTTCATCAGGTTATCCATACCTTTCTGCACGATCTGTTCAGTTCTTGTATCGATAGAGGACGTCGCCTCGTCAAGGATCAGTACCGGCGGATCAGCGATCGCGGCTCTCGCGATTGCCAGAAGCTGTCTCTGCCCCTGAGAAAGCTCTTCTCCGTCGCCGCTTAAGTGTGTGTCATAGCCGTTTGGCAGCATGCGGATAAATCCGTCTGCATGTGCCAGTTTTGCCGCATTTATTACTTCTTCATCAGTTGCATCCAGTTTTCCGTAGCGGATATTTTCTTTGATCGTTCCGGTAAACAGATGCGTATCCTGGAGCACGATACCCAGCGACCGTCTCAGATCTGCTTTCTTGATCTTATTGATGTTGATATCATCATAGCGGATCTTGCCGTCTGCCACATCGTAGAAGCGGTTGATCAGGTTGGTGATCGTTGTCTTGCCCGCTCCGGTAGAGCCTACAAACGCCAGTTTCTGCCCCGGCTTCGCATACAGTGTCAGATCGTGGAGCACCATATGGTCAGGCGTATAGCCGAATGTCATGTCATAGAACCGGACATCGCCCTTGAGCTCCTGATAGGTAACTGTACCATCCGCCTGATGAGGATGCTTCCACGCCCAGAGCCCGGTGCGCTCTTCGCACTCTGAAAGGGTGCCGTCCGCATTTCTCTTCGCATTGACAAGCGTGACATAACCGTCGTCTACTTCTGACGGTTCATCCATCATGCGGAAAATACGCTCCGCACCGGCGAGCGCCATGATGATGGAGTTGAACTGCTGAGCCACCTGCATGAACGGCTGGGTAAAACTCTTTGTAAACTGCAGATAGGACGCCATGACTCCCAATGTGATATTTCCGATACCCGCTACCGAGAGGAATCCTCCGAATACCGCGGTGAGTACAAACAGCAGATTACCCAGATTCCCGATGATCGGTCCCATCATACTTGCAAATGTATGCGCATTGGATGCGCTTGTAAAAAGCCGTTCGTTAAGCTCGTCAAACTCCTGCTCCGATATCCTCTCGTGGTTAAATACCTTGATGACTCTCTGCCCGTTCATGCGTTCCTCGACAAATCCGGTAATGTCTGCCAGATCGAGCTGCTGACGGATGAAATATTTGCCGCTGTTTCCTGTAACGATCCTGGATACAAGGATCATCACTACGATCATCAGTACGGCGAGCACTGTCAGGATCGGGCTCAGTACGATCATCGAGATAAATGTAACGATGATCGTAAACGCCGACATCAGCACCTGTGGGATCGACTGGTTGATCATCTGGCGCAGAGTATCTGTATCATTCGTGTAAAGACTCATGATCGAACCGTTTGTATTCTGATCAAAATATCGGATCGGCAGCGTCTGCATATGCTCAAACATCTCGTCACGGACACGTTTGAGCACGCCCTGTCCGATCACGACCATCATCCAACTGTAAATAAATGTGGCGATCACACCTAACAGGAAGATCGTTCCCAGGATCATCAACGCCTGATAGAGTTCTGTATAGTCCGGATTCTGCTGCCCGATCAGAGGAATGATATAGTCATCCAGCAGAAACTTCAGCGACAGAGACACCGAGATCGAGGCAACGGAACTCATAAGGATACAGATCAGCACGACAACAAACTGCACTTTATATGTGCTGACCACATAGCTCAGAAGCCGCTTCGCCGTCTTGATCGTCCCTTTTGTCACTGCCGGACCTCCGCCCGCTCTCTGCCGGACAGGCTGTACATTGCTGCTCGTCTGATCACTCATCTTCGCCGCCTCCTTTCACCTGTGATTCATACACTTCCCTGTATATATTGTTCGTCTTAAGGAGCTCTTCTGATGTGCCGATCCCGTTGATCTCGCCATTGTCCATGACGATGATGATATCGGCGTCCTCTACAGACGAGATCCTCTGTGCAATGATGATCTTCGTCGTATCCGGGATCTCCTCGCGGAACGCCTGACGGATCAGAGCGTCTGTCCTGGTGTCCACCGCACTGGTGGAATCATCGAGGATCAGGATCTTCGGCTTCTTGAGAAGGGCTCTGGCGATACAAAGTCTCTGCTTCTGACCGCCGGATACATTGTTTCCTCCTTCTACGATCATGGAATCATATCCCGCCGGGAACTCCTGGATGAACCCGTCCGCCTGAGCCAGCTTACATACCCGCTGCACTTCTTCATCACTGGCATTTTCATCGCCCCAGCGAATATTGTCATAAATAGTTCCGGTAAAGAGCACGTTTTTCTGGAGCACCATGGACACCTGATCGCGCAGCGCCTCGAGATTATACTTGCGGACGTCTACGCCGCCTACTTTCACCGAACCTCCGGTCACGTCATACAGCCTCGGAATAAGCTGTACGAGCGTTGACTTTGCGCTTCCGGTACCGCCGATGACTCCGACGATCTGCCCGCTCTTAATATGAAGGTCTACGTCTTTCAGCGAAAGATTGCCGCCCTCCCCCGCATAACTGAAATTCACATGTTCAAAGTCAATGTCTCCGTTTTTCACCTCTGTGACGGCATCCGCAGCATTTTCCATCTCCGGCACTTCATCGAGCACCTCGGTAATACGGTCTGTAGACGCCTCTGCGATCATGATCATCGTAAATACGAACGTAACCATCATCAGAGACATCAGGATCTGGAGCGCATACACGATGACGCTGGTCAGCTCCCCTGTCTGCATCGTGCCCGTGATGATACTTTCACCACCGATGAGCACCATGATAATAACAACGACATACACTGTAAACTGCATGATCGGAGAGTTCCATGCCACGATCTTCTCCGCCTTGGTGAAAAGCTTGAATACGAGCGTAGATACCTTGCCGAATTTCTCAACTTCGTGGTCGCCGCGCACATAAGCTTTGACCACTCTCGCCGCATTGACGTTTTCCTGCACAGTATTATTGAGGACGTCGTACTCGTCAAACACCTGTACAAAATGCGGATGCGCCATCTTTGCGATCGCAATCAGCGCGCCTCCGAGGATCGGCACCGTGATCAGCATGATGACAGCTATCTTTACGCTGATCGTCAGCGTCATGATCAGTGACAGGATGATCATGATCGGAGCCCTGGCCAGCAGACGAATCGTAAACATATACGCCATCTGCACGTTCGTGATATCCGTCGTCATCCTCGTCACGAGACTTGACGTTGAAAAATGGTCGATATTTCCAAATGAAAAATCCTGTATCTTGTAAAAAATGTCATGGCGCAGGTTCTTCGCATACCCGGAAGACGCGACCGCGCCCAGCTGTCCCGCTTTCGCGCCGAACAAAAGTGCAAGCATCGCCATGACGATGAGCAGCACCCCGGTCCGGATGATGTACCCCATATCGCCGTTCGCGATCCCCACGTCGATGATGTTCGCCATCAGCAGCGGGATCAGCACTTCCATCAGCACTTCAAGACAGACCAGTACAGGGGTCAGAAAAGATTCACGCTTGTATTCCCTGACGGAACGAAGTAATTTTCTATTCATGGTCTGTTATCTCCTCTCTCCTTTTTTCATCTACCGACAGATTTTCAGACATCTGTTCCAGCACTTCCCTGCAGACAGCCAGTTTTTCTTCCGGAATGCCCTGTACCAGAAGAGCTTCGACATAACGGATATTCTCCAGGATATGTTTTCTCACTCCTTTTGCCTTTTCCGTCGGAACCAGCCTCTTGAGCCGGGCGTCTTCTTTTACAGGCTCTCTTGTAATGAACCCGTTCTTCTCAAGTATCTGGAGCGTTCCTGTGGCCGTAGAGCGCCGGATCTGGAACTCCTTTTCCACATCTTTCTGGTATATGTCCCGCTGCAGAGACTGAAACAGTATATAATGCAGCACAAGTCTCTGCATGTTTGTCTTCAGGCTGTCCTCTGACTCGTGTATGCACATCTGCCTCTTCAACTGATGCGAAAGCGTATTTATCATCCGCCCCACATCGTGTCCGGGGTCAAGTATATCCCGGCCGTTCATGTCACACATCGCCTGCCGCACTTCCTTTCTAAGCAATCTGTTCGGTAACTAACAATATAGTATATGCGGTTCTTTTTTTATTGTCAATCCTTAAATTCATTCCCTCTCAAACGGTAATTTTGTATAAAATGAACACTTTTTACAAAATGCTTTCCGCGCATGTCTCTATTTAACAAAATTCTTTTAAATAATGCTCTGGAGGTGTGGAAATGTACCAAAAAACTATGTATAATAAAAGTCAGTAAGAATGAAAGAGAGGGCTCATTTATGAAGCAAAATAACATGTTAGCTATGATTTTAGCTGGCGGCCGCGGTTCACGTCTGCATGAGCTGACGAAAAAGGTGGCGAAACCGGCTGTTTCATACGGCGGGAAATACCGTATTATCGATTTCCCACTGAGCAACTGTGCAAATAGTGGTATCGATGTTGTCGGCGTTCTCACACAATACGAATCTGTTCTCCTGAACAGCTATGTCGCAGCAGGACGCCGCTGGGGCCTGGACGCCAAAGACAGCGGTGTGTATGTCCTTCCGCCCCGGGAAAAATCCGATGCAGACCTCGACGTATACAGAGGAACCGCTGATGCGATCTCTCAGAATATCGATTTTATCGACACATATTCTCCCGACTATCTGCTTATCCTTTCGGGAGATCATATTTATAAAATGAACTACTCCAAGATGCTCGCCTATCATAAAGAGTGTCAGTCAGATGCGACCATCGCTGTCATCGAGGTTCCGATGAAAGAAGCGAGCCGTTTCGGTATCATGAACACTGATGAGACAGGGCGCATCGTTGAATTTGAAGAGAAGCCGGAACATCCGAAGAGCAATCTCGCATCCATGGGTATCTATATCTTCAACTGGAAGACACTCAGGAAGATGCTTCTTGCCGATATGAAAGATCCCGATTCTTCCCACGACTTTGGCAAAGATATCATCCCCACACTTTTAAGCGAAGGGAAAAATGTATTTGCCTATAAGTACAAAGGATACTGGAAGGATGTAGGGACGATCGATTCTCTCTGGGAAGCCAACATGGATCTTCTCAAAAAGAACAACGGGCTGGATCTCAACGATCCCTCATGGAAGATCTATACAGAAGACGTAACCGCACTCCCTCAGTATATCGGGGCCAACGCAGTGATCGACTGCGCGTTCATCACCCAGGGATGTCTCGTAGACGGCGAGGTCAGGAATTCTGTGCTGTTCACCGATGCAAAGGTGGCAACCGGCGCCAAAGTCATCGACAGTGTTCTGATGCCCGGGGCTGTAGTAGCCGAGGGAGCCGTTGTAACGCGCGCCCTAGTCGCCGATGGCGTGAAGATTGGCAAAAATGCTGTTGTAGGCAGCGCTGACAGTGAGAACATCGAACTTGTCGCAAAACGTGTAAAGGGGGATGAATAATATGAATAAGGCATTCGGAATCGTTAATTTTGCCGGAAATCACATTCAGGTAGCCGGACTCCAGGACTACCGTCCGGTAGGAGCTTTTTCTTTCCTCGGCAGGTACCGCATCATTGACTTCCCGATCTCCAATATGAGCAACAGCGGGATCGACAATATTCAGGTCTACGTGCGCAGAAAACCGCGTTCCCTGACTGAACATCTGGGTACCGGACGCCACTACAATATCAACTCCAAGCGCGGGAAACTGAGTATCATGTATGCAGAAGGCGGAGAGGTCGGCAATATCTACAGTACAGATATCGCAGCTTATATCGAGAATCTGGACTGTATCGAGCGCATGCCCCAGCCATATGTAGTGATCGCTCCGAGCTATATGATCTACACCGCAGACTACAGCCAGTTCCTCGACGCCCATGTGGAATCAGGAGCTGATATCTCCATGATGTACCACTCTGTGGATAATGCCAAAGAAGCATTCTTCAGTTGTGATACACTTAATATCAACAAACAGAAAGGCGTCCTCTCTATCGAGCCAAACCGTGGAAATGCCAAGAACAGAAACATTTCCATGGACACCTATGTGATGACAAAGGAACTCTTCCTTGACCTCGTACAGAAAGCCCATAAGACGTCCTCCATGTACACGTTCGCCGATATCATCGACGAAGAATGCGAGGAGCTTGATATCCGCGCCGTTCCGCACAGAGGGTATTTCGCGGCGATCACAGACTTCAAGAGCTATTATGACGCCAACATGTCAGTGATCGATCTGAAGAACGCGATGAACCTGTTCGACGACGAGTGGCCGGTTTACACCCGTACAAACGACTCCTGCCCGACACAATATTATGCAGGCAGCAAAGTTACTTCTTCTGTCGTATCAAACGGCTGTATCATCGAGGGTGAAGTCGAGAATTCCATCATCGGAAGAGGCTGCACGGTCAAACCCGGAGCAGTCGTCAGGAACTGTGTAGTCTGCGCCGACGTCATAATAGGAAAGGGCGTCCATGTAGAGAATATGATGGTAGACAAGCATGCACGACTGATCCGCGGAAAGAGGATCATCGCTTCGCCGGAGAAACCGGGATACATCAAGCGGGGAGACACTCTGTAACATCGGGTTGCTGCCGGGCGTTATATCCCGGAGCTGACGTGAAAAGACAGATGGAGAGCCGGCCTGCACAGCCGCTCTCCATCTTTTTGTATTGGCAGGTCTCCGCCTTTCACTTCCTGTTCTTCCGATAGATGACGGACAGCCCTTTGAGAAGCAGATTGTCATCCAGTATAATATCCCGTCTGCAGTACGGTATGATCTTCTTGGCCAATCCTCCTGTAGCGATCACAGTAATTCTGCCGCCGATCTCATCTCTGAGTCTGTCGATGATCCCGTCGATAGACGCCGCCGCACTGTAGATGATGCCGCTCTTCATACATTCCGCCGTATTTTTCCCGACAATATGTCCGGGCGCTTCCAGACTGATGCCGCCAAGCTGGGACGCTTTTGAGGTCAGCGAATCCAGCGAGACGCCGATTCCGGGATAGATCATGCCTCCGATATAATTTTTATCCTTGTCAATGACACACACTGTATTCGCGGTCCCCATATCAAACACAAGAAGAGGGGCCTCATACTCCGCAATGGCAGCTACAGAATCGACTACAAGATCGCTGCCTAACTGGGCCGGATTATCAATGCGGATATTCAGGCCGGTCTTAATCCCGGCTCCTACAACCAGCACTTCTTTCTTTAATATCTTCTCAACTGCGAGTTTTGCCACTGTCGTGATCTGAGGCACAACAGAAGAAATAATCCCTCCCTCAAGATCCGTCCTCCTGATATGATAGATATCAAGCACGCTTTTAATATCTATGGCATATTCCAGTTCTGTCTTTGTGCGGACTGTAGAAAGACGCTCGACGAAGATACATTCTCTCCCCTCGATACATCCGATCACAATATTCGTGTTCCCGATATCAATAGCCAAGATCATTTCCGAAAGCCCAGCCTTTCCTTTACATTTTTCTTCATGAGCACTTTCCCTATACAGAGAGTAAGAATACCCGCCACGATCGCCTCCGGGACGCCGTTGATACCGATCACGGACAAGATAAACGTGTATACCGCCGATGTGGCCACTTCGTTTGCCTGTGCATATGGCTCCCTGAAAAACACATAAATAAGATTCATAACGAGCAGAGTATTCACAAGCGCTCCGGATACTCCGGCCAGCACAAGACCGACGCTCGATACACCCTTGTTCCTTGTATCTTCACTGACAAACCTGAGCACAAGTTTATATACAAAGTACGGGATAACGCCCACCAGGATACGTGGGATAAAACAGATGATCACACTCCCTATGCCGCCGCTGATCTCACCGATGCTGTAAAACGGCGTAAATACAAACGACGTGGCTGTGGGATTGATCGTATTATTGATAAAACTCGTCAGACCGAACAGGAAACCGAGCACACCGCCCTTTTTCGGTCCCATCAGCAGTGAAGCGATGATGACAGGGATGTGTATGATCGTCGCCCTGGTAAATCCAAGCGGGATATAGCCCAGAAAGGGGGTAAAGGCCATGATGCATATGATCGCACCGAATATCGCCACCTGGACCATGCTCATCGTGCTGTATCTGCTTCCTGCGGGTTTCTGTGTTGTTAAATTATTCATAGTTGATGCCTCCTTGTTATCATTCCCTTGCGGGATACAATACTTTTGGCACAGAATATTAATTCTGTATCATTTCCCTTGTTACATTATTCAGTTGTCCTTTTCTTTCGCAGATCAATACTCCCGGACCTTTCTGATCTGCATGATCCTGTCAAGAATCTGCATGGCTGTCTCCTCTTTTGACATTTTCCCGAGTGAGACTTCCCCGTCCTTTGTAATGATCGTAACGATGTTCGTGTCACCGCCGAATCCGGCGCCCTCGACTCTCAGGCTGTTTGCCACAATCATGTCGAGATGCTTCTTCTCCAGCTTTTTCCTGGAGTTTTCCAGCAGGTTCTCTGTCTCCATGGCAAACCCGCACAGAAATTGTCCCGTTCGTCTGGTCTCCCCGAGATGCGCGAGGATATCGTCCGTGCGTTCCAGTTCGATCACAAGCCCTGCGTCGCTCTTCTTCATCTTCTGATCGCTCACATACTTCGGCCGATAATCTGCCACGGCCGCCGCCTTGACGATGATGTCCTGGTCTGCAGCACGGCTTGTCACTGCCTCGTACATATCTCTCGCGGACCTGACCGGTACCGTATCCACGAACAACTGCTCCTTAAGCGCGGTCCGTCCAGTCACGAGCGTCACCGCCGCCCCTCGCCTTGCCGCCATCTTCGCGACGGCATATCCCATCTTCCCGGTCGAATGATTCGTGATATAGCGCACCGGATCAATGGCTTCCTGCGTGGGCCCCGCCGTCACAAGGACTTTAAGTCCCTGCATGTCCTTCTCGCATTCGATCTCCTGCAGGATATGCTCAAGCAGTATCTGCGGCTCCGGCATCTTTCCCGTGCCTGTGTCGCCGCATGCAAGGTATCCCGCCGCCGGGCTGATGACGTCGTAGCCGTAGCGAATGAGCGTCCTGAGATTATCCTGTACGACCGGATTCTCAAACATATTCGTGTTCATCGCCGGCGCCGCGATCTTCCTGCATTTGCACGCCATCACTGTCGTCGTAAGCATGTCGTCCGCGATCCCATGGGCGAGCTTCCCGATCACATTGGCGCTGGCCGGCGCGATCATCACTACGTCTGCCTGCTTCGCAAGAGAGACGTGCTCCACACTGAACTCAAAGTTCCGGTCAAACGTATCGACCAGGCACTTATTGCCCGTGAGCGTCTCGAAGGTGATCGGGTTGATAAAGTTCGTTGCATTCTGCGTCATCAGAACATGCACATCCGCGTCCAGTTTTTTAAGAGCGCTGGCGAGATTTGCCGTCTTGTACGCAGCTATGCTGCCCGAAACTCCGAGGAGGACTGTCTTTCCTTTTAGCATAGCTTTCCCCTTTCTGTATTATTTTAGAACCGATCTTGGTAAGTGTGAACATCCCGCATCAGGATCGGGATTGCTCCGGTTCGGGTTCATTATATGGCATGCACGGTCAAAAATCAATCTCAGAGCCCTGTTTTTCGCCCTTTTCATGCATATTATCAGAAAAAGTACAAAGAATACTTTCAAAAAAAGGAGACGTATATGGACGAACAGACAAGGAAACTTCTTGAAGAATGCTGTATCGGATGCAAAATGGCAGTCGAGAGCTTTGAGCAGATAGTAAAGTATGTAAAGGACCAGGAGTTCCGCCAGCTTATCAGCGACTACACGGAGAAACACCGCCGGCTGGAGGAGGAAGCCGCCTCCCTGCTCAGGGAGTCGGGCAATGAAGAGAAATCTCCCGGCATCCTGGCTAGTACGTTTTCGTGGTTTACGACCGGAATGAAACTGTCCTTTGACAGCGATAACACACAGATCGCCAAGATCCTCATGGATGGATGCACCATGGGCATCAAGACACTGGGAGAGAAAGCCCATCAGTATGAAAATGCAGACAAAAAGGCTGCCGATCTCACACAGAAGATCATTCACACAGAAGAGGAACTCATGAAAAAACTAAAAGATTATCTGTAGGGGAATAATAGCCGCCACGATCGCAGCACAGAGAAAACAAGACCGCGAAATACCACTGTCATTTTCTGTCATTTTAAAGTATAATACTCAGGAAAAGAGAAGTTGTATCAGGAGGATTATACTATGCTGAGATCGTATATCGCATTTGATGTTGAAACAACAGGATTAAGTCCGCTCGAAAACGAGATCATAGAGATCGGCGCGCTGAAAGTTCGGGATGGAAAAGTGGCCGAGCGGTTCATGGAATTCATAAAACCGACCGGCTCTATCGCTCCCGCGATCACTTCTCTTACAGGGATCACAGACGAAATGGTGTCGGACGCCCGTCCCCGCTGCCAGGTCATACCGGATTTCCTTGATTTCTGCGGGGACGATATCCTGATCGGACACAATATCTCCTTCGACTACAGCTTTATGAAGTGCAGCGCCGCTGCCGAGGGGCAGCCTTTTGAAAAAATGGGGATCGATACCCTTAAGATCGCACAGAAAGTCCACCGGGACCTGGAGTCCAAGAGTCTCGGAAGTCTGTGCGACTACTATCATATTGAGAACCGGTCCGCCCACAGAGCATACCACGACGCACTGGCTACAGCAAAGCTCTATCAGACTCTGGCGCATTATTTTGAGGAGAAGGAACCGAGGCTCTTCAAGCCGGTCCAGCTTACATATAAAGTTAGAAAGCCTCAACCGGCGACTCCGAAACAAGTGGCATTTATAAATAGCCTGATACGCAAAAAGCAGATAATCCCCGACTGGGACCCGGATACGATCACACGGAGCGAAGCGTCACGGATGATAGACGATCTGCTGAAATAAACTCATTGCGATCAGTTCTTTGCAAACTTATCCGGATGCCAGGTAAAAATCGCAGACACAAATTTATAATACCTGCCTTTATACGGGGTTCCGATACTGACAACTAATACGGCTCTTTCAAATCTGGTGCCGCTTGGGGTTAGATAATATTTGCGGTCTGTTATGGACATATTCTCATACTCGGTTCCCTGATACACGAACCTGGCTTTCATCTTCGTTTTTCCTTCCGTGTTCTCCTCCTGGAGGATGACTAAATCAGATACTTCAACTAGGATCAGAGAATACCCCACTGTATCTACCCGTGCCTCTGTGATATATGCGTAATCGTTTCCCAAAATGTTTCTTTTTCTTTCTAACGGATGGATTTTCAGCACATCATCAAGCGTCATTTTTCCTGTTATCTCAATACATGCATCCTCATCAAGTAAAACATTTTCCGGCTGGATACTATCATCGCACTTCCTGAGTACAGGGACGTTTATGACGTCCAGAACTTCAACGCTCCTGCCGCCCTTGCAGATCAGAGCCTTGTCTGATACAGCGCCATGACTTGCTTCATCCCCTGTCACAAGTCTTACCCACTGACCATTACTCAGGTCGATCCCCGCGACACAGTTGTTACCATATTTAGCCGATTTTGTTAATACTGCCATCCTGATGTTCCCCATAATACATATCCTCCTCTGTTATATGTGAACAACTTTATCTCCTGTTTCTTTACTAAGAGCTTCCGCCAGCAATCTTCTGTGACAATGTTCGGGTGTCGGTTCCGAACACAGCAGCAGCACATGATCGTATTTCCGATATTCTGTTTTAAAAATGTCTGTAACATTTCTTCTTTTTATCAGTTCATTGTATTCAACCTCATATTTTTCCCAGCTTATCTGATTCTTTTTATACCCGTCCAGTATCTCTTTTGCCGGCGCAAATCGGACCTCATGACTGTATTCGCAATTACAGATTTCTTTTAAAAAGAAAGCAAGATCCCTTCCCTTTGTAAAACCGGCCAGCTGGGACTGATTATTCAGCCTGACATCTATCAGCAGTTCTATATGATGATCCCGAATCGAATTAAAAAACTCTTCTGCGCTCTTTTTTGTAAACCCAATTGTAAAAATTTGCATACCTGATTTCTCCCTATACAATCGCCTTTTCATTTTGTTTTAACCGATACCCGATTTCTTTGTTGCGTTCTCGATAAGCGGCCTTTATGATCTCTTCATCACTTGCGGGATCATTATAATCAAATATCGATAACTGTGCCCTGTCCGGGAAATATTTATTTAATAGTCTCATATCTAATTCCTGTTGCGTCTGGAACGTTCCATCCGGAAGAATATGTTTTACCTCGATCCCATCTAAAGAAAACGCCCTCGCCACCATAATAGCCCTGTGACAATCCATAGGATCTTTCTCCGTACACATCAACGCTATATTATTTCCTCTGTCTAAGCCTAATTTTACACTCTCCATCCCCTTGATAAACATAGCCGAATGGGACGTCTTTTCAAAGTCCAGATATCCCTCCTCGCTGTACAGAGCAATGTTGTCTGGCCTTGCGCCAAAAAATTTCCCCATAAAGAAATACCTGATCCCTTCTGTCGACAGCGAGCTTTCAAGCTGTTCCCTGTTGAACGTCTCTGCATATTTGGAATATGGAGTACTTCTGACATCAAGCAGATAAGTTATCTCAAACTTTTTTAACAAGTCTGCAAAAAATTCAAATTCGTATCGGGAATGACCAATCGTATATAACAATCCCATTCTTACACCTCATTATCTTTCTTTTGCTCTTTCAGTTTACCATATTTTCGGCTTATTATCCACAAAAAACCATGTCGCGACGTCCACTCATGATGTCGGCTTTTTAAAGAAAATCGAGAAAGTGCTCCCTCCTTTATCAGACGCAACCTTGATATAGCCATGCTGCTTATTGATAATGTCCCTCGTCAGATACAGACCGATCCCCACGCCGTCAACACCAGCCGACTGCTTTCCTCTGTAAAACCTGCCGAAAATCTTTGCCTGCTCTTCTTCGGGTATCCCGATACCGTTATCGGCTATATCCAGACGCAGCCAGGACGGGTATTCTGTAATAGTCAATCCGATGTCTCCGCCATCCGGCGAGTATTTTACTGCATTGTCAAGTACATTGGCAACGGCTTCTGCGGTCCAGTTGAAATCAAGCACAGCGTCAAAATCCTGTACACAGTCAAAGGTGATCGTTATGTTTTTTTCTTTCGCTTTGGCATACACTGTTTTTACCGCCTGCAGGACAACACCATTCAGACTGCTCTTTTCGGGCTTCAGACTGATAATGCCACATTCCAGACGGGACATCTTAATCAGACTGTTTGTCAAAAAGGTCAGCTTTTCAAGGGAAGTCTGTAACGCGGCAAGGTATTCGCCGCATTCTCCGTCAGATGACTCTTTATCATCCAGCAGCTGTGCGAAGGTATTTGCCGCCGCCACAGGTGTTTTGATCTGATGGGAAATATCGGAGATCAGCGTCTTAATCTGCTCCTCTTCCTGAGCCAGCATTTGATTCTGCGCCGTTAAAATATTGCGGAGCCTCAAAAGCTGATGCTGCAGACGGGCAGTCAGTGTGTCCTCATTTTCCGGAAAAATGATCCGTTCCTGCTGTTCCACCAAAGTCTCAACGAGCAGCGTGATCTGTTCTAATAAATCATCGTGATATCGGTTGTGCAGAGAGTCGAGCAAAAATAAAGATCCGCATAAAGCCGCAAAGGCACAGGCAATAAAAAGCACAGGAGCAGAAACGCTTTCCATCAAAAGCACAGCGCCGACCGATATCGCCGATACGACGGTCCCTGCGGTCAAAATCAGTTTTCTGTAAACTCCAAAATGCTTCATCGTCAATCTCCAAAGGTATAACCCATACCAAAAACAGTCACAATATATTCCTGATTTATATCGTTTAGTTTCTGCCGCAGCCGCTTGATATTTACACGCACCGTATTCTCGTCAATAAAGTTTCCATCTATATCCCAGAGTTGTTCCAGAAGCATGGCTTTCGTCACGATCCTGCCCCTGTTCTCTATTAAACAGCGAAGCAGTCTGTATTCCGTCGAAGTAAGGTGAACTTCTTCGCCGCTTAGTAAGACAAGGCATTTATCGATATCCACTTCCAGATTCTTATACCGTATCCGCGTATTTCCGCCGATCGTCCTCTTTAAGACCGCCTGCACTTTTTTTCTCAGAACTTCGATTGAAAATGGCTTGGGGATATAGTCGTCGCAGCCGGCGCCAAATCCCTCCAGCATATCCTGCTCTGTATCATTAGCCGTCAAAAACAGCGCCGGGGTATCCGCAGTTTCCCGTATCTTTTTGCAGAATTCCATTCCGCTGCCATCGGGCAGATTGACGTCAAGCAGAAACAGATCATACTTTTGGCTTTGATATCTCTGTAAGGCATCAATATAGCCGTAGACTTCTGTAACAGCATGCCCATCCTTTTCAAGAGCAATGGAAATTCCTTTGCTCAAAAGCTGATCGTCTTCCAGTAAAAAAATATTTGCCATAGCCGTAACCCCCGCCGCCTTTCCGAAAATTTACCTAGTTTTCAAAATCGCGCAGCCGCTCAATAACCGTTTCTCCGGAAATCGCTTTATAGACGATCGACGGAACGCTCAGACATATCGCAAAGATCGCCGCGATCAGGCAGACTACCAGCAGGGCAGGGTACTCAAACTTTGCATAGTTCGCGATGCCCGGCACCGCGTCTGCCACCAGCAGGAGAAAAGCATTCCCCAGTGTCATGATCAGCAAAGTAGAGATGATGGCGTAGATGCCGCCTTCCAAAGTCAGTATCCTGCTTATCTGCGTCTTTGTCGTACCGATACTTTCCATAACAGCGAACTCTTTTTTCCTCGCCATGACGCCGGTAAGCATCACATTGACGAAATTTGTCAGTCCGAGCACAATGAGCAGGATTGCTGCACCGTTCCCTAACAGATTGACAGAATAAAACATTTGATCAAATTCTTCCAGTTGGCCGACCGTACTGTTGAACTCCCACTCAGATGTTGTCAATGTGCCGTTCACCGATCGAAGTTCGCGGTCGACTCGTTCTAACTCGCTCATATCCTTAATATCTACACCGATACCGGAAATAATCCCTTCTTGCGATAAACGTTCCATCCCCGCTTCACTGACAAATATAACATTGGGCACGATCTCAAGGTCTTTGCGCCGGTCTATCCCGTCTGAAAGGGTGTTGGAATAGTCATCAAAAGTGAAAGCCCCGCCAATAGGAAAATCGGTCGCCTTACCGTCTGTACTGTCGGCAGTCAGCATCAGTGTTTTCCCGACTAATCTGGCATTGGGAGCGAACTGGTCGTCATCCATCCCCACGATCGCTGTTTCTCCCCGCCTGAATGCTTCTATATCAATCGGCGTATCGTGGTTTTGACCGTATTTTTCCAGGGCGTCGTAATCCACAAGCGTTGTAATATAACATCCGTATTCACCGGCGTTGGCATATTCTCTTAACTTGGCAGTCATCTGTTCATAAGATCTGCCTTTTGCCATATACGAGCTATCCTCATATTTCATCCGCATGAATTCTTCTAATACGGTTTCATCAAAGTCAATACCGGCCCAAATAGTTTTTCCGACCGTTACGCTCTCAATGCCGTCAATATTCTCAATCTGTTCCACAAAACGCTCGTCAAACTGCGGGATTTCTTTTGTATCACGCTCATATTGCGTAAACTGAGTATCAATGTACTCAAAGTCATAATCATAATATTCCTCTATATAATTTTCACCCTTGATACTTCCTGCCACCCCGTTTACGCCCAGGATCACGGTGATCCCCATAAACAGAGACAGAAATACGAGGATTGCCCGCTTCTTATCCCGGAAAACATTATGAAGCGCCATCACATGCAGCTTTCCGCCATTGGTTGAGTTTCTGCTTTTCTTTTTTGAAGGAGCAAAATTCTCGTATCTCAGAGCTTCTATCGGAGAAATTTTCGCCGCCTTTTTTGCCGGAGCGTTGCAAGCGATCCACACTGTTATCGCAGAGAAGATAATGGACAGGATATAAATGGACGGATGGAAAAATACCTCGGCGTCCATAGCCGATTTCCCTTCTGTAAATCCTTGCCGCAAAAAAAGTGGAACGATTCCGAAGGATACGGCTGTGGCTGATGCAATACCAACAGGAATGCCGATACAGGCGAGTATAAGGGCCTGCCTTTTTACAATCGCTTTGATCTGTGCCTGCGTCGTGCCAATGGTTTTCATCAGCCCATAAAACCGGGTGTCCTTTGAGATAGAGATATACAGGACATTATAAATCAGAAGATAACCGCTTCCAATGATGAACAATACCAGAAAAATAACCATTGCGATCACAGAACCATTCGAGGAACTCATAGAAACCGCGCCTCTGAAGGATTGATCGTCGTTTAACTGCACGTCATCCTGAATGCGCCAAAAATCGTCCGGCATTTTGTTCAGGGAAAGAGAGAGTACCCCCTCCCCTTGTAAAGTGTATCCCGCGTCTTTGCAATAGTCTGCCGACACGAATCCCATTCCCGTGCCTGTATAGGAATGAAACCAGCCGCTTAAGGTAAATATTCTTTCCTGATGACCGTTTTTATCATAATAGGACAGGGGGATTTCCATATTCAGCGTCGGGTTTTCGATGCCAAGCTGTTCAAGGGCATCCTCGGACAGCATGATTGCGTCTTCCTGCGCAGGATAAGAACCGTTGATATCGCTGATTGCTCTTTGATAGTGGTCTTCCCATTCCGTTGTGTCGTAATATTGAAGCACAATAGAGAGTTCCCGGCCCTCGTCATTTTTCTCGGCAACGGAACCCACCATATACTGCCTGCCGATCGTTTTCACATAATCCAGAGAGTTGATCTTCTGTTCCTGCTCAGCCGTAGGCAGCGCGAGGGAGACGTCGGCGCCTGTGCCTGCAGTCCGCACCTGCATAAGCTCCATATTTTCCATATAGTTAATGCCCAGGCTGAAAACAGTGGTGATCATAAAGGTAGTGAGGATGATCGCAAACACTGCAAACAGATTGCGGGTGCGGTTTGCTTTCATCATCCCTTTTTCCACTTTTTTTACTGCTCTTTTGTTTCGGTTAGCGTGCATACTTAACACCTCCCGAAACAACTTTCCCGTCCTCAATACGGATCGTCCGATCCGCCATCTGTGCAATTTCCTCGTTGTGAGTGATCATGATCGTGGTTTGGTGGAATTGCCTGCTGACGGCCTGCATCAGCAGAATCACGTCCATGCTGGTCCTGGAGTCCAGATTGCCGGTCGGTTCATCGGCCAGGATAATAGCCGGCTTGGTCGCAAGGGCACGGGCGATCGCTACTCGCTGCTGCTGGCCGCCGGACAGGTTATTCGGCATATTTTTAAGCTTCTTTTCCAACCCAAGCGTATGGATGATCTGCCGGACAAACTCCGTATCGGCTTTTCCTCCGTCAATCTCAATGGGATACACGATATTCTCGTACACATTGAGGACAGGAAGCAGATTGTAATTCTGAAAGACGAAACCAATATTCCTGCGGCGGAAAATAGTCAATTCCTCATCTTTCATTTTCAGCAGTTCTTTTCCACGAATGACTACGCCGCCGGAGGTTGGACGATCCAGACCGCCAATCATGTTAAGCAACGTGGACTTGCCGCTGCCCGAAGTGCCGACTACAGCCACAAATTCCCCCTCGTCCACAGAAATAGATACGCCGTCCAGAGCGCGCACTTCGCTTTCGCCGCTTCCATATATCTTTCGCAGATCCTTTGTTTCAAGTATCGCCATAGCTAAAACCTCCAAATCTGTTTTGTAATTTTAGTATAGCGTCCACTTCTTACAATCTCATTACAGACAGTATTGCCATCTGTCCACTTTTCACCAATCATCTTTTACAAATATCTGTTTGTCACCCCCTCTTCAATCTCCTATGTTGCATCTTTTTCCATATTCTTCTTGCCATCTCACAAATATTTACCTCTACATGTAGATATTGAACTAAAACCTCGTTATCTACAAAATCTAACGCAATCTCTATATCCTCTCCATTTCTTATAATTTCATCTACTTTTTTCAATATTTCTCGAATTCTTTCAAGAGGGATATCGTCTAAAATTGGCACCAGGATATTCCCAGCCTCTCCCGGTAATATTTCTAAAACACCCCCTCCATAACTTCGCCCACAAATTTCTGTAAAAGCAAAAGAGATACTATTATAATAGGACAAAACTATCCTTTCCGGTTCAATGTCTTCCTTGAATTTTACTCGGTGCATCGTATCTGTAGAAACCGCATCACAACAATTCAATACAAACTTTGGATATAAGTTATTCCTTCGAAGAAAAAACGCATCTGGAATCCAAATTGAAGGGATTCGATACCAACGTTCTCTTATTTTACATTTGTATCCTTCATTCTCTCCATTTTTTTCCCCCAGCTCAATATAACTTCTTTGTCCGGGAGAATATTCTTCAATTGGAATATCAGGGAAGTCAATTAAATATGCTGCTTTTCCCTGTGCTACATTTTTCCGCCAATCCTCTTCGTAAAAATATATGCTATGTGCATGAGAGCTTCGACCAATTAATGGATGTACTACAGTTGATAAGTCATAAGCATTTACTGTATCTCGATCTACCGAAAAATATTTATTATTTCCTGTTGTAATTCCTATATTAATTATTCCTGTTTCAGACAGTTTCTGGAATCGTCTATCTTTTTTCAGACAGGTAATTAACTCATTTTCCTTGATAGTCGTAAAATATTTAGTCCACTTCTCATGTACATGATTCAACTTCTGAAATCCGTTTGTATGAATGTTCAGCTTTTCTAGATCATCTAAATTATTCAATTCTATAATTTTGATGCCCTTTTCAGAATTTCCTTTCTCTCCAATAAAGACAATAACTTCCTGTTCAATCCCTGGAAATACTAATTCCTCAAATGTTATCAAAGTTATCTTTGATAATTCATTCGATAGAAATAAGCGTAAATCTTCTGCATATCCAACTTGAAGAATTTCCGCGGGAATTACAAATGCAATTTTACCATTTGAATTTAGCATATGAACACAAGCAACCATAAACCCAACCCATGTATTAATTAATTTGTTGGATTTCATTCCATGGGCAGTCAAAATATTCGCCATCTCTTCTCGTTGCTTTTCTTCAAGATACTGATAACGAATGTAAGGAGGATTCCCTAAAATCAGATCATATTTCTTGATTTCTCTGTTTTTATGATAAAATTCAAAGAAGTCCTCATTCAATACAATTATATTGGAACCGTCACCGATCTTTTTATTTAGCTTTTCTGCTTCGCCCTTCTCGATTTCGATAGCTGTTACAATACTTTTCTCTTTCAAAAAATGGGTTTCCAGTAACGCATCAACAAAAACTCCATCGCCGCAGCTAGGTTCCAGAATCGTCTTTATCGACATATCATTCTTGAAAAAGTCAACCATCTTCTCAGCCAATTTAAGCGGTGTATAATAAGCGCCTCTTAACTTCTGTTCCGAATTATCTTCCTTTAATATCATGCTCTTCACCTAGAACTGTAATTTATATATTTTTGAGATATCATTTTTTATCTGTTTCATTAACACTTCTTTTTCTTTTTTGACTACATTAAGTGTAGCTTTGTCTTTCTTCTTATCCTTCATCTTATTCAATTCATGAATCTTTTTCGAATCGCTTACTACAGATTCATATAGAGACTTTTGTCTTTTATCGTTGAGATCCAATTCCACAAATGGAATTTTCTTTAATAAATAAGTTCCCCGGGCTGTAAATCCGCCTTCAAAATCACTCCCCATAATTTCGAATAATTTTTCTGTATAGGGATGATTTAACCATGCCTGTATATAAAACAAATCATATTTTGAATCTGGAAGTTCCGCTATCGCACAATATCCGGCGGTACCACCAGATGCAATAAGCATATCGTTTTCATCATAGGCGTACATGGGCTCCTTACTTAAAACTCGAACAATCAATTTAGGGGTATTAATAAACGCTGTCAAAGCCTGTGTCCTGCCATATTGATACCATGTATCTTCCGTTGCATTTTTAACATCTCTTCCCTGACCTCCATTCAGGCATCTGGGGATCAATACGTCATAACAGTCTAATAAATACTGATATGCTCCAGGATATTCTGTCTTCATGATTTTAATATCAATTAGACTACCATCCGTATTATATGGGAAAATAATGTGCTTATCAGTCTTCAATAATGAATATGTTCCCATCCCTTTTTCATCTGCTTTTGTCGGTTTAAAATATGGTTTTAAAATTTTTTTCTCAATATGATATTTTTTATTGAATTTTTCAATCACAAATTCTTTATCTGTTTCGGAAATAATTTCGTCTTTGCCAAACCAATATACTGGTTTTGGACGTTCTGCACTTGTTTGAATACCATTGAAAATATTTACCACTTGTCCTAATGATTTTCCGTTTTCCTCAACTTTTGCAATCATCTTCATAAATTCAATATCAGTTGTCAGCCTCCATGGAGCTTCATCCAACATATCATTTTTAATTGTTATATTTTCCTGTTCTCCACCTATCCAAAGCATAGTTAAAGAGGTTACATTTGTATATTTAATTTCTTCGCTTATATTTTTCCCTATTGTTATAATGGAGCTGTAAATAGTTTTATCCGGAAAAAGCTGCATATCTCCAAAATCATCCAGCTGCGTAACATGACTGGACAACAGCCTTCTTAATTCTTGACCGGCGCCAATTTTATAAAATTTATTTGGTACAATATAGCAAATCTTTCCATCTTGTTTTAATAATTTCATTGCTTTTTCAATAAACAGAAAATATTTATCAAACTGTTTATAAGCCGTCTTATATTTCCTTTTATAAATATCAAATTCGCACTTTGATTCTAATGTATGTATGTCCTCTGTTTTTACATATGGAGGATTTCCAATAATAACATCAAAATTATTGCCTCCATTAATATCATCCCACTGAAACGGCTTTATATCACAAAGCAATTCAAATGATATATCTTTCGTATCGATATCTTCTCTCGAGATCAGTGAATTCCCATTTTTTATATTTGAACTCAAATCAGGCAAAATCGGAACACATTCCCGCACTGATGCCGGAGTTTCATCTTCAATTAATTTTATCAATAATGAAAATTTGCTCACTTCAACAGCATGGGTATCAATATCCACTCCATAAATGCATTTGGTCAAAATATCCCTTTTATCTATTAATGGTAATTTCTTTTTGCCATTACTTAGTTCCAGCAAGTGTTCTGGTTCGTATTTCAAATACCATTCAACACAATAATCAACAAGAAATTGGTACGTTTCTTCCAAAAACACTCCTGATCCACAGGCAATATCTGCAATTTGCAGTACTTTAATTTCATCTGGTTTCTTCCCTTTGCAAATTGGATGCAAAGTGTTTTTCACCATATATTTGACGATTTCAACAGGCGTCGATACAACCGAACGGTATTTATATTCTTTTTTAGGTGCCAACACTATATGGTTATTTTCGACTGTAAGGCTTTCCGTTAAAAATGATTCGTATATTTTTCCCAAAATTCCCGGCTCAATAATATTAAACATATATGGTGTTTGGGGATAGTACAAAGAGATTATCATATTATAAATAATATCATTACTCAAATCAAAGATGATATTTTCTCCCGAAAACAATTTGGAATTGTACCTCTTATCTGCTTCCTTAAACACTTTTTTCAGCGCATCTTGTAACTCTATCCTGTTTTGTGTAGTATCTTTTAGCTTTTCATATATTGGTAAATTTCTATCTTCACAAATTCTCAAAAAAATAATTTGGTTAATAAACTCCTGAACTACATCATTTAAAACATCAATATCTTTGTATGCATCATATTGTTGGTACAGATATTCACCGATCTCTAATCTCCATGCATTAATTTGTTTTAAAAATACTTCATCTACTTCCGTAGAATACCGATCAACGTTGGGAAAATTTTCATTGACGAATGCATCAAATTTTCCTGAATAAACACTATTTCTGGATATTAATCTGCAGATTTCTGCATACTTTTCAAGATACTCTAAATAATTATACTTCCTGTACAATGAAACTGTTACAGAATCTCCATCTTTTGGTTCATTTGTAACATCATATATCATCATATTTTCAAAATTAGTTAATATTGCTAATTTATGTTTAGCATTCCATCCATAACGTCTCACTTGAAGCGCGGGAGCAGTATCTTCCATTATATTGACAGCCGGCTTTTTAGCTTCCACAAAAATTTTAGAAACTCCATTTAATGTCAATGTATAATCCGGCCGCTCTCCTTTATTTGAGAATTGTTCTACTACAACCTCTTTATATTGCGGTATTATACCTTTTTTATTATGGACATCCCATCCGAAGCATTCTAATAAAGGACTGATAAATTCGTCACGACAGTCCTGCTCATTAAACTTTTTGGCATTTCTATAAAATGCTGCACTCTTTTGGTACTGAGTTATTAGTCTTAATAAATCATCCTTATTCACTATTCATCCTCCGTTTTAATCATAGAGCGCTCTTACCGCTTTTTACCCAATCGTCTACCTCGGTCAATTTGAATTTCCATAAACGTCCAATTTTATGCGCCGGTATATCCGTTTTTTTAATCCAATTTCTTACCGTATCTTTTGTTACACCTAAATACTCCGCCGTTTCTTCTAAACTACACCATTTATCCGCCAAAATAGCCATATTAACCTCCACATATACATATCTGTTCACGCCAATTACTGGATATATTTTAACTTATCTTTCGCGCAAAAGCAACCATATGTTCTGTGATTAAATATGATTTGATATAATTTAGTAACGTTTTAGATTAAATATTGAACATGACTTTTCGACAACACCCATTGTATTTTATTGTAATTCCATCAGTCATTCTTCATTCGTTTTTATTTATTTGACTACAATATAGAAAGGCATTATAATACTTTTATTACACATGTAAGAATCAAAGGAGGAATGAATATGTCTGTTTTGCCACAAATCTCAGAATCCGAATTTAAAGTCATGAAAGTTGTATGGAAATTCGCGCCGATCAACACAAATGAAATTACGGAGCGATTATTGAAGACTACTTCGTGGAGTGCGAAAACAATCCATACCCTTATAAAGCGTCTCGTAACAAAAGGCGCTTTGACCTACGAAAAGCAGGGGCGTGTATTTGTGTATACTCCTCTTGTGGGAGAAAACGAATATATCAGTCAACAGAGCAGTTCGTTTCTAAACCGCTTCTATGATGGAGATATCAGCGCAATGCTCTCGGCATATATAGAAAACAATCGCTTGTCAGAAAAGGAGCTCGATCATTTACGTTCCATTCTATCCAAAAGTTCAGATTAAAGAGAAGAATTTTATGACTGATTTTATCATACATTTTCTAATCTGCAATTTATTGATCAGCGGCATGATCGGTATCCTGTTTGCCATTAAGAAAATATTAACTTCACACTTGACAGGCAGGATACAGTATAATCTGAGGTTTCTGCCCTTGTGTCTGATGACAGTTCCGTTTATTCCCATCCGATCTGACCGGATATTTTCTTTATTGCCATGGCTTACGCTTTTGAACCATAATAACACCATTGTCAACCGTGATGCTGATACAACGGATATTCTAAATCCATCTGACACAGCCTCTGACTGGATGAATGATTTTACTGTATTTGTCAGCAGCAGAACCCCATCCCTGATCGGTATGATACTTCTTGGAATTTGGATCATCGGCATTCTGGCAATTTATGAATCTGAAAAAATACGTTACATGCTGCTCCATAAGTTACAACACTACCGGAGGAAAGATAACATTTCTAATCACCTGTTATTATTGGCTGAAATCTTCTATTGGTTCAATCCGCTCGTCTGGCTTGCCGCAGGAGCTATGAGAAGCGACCGCGAGATTGCCTGTGACAGCGCCGTACTGGATATGCTGGATGCGGATTCTTATCGGGAATATGGGGATATACGTTGATCAATTTTGCAGAGGATATTTCTCTTTCCCCTTTTTCAAGCAGTCTCGGAGGAACAATAAAACAGTTGGAACAGAGGATCCTTAACATCGCAACTTATAAAAGACCATCTTACTTCAAACGATTACAAAGCACTATCTTTTTTGGCGTCACCGCCATACTTTTCGTCGGGGTTACGCCCATTCTGGCTTCATACGCATCAGACGGAGATCCGTATCAGTGGAATACTTCCGCTGGTCTGTCCTCTTATTGGATGGAGTCCTCCCTGAAGATCTCTCCTGTGGAACAAGTAGAGTTATTGAACGCTTTTTATCAGAAAAAGCCTTTGACTTTGATCCCGAAAATATACAAACTGTGAAAGACAGCATTCGCCTTTCCTCCACCGGTGCCGGAACTCTTTATGGAAAAACCGGAACCGGACGTGTGGATGGGCAGGATATAAACGGCTGGTTCATAGGGTTTATAGAAACACCTGATAATACATATTTCTTTTGCACTAATATTCAATCCGAAGCCAATGCCACCGGAAGCAGCGCAACAGAAATAACTTTATCCATCCTGGAACAATCAGGTTCTTCTAATAAATCCGGTCCGGCTCCCCATGAATAAACGATATAGTATCCGAAATCATTTAATGAGAGATTTCCATATCTTGTAAATTTGAACTGTCTTCTGCCTGCTATTTCGTCTGGATATTTTCGTAGTAATGCATCCATTCTTCATCTGTCAGACGAGGTGTATACCACGAAAATTCCAGATTGTCGTCCCAGTCTGTAACTTGATTGGAAACATACTGAAAACTGCCATCCTCGAGCAGACGCACGACCAGCTCACTTTTCACTGCCTGATCTGTCATTTTCCGTTCCCACACGGCTTCTATAAAAAGACGAAGTGTTCCATCTTCCTGTTTTTCATACGCTACAACCTCCGGATATGGTCCATATGGCAGTTCTGCATCTTTAAATCCTCTCGGCCTATACCGGTATGCTCTCTTGTCTGTCTCATATACTGTATTGGCAGCGATCTGTTCTCTCCCAATCTGAAAATAACTTTGGAGCACTCCTTCAAATTCCTGCTCCGGCACTTCATACTCAGCGCCTTCATGAGGTTCATATGGCACATAGGTTCCATACTTAATATAATACAGTCTTTCGTACAGATCATAAAAATCCAACTCCGTGTAATCTTGTTCATCCCAATCCGCAATCAACAACTTATTCCTTTCATAGCCTGCAGGATACACATATTCGCTGTTTAATTCCCGACAAGTCTGATCCAGCGGTTTCACCCGAAATGCAAGTTCGCCCGGAGCGCCGTCATATCCCGGCGGATGATACTCTTCGATAAAAAAATATCCTTTTTCTGTATACTTCCATGAGTATGCTGTAAACTCATGATAATAGCACACCTGCGGTCTGCCTTCCTCCCATCGCAATGTACTGGAGGCCACGTCAATCTTCTCATTCTCAGTCTCCATGTCATAACGAACAAATCCCCCATCTTTGAGAAGAAAAATAATCGTGACACTATCTTCTTGTCCTTCGTCTGCATTTTTACAGAAATCCTCTACCTGTTCATAATTGACCATATTGATCTGATCATCTCTGTCTACTGCTGCATATCCCGAACTTCCAATAGAATCTATTATCGCCTGCTGAACTTCAAGCATATCTAAATTCTCCTGTTCTACCGCCGCCTCATATATTTCTCTGTATCCCTCTGCCAGGTTTTCGGATTCTCTGTAAATCTGTTGTTCTGTTTTATCTTCTTCTGCTTCTTCATCTGTATTTTCTTGACACCCAATACATAGCATCAATATGGCTGAAAATAATAGCATTATACCTTTTCCTTTATTCAGAAAAATATTGCTCCAGAACCGCCTGATCTTTTGATACAACATAACCGCTGCCCCCTATGTCTTTTACATTCTCCACCATACTTATCATAAGGATCGAAGTTTCCACATTTTTATCAGCAGTAAAAACTGCAAACCGTCCGATTTCCATGCCGGATGTATCCTCCTGTGATTCCTTAAGCTCGGCTGTTCCGGCCTTTCCGGCAAGTAAAATATCGTTCCGGTTTTCTTTTCATAACACTCTATCTTTTAGATTTCAATCTCTCGCTTTAAATCATTACATATGTAAGATTTATTGTCAATCCCATCACCCATAAATTAATTTTTCCCAATAAAGCCGGCAACAAAAAAAGCCCATCAAAAAGGGCCTTATAAAAAGGCAGTTCGCAGAGCATCCAGCACAATCGTACGCCTTGTCGACATGGAATCCCCTGTTCAACACATTCTCTGCATATTGGCTGAATCAGAAGCAGGCTAAGAACGGCAGTCGTATCAATACTTTCTTATAGATCTTTTCTGTCTCTTTTGCTATTAATGCAAAGTTTTATTGATGAGGTGAAAATTTTCTATTCTAATAATTCTTACATATAAAATCTGCATAAAAACAGCCCTCTGAAAAGCTTACCGTTTTCCAGAAGGCATTTTCATATCTCTCGATAATAATGTGTGGCTTTTGAATAGTAGCAACTTAGTATCAAAAAGCACTTACAACCTCAAAGAATGGCTTAAAATCGAGGATTTTTGAGGTTCCTGCGTTACTCGAACTCGCAAAACCAAATTTGGTTCTATGGTCTGCCGCCGTTGGTGTTATCAATTTGTTATCATGCTGATGTTATCACGCTCGCTTAAGTGTCTGGTTCTGACATATGCCTTGCTTTCAGTCTTACATGCACATTTGAAGCTCCATATAACACATCTGTGACTGTCACTTTGTCCTGATCTACAATGTAACAGACAAGATAATTGTCAATTACCATTCTGCGCATTCTGCGCATTCTCCAAGATTGTTCCGGCTCTGCCTCAAAAAACGGACATCTCTCAGGATTACTTTCCAAAGTGAGAATTGTATCTGCAATACGGTTATATTGACCCATAGCATTCTCCGGCGCCAGAAGAACATCTGCTATATAATCATAGATCTCTTCCATATCGGCAAGGGCTGTCTGGGTAATTTCTACAATCCGTTTTCCATCACCTATGAGTCTCCCTAAACTTTTCGAATGCTTCTGCCGCGTTCTCTGTCCTTCCGGCTCTGTAATCATCATAACCCTTCTGAAGTTTCACATGAAGAGCCGCATCTGTCATCTGAGAGGCATCTATGTCTGCCGGTGCCTTTGGAAGCGTAACGGAAAACGGAATCCCTCCAACTAAAACTACTTGATTCAGGAACATATCGACAGCCGTTGACATTGGTATGCCCAAACGTGAAAGAACTGTCTCTGCCTCTGATTTTAATGTGGGATTAATCCGTAGATTAAGTGTTGCTGATTTCTCCATAATGTCACCTCCGTTTGCGCTTTAATTGTAACGCTTTTGTCGTTACGCGTCAATGATGAATCATACTTGAGTTTTCGCAGAATTATCCCCCTAAGATAAATCTGCTGAGTTTTGTTATCCACAACTTTCAAAAAATGGCTAAAATATAAGGAATCCTGTTCCTTTTTGATGTAAAATTAAGCTG
>CASFID010000027.1 GCA_949294665.1 uncultured Eubacteriales bacterium
GGAAAAGAAAATAAGGGCGTGTAGCTCAGGTGGTAGAGCACTTGACTTTTAATCAAGTTGTCCGGGGTTCGAATCCCCGCACGCTCACTGGGATAGGCAAGCGGAAATCCTTATGAGAGGAGTTTCCGCTTTCCTTATTCTGAAACAGATATGCGGATATGGCGGAATTGGCAGACGCGCCAGATTTAGGATCTGGTGTCTATGACGTGCAGGTTCAAGTCCTGTTATCCGCACCAGAATGTTCATACTTAAACCTGCACTAAAAAATTAGCGGTTTGAGTAGTTTTTATAGGGTGAGTAGTGGGATCTTGGCGGTCTAACTGCTCACTTCTTTTTATGCTTTTCTCATCATCCGATTGCAACAGATTGCTTTTACTTAAACCCTCGCCAAAAAAATTATAGTTTTGTGAGATTATATCAAAATGAGCAGAATCATCGTGCTGCTCATTTTGCTTGACGGACTCTGAATCGTTCTTAGCTGATTGCGACTGCAGTACCTGAGTGGATAGACTTTTCTGATCCGATACAGGCTCATTGCGCTGGCAGGGGTATGGGAACCTTCTCCAATATCTAACTTACCGGCTCCTACGGCTTTCAGCCATGTATGGATGGTTCCTTCAGGGATTCCTAATTCTTTAGCAGCCTTAGCACCGCCGATTTCTTTGGCAAGTTTTACTGCCTGTACTTTGTATTCATGGTCATATTTACGTGCCGCTTTGAATACCTCCTTATTCTCTTGGTTTTATTATGAAATCCTTGAGAATAAGCTGTCAACTTTTTTATACCACACTATTCTTAAAATATTAAGAGATTGGTTTACTGAAATAAAGGCTGTGACATAAAGGGAGATTTCCATTCTCCGAGAGTGTGGTATCCAAAAAGCGTCCGACCGGTAATACTTTTGGCTATAACGACCTTTCCGGCGCATAAACCACCATCCGCTTCTCCAAGAAAAATCTTTACTTCAGATATTCCGTGCTCTGACAAAGGATTACACACAATAGAGCCATTGCCTTCTCAAAAAGCAAAAAATCCCTTCCCCACAATAGGAGAAGGGCACAATAAAATATGATAAAGTTATCCAAAATTTCGTTTTAGTTCCTCAAGAAGTAAAGATGCAACAGGACTGAACACCTGATATTTTTTCCAAATGATGTACATGGGCGATGTGAGTGCCGGTTCCAAGGGCCGGAAACACAAATCACTGTCAGGGCCGGTGTAGACCAACCCATCAAACCCCAGGACGCAGCCAAATCCTTTCCGAACCATGACGGAAGTGTTGAACAATAAATCATAGGTCGCCACCACATTCAATTTATCCTGCGTTTCACCGAACCAGCGGGGCATTTCCTCCCTCATGGCCTGTCTCGATAAAATCAGGGGGATCTCGGTCAGGTCATGCAGATGGATACAGGAACGCTCTGCCAGAGGATGATCCTTGCGCATGATCAGCCCCCAGTGATCTTTCGACGGCATTTTCAGATAATTATACTTTGCCAAGTCCACCTCCTGGATGATGATAGCAAAATCCAACAGCCCCTGATCCAGCCGTTCGTTTACAGCATCGGTGCCGCTGCTGTAGAAGTGGTAACGGATAAGGGGATATTTTTCGTTTAGTTTCTGAATGACTTGTATAAAAGGCGCTATACCATTGGACTCCGCACATCCAATATGAATATCCCCACCGTTTATTTCATCCAGAGACTTAAATTCTGCAAGTGTTTTATCCGCCATTTCCAAAATATCTTCCGCACGTTTCCGAAGGAGCATCCCTTCTTCTGTCAAACTCATGCTGTAATTGCTTCGAGTGAACAGCCTCTTTCCCAGTTCTTCTTCCAGTTCTTTGATTTGGCGGGACAACGTGGGCTGTGAAATATGAAGTCGTTGGGCGGCGTGGGTCATATTACCCTCTCTTGCGACCTCCAAAAAATAACGCAATACACGCAGTTCCATTTTTCTGTCTCCTTTTCCATTTTGGATTAAAATCAGTATAGCACATGCCAGATATTCATATCAAGAATAACTGGGAGTAGAAATCAAATATTTTACATCACTGTCTGGAGCCCCTATAATAAGATCAGGAGGTGAGGACAATGGCTCACGCATCCGATCAGCGAGCGTTATTGATGCAAAACCTTGAGGACGCTGGATGTGATAGCGAAATAATCCAGAGCTGTATGTCTCAATTTCTGAGGAATGATTCCGCAGGGATGCTGCGAATCCTATCCTGGCACAAATGTAAGCTGCTGGAGACGGTTCATACCTGCCCGCCTTTGACAAGGCAATCGGTGTTTCCAACCACAACTTTTCGGAAATCCAGCGGGCCGGTGAGATCCTGGCCGCCGAAGGGCTGAAAATTTCCGCCGTCCAAAACCATTTCAGTCTGCTGCACCGTTCTTCGGAGAAGGCCGGTATTCTGGACTACTGCAAAGAAAACGGCATTACTTTCTACGCCTACATGGTGCTGGAGAAGCTGGGCGATGAGGCCGGTGTGGATACTCTGCGGGAATGGGAAAAAGAAATGGCATAAAAATCAGAAAGAAGGTTATTACAATGAAAGTTCTTTTATTCAATGGAAGTACAACAAAAGACGGCTGTGTTTACCGGGCCTTGTCTGAGGTAGCGTCAGCGCTTGATCAGGAAGGCATTGATACGGAGATCTTGCAGATGGGAACCGAACCCATTTGGGACTGTATGGGCTGTGACTTCTGCCATAATGGCGGCAATAACAGGTGCGTCCACGAAGACATGGTTAATGACTGGCTGGAAAAGGCCGCCGGGGTGGATGGTTTTGTTTTTGGCTCTCCAGTCTATTACGCCCACCCAACGGGTCAGTTCCTGTCTCTGCTGGACCGGATGTTCTACGCCGGCGGAGAATATTTTCAGTTTAAGCCGGGCGCCGCTGTGGTGACGGCCCGCCGTGCGGGAACTACTGCATCCCTGGACGTTTTGAACAAGTATTTCACAGACGCCTGTATGCCTGTGGTATCCTCCACATACTGGAATATGGCCCACGGTAACGCCCCGGAGCAGATAGAGCAGGATCAGGAAGGGTTACAGACTATGCGGAACCTTGGACATAACATGGCGTGGATCTTGAAATGCCTGGAGGCAGGCAAAGAAAAAGGGATCGTTCCCTCCGCACCTGAAACATCCCACTGGACGAATTTTGTCCGGTAAGGAGGGCTGAATGGAATACTTGACTTTGAATAACGGAGTAAAGTTGCCGATGGTTGGATTTGGCACATGGGATGTGCGGGGCGAAGCGGGTAAGAAAGCGATCCTGGCAGCGTTGAAATTGGGCTATCGCCTGATCGACACCGCCCAGATGTACGATAATGAGGATATAGTGGGAAAGGCTGTTCAGGAGAGCGGTTTGCCCCGTCAGGAAGTTTTTATTACCACCAAGCTCTACCGCCCCAGTAACAGCTATCAAAAGGCGAAGGCTGGCATTGAGAAATCCCTGCAGGCATTGCAGACGGACTACATTGACCTGTTGCTGATCCACGAACCCTATGAGAACGCTCAGGAAATGTATGATGCGCTCAAAGAAGCCTATGAAGCGGGCACGGTGCGGGCCATCGGTATTTCTAATTTTGGACAGAAGGAATATGACAGCTTTCTGCAACGCTGCGGTGTCGTGCCTGCTGTCGATCAGGTGGAGTCCCATGTCTATTATCCGCAGCTGGAACTGAAGGAGCATCTTATCGGTCACGGTACCCAGGTGCAGTCCTGGGCGTCCTTTACCGAAGGGCGGCGCGACATCTTTGCCGAGCCTCTGCTGAACCAGATCGGCGCGAAACACGGCAAAACTGCCGGACAGGTGGCGCTGCGCTATCTGACCCAGAACGGGATCTCGGTCATCCCGAAATCCGTTCACCGGGAACGCATGGAGCAGAATCTACACAGCCTGGACTTTACTTTGACACATGATGATATGACTGAAATCAGCCGCATGAATGAAGGGCGTTCTTTATTTGGGTGGTATTAAAAAGGGGGTATTTGCATTGGGATATGAAGAAATCCAAAAGCGGGCGGCCGAGATGAACCTTCCCGTTTACCAGTATCAGCGTGTTGCCGCGCAGCGGGCGCTGAAGCTCACCGCAGAACTAAATTTTCAGTATCATGAACCGGAGGAAGTCAACCGTTTATTTTCGGAACTCATCGGAAAACCGGTGGTAACAAAAGATGTCCCGTCCATGACGGTGGTGGGCGGCGTCCCGGCGAAAATCATCAAAACGATCCCATCCGGAGAGGAGGCGAAGGAATGAAACGAATTTTGGCACTGGCCCTGACATTTGCTTTTCTGCTGGGTATGACCGCCTGCAGTCAAACTCAAGAACGATCTGCCGGAAGCAGAGCGGGTGAAACACCATCCAGCGAGGCCACGGAGGAAAGCACTGTGCCTGACACAGAACAAAAAACGACTCCCGAAGCAGAGAATCCGGGAAAGTTTGATTTTGAAACCCATACGGTTACCCTGAACAGCGGATATGAGATGCCCATCATGGGACTCGGCACCTATTCCCTCAGCAATGAGGAATGCTACAACTCAGTCACCGCCCTGCTGGAAGCGGGCGGGCGGCTGATCGACACAGCTTATATGTACCACAACGAAGCTGCCGTAGGCCGAGCCATTCGGGACAGCGATGTACCCCGTGAGGAAATCTTTGTCATCACCAAGCTTTATCCCAGCCAATTTGATGATCCGGAGGCCGCCATTGATCTGGCGCTGGAGACGCTGGATATCGGCTACATTGATATGCTGCTGCTCCATCACCCCGGTGCCGGAGATGTGGAAACCTATCTCGCAATGGAACAGGCCGTAGCAGACGGGAAAATACACTCCATCGGCCTTTCCAACTGGTACATCGAGGAACTGGAGGAGTTCCTGCCGCAGGTGAACATTACCCCGGCCCTGGTGCAGAATGAGATCCATCCCCATTATCAGGAACCGGAGGTAGTGCCCTATATCCAGAACCTTGGCATCACGGTACAGGGCTGGTACCCCTTTGGCGGGCGGGGGCACACATCGGAATTGCTGGGCGATGAAACAATCTCAGCTATTGCTGAGGCTCATGGCGTCACTTCCGCCCAGGTGATCTTGCGGTGGAACCTCCAGCGGGGCGTTGTGGTTATCCCCGGTTCCAGCAACCCCGACCACATCCGGGAGAACCTTGATCTGTTCGGCTTCGAGCTAACAGATGAGGAAATGGCGCAGATCGCCGCACTGAACCGGGACGAAAAGTACGATTGGTATTAAAAAGGAGAAATGCACTATGAAAGTTTTAGCAATCAACAGCAGCGCCCGGAAGGACGGGAACACTGCTCCAGAAGATCTTCGACAAGATGAAGGAAGCGGATGGTATTCTGCTGGGTACGCCGGTATATTCCGCAAATATTTCAGCCAATATGCAGGCACTTTTGGAGCGGGCTGCCGTGGTCTGCGATATGAACCACTTTTTCCTCAACCATGAAATGTTTGTAGTGGGTTCCACCTACTGGAATATGGCGTATGGGCAGATGCCCGGCGATGTGGAGAAGGACGGGGAAGGTATGGCGAACATAGCAAACCTCGGACAAAATATGGCTTACCTCTTGAAAGCGTTAAAAGTAAACTCTTAACACAGTGAAAAATAGCGTCTGAAAAATAGAATTTTGAGCATTGTAAAAAAATGCAAAGGGAGGTCTGTATGAACATTTTAGTATTGAACGGCAGTCCCCGCCCAACAGGAAGCACAAAGCAGATGGTGGAGGCATTCCGGCAAGGGGCTGTTTCCGCAGGACATCAGGTGACAGTGGTGGATGTTTATGACCTGTTAAAATCTGCCGAGATGCTGGTTATCGCTTCCCCGATTTATTACCACGCCTTTCCGGGCAGATAAAATGCGTGATCGACCGATTCTATTCTGCGGCTTATCCGGTCAAGCCGGAAAAGCTGAAAAAGGTTGTCATGATCCTAAGCTCCGGCGACCCTGATATGTATGACGGGGCTCTGTTCTCTTTTAAGGGGGATTTTCTTGACTATCTTGGCTTAGAAAACATGGGTGTGTTTACATCTCATGGAATGGAAAACGGCTCACCAGCGAAGAAAAGAGAACTTTACAACTTTGGTGCTTCTATCAGATGAGAATTGGAGGCGGCTTTATGACAAATAAACGTTTTCTTCCTCTTATCCTGCTCTTATTATTTGCTTTAACGGGATGTAGCAATACCTTTCCCGCAAATACGGAAACGTCTCTGCCGACCACTTCTGAGACGCAGCAGGAAGAATCCCGCCCAGCAGTTACTTTTTTATGGTTGCCGGATTGGCACATGTCGCCGTCGTAAAATTCTGCCGATTGTGGTATAATGACAAATATAGATTCTAGTGATCTCTGACATCGACATGCCGTTGCGGTACATATTCTCCACTCCGGCCTTGTCAGCCTCGGAGAGAATCGTTTGTTTTACAATAATTTTATTAGCAAATTTGGCACCTTCGGGGTAAGGGGATTTTCGTTCAAGTTTGTCAATAGGCAGCTCGCCCCGTCGAGCCGTTCTAATATTGAGGTACGGCAAGCCAAAGATGCCTTGAATTTTTTTAAGTTTGGTGTAAAAGAGGGCATTAAAAAACGGCGGGATTCCGCTTTTTGCTGCTTTTGCACTTGGGCTTTGCGCAATAATATATGCTCGGGTAAAATACAATCATGGTGTTTTTAGCCGAGGCTGCATTAACAGGAGATTTCAAGGAGGTTGTCATGGAGAACATTGCCAGTATCACTCATATAGAAAGTGTCCGTCTCAGCGATGACGGGACGGCCGTAGTGATCATAGATCAGACACAGCTTCCCGGACGGACAGAGTATCTGACGCTGTCCACGGCGGAGGATATATGGGAAGCGATACACAGTCTGAAAGTCAGAGGCGCTCCGGCGATCGGCATATGTGCCGGCTACGGCATTTACTGCCTGGCGCTCAAGATACGGGAGAAAGACTATAACGGATTCCTAAGAGAGTTTCGGAGAGAAAAGGATTATCTGGATTCCGCAAGGCCCACGGCAGTGAATCTGAGTTGGGCGCTGAACCGCATGGAGCGTGTCGTTACGGGAAACAGGGATAAACAAGTGCCCGATATCCTCAATCTCCTGAAAGAAGAATGCTGCAGGATACATCAGGAAGATATCTCCATGTGCAGAGCGATATCAGAATACGGCCTGTCACTGCTGAAAGACGGAGACGGCGTCCTTACGCACTGCAACGCAGGACCGCTTGCCACATCCAGATACGGGACCGGGCAGGGCCCGCTGTTTCTGGGGAAAGAGCGGGGAATGAATTTTCATGTGTATGCAGACGAGACGAGGCCTCTTCTCCAGGGAGCGAGACTGACCGCATATGAGCTCCAGAGGGCAGGGATAGACGTGACTTTGATCTGTGACAATATGGCCGGCATTGTCATGAAAAATGGCTGGGTGCAGGCGTGCATGGTAGGATGCGACCGAGTGGCGGCCAACGGGGATACCGCCAATAAGATCGGTACGAGCGGAGTCGCGATACTGGCGCGGTATTACAACATCCCTTTCTATGTTCTGGGGCCCACGTCCACCATTGATATGAACTGCAGGACAGGGGACGACATCCGGATCGAACTCCGGGAGCCGGAGGAGATCAAGGAGAAGTTTTACAGGGAACCGGTTGCATTAAAAGAGGTAAAATGCTATAACCCTTCTTTCGACGTGACGGATCACAGTCTGATCACGGCTGTGATCACCGAGAAAGGGATATGCCGGCCGCCGTTCACCGAGAGTCTTGCAGCCCTCTTTTGTTAAAAAGGTTTGTTAAATTTTTAATTTTTGCTTGCTGAATCCTGATATTTAGTTTATACTACCAAAGGTGCTAAACAGGAGGTCAGGATCATGGTCGAAAAGAAGATCAAATTCATAACATCAGGTCAGTTGATGAGCTTTTGTGACATATGCCAGAAAATGAAATCGGATATCGATGTGACAGACATGTCCAATCATAATTTCCGTATCGATGGGAAGTCGATCCTCGGGCTTATGTCGATCAAACTCGGTCTGCCGATGCGTCTTGTTGTCAGCGGTGAGGATGAAGAACTGGCGCATGAATATTTTACAAAATATGAATTTGAATAAACAAAGTTGAAAAAAGAGCTTTCCCAGCCGATCAAAACGGCGAGAAAGTTCCTTTTTTGTATGTCCTGAGAAGAATGAAAGCAATGACAGATGCACACAGCTCACCTGCCGGAAATGCGATCCATACACCGACGACACCGAAAAAATACGAAAGTATGAAGCTGAGGGGGATCGTGATGATAAACTGTCTCAAAAGGGAGATGATCAGAGAACTGCGTCCGTTCCCCAAAGCCTCAAATGTACCGCAGGAGATCACGCCGACTGATGAGACGAGAAATCCCAGACAAATGATGCGCAGAGCCGTCACCCCGGCGGACAGAAGTTCCGGATCAGCGTCAAACAGTGAGAAGATCTGTCCCGGCATGAAGAGGGCGAGCAGAGTTCCGACCGCCATGATAGCGGCAGTGCATGCCAGGCCATAGCGTATCGTACTGCGCACTCTCGCATTTTCGCCTGCGCCATAGTTGTAGCCAATGACCGGTCTCATCCCCTGCACGATCCCATTGGCCGGCATATAGATGAACGTCTGGAGCTTATAGTATACGCCAAGTACCGCTACATATGTATCGGAAAATGCAGCCAGTATCCGGTTGAGGACACTGATGAGAACCGAGGGGAGCAGCATCATGATGCTCGACGGGATGCCCACACTGTATATCTGAGCGATGAGTTTCCGGTCAAACTTCAGATGCCGCAGACGGATATGAACGGCGTAAGACTTCCGTATATATACAACGATGTATAGAAGAAAGGCGCTGATCTGACCGATCACGGTGGCGATGGCAGCTCCTGTAACGCCAAGTGCGGGAAACCCTAGCAGACCGAATATGAGAATAGGATCCAGGATGATATTTATCACACATCCGGCGATAAGCAGATACATCGTGATCTTCATCTGCCCGACAGCCTGAAAAATCTTTTCAAACGCAATCTGGAGCAGCGAGCCAAAGGAAAGACAAAGTACGATATAAGTATAATCACAGGCGTCGCTGAGGATAGACGGATCGTCCGTAAAAAGAGAAAGGAAAGGCTTTGTCACAAAGATTCCTGCCAGGATGAAAAGGACACAGTGAAACACTGTGAGGGCAATCCCCAGAGTAGCCGCACGGTCCGCTTTTTCCTGGTCTCCGGCGCCAAGATAGATTGAAATGGCGGACGTAATGCCGACGCCGACGCCAACGGCAATAGAAACGATGGCGTTCTGCAGGGGATATGCCAGAGAAACGGCGGTCAGAGCATCGGTCCCCAGTCTGGAGACGTAGATGCTGTCTACGATATTGTAGAGAGACTGTATCAGCATGGAGAGCATCATCGGCACAGACATCGAGACGAGAAGAGAGAATACGGGACGTGTTCTCATAAATGTATTTTCAGATGAATTCTCTTTGTTCATTTAAGAAGGTACTCCTTTTTTGTATTTTATGTGGCGCGGGAACGTAATAAAAACCCGATCATACTTCTGATCGCTCAAAGTATGCCCAGATGTTCCAGCAGGATTTTGGTTCCGAGCAGGATAAGGATAACTCCGCCTGCTAATTCTGCCTTTGATTTATAACGTGTGCCGAATACATTGCCAATCTTTACGCCGAGCGCGGATATGATAAACGTAGTAACACCGATGAAGGAAACTGCCGCCACGAGATGCACTTCCAGAAATGCGAAAGTAATCCCTACTGCAAGAGCGTCGATGCTTGTGGCGACCGCGAGCAGGAACATAGTCCTGACATCGAGACGCTCGTCCTCGTTCTCTTCTTCCTTTGAACAGGCTTCTTTTATCATACCGGCTCCGATGACTGCCAGCAGAACGAATGCGATCCAGTGGTCAATGGCGGTGATCTTGTCCCGGAACTGATAGCCGAGCAGATACCCCAGAGAGGGCATCAGAGCCTGGAAGCCGCCGAACCACGCGCCTACAATGGCAGCTTTTTTCAGAGAGATCTTCGGCATGGCCAGTCCTTTACAGACAGAGACGGCGAAAGCGTCCATGGACAGCCCGACAGCCAGTATGAACAGTTCTAGTAATCCCATTTTTTTCTCCTTTTTATATCTGGCACCGCACAGGACGCCGTAATCTGATGTGGAAACCGCAGGAGGGGCGTTGCGGCGCGTTTCACAGAAAAACAATAAAAAAGCAGGCACAATGCTGTACCTGTCTGCCAGGAAACATGCACAGAAAAACTGTACATGAGTCTCATTATTTAAGATAAGCCAGATCCGATGCGCCGGACCAGTGTGTTGACTTATCACGCGCGGACACGCCAATTACTCCCTCATGGACTGATAATATATTATCATCAGTGAACCATGATTGCAAGTGAATTATCAGGACTGTTACAATAATAACGTTCACAGGATTGACATATTTCTCTGATAGACTTACATTTAATAAAAACGGATATTATCCGGGCTCTCTGCCTTCTGTCAGGAGCAGGGCGGCCGGGGCAAGGAGAATTGATCTATGGAAAATATGAATATAAAAATACTCGTCGTAGACGACGAGAGCAGAATGAGAAAACTGGTAAAGGATTTTCTCGTGCGCGAGGGATATACAGTGCTGGAGGCAGGCGACGGCATGGAAGCAATGGATACTTTCTACGCGGACAAAGATATCGCTCTTGTCATACTGGATGTGATGATGCCCAAGATGGACGGATGGCAGGTGTGCCGGGAGATACGCGAGTCATCTAAAGTGCCGATCATCATGCTCACGGCGCGCGCGGAGGAGCGGGATGAACTCCAGGGGTTTGAGCTTGGAGTGGACGAATACATATCCAAGCCGTTCAGCCCGAAGATCCTTGTCGCCAGAGTCAACGCCATACTGCGCAGAACGCTCGGGAATGCAGGCGGCGACGTGATCGAGGCGGGCGGTATCATGATGGATAAGTCCGCGCATATCGTAAAGATAGATGGTAAGCCGGTCGAACTGAGCTACAAGGAGTTTGAACTTCTCTCATATTTTATGGAGAATCAGGGGATTGCTCTCTCGAGGGAAAAAATACTGAACAATGTGTGGAATTACGACTATTTCGGGGATGCCCGTACGATCGATACCCATGTCAAGAAGCTCAGGAGCAAGCTTGGGGACAAAGGAGAATACATACGGACGATCTGGGGGATGGGATACAAGTTTGAGGTGGATTGAGTATGAAATATTCTATAAGAAGACAGATCACGGCGATCTTCATTGCTCTGTTTGTCTTTGTCCTCGGCGCAGTGCTCATCATCAATAACGGATTTCTCGGAACTTACTATCTCTCGCATAAGACAGAAGATCTTATCTATACTTATAATGAGATCGATTCGATGCTGCAGGAGGGGAGTCTGACTGACCTGGCAGTCGCGCGGGGGCTTCTTATACGAACAGAGAGGGCGAATATTGATCTTGCAGTGGTGGACAGCAGCGGGGAAGCACAGCTCTCCACCCTGAGCAAAGATGATCCCCGCTTTATCCAGATGCTCAGCGAGTCGCTGGGGCAGAATATAAATACAAAAGATATATTGACACAGAATGATAACTTTACCGTGTACAGGTCGACGACCCAGAGCGTCAGCGGCAATACGGTGGAATATCTGAAGATGTGGGGAAATTTTTCCGACGGTTCATGGTTTGTCATGCAGAGTCCGCTGGCGAGCATCCGGGAGAGCGCGTCTTTGGCCAACCGGTTTCTGATCTATCTGGGCAGTGTGGGTATTCTGCTCGGCGGTCTGCTGATCTGGCTGTTCTCAAGAAGGATCACACAGCCGCTCATGCAGCTTACCAGACTGTCGCAGGAGATGGCCAACCTTAATTTTGATGCAAGATATAATGGCGGGGGCCGCGACGAGATCGGTATACTCGGAAGCAATTTTAACCGGATGTCCGAACAGCTTGAGAAGACGATCTCAGAATTGAAGAGAGCCAATAATCAGCTCCAGAAAGATATCGAGCAGAAAGAGAAGATGGAAGAGATGCGAAGCGAATTTCTCGGCAACGTCTCACATGAATTAAAGACGCCGATCGCCCTGATCCAGGGATACGCGGAAGGTCTCAAAGAGGGAGTCAACGACGATCCCGAGAGCAGAGAATTTTACTGTGACGTTATCATGGACGAGGCGGAGAAGATGAACCGGATGGTAAAGAATCTGCTGACGCTCAATCAACTGGAGTTCGGAGACGATGAAGTGCAGTTCGAGCGGTTTGATATCGTCGGACTGGTACGCGGCGTGATCGCAAGCTGCGAGATACTTATCCAGCAGGCCGGGGCTTCGGTGGACTTTATCGCTGACGAGAAGCTCTGTGTCTGGGGAGATGAGTTCAAGACGGAACAGGTCGTGCGCAACTATCTGACGAATGCGATCCACCACGTTGAAAACGAGAAACGGATCGAAATACGCATCCGGCATGAGGACGATATCGCTCATATCACAGTATTTAACAGTGGAAGACCGATACCTGAGGAAGATATCCCGAAGCTGTGGGATAAGTTCTATAAAGTAGACAAAGCCCATACAAGAGAATATGGAGGGAACGGAATCGGCCTGTCTATCGTCAAGGCCATTATGGAGTCTTTCCGGCAGAAATACGGGGTGCGTAATTTTGACAATGGGGTAGAATTCTGGTTTGAACTTGATGCAAAAGCGGAAAATACTTCTTTACATTAAAGCGAAAATGCGTTAAAATGCTCTATGTTACAGAAATGTTTAAGGCATACGGCATGCCAGCTCCAGCAAGAGGCATGAGTATGCCTTATATCTGTTACAGCAATATTTTTACGGATATACAGAGCATTTTATGAATGACAATGAAAAGGTATAAGGAGGATTTGGCAATGTATGAGAGGATTTACAGTGCCATACAGTCTGTAGACGACTTTGTATGGGGATGGGGGATGATCGTTCTTCTCCTGGGAACGCATATTTTCCTTACGTTGAGAACAGGGTTTATCCAGAGAAAAACGATCACAAAGGGAATCCCGCTTTCTGTCTCGAAGGAGGATGGCGCTGACGGTGAGGTCAGTCAGTTTGGGGCGCTGGCTACAGCTCTGGCATCAACGATCGGAACAGGGAATATCATCGGAGTGGGAACGGCGATCGCCCTGGGCGGCCCGGGGGCCGTACTCTGGTGCTGGCTGACCGGCGTGTTTGGTATAGCGACAAAATACGCAGAGTCTCTGATCGCGGTCAAGTACCGCGTAAAAACTGCAGACGGACGTATGCAGGGAGGCGCTATGTATGCTCTTGAACGCGGACTTAACATGAAGTGGCTGGGCATGATCTTTGCCGTTTTCGCAGGCTTCGCGTCTTTTGGAATCGGATGTGCGACACAGGTCAATGCGATCGCCGAAGTGTGCAATGCGAATCTTGGGATCGATCCATGGATCATCGGCGTAGTCGTTGCCGTCCTTACGGCGTTCGTTATCTTTGGAGGAATCAAGAGCATCGCGAGCGTGTGTGAGAAACTTGTCCCGTTCATGGCTGCCTTCTATGTATTGGGCTGCGTTATCATCCTTGTACTTAACCATGAGTATATTATACCTACGGTCCAGACGATCTGTAGCCTTGCGTTCGCGGATGAGGGAGCTGTGGTCGGAGGTCTGGTGGGAGGCGGACTCCGTTATGCGATTCAGTACGGAGTCGCGAGAGGGCTTTTCTCCAACGAGTCCGGTATGGGTTCCGCGCCCATCGCGGCAGCGGCTGCCAGGACGAAGAATCCGGTGCGTCAGGCTCTTGTATCTTCGACGGGAACATTCTGGGATACGGTTGTCGTCTGCCTGATGACAGGGCTTGTACTCGTGTCAACAATGATGAAAAATCCGGAGCTGGGAACAGGTGCTATCACTGACGGAGGAGAACTTACTACTCTGGCGTTTTCTCAAATCCCGTATTTCGGACCTTTTGTCCTTGTTGTCGGCATTATCACATTTGCATATTCGACGACGCTTGGCTGGGCGTATTACGGGGAGAGATGCGTGGAGTACTTCGCAGGAAAGATCGGACTTATTCCTTACAGGGTGCTCTACATAGTCGTTGCTCTGATCGCGCCTGTGCTGGCTCTTGATCTCGTATGGCTGATCGCGGATATTCTGAACGCCCTTATGGCTATACCGAACCTGATCGCGGTGCTTCTGCTTTCGCCTGTCATCGTAAAAGAGACAAAGAAATACGTCAACAATCTGGACGCCGTCGATGATACTCCAATCCCTGTGGTCAAGACGGGTGTAGGTAAGAAATAGGAATCAGGAAAGGGGATAAGTATGATAGCGATCATCGATTATGATGCCGGCAATATAAAAAGCGTGGAAAAAGCTCTGCTGCACCTTGGGGAAGAAGTAAAAGTGACCGGGGATAAAGAGATGATCCTTTCGGCGGATAAAGTGATCCTGCCGGGGGTAGGCGCTTTCGGAGACGCGATGGCGACGATAAGGGAGAGGGGGCTTGAGACTGTCATTCACGAGGTTATAGACAGAGGAACACCGTTTCTCGGTATATGCCTGGGACTTCAGCTCCTCTTTGAGAGGAGTGAAGAGTCGCCCGGCGTGGAAGGACTTGGCATACTCCGGGGAGAGATACTGCGCATCCCGGACAGGCCGGGGATGAAGATCCCCCATATGGGATGGAATTCTCTCCATCTGGAGAACAACGGCCGTCTCTTTCGCGGAATCCCTGACAATTCTTATGTGTATTTTGTACATTCCTATTATCTAAAAGCGGCTGATGAGGGGATTGTCAGGGCGTCGACAGAATACTGCACGCATATCCATGCATCTGTAGAGAAAGACAATGTGTTTGCATGTCAGTTCCATCCCGAGAAAAGCAGTGACGTGGGACTCTGTATCCTGAAAAATTTCACGGGATTATAGATTCAGGAGGAAAACACTATGTTTACAAAAAGGATCATCCCCTGTCTGGACGTAAACGGCGGACGGGTGGTAAAAGGTGTTAATTTTGTTGATCTCAGAGACGCCGGAGATCCGGTAGAGATCGCGAAGGCTTATGACAGAGCGGGGGCGGATGAACTTGTTTTTCTTGATATTACCGCTTCGTCGGACGAGCGCAGAACGGTGATCGATATGGTGCGCAAGGTAGCAGAGTGTGTATTTATTCCTTTTACCGTGGGGGGAGGGATACGGACGGTAGATGACTTCCGCGCGATCCTGCGCGAGGGCGCCGATAAGATATCCGTGAATTCCTCCGCCATCAATACGCCTTCGTTGATCAGTGATGCGGCGGACAAGTTCGGAAGTCAGTGTGTAGTTGTTGCGATCGATGCAAAGAGGAGGGCGGACGGCACAGGCTGGAATATATATAAGAACGGCGGGCGCATAGACGTCGGGATCGATGCGGTCGAGTGGGCGATGAAAGTCGAGAAGCTCGGAGCGGGCGAGATCCTGCTTACCAGTATGGACTGCGACGGGACGAAAGCAGGATATGACCTGGAACTGACACGTACCATCGCAGAGAATGTATCTGTCCCGGTCATTGCTTCCGGAGGGGCCGGAACACTGGAGCACTTTAAAGAGGCTCTCACAGAAGGAAAGGCAGATGCGGCTCTCGCTGCCTCGCTGTTCCATTACAAAGAATTAGAGATACGACAGGTAAAGGAGTATCTGCGGGCAGAGGGCGTACCCGTAAGACTGTAGATCTTCCATAACCACGAAGAAGAGGAAAAAGGAGAGGACCATGGCTGGACTGAACGGAGACTGGTATGAAGCGTTAAAAGGAGAATTCTCAAAACCATATTATAAAAAACTGTTTAATACGGTAAACGAAGAATACAGAACAAGACTGATCTTTCCACCGGCAGAAGATATTTTTAATGCGTTCCATCTGACGCCGCTCAAAGACGTGAAGGTGGTCATACTCGGGCAGGATCCGTATCACAATAACGGACAGGCGCACGGCCTTTGCTTTTCGGTAAAAAAGGGTGTCGATATCCCCCCGTCTCTTGTAAATATTTATCAGGAACTCCACGATGATCTGGGGTGTGCTATCCCGGACCATGGCTGTCTCACGAAATGGGCGGAGCAGGGGGTGCTCATGCTGAATACTGTCCTTACAGTGCGTGCGCATCAGGCGAATTCCCACAGAGGGATCGGCTGGGAGGAGTTTACCGATGCGGCCATCATGGCTTTGAACAGTCAGGATCGACCAATCGTGTTCATTCTCTGGGGAAGTCCGGCTCAGAGGAAGAAAGCGATGCTCAATAATCCGAAACACCTTATACTCACAGCTCCCCATCCGAGTCCGTTGTCGGCATTCAGAGGGTTTTTCGGAAGCAGGCCGTTCAGCAGGACAAATGAATTCCTCAAAAGCCACGGGATCGAACCGATCGACTGGCAGATTGATTGAGCAGCAGGATAAAAGAGCGGCGGGTTAATCCTGAAGATCGGACAAAAAGGACTTGCATTTTAA
>CASFID010000028.1 GCA_949294665.1 uncultured Eubacteriales bacterium
ATGCGATAATTTGTGGACTCTGTCCATTTTTATAGGATAATGTATTTTGTGGACTCTGTCAACAAAATATAACAAATGCATGATTTAAATATGGAAAAGAGTTATGTAACTATTGACATTACAACATTAAGGTGATATTCTGACAATGCAAGATGTAATGATTGATATTACAATGATGCCGGCGGACAGCCGGAGATCAGGAGGCGGAGGATATGGCGATTTGGACGTCAAATAGAAAAGAATCAGACAAAAATACAGATCAGCCCCACAAGAAACAGGAGGAGAGGCTTGACTATCTTCTCCATGAGTTCAAGGAGGATTCCGTTCAGTACAGAGATCTGGAAACCGGGGAGGACTATGACGAGAAACGGAAATATCTCCGGTCTCTTATGAATATCCGCATGCCGGGACCGATGGATGAAGATGTGGTGCGGGCTCAGGATGAATTCCTTGCCGAAGAGGCGAAAGAGAAAGGAATTGTAGAGCTTAAGGATATACCTGCAGTGGCAGAACAATACGGAAGCAGTCATCCATATGCAGATAAGATTTCCGTCTGGCAGGGAGATATCACCAGACTGCATGTGGGCGCCATCGTCAATGCGGCGAACTCCCAGATGCTGGGGTGCTTCGTGCCATGTCACGGATGCATTGACAATGCCATCCACAGCGCGGCGGGAATTGAACTTCGTGAAGCATGCAGTCATTATATGAACCGGAAGCGGATGCAGTACGGTCGCCGTTACGAGGAACCCACAGGGCAGGCAGTCCTGACAGAAGGCTATAATCTTCCCGCAGAATATGTGATCCACACGGTCGGCCCGATCGTGGGAGGATATCTGGATCAGAAGTTGAGAAATGATTTAAAGAACTGCTATCTGAATGTATTGAAATGCTGTGTGGAGCATAAGATCCGTTCCGTGGCATTCTGCTGCATCAGCACAGGAGAATTCCATTTTCCAAATGATGAGGCAGCGAAGATTGCGGTGGAGACTGTGACAGAATTCTTAAATGAGCACAGCGGGGAGTTTGACAGAGTTATTTTTAATGTATTCAAGGATATAGATAAAGAACTGTATGAGAATGAACTGAGATAATACGGCATACAGCTGCCGATGATTATGGGAAGGAGATAGAGTTTTATGCAGATATCGAGCAGATTTACCATTGCGATCCATATGCTGACATGTATGGAGACATTTAAAGAGGAGTATAAGATAACCAGTGATTTTCTTGCTTCCAGTATCAATGTGAATCCGGTCATCATCCGCCGGATCCTGTCCCAGCTGAAAGACGCGGGACTGATTGAGGTAAAGAGAGGAACAGGCGGGGCTGCCATCATACAGCCGCCGGAGAAGATCACGTTTCTGGATGTCTACCGGGCTGTGGAATGCATAGAGGAGAATACGCTGTTTCATTTCCATGAGAACCCGAATCCGGACTGTCCGGTAGGGAGAAATATCCACAATATACTGGATGACAAGCTGATCCGGGTGCAGGAAGCGATGGAGCGGGAATTAAAGTCCATCACGCTGGCGGATGTGATGGATGATCTGGAAAAAATTCTGGGAGGAGGAAAGCAATAATGTTTTCCGGGCTGTTTACGCAGAAAAAAACAGAGACATATAACGATAAGATTGCCCGCCTGAAAGACGCTCTGGATAAGGCGGACACCGTCATCATCGGCGCGGGAGCAGGCCTTTCCACGTCGGCAGGTTTTGTATATGACGGGGAACGTTTTCAGAAATATTTCGGGGACTTTAAAGAAAAATACGGCTTTCAGGATATGTATTCCGGCGGATTCTATCCTTATGATACACTGGAAGAACACTGGGCGTACTGGAGCCGCTATATCTGGATCAACCGTTATGCAGACGCCCCGAAATCGGTATATGATGAGCTGTTTGAACTTGTAAAGGATAAAGATTATTTCGTCCTGACGACCAATGTAGACCACTGTTTCCAGAAAGCAGGATTTGACAAGAAAAGGCTTTTCTATACGCAGGGAGATTACGGACTGTTCCAGTGCTCGGAACCGTGCTGCCAGAAGACATGGGATAACGAAGATTCGGTCAGGCAGATGGTGGAGCAGCAGAAGGATATGCGTATTCCGTCTGAGCTGGTGCCGCATTGTCCGAACTGCGGGAAACCCATGTCCATGAACCTCCGGGCCGACGATACATTTGTGCAGGATGAGGGCTGGTACGCTGCCTCAGAGCGGTATTCAGAATTCGTGAGACGGCATCAGGGCATGAAAACGCTTTATCTGGAGCTGGGTGTGGGGTATAATACACCCGGTATCATCAAGTATCCATTCTGGCAGGCAGCATACCGGGATCCGGAGGCAACATATGTGTGCATTAATTACGGTGATGCGGCAGCGCCGAAAGAGATTGCGGAGCGGTCGATCTGTATAGATGGGGATATAGGAGAAGTTCTGGAGAAAATCAGATAGTAGGAGCGTGAATATATGCATGACATCTGGAATCCGTGGCACGGCTGCAGGAAGTGCTCGGAGGGGTGTGAAAACTGTTATATGTATTTCCTTGACCGGATGCGGGATCAGGATGGAAGCCGGATCTACCGGACGAAGAACGGCTTCCGCTATCCGCTGTCAAAGGACAGGAAGGGAAAGTACAAAGTAAAAAGCGGGGAGATGATTCGGGTCTGCATGACTTCGGATTTTTTTCTTGAAGAGGCGGATCCGTGGAGAAACGAGGCATGGTCAGTCATGCGGGAGAGAAAAGATGTGAAGTTTTTTCTTCTGACGAAGCGTCCGGAACGTGTATCCTCCTGCCTGCCCTATGACTGGGGAGAAGGATGGCAGAACGTATTCTTTAATGTGACCTGCGAGAACCAGCGGCGGGCGGATGAGAGAATCCCAATCCTGAACGAACTCCCGTTTAAGCATAAGGGAATCATGACAGCTCCGCTGATCGGTCCGGTGGATATTGAAAAATATCTGGCAGCAGGACAGATTGAACAGGTGATATGCGGCGGTGAGAACTATGACGGTTCCCGGCTGTGCCGCTATGAATGGGTGAAGCTCTTAAGTGACCAGTGCAGAAAATATGACATTACGTTTAATTTTATCGAGACGGGAACCTGTTTCGCGGTTGGAGAAAAGGTATACCGTATTCCGGATAAGCGGACACAGTCCCGGCAGGCGTTCAGGTCGGGGCTGAATTATAAAGGGAAAGAGATCCATTTCCACCTGACGGATGAATGGGGATACGACATCCCTGAGGAAGAACTCTACGTTCCCCATTATCATCCGGTTACATGTACGGAATGTTCCAACCGTCTGACGTGCAACGGATGTTCGGACTGCGGGAAGTGCGGGTAAGCATATGATTACCATTTTAATAATTCGGAAATAAAAGGAAAACATTTCAGAAATGAAGACCGGGTAGTATAAGCTTAAATATGCCTGTCAGATGTGAACAGGATTGAGGAGAAAAAGGTTATGCGCGGATCCCGGTTCCGGAAATGGAGAAAACATTCAGATAAAAAGAATAAGGTAAAAATGCCTGAGCTGAGCCCGGGGCTGAAGGCTGTTCTGTATACCAGCGCGCTCGTTTCTGCCACGCTGTCTACGGTCAGCGTGGTGTATGGGGGCGTCTTTCCGTCAGCGGCTGAGTATGTTATTTATGCTGTGGCTGCGGCTTCTCTCTGCGTATCCTGCATCTATATCACTGGAAGTCTGAACAGGTTGCGGAAGAGGATGACAGACCTGCTTCGCTCTAATATATGGACTGCCCGTCTCACAGACGATAAAGAGTACAGATCCGTCCTGCTTGCCGTTGCAGGTGTATTTATTAATATCATATTCGCTTTTTTTAACGGAATCGCAGGATGGATGAGCCGGTCTGCGTGGTTTGGAACCCTATGTGCTTACTATATGATACTCGGTATAATGCGTGCATACTGGATCAGTCGCAATGCGGAAAAAGTGAGAACATCGAAATGCCGCAGAAACCGGATCATTTCGGAGAGAAAGTTACAGATGTATTACGGTATTCTGTTTGTCTTTCTGGCTGTTGTACTTTGCGGAGCGGTGATCCTGCTGGTTAGTCTTGAGGGCGGTAAGAGTTATCCCGGCTGGACGATCTATGTTGCGGCGATGTATTCCTTTACAAAGGTCATTCTGGCAGTCTGTAATGTTGTCAAAGCAAGAAGAAAAAGGGAGCAGGACTGGATTATCATCAGGGATATCGGACTGGTGGATGCAGCTATGTCCATTCTGACACTGCAGACAGCGATGTTCGCCTCGTTTTCTGTGGATGAGAAAGAGCTGACCATAATGATGAACGGTATTACAGGAACAGTAGTCAGTCTTCTGATCCTGGGGATCGGGATTACTTATCTGGTGAGTGCATGGATACGCCGGAAAGTATAAGAAAAACGTAATAACAGTTTGATTGCTGTTTCGCTCAGAGCTGCAGACCTGTTTTTTCTTCAAGCTTTTTGTGCAGATTATATAGAATCTCTACCATTTGTTCAGGTGATTCTTTGTAACCGCGCAGGATCCATGCATTTACAATACCGTAAAGAGCATAGGCGGTCCCGTTTTGTTTATAGTAAGTAGTGATATCTTCTTCCTGTTTTCCGGAAACTAAAGTTTTCAGATAGACATCCAGCAGCACCTTTTGATGGCCGGTACGATACAGGATGTCGTTGATGTCCCGGATATAAAGGCAAAATTCGAAAAACGTATGCATGGTCTTGTTCAGATCCGCCTGATAATCCGTAATATGGCTCTTTTCTGAAAAGCGGTTCCATAAGCATAATATTTTGAATACCAGAACTTCGTCCTTTGTTTTGAAGTAACGGAAATAGGTGGAGCGGCCGACATCCGCTTTAGCCGTCATTTCTTCAATACTGATCCTTTCCATGGGTTTTTCCTTCATCAATTCCAAAAGAGCTGTCCCCATACACTCCTTCAGATATTCTGTTGTGGCTGTTGATCTGCGCATAAAAAGCACTCCTTTAAGGAATTTTAAATATTATACAAATGAAACAAATTTTTAAAATAGTTTCTTTGAAACCGAAGTGGACATATTGTCTCACTTTTTGATAACGCTTGATTTCTATTAAAGCTATGATATTATATCTTGATGATACTTTAGTATCATTCATACTAACATTCCTTATTTGTGCTGTCAACATAATCGGCCATGACAGCCCATAATAAGTGGAAAGTTTGTGAAAAAGAGGAGGGAATACCAAATGCTTCGAACAGTATTATTTATCTGTATGGGTTATTTGTCCGGAAGTGTGTTATATGCCTTGGTTTTCGCAAAAATATTCCAAAAAGGGGATATCCTTGAACAAAGCAGCGATCACAATCCCGGAACGGCAAACGCCTTTATGTACGGCGGATTCTGGTGCGGCTTATTTACACTGCTGTTTGATGTGCTCAAAGGATTTTTTCCGGTGTATCTGTTTATGCGATATGGAAATGCAGTTGAAGCCGGTCCTTTTACAACGGCTCTTGCAATAGCGGCTCCGGTGATCGGACACACTTTTCCGGTATTTTATGGATTCCGGGGAGGCAAGGGGATCGCTGTTACATTCGGATGCCTTGCAGGACTTGTCCCTGCACTGGAGGCATTTTGGGTACTGGTGTTCTTCTTTATTGGTTTTTCGACTGTATTGCAAATTTCACCCCATTTCTACCGGACGATCTTTTCTTATGCGTTTTCTCTCGTGATCATGTTCAGAGAAATAAGTAATCCGGCTGTAGTCTGGGGATTTTTCCTTATCACTGCCGTTGTATTAATACGTATGTTTACCAGTAAAGAGGAACGAAAATGTCTGGAGGTGAAATTGCTTGGATGCTCTCATACTCTCATGTGGGACAGGAGGAGGACATAACGCTGCGGCATCTGCGATCGTGGAAGAACTCACGAGCCGCGGTCACCGGGCGGTGATGCTCAATCCCTACATGCTGCACAGCAGACGTCTGGCTGAAAAGATTGACAGTCTTTATATAAAAGCCGCTCAAAAAGCGCCGACTGCATTTGGAGTAGTTTACAGCGCCGGAGAGTTATACAGAAGTCTGCCTTTTCGATCTCCTGTATATTTTGCCAATTACAGTATGGTTCCTCTCATGGAGGAGTACCTGACCCGGAAACATTTTGATATCATAATTACAACTCATTTATTTCCGGCGGAAATATTAACCTGTATGAAGAAAAAAGGAATCCATATTCCAAAGACTATTTTTATTGCCACGGACTATACCTGTATCCCGTTTACAGAGGAAACGGAGTGTGACGCTTACATTATCCCGTCCGATAAACTGAAAGCAGTGTTTACAGCCCGCGGTCTGCCCGGCGAAAAGCTCTATCCGCTTGGCATACCTGTAAGCAGAAGCTTTTCTCAAAAAGAGGACAGACAGGCTGCCTGTAAGCGGCTGGGACTTGACCCGGATAAAAGATATGTTCTGGCGGCCGGAGGCAGTATGGGCGGCGGGAAAGTGAAAAAAATCATTCAGACTCTTGCCGATGAAATTGCCGGACGTAAGGACACGAAGTTGATCGTTATATGCGGTTCCAACAAACGGATGTATGATGAACTGGTCCGAAAGGCCCTGCCCGGTGTTAAGGTGATAGGTTTTACATCAGATATGGCCGAGTATATGAAAGCGGCGGATCTGTTTGTCACAAAACCCGGCGGCCTGTCGTCTACAGAAGCTGCCGTATGCGGAATCCCAATGATACATGTCGCGCCCATTCCGGGATGTGAAACATACAACGCCAGATTCTTCAGCAGCTGCGGGATGAGCCGGTTCTGTCACACATCAAAACGTGAACTGGCGGAAGCGTTAAAAATACTGGACAGCAAAACAGAGCGTGACACAATGGTCAGGAACCAGCGGAAGCTGATCCGACCGGACTCAGCAGGGAGGATCAGCGACTTTGCGGAAAAGATGGCCGTGTCTGTTGGAGATGCTGCTGTCATGAACAGAGAAATTTGCCTTTCAGAGTAACTGGAAGGCAAATTTTAAATTTTTTAATGTAACCATTGACATTACAACAAAACCATGCTATTTTAATAATACAAGATGTAACAAAAAACATTACAACAAAACAAGGAGGAAACTAAAATGAAGAAAATAGCAGTTGTTTGTGCAAATGGTAAAGCAGGAAAACTTATTGTAAACGAGACAGTGGAGAGAGGTCTGGATGTGACAGCAGTCGTAAGAGGTGAGAACCAGACGAAAGCACAGCACGTTTTGAAAAAAGACCTCTATGATCTGACAGCAGAAGATTTGGAGCGGTTCGATGCAGTGGTAGATGCATTTGGCGCATGGACAGAAGATACACTTCCACAGCATAGTACATCTCTCAAACATTTGTGCGATATCCTTTCAGGAAAAGAGACAAGGCTTCTTATAGTCGGCGGCGCAGGAAGCCTTTATGTAAATCCGGAACATACGGCGTGTGTGGCAGACGGTCCTGATTTTCCGGATGCGTTTAAACCTCTTGCAGCAGCAATGGCAAAGGCGCTCGGAGAACTCCGTGAGAGAAAAGATGTACGCTGGACGTATATCAGCCCCGCAGGAGATTTCCAGGCAGAAGGAGAAAAGACAGGAGAATACATCCTTGGCGGTGAGGAACTGACGCTGAATGAAAAAGGCGAGAGCATCATCAGCTATGCGGACTATGCAGTGGCAATGGTCGATGAGATTACAGAAGGAAGCCACATTCAGGAGCGGATCAGTGTTGTAAGAAAATAGGTAATGAAAATGGAGACAAAAGACTATCTGAAAATTTTAAAGGAAGAAATCCATTCTACAGTGATCGCGACGGTAGACGGAGAAGGAAGACCGGTCACCCGCGTGATCGATATTATGCTGACAGACGAGAAAAGTCTGTATTTCATTACAGCAAAAGGCAAGGCATTTTACGCCCAGCTCATGGAGAATCCGTATATCGCGATCAGCGGCATGTGCGGCGGTGAGGGAACGATGAACAAAAAAGTAGTTTCCATCCGCGGGAAAGCGGAAAATATCGGTTCGGAGAAGCTGAAAGAGGTATTTGAGCAAAATCCATACATGGCGGAGATTTATCCGCAGGAAGAGAGCAGGACAGCGCTGGAGGTCTTTCGTGTGTCAGAAGGAACAGGAGAGTTTTTTGATCTGTCCGTGAAACCAATCTTCAGAGATACATTTCTGCTCAGCGGAAATGCGGCTGGAAAAGGCTCAGGACAGGCTGAGTATAATAGATACGGTCAGCCGGGCGGGTACTTCATTACGGACCAGTGCCGCGGCTGCCGCATCTGTTACAGTAAATGTCCTCAGAAGTGTATCGATATGACCGCAAAACCGTTTGTCATTCAACAGGAGCACTGCCTGCACTGCGGGAACTGTTTCACAGCCTGTCCGTTTGGAGCTGTGGTCAGGAGCTGAGCTGGCATCCTCTCCGATATACCGAAAATATGAACAAAGATACAGCCCCGCCGGGTCAATGGCGGGGCTGTATCTTTGCCGGTCTCGGTTCAGTTGTTTTCAACGATTCCTATAGTTTTCACTGCAATGGTCAGTCGAGATAATTGCCGACCGGAGTGGAATTGTACTGTTTGATTATTTTTCCCGTCCGAGCAGCTCCCTTATCTGTTCTGCAGGGAGATTGCATCTGGCTGATATCTCATCTATAGTTTTGCCCTCGCGAAAGAGTCTGAAAATCGTCTCTGCAAGCTTCAATCCGGAAGCCTGACCTTCTGCATGGCCTTCCTCCCAGGCTTCTTCCCGTTCCTGTCTGATATGTTTCTCCTGATCATATTCAAAAATGCTCATCGCCTTCGCCTCCGCTCTGTGCTTCGTCAGGAAATCCTTCAGGACATTTTCTGCAATACACTCATCGATCGCCCGCTCCACTGCATCCTCCAATGTCTGCTTTTTTGAATACAGGCGAATCTTATCCGTATATACCGCGTAGTCCTTTAGAGTCCTGCACGCCTCCTTGAGCCTGCTGTTATTTGATCCGGAAATATTGAGCATCACTGCTTCCAGCTGCAGTTTCGGATCCTCCACCTTCAACCTGTACATATCTGACAGCCTCAGGGGCGTCTCCTCCGGCATATCTTTTTCCCCATTGTAGAAGATAACAAACTCCGGCGGAGGAATCTGCACGACCTTGGTTCCGTACAGATTCTCGTTCCTTGTCATCCCCGCATAAAGCTGGGAAATATAAATAAGGAAACGCAGCGGGAGGTTTGGATTGTACGTGGACTGATGCTCATACAGGGAAAGTCTCCCGTCGATCAAAAACGACAGATCGTTTTTCATCGACATATAAACAGCGTTCTCAAGTGTATTGATTTCCAATTGTTCCGGATCTGTGTAGTGCTTTCCTGTCATCGCATTGTACAGTTCCAACAGGTTCTTCTTGTCTTCAAATACCATGATAAACACAGTGGATTTAAAGGTTCTGTTTACAGTTGTTTCATTTGCCATATGTCAGCCTCCTCTTTCTGTTGTAGTGCAGAGAGGCTGCTTCATTCTTTCTTCTATTCTGAAAACCTCTCTGCTATATCAATTGGGAACAAAAGCATTGAGATTTTCCTGAATGTAGTTAGAAATGATGAAATGGCAAAATGCCTTTCAGAAACAAAAACATGCTGGAATGTATTAATGCTTTGGGTATATCATAGCACAGGATTGGCCGGGATGCCATATGAAACTTTTTGAGTCAGAATTTGTCTGTACAATGCCTATACAAGCGACATAAACCACTCAACAGTCGCCGGATCATAGTGGGAGAAGAACAGGCTCTTTCCAGTATCCAACGCCTCGATCTCTTTCATCTCCTCATCGGTCAGGGAGAAGTCAAAGATAGTAAAGTTTTCTTCCATACGGTTCTTGTGTGTGGACTTCGGGATCAGCACCACATCGCTCTGAAGAAGGAAACGGAGCGCTGTCTGGGCTACGGATTTGCCGTATTTTTCACCGATCTTTTTCAGTACCGGATCGTTGAAATAGTCGTTCTTGCCCTCTGCAAAAGGTCCCCATGACATGATCTGGGTTCCGTTCTTTTTCATGTATTCTTTTGCGACTTTCTGCTGCTGGAATACATGAGTCTCCACCTGGTTTACAGCCGGTTTGATCCGGGAGAAATGGAAGATATCGAGATAACGGTCAGGATAGAAGTTGGACACACCGATAGCGCGTACTTTACCCTCATCGTAAGCCTCTTCCATTGCGCGGTAACTTCCGTAGTAATCACCGAAAGGCTGATGGATCAGGAGCAGATCGATATAATTCGTCTGCAGCTTCTTCAGGGACTCTTCGATAGAAGCTTTCGCTTTCTCATATCCAGCGTTTGAGATCCATACTTTTGTCGTGATGAAAAACTCTTCTCTTGGAAGTCCGCATTTTTTCAGCGCGTTTCCGACTCCTTCTTCGTTGCCGTACGCCTGAGCGGTATCAATGCTGCGGTAGCCTGTCTCGATCGCTTCCAGCACGCAGCGCTCTGTCTCCTCCGGCGGTGTCTGATATACACCGTATCCCAGCTTCGGCATTTTGACGCCATTGTTTAATGTAACATATTCCATGATAAATTCCTCCGTTCTTTTGAATATTGATTTCCTGTTTCCAATTACAAGTTTACATCCGAAGAGAAAAAAAGTACAATAAGAATACAGGAATCCAGATTCCTGAAAATGAATAGTGAAAGGGTGAGGGAGTATGTTGAATCTGCTGGAACTTGAGCAGCTTGCCGCGTTTGCGGAATACGGAACACTGTCAAAGGCCGCTGAAAAACTGAATATTTCACAGCCTACGATTACAAGGACGATGCAGCATCTTGAAGATGAATTTGGGGTGCCGTTGTTTGAACGAAGTAGGAATCACATTTCGTTGAATGAAACAGGGAGACGGGCCGTCGGTTATGCCGGACAACTTTTAGAAGCAGCAGAGAAAGCAGTGGAAGACGTCCGGGCGTTTGACCGGAGCCTGCATACGATCACGGTCAGCTCCTGTGCGCCCGCACCGCTGTGGCGTCTGCTCCCCGCGCTGTCGGAGGTCTTTCCAGATATGACGCTCTCATCCTCCATTAAGAATACTTCATCGGTTCTGGAAGATATACAATCCGGACACTGCCTGCTGACAGTTCTTCCGAATGTGCCCGAAGAAGGGAGCCTTCCGGCAACATACCGCAGCCTGCCTTATATGAAAGAAAATCTGGCAGTGAGTGTTCCTCCTTCCCATGAGCTTGCCGGGGATAAAGAGCTCTCCTTTGAAGTTCTCAACGGATATAATTTCCTGCTGGGCACAAGACTGGGATTCTGGGATGATCTGTGCCGGGAGAAAATGCCGGCTTCAAGATTCCTTGTACAGACGGATCAGTTTACAATGCAGGAACTGGTCCGGGAATCTTCTCTTCCCTGCTTTGTGACGGATGTTGCCGTATATGATGAAGAAACTTATGGAGACAGGATTACCATACCGATCTCAGATCAGGAGGCGAGGGTTACATTTCATATAGTATACGACGGGGCGGATAAAAAATATGCCGGAACATTTGCACAGCTTTTTAATTCCTGATCGGGGCAGAACAATTTGTCCTTTAGCCGTCTTTTAATCTTTCGGAAACAAAACAGAAACGCTTCTTCAACATTGAGGGAATATCCTTTATACCGTCGAAAGGAAATAAAAATCATAGAAAGAAGGAGCAGAAAAATGAAAAAGAGTACATTTGTCGCAATGATCTTAGGAACAATAGGAGGTATATTATTTGCACTTGGCATGTGCATGGCACTGATCCCGGAGTGGAACGCATTCCGGCCCGGGGTTGTCATGGGGGTGATCGGTGCGGTCGTGCTTCTGATCATGGTAATTGTCTGGCGGAAGATGGAAAATAAAAATCCGATCCGTCCGTCAGGAAAGACGATAGGAACAGTACTTCTTGGGATCATCGGAGCACTTCTTCTGGGTGTTGGTATGTGTCTGACTATGGTATGGAGCAATATGATCCTGGGGATCGTGATCGGAATTGCAGGGATAGTCGTACTGTTGTGCCTGATTCCGCTGACAAAAGGATTGAAATAGTACATTTTATTGTTTCTCCAATAATCTGAAAAGCAGTTCTATAATTTATATAAATCCGGAGGCAAAATATCATCATTGCTTTTAGAAAAGGAAAGAACTGAGCCGCGATGAGATTTATGATATCCTGACGGAATGTATGTAATAACGAAGAGAACTCCGAGCGCAGGCTGATAACAATCTGCGCTCAAACCATGTAAGGTGATATCTATGAAGACATGTCGCGAGCTACCTGCTCAGGGGTGTTGTATTTGGAGGAGTGCCTACCATGGTGAGCCTTTCTCTCGGACATCCTTGATCCGCTGCTTATCTTCGGATTCAGACTTGATGTGGCAGGGGACGCGATTGCGACGGCATTTTCCAATCTGGCTTCCGTCGTGTTTTTGTTGTGATCTATATGAGGCCGGGCGAACAGAAGAATACAGAGGATTTACCTTCGACAATATCCTGCATTCTGAGAGCGAGGGAGATATCCACTTTAACCTGTATGTCCCCGACAGCTACGACGGGAGTGAGCCTTATGCGTTGTTCTTTACGTTTCCCGGCTATGAGAGGCTTATTTTCAGGACGTGGGTGAAAACCTGTACAGTGATAACATTGATGAGTCGAGAGTATTCGGAGAGAAGGATGAGTATTACGGTTCCGGACCGTCCCGTGAGGCTTATGAGATCTTGCGGGAAATGTATCAGGACGAGGAGATCATGGGATGGTTGTTTGAAAGAGAAAAACTTGACAAGCTGATGAAATTGCCGTAGTTTTCATAGTGATGGGGATCAGAAACAAGGAGGAATCACTATGTACAACCCGCAGCTTGAAACTTTTATCGTTGTGGCAGATCTCGGGAGCTTTAATAAAGCGGCAGATGCGCTGTATATTACGCCGCCTGCTGTCACGAAGCAGATCAACCTCCTTGAAAAAGACCTGGGTCTGCAGCTTTTTGTCAGGACACACAGAGGCCTTATCCTTACAGAAGCCGGAAAATCTTTATACAAAGATGCAAAATATATCATTCAATATTGCAATGAGTCTGTAGAGCGCGCCCGGAAATCCATGGAAGAAAAAGATAATATCATCCGTATCGGTACATCGCCCATGACTCCGGCAACTCCCATCGTCAAACTGTGGTCAAAAGTCCAGAAAGCGTACCCGGATATTCATCTGCAGATCATTCCCTATATGAACAGCCAGGAGAGTGCAAGGGAGATCCTGAAAAATCTTGGAACGAATATTGACATTGTCGGAGGGATCTTTGATGAGACGATGTTGAAACTCCGTCAGTGCCGGGGAATGGAACTTTCCCGTCAGCGCATCTGCTGCGCGCTATCGATCAATCACCGACTTGCAGATAAAGAGATCCTTACGGTCAGGGATCTGTATGGTGAGCGGCTCCTTCTGATGCACAGGGGATGGAGTAATTATGTGGATGAGCTTCGCGACGATATCTGGAAAAATCATTCTCAGATACAGATCGTAGATTTTGATATTTACAGTATGGAGATATTCAACCAGTGCGAGAACAGCAACGAGATACTGACGGCTGTGGAGAACTGGGAAGGGGCACATCCTCTGCTCAGGATCATTCCGGTAGAGTGGAAGTATACCATTCCCTACGGGATATTATATTCCAGGGAACCATCCGATCTGGTAAAGCGGTTTTTAAAGGCTGTGAAAAAAGCAGTATAAATCATAAGGTAATATTTTATTTATGAAAACAGGACCAAGGTGTATCTTGGAGCAGCCTGCGTGAAAGAATTCCTGTCCAGTCTGATAAATGATTTTGATACAGTCATGTCCCGGTGGGCATTATAGCCACTCTGACCGGTACGGGAAGCGAGTGCAACGGCGCCGCCATCATCACAAATAAAAAGAAATATATCAAGATCGGATCTGTGAGGCTCTGATGCGCAGCGTGATCAGGAATATCAGGCTTGCACTGGAAAATTCGTCAGACTATACGGCAAGGAGTAATCGGTTCTGGGATTCTACTCTGGTGGAAAACCGGCTGATCAAGCTGGGCAAACAGTGCGATTTTACCTGCCATCTGATGGCGCACCAGCTGGGAGCCTATACAGACTGCAATCACGGGCAGGCGGTAGCGGTGCTTCCTCCGGTTTATTACCGGCATATCTACAGAAGCGGCCTTACGAAGTTCGCTTGGTTCGCACAGAATGTATGGGGGATCCGCAGATAGGATCGTACAGAGGAAGAAATGGCGGAAATGGGAATCAGCGCTCTTGAAGAATTTATTGGAGAGATCGGACTCCCCAGGTCTTTAAGGGAGATGGGCATAAAAGAGGAAAAGATGCTGAAAGAGATCGCGGATTCCTGTCACTACTCGCCGGGAAGCTGCCGGAGGCCGGAGCCGGAAGAAATACTGGAGATTTTCAGGGAGTGTTATTCTGCGTCAGGAACAGCCTGTTAACTTGAGGGTTTATACTGAGAAACTAAAGGAGTCTTCTGTATCAGGCTCCTTTTTCTTATAATGAGGATAGAAGACGTTTTAGCAGGAAAATGTCAGCAGAAAAGAGGTAAGGTAAAATGAAAACACGTATTTTAGGAAAAGATTTGAAAGTCTCAGCCATCGGGCTGGGATGCATGTGAATGAGTCATGCTTACGGCCCGGCAGCAGATAAGAAAGAGATGACGGAGCTTCTGTCAGAGGCTGTAGATAAGGGTTACACGTTCTTTGATACGGCAGAAGTTTATGGAACACCGGAGAATCCGCACGACAATGAAGAACTGCTGGGAGAAGCCCTGAAACCATACAGAGACCGGATCGTCCTTGCGTCTAAGTGCGGTATCCGGTTTGATGAAGCATCGGATACGGTCAATAAACCACTGATCCCGGACGGCAGACCGGAGACTGTCAAAACCTCAATCGACGGTTCGCTCAGACGTCTTCAGACAGATCATCTCGACTTGTATTATATCCACCGTATCGACAGGAAAGTTCCGATCGAGGAGACGGCGGGCGCTATGAAAGAGCTGATAGAGGCGGGAAAGATCACCCACTGGGGGATCTCTGAAGCTGACGAGGATACGCTTCTAAGAGCACACGCAGTCTGTCCGGTAACTGCGGTACAGAATCGTTATTCTATGATGTACCGTGACTATGAAGCTCTGTTTCCGGTCCTTGAGGAACTGAATATCGGATTTGTCGCATTTTCACCGCTGGCAAACGGACTTCTGAGCGCAAAGTATAACAAGGATTCCAAATTTGAAGCAGGAACAGATTACCGCAGCGCTATGCCACAGTTTACGGCGGACGCATTTGACAAAAACGCAGAGCTGATCCGGTATCTGAAAGAGACAGCGGATAAAAAGGATGCCACTCCGGCTCAGATCTCTCTGGCCTGGATGCTGGCAAAGAAGCCGTGGATCGTGCCGATCCCGGGGACGAGAAAATACGGACGCCTGATCGAGAATGCACAGGCGGCGGATGTGGAACTGACGGATGAAGAAGTGAAAGCGATCGATCATATGCTGGATACGGATTATATAGATTTTTACCTGCATAAGTTTTACTTATGAGATCCATTTGAAAACAGAATTGCTCTTTCTGAAAAAACTTCTAAAATAACAGTTAAATAAGAAATTCGCGTTTGATGAAGTAGTAAACAGTGATGATCTGGACGACCGGACAAGGATGATAAGCAGAGAGAGATGATCACATTCTGTTTTCTGGCAGCTCAGGGCGGATGTGAGCCCCAGCCTACATCTCACGCCATGAACAACAAAAAGAAAACAGCAGAAAGGATGAAAAAAATGGAAAAATATCAGTTTGGTTACGGATGTATGAGACTGCCTGTTACAAATGCAGATGATCCGGCGTCTTTCGACTATCCGTTGATCGAGAAACTTTTTGATACATACATGGATCAGAGATTTACTTATTTTGACGCGGCATATACTTATCACAGATACCACTGTGAGGAGGCAGTCAAAAAAGCTCTTGTGGAGCGACATCCGAGAGACAGCTTTGAGCTTGCTACAAAACTTCCGCTGCGTGACTTTAAAGATACGAAAGACATGGAGCGTATCTTCAATGAACAGCTGGAGCACTGCGGGGTGGACTACTTTGACTATTATCTGCTTCACAACATGGGCACCAATGTCTATAATAAATGTCAGCAATATGATGCGTTTGGTTTTGCCGCAAAGAAGAAAGAGGAAGGAAAGATAAAATATCTGGGTATGTCTTTCCACGATATGCCGGAGCTTCTGGATGAGATCCTTGAAAAATACGGAGAGATTTTCGACTTCATCCAACTCCAGATCAACTATGTGGACTGGGAGCAGCCTAATGTACAGTCCCGCCGCTGTCTCGAAGTGGCGAATAAATACAAAAAGCCGGTATTTGTCATGGAACCGTGCAAGGGCGGTACGCTGGTAAATCTTCCGAAGGAGGCGTTGAAACTGATGAAGGATTATGATCCCGGCGCTTCGGCAGCTTCCTGGGCGTTTCGGTTTGCGGCGAGCCAGGACGGCGTCGTGCGCGTCCTGTCCGGCATGAATTCCATAGAACAGGTAATGGACAACACGTCCACATTTAAGAACTTTAAACCGATCACAGAGGAAGAACTGGAGATCATCGATCAGGTTCGGGCAATTATTGAGAAGAATACGCCGATTCCTTGTACCGCATGTTCCTACTGTACACACGGATGTCCGAAACAGATTGCAATCCCCCAGTATTTCGCTCTGTACAACAGTATTTCACGGACCACGGGCAGCTTCTCCAGCCAGGCTGTCTACTATAACAACATCAGCCTGAAACACGGAAAAGCAAGCGACTGCATCGGCTGCGGACAGTGCGAGAAGGCATGTCCTCAGCATCTTCCGATCAGAGAGTATCTGCAGGATGTGGCGGCGAAATTCGAGGCCGGCAGCAGTTTCCCGACGAAGAAATAAACCGGAACGGATCCCATCTGGACAAAGACATCCGTTGTGAACTGGATCAGGAAGGCAGGGAAAAACGAGATGGATGACAGAAAGAAAAAGGAGGATATTACAATGAGCAAGACATTGATCGTTTATTATTCAAGAAAAGGTGAGAATTACTGGAACGGGAGCATTAAGGATCTTGAGAAAGGGAACACGGAGATCGTGGCGGAAATGATCGCCGATATGACAGGAGGAGATCTGTTTGAAGTGGATACAGTGAAGACTTATCCCGCAGATTACTATGCCTGCATTGATGAGGCCAAAGCCGAACTCCGCAACGGCGACCGCCCGGAAGTGAAAGCGTATAAGGATGATCTGGAGGAATACGATACGATCTATGTAGGTTATCCTAACTGGTGGGGAACCATGCCGATGGTAATGTTCACTTTCCTGGAACACTACGATCTGACAGGAAAGAAGATCATCCCGTTCTGCACGAATGAAGGAAGCGGAATGGGCGGAAGTGAGAGAGATCTGAAAAAGATCTGCAAAGGCGCAGATGTGAAGAGCGGGCTTTCTATCCATGGCGCCGAGGCGGCACAGTCCCGTTCCAAAGTTGAGGCATGGGTAAGAAAGATGATGTGAAAGGTCGGTGGTTCTTTGCTTTTTCGTCAGATGAAATATTTTGCTGCTGTTGTAGAATGCAATAGTTTTACAGAAGCGGCAGAGCAGTGTTACATTTCGCAGTCCGCGATCTCTCAGCAGATCCGGGCGCTGGAGAAAGAACTGGGGGTGGAGCTGATCCACAGGGAAAACCGGAAATTCAGCCTTACGCCTGCCGGAGAATATTTTTACAGTCAGAGCAAGGGAGTCCTGGACGAGGTGGAGGATATCCGCCGTGAAACGATACGGATCGGACAGGATAAAGAACTGCAGCTTCGCATCGGATATCTGCGATGCTACAGCGGTCAGGAGCTCCATCAGGCTGTAGCTGAGTTCTCTCAGCTCTATCCGGAAGTTGCGATCAGTATCGTCAATGGAACCCATGAAGAACTGTACGATCAGCTTCGGACAGGAGGAGTGGATATTATATTGAGCGATCAGAGAAGAGCATTTTCTGACAAGTATGAGAACTATCAGCTTCTGCAGTGTGGATGTTATGCGGAACTCTCTGTGAGAAATCATCTAAGCAGCCAGGACGCTGTTGAACTTGACAGTCTGAGACGGACTCCATGCATTCTGATTTCATCCAGAGAACAGCAGAATACAGAGCAGAATTATTTCCAGAATACTCTTGGATTCGGCGGGAAATTCCTGTTTGCGGAAAATCTGGAAGAGGGCCGGCTGATGGTAGCGGGAAACCGTGGATTTCTTCCCGTTGAAAGCGTGGGAACGCTCACGCCTGCCGGGGCCGCCATCAAAAGACTGCCTGTCATGCAGAACGGACAACAGCTTCAGAGAAATTATTGCGTGTTCTGGCTGAAAGAGTACGCCAATTATTATATTGAAGAATTTGCGGCAACTCTGAAAAGACTTCTTCACAGCAGTTTAGAACAGGAGGTAGATTATGAAACATAGAACATTGGGCAACTCCGGCCTGGAAGTGTTTGCCGTCGGGCTGGGATGCATGGGCCTGAGCCAGAGTTACCCGCCGTTTCCGGATAAAAAAGAGGCCGTCTCCTTTCTGAGAAGAGCCGTGGAGATGGGGGAGGATTTCTTTGATACATCAGAACTCTATGGCATTTATGCCAATGAAGAGCTGGTGGGCGAGGCTTTGGAACCCGTCCGGGATCTGGTGGTCCTTGCGACTAAATTTGGATGGAATATCAAAGATGGGAGGTGTCTGGGCCTGGACAGCCACCCTGAGACAATCCGCAGGGCAGTAGAAGGCTCCCTTACGCGGCTTCGGACAGACCATATCGATCTCTACTATCAGCACCGCGTTGATCCGGACGTCCCCATTGAAGAGGTGGCGGGAACGATGAAGGAGCTTGCAGAGGAAGGCAAGATCCTTCACTGGGGACTGTCGGAGCCGGGGGTCGAGACGATCCGCAGAGCTCACAGGGAGTTCCCGGTAACCGCTGTACAGAGCGAATATTCCATGTGGTACAGAGAGCCGGAGAAAGAACTGATCCCGACACTGGAGGAACTGGGGATTGGTTTTGTCCCTTTCAGCCCTCTGGGGAAAGGATTTCTGACCGGGACTGTAAAAAAGAACCAGATCTTTGCAGACAATGATATCCGTCACACTATCCCCCGTTTCAATGATCCCGGGAACATGGACAAGAATCAGACAATAGCGGATAAAATAAAGGAATTTGCAGAAGCCCACGAATTATCTCCGGCACAAGTTGCGCTGTCATGGCTTCTTCACCGGAAACCCTGGATTGTACCTATCCCCGGGACAAAGACAGAGGACCGGCTTCAGGAAAATATGAGTGCGGCCTATGTGAAGTTAAAAAGCGAAGACTGGAAAGAACTGGAGGATATCCTGGATCAGACGAAGATTTATGGGGCAAGGTACTCTGAGAGTATGTTGAAAATGACAGGAAGATAGAAAGTATAGATATCAAAAAGAAAGAAGTGTACGGATTATGAAAAAAGATGTAATGATCTTCTGTACGGTACAGCCGTACTTCTTGAGGAGGTTGGCAAGGTGATAAAAGAAGGAGGAGTTGGCGTGACGATCTCGAGCCAGTCCGGGCACAGAATGTCGGCACTTACTCCTGAGGAGGATGAACAGCTTGCCTGCACACCCACAGAGGAACTGCTGAAGCTTGACATCCTTCAGCCGGAAAATATCAAAGATACACTGCACGCTTATCAGATGGCAAAACGCTGTAATGAGAAACGTGTCATGGCAGAGCGCTATACTCTGCCTTTTAATGTGGATCGAATCTGGCGGATAACCTATAATGTTGAAAATTTTGTATTCAAAAAACGTATGGATATCCATAATATACAGGTATTAGACTCAGAAGCAGATCCATCTTACAATAGATATGAAGGCGGAAAATATTCTGTCTGATCGGAAGCATAAAGATGAAGCTGGCAGTTATGGAGGCGGTATGTATGATAGAAAAAATAAAATTAAATAACGGGATCGAAATGCCGATGGAAGGATTCGGCGTCTTCCAGATCCCGGAGGAAGAATGTGAAGAAGTGGTCGGCAATGCCATTGAAGAAGGGTACCGGCTGATCGATACGGCAAGCTCGTATCAAAATGAAGAAGCGGTGGGAAGAGCAGTCAGAAACTGCGGTGTGCCCAGAGAAGAGCTGTTTATCACCACGAAAGCGTATATCCAGCAGATGGGCTGTGAGAATACGAAGGAAGCCTTTGAAGAGTCGCTGAAAAAGCTTGGACTTGAATACCTGGACCTTTATCTGGTACATATGCCATTTGGAGACTATTATGGTTCCTGGAGGGCTATGGAAGAGCTGTATAAAGAAGGAAAGATCCGCGCGATCGGCGTGTGTAATTTCTGCCCGGACCGTCTGCTGGACCTGTGCTATAATGTGAAGGTTGTACCGCAGATCAACCAGATCGAGCGGCATCCCCACTATCAGAGAAAAGAAGATCTTGAGATCATGAAGGAGCTGGGAGTACAGCCCCAGGCATGGGCGCCTTTCGCGGAAGGGCTGAAAGGCATGTTTGACGAACCGGTATTGAAGGCGATTGCGGAAAAGCACGGAAAGACACCGGCGCAGATTATCCTGAGATGGAATGTACAGCAGGGAGTGATCGTTATCCCTAAATCGGTCCACAGGGAGCGTATGCGGAAAAATCTGAATATCTGGGATTTTGCACTGGACGATGCAGATATGGAACAGATCGCCGGTCTGGATAAAGACTGTCCGTCTATGCTGGATACCCGTAAAATAAGCGAGGTCAAACGTGTTTATGATTATTTAAACAACCCTGTTTTGACAAGTTTATGAGATGAAAGGATTGGTGAATATGGAATACGCAAAACTTGGAAATACGGACATTGAGGTATCGAAGCTCTGTGTTGGCTGCATGAGCTTTGGAAAACCAGGAACACTGCATGACTGGACATTGGATGAAAAAGGAACAGAGGAAATCGTAAAACATGCTCTTGATCTTGGGATCAATTTTTTTGATACTGCAAACGGATATTCAGAAGGGACCAGTGAAGAATATCTTGGAAATGCACTCAGAAAGAATGTTTCAAGGGATAAAGTTGTTATTGCATCCAAAGTCTATTTTAATCCCGGAAGACTTTCTTCCGAAGCGATCCACCGGGAAATTGAAGGCAGTCTGAAACGGCTCGGTACGGATTATCTGGATCTGTACATTATTCATCGCTTTGACTATGATACGCCGATTGAAGAGACGATGGAGGCTCTGAATGATCTGGTGGTGTCCGGAAAAGTACGGGCGATCGGAGCGTCAGCTATGTATGGATACCAATTCTATAATATGCAGCTCGCCGCCAGGGACAACGGGTGGGCACAGTTCGTTGCTATGGAGAATCATTACAATCTTCTTTATCGGGAAGATGAGCGAGAGCTCATTCCCATCTGCCGTCAGATGAATGTATCCCTCATGCCCTACAGTCCTCTTGCAGCCGGACATCTGACCCGGCCGGAATGGAACTCAGATTCTATTCGCAGCAAAACAGACCGGGCCGCTATGGGGAAATATGACCGGACAAGGGAGCAGGATATGGAAATTGTCCGGAGAGTCCATCTTCTGGCAGAAAAATACGGCGTAAAAATGCAGCAGATCGCATTGGCATGGGAATGGGCAAAAGGGGTGACAGCGCCGATCATCGGAGCGACAAAAGCATCTCATTTTGATGATGCCGCCGGGGCGTTTTCGGTGAAATTAACAGAGGATGACATTGCATTTCTGGAAGAACCATATATGCCCCACAGAATCGTAGGCGCGATAGACACTAATCCGCCGGAGGGGACCAAGCTGTTGGATGTGAAGAAATAATTTGAACCGTAATCAATGGTCGTTAAAACAGTGTACGTTTTAAAACTTTTGACAGGACAGGATACACAATAGCAGGGAGACATATATGAAAAAACATAAAATCATGCACGGAGGGCATGGAAAACGATAAATGACAGGTATTAGACTTGAGAAGAAAGACTAACTATTAAAAGTCAAGACTAAAATGAAATTTTATGAATGAATTGCGGAAACGCATTTCAGATATATTTGTACCTTGAAAATCGTATGACAAACAGAGCATCATAGACAGGTGCTCAAAGAGAGTGTTATA
>CASFID010000029.1 GCA_949294665.1 uncultured Eubacteriales bacterium
ATAAGCCGTCTCCCTCTCTGCCTGATAGTCTTCGTGGTCTTTCACTTCACTGTAGGAAGGAATTCCATAACTGTTGTCCTCGACAGGAGAATCTGAAAGTATCGGAAGCTTCTTAAGGGCAAGCCCCTCCAGATCCCAGACCTTTCCGTCAAACCCGAGGATATCCTCATAAAATGTCCGATCAAAAACCGCATCTGTTTCTTTTACATTGTTTCCATTGGCTTCTGTCACATTTGTTGAACTGCCGGAACCGGAATACTCATATACGTCTTTCACGCCGTTCAGAACATCGAATCCTGCAATCCGGTAGCCCGCTCCTGTGCTCATACTCAGACTGTACTCGATCGCCGGACTTCCCGTATTCGGTCCGCCGATAATGCCTCCGTTTCCTTTTTTCGCCGGAGCAATGATCTCCGCATTCGTATAACAGCGGCTGATCTTTCCTCCTCCGTGCCAGCCGGTGATCCCGCCTGTTCTGGCTCCAAGACTCGGGTGGTCGTAAGTTCCCTGCACCTTGCCTGTAACATAGCAGTCTTCGATCAGAGCTCCCTCCTCCGTCCTGCCGACGATTCCGCCGACCGCCACCAGTCCTCTCAACGAAACATTGACAGAGGCACTTCTGCGTATCGTCGAATCCGAAAGTTTACCGGCAAAAGCTCCCATCTCATCCACACTGTTTGACACCGAAGAATCTATAATAAAGACATCTTCTACGATAGACTGTCTCTGGATAAAATTGGCGAGGATTCCGCTTCTCTGAGCAGTGACCGATGCGTCCTCGATCACAAGGTCATGGATATACGCCCCGCTCAGCGTGCCGAATAATGAAGTCGGCAGGTTCCGTATCCGAAAGCCGTTTCCATCCAGCTCCCCGGTAAATGTACCTGCGACCGCAGGAGCGTCCGCAGGAATCCCCAAAGCGTCCAGATCCTCCGTCAGTTCAAATGTTCCCTTCGGCTCGGCAGCCATCTTATCAAACAGCTCCTGCGCGCTCTTGATCAGAGGATGCTCACCCTCTTTATCTCTGTAAGCAACCGGAAAATCATACTCTTCTATGCGGTTTCCGTCAGCATCATACCGGATCACATCCGCCTGATCGATCACCGCCGAAACTGTTCCGCTTTTTTCCTGTCTGAACTCCGAGATTCCCGTATAAAGATCCGGCAGGCTCTCCATCTCGATCACTGCAAAATAATTCTCCGGATCTTCCGGAAGTCCTTTTGTAACGTCCAGTATATCTATCTCTTCTGTCCTTCCGTCTTCACTGTAGTACAGAGTTGTATCTGTGATATCCTTCAGCTCGATAGCCTCCTGTATCTCCTCTTCAGGCTCAGAAGGCACCTCCGGTTCTGACGGATTTTCCGGCTCTGCCGGCTCTTCCGGTTCTGTCGGTTCTTCCGGCTCTATTGGTTCTTCCGGCTCTGTCGGTTCTTCGGTTCCTGATGGCTCCTCTGGTTCTGACGGTTCTCCAGGTTCCGATGGTTTCTCTGGTTCCGATGGTTTTTCTGGTTCCGACGGCTCCCCGGGTTCCGATGGTACTTCCGGGCCCGACGGCTCTCCGGGTTCTGATGGTAGCTCGTCATCTGTCTTGTTTTCAATCATGCGGACGAGAAGTGCCAGATCAGTTACCGTAAGTTTTCCGTCATCATTGAGATCTGCCGGTTCCTGAGCGTTCTGTCCGAGAAGTTCCAGATCGATCAAATGTTTCTGAATCCATTCCACATCTGTATAATCTATCCTTCCATCCCCATCTACATCGCCCTTATCTCCTGCCGCCTCAGTCCGAATGCCCGCCGACATGGCAAGCATACTGCAGAAAATGACTCCGGCAAGTATCTTCGGTCCGTTCTTCTCTTTTCTCTTTCTTGTCCCTGTGACCAGGATTCCTCCTGATACTGAAAGTGAGATCAGAAGCAGCATGGCAAACAGGATGATCTCGCCGTCTGTATCCCCGGTCTGTACATCTTTCTGTTTCGCCAACGGACTTTCCGACTGTTCCGCAGTCTGTATATTTATGGAAATGGCTGCATCTTCTACCGCCACGTCCTCTTTTCCTTCCGATATCACAACATCCTTTACGGAAATCTCTGTTGTTCCTGATCCGACCGAATCTTTTGCGGTAAGTGTCAGCCGGAACACCTCTTCTTCTTGCGCGCTTCCATTCTGGTTTATCAAATTAAACTGTCCGTTCCCGGCATTGTATCTGAGTTGTTTCCAACCGGACGACGTCTGGAAGTCCGACTCCTCTGCAGATTCAAATACGTCTGTATCATATTCAAGAGTTCCTTTCAGAGCATGGATTCCTCTCTGTATGTCAATTTCTTCATGACCGGCTATCATAAGTGTAAGTATGAGTTCCTGTCCGGGCTCTGTCACAGATGTCCCTGATGTCAGCGACACATCAAGGTTCCCTGCGCCATACGCCGCCACCCCTCTCCATAAAAGTCCGCACATCAGGATCACTGCTGTCAAGGCTCTCACTGTTTTCATGATCTGTCTCAGTCCTTTCAAAACATGCCAAAGTTTGAATTTGTCACTTTTCTGACCAGACTGATTGTATCTGTTTTCATTTTCGTATACAATATGATATTATTGGAAACAACGCAGGCATCAGCCATACTATAAATGGGAGGAAATACTATGTTTCGTGAAATGCGTAGAAAACGCCAGAAATTATCAAAGGAAGAATGCGATAATATCCTGCACGGAGGCACATCCGGGGTACTTGCACTACATGGAGATGACGGATACCCCTATGCAGTGCCGATCAGCTATGTATATACCGGGGATAAGATCTGGTTCCACAGTGCAAAAACAGGACACAAGATCGATGCTGTGCTGCGGGATGCGAAAGCATTTTTTTGTGTTATCGATCAGGACATGGTCATGCCGGAAAAATATACTACATATTTCCGCAGCGTTATTGCTTTCGGGACGGTCCGCATCCTTGAAGACGAGGATGAAAAACGTGCCGCTATCGAAAAACTTGCAGTGAGATATGCCCCCGAGGACTCTGAACAAAACCGCAGCAGAGTCATTGAACAGGAATGGGCGCCGCTGTGTATGCTGGAGATGGAGATTGAACATCTGTCGGGAAAACAGGCGATCGAGCTGGTGTAAAAATTCGTTAGGTTAGAATCGATGATGGTGTAAACGAAAAAGCAGTTTTAAACTTTTGAGTAAACTGCCCCTTCGTTTGCACCATTTTCGATTTGGCCTAATTGAACAAAGTAAGCGGCCGGGTAGCCAGCCTCTATGGA
>CASFID010000030.1 GCA_949294665.1 uncultured Eubacteriales bacterium
TATAACACTCTCTTTGAGCACCTGTCTATGATGCTCTGTTTGTCATACGATTTTCAAGGTACAAATATATCTGAAATGCGTTTCCGCAATTCATTCATAAAATTTCATTTTAGTCTTGACTTTTAATAGTTAGTCTTTCTTTTTATTATACCATAACGAGCACAAACAAGCACTATTAATTTCAAAAAATTTGACAAAAAAAGAGAGCCAAAATGGCTCAACCATGAGGATTAATCATTACACTATTAATGAGAAAGTGTCAAAGACCCGAATGCATCAAAGGAAAGGCCGTCGCCGAGATAGCGGACGAGTTGGAGGAAGACGAAAACACGATCCTCGGAATCATTAAAGAATTGAGGATTGACAAAAAGTAAACCTGTGATAAAATGTAAGAGTAATTCGGCTGTCAGACAGCCTCAATAAATAAAAAGCGACGATCGTGTAAAGTAGAGAACCATTTTCTATCAGAGAGAGAAAATCACCGGCTGAAAGTTTTCTTTAGTTCAGATGGGGATCGAATTTCCCACGGGAGCTGTATTTCTGAACAGAGTAGGAGATACCGTAGACTGTACGTTACACAGACTTGAGCGTCCGCATACAATATGCGGGAAACAGGGTGGTACCGCGAGAATCATGGCCTCGTCCCTATCAGGGACGGGGCCTTTTACGCGTAAACAAGTCCTGCATGCGCCGTATGGTAAGTATGCTGTATTGTGCTCGCACAAAATACAGCATACTTACCATACGGCATAGGCAGGCTGTCCGCGACTGAGATGGAGCGAAAGCAAAATCGAAGTACGGACAGGATGCGTAGGCAGGACGGAAGAAAGAGTGGGAAATTATACGAAGTATTGTTGAAAGGAGTAAGAGAGCAGATGAAAGAGAAACTGGAACAGATCAAAGCGGAGGCGATCGCACAGATCCGGGCGGCGGACGTCCCGGAAAGACTCAATGACGTGCGGGTGAAGTTCCTTGGAAAAAAGGGGGAACTCACCGCTGTGCTCAAAGGGATGAAAGATGTGGCGCCGGAAGAGCGCCCGAAGGTCGGCCAACTGGTCAATGACACAAGGGCGGCTATCGAGGCTCTTCTTGAAGAGTCAAAGACAAAAATGGAGCGTGCGATCCGTGAGCAGAAGATGAAGGAGGAAGTGATCGATGTAACGCTTCCATCCAAAAAGAATATCATGGGACACCGGCATCCGAACACGATCGCGCAGGAGGAAGTAGAGCGCATCTTCGTAGGTATGGGATATGAAGTGATCGAGGGACCGGAAGTAGAGTATGACGAGTACAACTTCGAGAAGCTGAACATCCCTGCGGATCATCCTGCAAAGGACGAGCAGGATACATTTTACATCAATAAGGAGATTGTTCTGCGCACACAGACGTCTCCTGTACAGGCGCGTATCATGGAGCAGGGGAATCTTCCGATCCGTATGATCTCCCCTGGAAGAGTGTTCCGCTCCGACGAGGTCGATGCGACTCATTCTCCGTCTTTCCATCAGATCGAAGGCCTTGTGATTGATAAAAATATCTCTTTTGCAGATCTGAAAGGGACACTGGAAGTCTTTGCCAAAGAGCTGTTCGGACCGGAGACAAAGACGAAGTTCCGTCCGCATCATTTCCCGTTTACAGAGCCGAGCGCGGAAGTAGATGTAAGCTGTTTCAAATGCGGCGGAAAAGGGTGCCGCTTCTGTAAGGGCTCCGGTTGGATCGAGATACTCGGCTGCGGTATGGTACATCCTCACGTGCTTGAGATGTGTGGAATTGATCCGGAAGTCTACGGCGGTTTTGCATTCGGCGTAGGACTTGAGCGTATTGCACTGCTGAAATATGAGATTGACGATATGAGACTTCTGTATGAGAACGACGTCCGCTTCCTGAAACAGTTCTGACACTGAGGACAAAGATGTCAGTACAGTGAGAGCGGATGAACCGATCAGCATGACTTTTGAAATATGAGGAAGGAAAGGTTATAGAGATGAATACTTCATTATCATGGATTAAAGCATATGTTCCGGATCTTGATGTGACAGCGCAGGAATACACGGATGCAATGACACTCTCCGGAACGAAAGTAGAGGGATATGAGAAACTGGATGCGGATCTCGACAAGATCGTGATCGGACAGATCAGGAAGATCGAGAAGCATCCGGATGCAGATAAACTGATCATCTGCCAGGTTGATATCGGGACTGAGACGATTCAGATCGTCACAGGAGCTCCGAATGTGAAAGAGGGAGACAAGATCCCGGTCGTACTGGACGGCGGACGCGTGGCAGGCGGGCATGAGCCGGGGCAGAAAGTCGAGGGCGGCATTAAGATCAAAAAAGGTAAACTCCGCGGCGTGGAGAGCAACGGTATGATGTGTTCCATCGAGGAACTGGGATCAACCCGCGAGATGTATCCGGAGGCGCCGGAATACGGTATCTATATCTTCCCGGACGACGCTGTCGTAGGGGAGAGCGCCATCAAAGCGCTTGGGCTAGACGATGCAATCTTCGAGTACGAGGTCACATCGAATCGTGTGGACTGCTTCAGCGTGATCGGGATCGCCAGAGAGGCTGCCGCTACATTCCGCAAACAATTCAGGCCGCCGGTCGTGACGCCTACAGGAAATGACGAGAATGTCAATGATTATGTGAAAGTTACAGTTGAGAATACGGACCTGTGTCCGCGCTACTGTGCGAGAGTCGTGAAAAATATCAAGATCGGACCGTCGCCGAAATGGATGCAGAGAAGACTGGCGTCCGTCGGAATCCGTCCGATCAACAACCTGGTCGATATCACAAACTATGTGATGGAAGAGTACGGACAGCCCATGCACGCCTATGATCTGGACACGATCGCAGATCGTCACATTGTAGTAAAAACTGCGAAAAACGGGGATAAGTTTACCACGCTCGACGGACAGGAGAGGATGATGGATGAAAATGTCCTCATGATCTGCGACGGAGAGAAAGAGATCGGCATCGCCGGAATCATGGGCGGAGAGAACTCCATGATCACCGATGATGTAAAGACAATGCTGTTTGAGGCGGCATGCTTCGACGGCGTGAACATCCGCAAGTCCAGCAAACGGATCGGACTTCGTACGGACGCCTCGGCAAAGTTCGAGAAAGGTCTTGATCCGAACAACGCTCAGGCAGCTATCGACCGTGCGTGCCAGCTTGTAGAGGAAATGGGCGCAGGCGAAGTTGTAGGCGGCATAGTGGACGTCTACGGTAAGAAGAAAGAGCCTGTGAGGGTACCGTTTGACGCGGATAAGGTCAATGCGCTCCTTGGAACAGACATTTCCGAGACAGAGATGCTCGGATACTTCAAAATGCTTGATCTGGAGTATGACGAGAAAACAAAAGCAGTGATCGCTCCGACATTCCGTCAGGATCTGCTGTGCCTGGCGGACCTTGCAGAGGAAGTCGCACGATTCTACGGGTATGACAATATTCCGACGACGCTGCCCGCAGGAGAGTCCACGACAGGAAAGCTTTCCTTTAAACTGAGGATCGAGCAGGTGGCGAGAGATATCGCAGAATTCTGCGGGTTCAGTCAGGGTATGACCTATTCTTTCGAGAGTCCGAAAGTATTTGACAGGCTGCTGCTGCCGGCAGATTCAACACTCAGAAATGCCATCGAGATCATGAATCCTCTTGGCGAGGATTACAGCATTATGCGAACGAGTACCTTAAACGGCATGCTCACATCGCTCGCAACAAACTACAACAGAAGGAATAAAGACGTGCGCCTTTATGAGCTTGGGAACATCTATATTCCGAAATCCCTGCCTCTTACAGAGCTGCCGGACGAGAGAATGCAGTTTACGCTTGGCATGTACGGCGAAGGAGATTTCTTCACAATGAAAGGCGTTGTGGAAGAGTTCTTCGAGAAGATCGGCATGAAAGACAGAGAAAAATACGATCCGAATGCCGGTAAAACATTCCTCCATCCGGGACGTCAGGCAAATATTATCTACGATGGAAAAGTAGTCGGATATCTGGGGGAAGTGCACCCGGAAGTCGCTGATACTTACGGGATCGGTACAAGGGCATACATCGCTGTGATCGACATGCCGGAGATCCTGCCATATGCGACATTTGACAGAAAATATACGGGAATCGCCAAATATCCGTCTGTGACAAGAGATATCAGTATGGTCGTTCCGAAATCCGTGCTTGTCGGACAGATCGAGGAAGTGATCGAGAAGAGGGGCGGATCAAATCTTGAGAGCTTCAGACTGTTCGATATCTACGAGGGATCTCAGATTAAAAGCGGTTTCAAGTCCGTCGCCTACTCGATCGTATTCCGCGCAAAGGACAGGACACTTGAAGACAGCGACGTTACATCGGCTATGAAAAAGATCCTCGGCGGCCTGGAAGAACTTGGCATCGAACTGAGACAGTAAACAGCCGGATAAATAATAAAATATACTGGAAAGAGAACATATGAAGAAAAAACAGATAATTGGATTGATCGCGGCGGCGGCCGTCTTTATCGTGACAGGAGTGGCCAGCGTGCTGACAAATGCACTGGCGGGTAAGATACTGGACAATACATCGTCGGAACTGCTTACGGGCGGGATGGAATTTTCCTCTCCCATGAAGGATTATATCGCAGTTGTCCGTGTGGAAGGAACCATACAGGAGCAGACAGAAACAGGGATTTTTGCGGAACTGGAGGGGTATCAGCATACGACGACAATGGAGTACATTGACCGGCTTATGATGGATGAATATAACAGAGGCATTCTGCTGTATGTAGATTCGCCGGGCGGCACGGTATATGAGTCGGAAGAACTGTACGACAGACTGGAGGAATATCAGGAACTGACCGACAGGCCGATCTGGTGTTATATGGCGCATTATGCGGCCTCCGGCGGATATATGACGGCGGTCACGGCGGACCGGATCTATGCGAATCAGAATACAGTGACCGGATCGATCGGTGTGATCATGTCCGGCTATGATCTGACCGGACTGTACGAGAAGCTGGGGATTCGCTATGTGAGCATTACAAGCGGCGAATATAAAGACAGTTCTCAGCTTACAGATGAACAGATAGCCATCTACCAGAGTCAGGTCGATGAATGCTATTCCCGGTTTGTAGAAAAGGTTGCCTCCGGCAGGGGGATGGATGAGACGGAAGTGACCGCGCTTGCAGACGGCCGCACGTATACGGCGCTGCAGGCAAAAGAAAACGGTCTGATAGACGAGATCAGCTCCTATGAAGATATGAAATACCAGATGGAAGAAGAACTTGGCGTGGATACCGTCTATGAACCGTCTCAGGCGGAGAGTATCCTCGCCTCCCTGTTCTCCGAAGTCAGAGGCCTGATCCCGAAATCAGAGGCGCAGGTCCTTAAGGAGACTGCGGATGAAATGGAAAGCGGGGTGCTGATGTACTATGCAGAACAACTGCAATAGACAGGAGATCTACGGACCGGCAGCGCCTGTTTTCGCGGGATTCTGGGTGAGACTGGCGGCATATGTTGCGGACGGTGTGATCGTCGGGGTGCTTCTCTTTATATGGCGGATAACTATGGCCGCAGTATTTGCTCTGATCAGCGCCTCTCCGTTTGATGGAAACGTATTGTTTGAATATACATGGAAAGATATTCTCCTTTATCTGATGGGCGCGGTGTACTATGTCCTGAGTATCTGGCTTGCGGGTACTACTCTGGGGAAATGGCTGTTCCGTCTTCGTGTGGTGAGCGCCGACGGGACAAAACTCACTTTTGTGGATGTGCTTTACCGGGAGACCGTGGGGAAATTCCTAAGCGGCGCTATCGTATGTATTGGATTTATTATGGCCGGATTTGACAGAGAGAAGAGAGCGCTCCATGATATTCTCTGTGATACAAGAGTGGTATATGGAAGAAAGGGTAAGTGATGAAGACAAGTGATTTTTATTATGAACTGCCCCAGGAGCTGATCGCGCAGGATCCGCTGGAGGACCGTTCCGCTTCCCGGCTCATGGTGCTTGATAAAGAGACCGGCGAGGTACAGCATCATGTATTCCGTGATATCATCAGTTATCTGAATCCGGGAGACTGTCTCGTGATCAATGACACGAAAGTCATACCGGCCAGACTGATCGGCGCTAAGGAAGATACCGGGGCAAAGATCGAAGTCCTGCTCTTAAAGAGAGGGGCGGACGACGTGTGGGAGACTCTTGTAAAACCCGGACGCAAGGCAAAGCCGGGGACAAGGATCAGCTTCGGGGAGGGACTGCTTACAGGCGAAGTGGTGGATATCGTAGATGAGGGAAACCGCCTTATTCGTTTCGAGTATCAGGGGATCTTTGAGGAGATCCTGGACCGGCTCGGACAGATGCCGCTGCCGCCGTACATTACGCATCAGCTCAAAGACAGGGACAGATACAATACCGTCTATGCGGAACATTCCGGTTCTGCCGCCGCGCCTACTGCGGGGCTCCATTTTACACCGGAACTGCTAAAAGAAATTGAAGAAAAAGGAATTGATATCGCACGCGTGACCCTCCATGTGGGCCTGGGAACTTTCCGTCCCGTCAAGGTGGACGACGTCGAGAATCACCATATGCATTCCGAGTTCTACATGATAAATGAAGAGGCTGCGGAGAAGATCAACCGCGCCAAAGAAGGGGGCGGACGCGTGATCTGCGTGGGAACGACAAGCTGCCGGACCATTGAATCCGCAGCGGATGAGAACGGGCGTCTGAAAGCGTGCAGCGGCTGGACGGAGATCTTCATCTATCCGGGATACCGATTCAGGATCCTGGACTGTCTGATCACCAATTTCCATCTGCCGGAGTCCACTCTGATCATGCTCGTGTCAGCCCTGGCGGGAAAAGAACATGTGCTCGCGGCTTATGAGGAAGCTGTGAAAGAGCGGTATCGGTTCTTTAGTTTCGGGGACGCGATGTTTATAAAATGAATGTAATTCGTGTTTGTCGAAGAGATATCGCTGTAGTTGTAAAAATGGATAAATCGAATAGCAGACGCAGAAAAAGAAGACACTGCAACGCTATGCCGACTCGCTTTACCTCATCCCTTCGAATCCATGTAACGCGACATGAAAATGCCCGTCCATTGGAACTCGCATTTTTACGTCGCCAACATGGAGAACGAGGTGTATTCGGAACGCTCCATGTCGATGCATAGCTTATGCGGTATCTTCTTTTTCTGCTGTCTCATCCGGTCAGTATGATTTTCCCGGCTGCAGCGCTGTCTTTCAACAAGTACTCATGCAATTCGGAAGAATCCGGAACTTCGTCGATAAAGTCTATCCGACAAACACGAATTGAACAAAATCGCTACGCGATGGCCTGCGAAAGCTGTCGTATAGCGATTTTTTTGTTTTCTATAACAAAAACAGTGGAAAGCAAGTCCTAATAGTAGTATTGTTAAGTTACCACCCAAAA
>CASFID010000031.1 GCA_949294665.1 uncultured Eubacteriales bacterium
CGGCGAGCGGCAGAGGATCTCCATCGCCCGCGCCCTTTTGAAGGATGCACCTGTCATTCTCCTTGACGAGGCGACTGCCAGCCTGGATGTAGAGAACGAAAGTGCTGTTCAGGAAGCTCTCTCCCGCCTGCTTCAGGGCAAAACAGTGCTGGTCATCGCCCACAGGATGCGTACTGTCGCCGGGGCGGACCACATCGTTGTGCTGGAAAACGGCCATGTGGCACAGCAGGGCACTCCGGAAGAACTGATGGAACAGGGCGGTCTTTACCGCCGTATGGTGGAACTTCAGAAAGAAACGGCCCGGTGGAAGCTGGGAACGTAACAGCTGCTCTCACCAAAAAAATGAAAACGGCCCGTATGTTAAGAAAATTTCTTTTCATACGAGCCGTTTTTTATGCAGTTCCATAAGGATGTTCTTCTTTGTCCTCCGTATCTTTCAACAATTCTCCCAGTCCGATCCTTCTCAGATTGGTAATACGTTTTGCCATGATCTCCGGCGAAACCGGCATATCTTCTTTAATCCACTCAATAGTCATGCCTGCCGAGGCCATGGAATGGTACTTTGTAAAGAAACGGAGTTCTTCCATTACCGGCTTTTCCCCGGCATTTCTCTCATACCACTTTTCATGATACTGAAGATCCCACTCAAAGGGATGTTCCAGCATATAGTTTTTCAGGCAATTCTGCCCGCACATCATGACAGCGGGTCTCAGAAAGAAATGATATTTTTCCGCCCGCAGGAAATAATCTTTCAGGTTTTCATAGTATCCCCTGCCCGTGTCTGTATTATGAAACTTAGTCAGCACGCGGTCATAATAGATCCAGTGGATCAGATCATCCTTATCCTTAAAATGATTGTAAAATCCCTGTCTGCTGACCCCGGTCTTTTCCCGGATGTCTTTGATCGTAATCGATTTCAGTTCCTTTGTTCTGCACAGATCCAGCATGGCATCCGCCACAATCTGTTTGATATTGATTGCCATATTATTTCCCGATTCCTTTTCCTGCCAGATATGCTTCCTCCACAGCCTTTGTTCCGATCACTTCGCCCTTCTTCCCGTCATGTCCTGTTACGATCACATAGGCTTCCCTGCCGCCCAGATCCTGCCATCTGGGAAGGAGGCGGTCTATCATCACCTTCATCTGTCCGCTCATCGTCAGGAAATAAGTTGGAGAGGCGAGGAGAAACACGTCGGCATTTTCCGCTTTCTTCAGGATCTCAGCCATATCGTCTTTCTGGACGCAGGAACCGGTCCTGAAACATGCGTAACACGCCCTACACGGGGAAATATCTTTTTCGCGAAGAGAGATTTTCTCCACCTGATGCCCGGCTTCTTCTGCTCCGCGGATAAATTCATCACATAAAATATCGGAATTGCCTTTTGCACGCGGGCTTCCGTTAATTACCAGCACTTTCATAATTGTCTGCCTCCATCCCTATACAATTCAAATCGTTCTGTCCCGTCAATATCAATTGTTCCAGTCTTTCCCCTGATCACATATTGCCGGAAATGATGTCCTCAGCCCAGCTGCAGATTTCCTCCTGAGAGGAAGAAGCATCCTCCTCATAACAGTCAAAGATATTATCCGAGATCACTGCATCCGGCGCCGCTTCGGTGATCAGTTCCACACTCTGAGCCAGCCCGCCTGTCCCGTGTGAACAGAATAAAAATACCTGCTTGCCCGACAGATCATTTTCCTCCAGAAATGTCAGAAGAGGCATCGGCACTCCGTACCACCAGTTCGGATACCCCACAAATACCGTGTCATATTCATCCAGATTTTCTACCCGTTCTTCCAGCTCCGGCCGGGCGTTCTCGCTTCTTTCTTCATTTGCCCGTTCCAGACATTCATCCCAGTCGCTCGGATAAGGATCTGTCACGCGGATCGTGAACAGATCTCCGCCGGTTTCCTCCTGCACCCATCCGGCCAGCTGCTGTACATTTCCCGGCGGTATGACACTTGGAGAGGATACCGCGTCTACATCATCATCCGGCACCGCATTGTCCGCCCATGAAAAATAAGCTACAAGAATCTTTCCATTTCCAGCCGGTGCAGCCGGGCTTCCTTCGGTATCATTTCCTGACGCATCCGCCGTTTCTGCATTTTCCCGTGAATTCCCGGTGGCCGGAGCATTTGGAGCGCTGCTGCATCCGACGGCAAAAAGTACGGCGCATACACACAACATCGTAATAACTTTTCTTTTCATACTGCCTATAATCTCCTAACTTAAATTAATTTCACCTGATCCGGTTATACGCAAAACCATAAGGTAAACACTGATCAGCTTCTTTAATTTAAGTTTAGCATCATATTTCTTATAGACAAATGCTTATATCTTATCATTCGTCATTGTAGAAAGGCATAGTTTACATTTTCTGGTATCTCCAGCTGCTGACAGTGCATAATATTAATATACACATAGCAATCATTACCGGAATAATCAAGATTCTATATATACTGATACACAGACCGTAATCGCACAAAGCGAGATCAATGCCAGATAATCCGGTACTAAAATCAGAGAAGCAAGCCTGGATATCAAACGGATCTGTTCATCGCAGATAAAGACGGCGGTTATATAGTTTGCCCCATATCTGCCCCATTTTTGAAAAACAGGGAAAAGAAAATCCCGAGAAAGCCGGAAAACGTATCCGCCGTTTATCGCCTCGAATGATCCTGCGGGGGATAGTTACTCCGAAAGGCGGTAATGTGTGTTCCGGCTTTTTCCCTCCTGTATAATCTGGCCGTTTTCAACCATCTTTTTTAATAACCGTCCGCATGTTGTCTGACTGATTCCCAGCTCCTTTTGTATATCTTTTCTTGTAAATGTCCCCTGCTTTTTTGCCAGAGAAATTACTGCTTCTTCCTGATCATCATTATCTGTCCCCTTATTAATAACTGTCTTCTTTGGCTCATCATGGAAATTCAAATTAGGCAGTATGATCTTAAAGGCATTGTCAGAAGTTTCAATCTCAGGCTTTTTCCCTGTTTCTGAATAAGACTCTATTATCTTCCGCATCCCGGTTCCATATGCTTCTATCAATTCCAGACGATAAAATATATTTGCCAGTTTTACATTACGGCATACGGAAATCCCCATCATCACATCTTTTAAGGTAACTCCGCTTAAAAGCCCTCCAATGGAAGTAAACTCAATCCGATCTGTATAAAGACTTACGAAACTGCTTGCACGGTAGGAATATTCCCGATGTATAAGCAGATTCAAGAGTGCCGCTCTGACTGCTGTCTCCGGATAATCTCTCTGATCGATCCGGTACAGTTTCTGGAATGAAGAATGAATCTGATTACGAAAATCAATATAATCATATACTTCATCCATCTGCTGAAACAGAGAACCGGAAAATTCTCTCCGGTCTTTAAACTGGCTCTGAGTAGTTCCTTCAAAAGCTGCCACCTTAATCGTATGCACGCACTGATCTGACAGCAGAAGCCCCAGATTTGTATAAACTCCATCATGTGTCATAATTCCCAGCGTTTTCATCTGTACTTCACCCAGAGGCAGATTCTTTTTGGCAAATTGCTTTTTTGCTGCTTCAAAAGTCAGATCCTGATTCAAAGATCTCATATCCTCGAAATGATCTCCATCCGTTTCTTTAATCATTCGGCGAATCGCTGTATTAGTAGCCGGTACCGAGGAATATCCCTGCCGGACATAAACGCCTTCCGGACGCAGCCCCTTTTTGGCAATATAATACGGTCTTTCTGTTCCCTGCTGAATATCGATCACAACAATCTGCTTTTTCAGCAGACGGTCTATTTTGCCCCCGAGGGGCATATTGCAAAAAAATAAAACCCGTAAACGTTGAATTTACAGGCTTTGTGAGCTCCCCCTGTTGGACTTGAACCAACGACACTTCGGTTAACAGCCGAATGCTCTACCGACTGAGCTAAGGAGGAATACTTTATTTAATTTTCAACAGTTTTCACTGCCAAGTGGAGAATACGAGAGTCGAACTCGTGACCTCCTGCTTGCAAGGCAGGCGCTCTCCCAACTGAGCTAATCCCCCGGAAAATGTGTTCTATATTAGAACTTTTATAAAATACCACATTTCCAGGGGCATGTCAATAATTTTTGCTCATATTATACAGATATTGAGGACTATCGTTCATATAGGCGGTCGCACTGTCAGAATCCCAGCAGTCTGAGCAGAAGCGGATTGCTGTTATACAGGAACTGCAGGACCGGGCTCTGTTCCACCATTTCAAAGCAGGCCCCTCCGGCCTCTGTCGTATATGCCAGCGTCATGATAAGGAATCCGATCCAGATGATCACAACAGCAAGCACAAGTCCCAACGCGCCTCCGGCTATATGATTCACCAGTCCGAGCACCGGCAGTTCTCCGATGATGTTTACTGCAAACATCAGGGCCTTCACGATAATGATCGCAAGCAGGAATGTCACCAGAAAGGCAAGCAGTTTGAGTACAAGCCGCGATATATATGCCGCGACATAATGCGGAAAGCTCTGCACGCCCAGCTCGCTGTATATCGTACTGTTATTGTTTTCGATGAGCTGATCCTTCAAAAACTGCGGCATAGGCGCATTCTCGATCTCCTGGATCTGAATATCTTTGGGGATATCTCCGATCATATTCATAACATCGTCCGTTGTGATACCAAGAAGATCCCAGTCCAGTTCGCCCAGATTCTCAAGCTGCTCGGGCGACAGATTTTCAAACGGAGTGCCGCTCAGATCATACTTTGCAAGTTCTTCGGGCGTGATCTCAGGCACGAACGCCTCCACGATCCTCGATTCGATGTAGTCGTCTACCGGTGTATATTCCGCCAGCGCGTCAGCTACATAGGGTGATAAGAACAGCACGATCACAAGTGTGAGTATGGTTGACAGCAGGGAGATTCCAAGTTTGAGAAATCCCCTCACATACCCCACTACGATACAGACGATAAAGATCGCCGCCACAATAATTAAAAGCCAGTTATTCATAATATCTCCTATTTCGTCAGATAAATCACTCGCAATTCATCGACGCTCATCACATAGTATCTGTTTACTCCAAAAGCAGGAAACATTTCCAATACTTCCACGCTCAGCTCGCCCTCATACTTTATGATCCCGGTGGCAGTGACGATACAGCATCTGTCGCCGTCAAACAGGATGATCTCATCGCCGCTGATCTTTACATTCCCGTACTTCCCCGGCAGATCCCGGCTGATGATCTGTTCCCCCTGCCTGTTATACAGCCTGACCTCATATCCTGATTTTTCCTGATTGAGCAGGACAAATCCGATATATCTGTCCGAATGGAATACGCTCTGTATCTCCTGGTCCAGCGTGATCTCTTTCTCCACCTCGGGAGCGTCAGTTCCCCTGTATATCACGAAGGAGCTGTCACCCACTACGACGGACCGGCCTGATCCCATAAAAAATATATCTGCCATGACCGTATCATTATATACCACCGAAGAAACGATATTGTCCTGTCTGCTCTGCCCGGCCTCACTGAAATCATAGTAGATAACTCTCGAGCTTATCCCTGTTCCATCCACTGTCAGATAAGAAACCGCCATCATCTTTCCATCGTCAGACATCTCCAGCGCCGTAGGATATCCGGTCGTACCGGGCGATGTCTGCAGTTCGACAAGGACGTTTCCGGTGGCATCATAAGTAATGATCTCGGGCGTATCTTCATTTCTCAGGACCACGCTCACGATCCCCTGATCGGAAAGCGCGATCTTCTCGATCGGGAGCGTCGTCTCGATCTCCCCCGTCAGACCATCTTCGGAAAATACAAGAATACTGTTTCCTCCGCTGTCCGCTACCGCAAATGATCCGTCTTTCACCACAATGACCGGATTCTGCAGCTGCGTAGGCTGTATCCACTGTTCCTCATTTTCCTTATTCAGGAAAGCGACTCCATCCCTGTTATATCGTATGATACCGTCTGAGAACTGCACATAGTTACTCGTATCCGATATATCACTGGAATACTGGGCTGCCGTCCTCGCCTGGCTGTAAGTCTGATTGTTGAGCAGAAGATATGTACCGCACACAGCCAGTATGATGAGCACCGCCGCCACAAGTATGCGCCGTAGCCTAGCGCGGCGTATCCTGCGCACCTTCCTTATAATCTCACTCAGATCCTCCGGCGGAGTTAAAATCCTGAGATAAGTCTTTTTCTTTTGCGCCATAGGACTCCCCTTTATGTTACATTTTGCAGGCAGGCTTTAACCGCCGTTTCCTGCCCGTTAACGCCCATTATATCATGATTTTATGGTAATAGCAATTTCTGTCCCACATAGATCAGATTTCCGTCTGAGATGCCGTTCATCCTGCAGATCGCGTCCACATGTGTAATATCCCCGTACATTTTCATACTTATGATTGCCAGGGTATCTCCTTCTTCCACCACATATACTCCGTCGCTGCCGTTCCCGTCCGTGGTCCTGACAGCCTGTCCGTCCGCCTCAGAACTTCCGGCAGATAAACTGTCGGCGCCCGGACTGCCATTCTCTTCTTCCGGCCTGGCATCCCCGCCGCCTGTTCCACTGTCCGTCTGAGTTCCATCGTCCGCCTGTAATGCGTCATCCGTCTGCGCTTTCCCGCTGCCGTCTGCCGTCTGTTCCTCTGACGTCACAGCAGTCACTGATCCGCTTGTCTCCTGCGTATCTATCGTACCGGATGTGTCCGCCAGAGTATCCAGCGTATCCTGCACGGACTTCATCCGGTCAAAGCTGTTTACCATAGACACTCCCATAATAATGAGCACCAACACCAGACATGCGCTTGCGGCGTACATCAGACCTCCTGCTTTTTTCTTTTTCTGCCGCTCGCTCCGCTTTCTGACCAGATTACGAAAGTCCTGTGCAGCTCTGTCCTCCACATTCTCCGTGGGAATTGCCCCATTTTTTTTTCGACTGGCGATCATGTAGTTCTGCATACACGGATTTTTCTCGTAATACGTGTAATGCCCCCCGATCTCCATAAGGTCGTTCATTTTATGCACATAATATGTCTCGTCTTTTTCCACCGGATCTTTCATGATAAAGACCGTATTCTTTTTTGGAAATGATTTTTTATGCAGTTTCACGGTCGAAGGCTCCGGCATGAGAGGCACTCCGGGATGTACCACGAACCACCCCAGCATTTCGCCATCCTCGAAGAACTGCTTGCAGTCCTCATAGGCATGTTTCCATGTATCCTCATCGATCACATATTCATTTCCGGACATTTTCAGATCATGCATCCTGACCGCACCGTATATGTACACATAATCTTCTCCCCCGTCTGACTGTATATCTCCGATGAGGAACGCGCCTATCGGATCCTGTCCTGACTTTTCGCATTTTTCACTGAGCTGCGCAAAGAAAGTATCCACATAGTCTTCCACATATATTTTCGGGCTGTCGCTTACATTTCCTATCTGCCGAACATTTTTTGGTATCTGTCTTCCCATATAAACTCACCTTCCTGATAAATGATTTTCCCGGCGTTCTCTAAGAGGATAGCACAGGGAAAACGGCTGAATTTATCAGTTGGTGTCAGATGAGTTCGACAAAAAACCGGATACTCCTGAAAGAAGTACCCGGATATGATACGCCGGTATTCCCGGCCGCTATACAAACTGTTTGATCTTCTCAAATATGCTCTCTGTGTCCAGACCGTATTTCCTGAGCAGTTCGACTGCAGGGCCGGACTCGCCGAACGTGTCGTTGATCCCGATCTTCATGACCGGCGTCGGAGCCTTCTCCGAAAGCACGTCGCACACTGCGCTTCCCAGACCGCCGATCACGGAATGCTCCTCAACTGTAACGACTTTTCCCGTCTCTTTTGCCGCTGCCAGGATGAGCTCTTCATCGAGCGGCTTGATCGTATGGATATTGATAACCTTCGCTTCAATGCCTTCTGCAGCCAGCTTATCCGCTGCCTCGAGACAATTGCTCACCGGAAGCCCCGTTGCTATGATCGTAAGGTCCTTTCCTTCTCTTAAGACAACTCCCTTTCCAAGTTCAAACTTGTAATCCGGCCTGTCGTTTATGACCGGGACCGCCAGGCGTCCGAATCTCATGTATACCGGTCCCTGATGCTCATATGCCGCTTTTACAGCCGCTTTTGCCTCTACATCATCGGACGGACTGATGACTACCATCCCCGGGATCACACGCATAAGAGCGATATCCTCATTGCACTGGTGCGTCGCGCCGTCTTCTCCTACGGAAATCCCTGCATGTGTTGCCCCGATCTTTACATTGAGATGCGGATATCCGATAGAATTCCTCACCTGCTCGAACGCGCGTCCCGCCGCAAACATTGCGAAGGAACTTGCAAAAGGCACCATCCCTGCAGCCGCCAGTCCCGCTGCCACGCCCATCATATTGCTCTCCGCAATCCCGCAGTCGATAAAGCGTTCCGGATGAGCCTTCTTGAATACGCCTGTCTTTGTAGCTTCTGCAAGATCGGCGTCCAGTACGACGACGTCTTTATGTTCCGTTCCGAGTTCAGCGAGCGCATTTCCATAGCTCTCTCTTGTTGCGATCTTCTTTACATCTGACATAACGCTTCACCTGCCCTTTCCAGATCCTCCATAGCGATCTTGTACTCTTCGTCGTTTGGAGCTTTTCCGTGCCATCCGGCCTGATTCTCCATGAAAGATACGCCTTTCCCTTTCACCGTCTTTGCAATGATCGCAGTCGGCTGTCCTTTCACCGTCCTTGCCTCTTTAAACGCCGCGTCGATCTGATCGAGATCATTTCCATCAATGTTGATAACGTGGAAGTTAAACGCCTCGAACTTCTTATCGATCGGATAGGGAGAGTTGACCTCTGTGATCGCACCGTCGATCTGAAGATTGTTGTTGTCCACGATCACCACAAGATTGTCGAGCTTTCTGTGAGCAGCCAGCATCGACGCCTCCCATACCTGGCCTTCCTGGATCTCACCGTCTCCGAGCAGTGTATACACTCTGTAGTCGGCGCCTTTGATCTTAGCCGCGATCGCCATCCCTACAGCCGCAGAGATTCCCTGTCCAAGGGATCCCGACGACATATCCACGCCCGGGATATGCTTCATATCGGGATGTCCCTGCAGATAAGATCCTGTATGGCGCAGCGTCTTTAAGTCTTCTTTGGGGAAATACCCTTTCTCCGCCAGCACAGAATACAGGCCGGGCGCCGTATGTCCCTTGGAGAGAACGAATCTGTCCCTGTCCTCTTTCTTCGGATCCTTCGGATCGACATTCATCTCTTCAAAATACAGGTAGGTAAATATCTCTGCCGCAGACAGAGATCCGCCGGGATGTCCGGCTTTCGCGCTGTGGACTGCCGTAACAATGTCTTTGCGGACCTCGTTTGCAGTCTTCATCAATTTAAGCTTGTCCATTGATTTCTCCTCTTTTTCAAAAACTCTGTTTATCAGTAACGCCGTCTGATCACTCGCCGAATACAGCGATGTAATCCTCCTGGAATTTCTTGATTCCCGCGTCAGTCAGCGGATGATGTGTCATCTTCTCGATTACATTGTACGGTACCGTAGCGATGTCCGCGCCTGCAAGCGCGCAGTCCGTAATGTGCATCGGATTGCGGATGCTGGCTGCGATGATCTCCGTCTCGATCCCCGCCACGTCGAATATCTCGGCAATTTCCGTGATAAGATCTACGCCTCTGACAGATATATCGTCCAGACGTCCCAGGAACGGGGAAACATATGTAGCGCCTGCCCGGGCCGCAAGGAGCGCCTGATTCGCTGTAAAGATCAGTGTCACATTTGTCTTGACGCCCTCAGCTGAAAGGACTTTCACTGCCTTTAACCCTTCCACTGTCATCGGGATCTTCACCACCATGTTGGGGTGGATCTTCGCGATGTCGCGTCCTTCTTTTATCATCCCTTCCGCATCTGTCGTAGTCGCTTTTACCTCTCCGCTGATCGGTCCGTCTACGATGGAGGCGATCTCAGCGATCACGTCCACAAATACGCGTCCCTCTTTTGCGATCAGCGACGGGTTTGTCGTTACACCGCATATCACACCCATATCGTTGGCTTTTCTGATATCGTCTACATTCGCCGTGTCAATAAAAAATCTCATCTTCGCTCCTCCTTAAAACTGGACAAATTAATTACTTCTTTATTGATTATATCCGTAAAAAAAACACCGGTCAACAGGCCGAAAAAATTATTAACACATAAAATCATTAAATAAATGCAATTATCATACTGATTTTATTTATATTAATTAATATTTAACTTAGCCCGCTCTGACCAGTGTATATATTTAAAGGTTTTTTTACATATACAAAATAATATCATCTATTTTTATTATTAATATTATTTACTTTTTTATTAATTTTTCTTTTTTGTGTTCTTGGATAAGAAGTTGTTCCCCTCACTACGATCTTCGGCTCATATTCCACATGGTATATACTGACCGGTTCGATCTCAGTGTATCTTTTTAAACGGGAATTGATCTTTTTCATGATAATATCGCAGGCGTCCATGCCTTTGTAGATCACGAAATGTTCGATCGTAGTAAGAGATACTTTCTTTACCTTTGCGAACAGTGTATTGTCACATCCCATGACCGACATGTCGCCCGGCACTTTATATTTCTCATCATAAAGAGCGTCCATGATGCCGAACGCGATCATATCGTTGAGTCCGACTATGGCAGTCAGCTCTCTGTGTTCTCTTAAAAGCTCTTTCGTCAGATCATAGCCGATCCTGTATTCCGAGTCCACTCCCGGGACGTCTTTATCCGTCTGCTCGTCTGCAGACTTGATAATGACATGATCCTTAAGGCCGAAAGTCTGGAATTCTTTGAGAAACCCCTCCACCCGCTTGGACCGCTGCTTCTGTCTGGCTGTAAGAGGCGGAGCCACGTAGCCCACATCTCTGTGCCCCAGTTCGAGCAGGTGACGCGCCATGAGGCGTCCGAGCTTTGAATTATCCAGTTCTACTGCATCTACGCTCAGTCTTTCGTTCTGATTGTTGACGATCACTACCGGAATCCGCTTCGAGAGTTCGTCCACCTGAGCCATAAAGCACTGGCTAGGATTGCACATATATATGATCCCCTGTGGATTCAGGGATGTCATCATCTTCAGATAGCGCTCCTCAAGCCTGAGGTCTCTCTGCGTATTACATACAAAGATCCCGAAGCCCTGTTCTGCAGCCCGGGATTCAATTCCCTGGAGAAGCATCACATAATAGGGATTCGTAAGATTCGGGCTGATGACCACAAGGAGATTCTCTCTGTGTTCTTCCCTTTTCTTCTTGCGTCTGGGAAGTTCGTATCCCAGTTCTTCCGCCGCCTCTTCGACTCTCTGTATCACTTCTTTTGAAAATGAGACATTATACTTCTTATTTAAGACCATGGATACCGTTGCCTGAGATACCCCGGCTCTCGCCGCCACGTCGGACGACGTCACTTTTCTTTTTCCCATAACAGTACCCACCTCATGATCTGTGTTTCCAGGCCGCTACAGTTCTGTCCTGCCCTCAAGCGCACGCAGCAGGGTGACCTCGTCGATATATTCCAGATCTCCGCCTACCGGCACTCCGCTGGCGATCCTGCTGACCTTGATCCCTGCGGGTTTGATGAGCTTGCTGATATACATAGCTGTTGTCTCCCCCTCAAGGCTCGAATTCGTGGCGATGATCACTTCATCTACGTCTCCCTGAAGACGTTCCATCAGCTCTTTTAACCGGATATCCCCGGGGCCGATTCCCAGCATCGGCGAGATCGCACCGTGGAGCACATGATACACGCCGTTATATTTTCCTGTCTTCTCATAAGCCGCCAGATCCCGCGGCGTCTCCACGACCATGATCGTCTTCTTGTCACGGTCCGGGTTGCCGCAGATCGGACATACCTCTCCGTCTGTCAAAGTGCAGCATACCTTGCAGTACCTGACATTTTTCCTTGCATCCACGATAGCCCGGGCCAGTCCCTCCACCTGATCTACGGGCATGTTTATAATATGAAACGCAAGTCTTTGAGCAGACTTGCTTCCTATGCCCGGCAGACGGGAGAACTCTTCGATCAGCCGGCTGATCTGGTTACTGTAATAATCCATCTGTCGTACTCCTGTCCTGACATATAAACCGGGGGTTCATCAGAACATCCCCGGTATACCTCCGCCAAGTCCGCCTGTCAGCTTGGACATGGCAGAACCCGTCTCTTCCTCCACCTGACGAAGAGCTTCATTTGCAGCAGCAACGATCAGATCCTCGAGCATTTCGATATCGTCGGGATCGACCACTTCTTCGGAAAGCTTCACCTTAAGAACCTCGCGTTTCCCGGATACCGTCACTTCTACCGCGCCGCCTCCGGCTGACGACGTAAATTCTTTCGCTTCAAGCTCCTTTTGCTGTTCTTCCATCTGGCGCTGCATACGCTGCGCCTGTTTCATAAGGTTTGCCATATTTCCCGGCATGCCTCCGCCCGGAAATCCTCCACGTTTCGCCATATCTAATCCTCCACTGTGATCTTCATATTGATCTTTTGTTCTATGTCCACGAAAGTATCTTCAAAATGTCTCCCTTCTTCGACATGACGCACTTCCACTTCAACCTTTTTCCCGATCCTTTCCTCGATGAGGGATTCCAGTTCCTGCACATGGTCCTCTCTTCCGACCACACTCGCCGCAAGGCTGTCCGGAAGTACGATCAGAAGACGATTGTCTCCCCCGAGACTTAAGCGGGCTTTCTTAAGATAACTTCGGATCATCCCCGAAGTCTCCCCCGCAATGGAACGGAAGTTCTTCACTACCTCCTGTACATCCTCCGGGATCGCAGCCGGGATTTCTCCTGCAGCGCCCGCATCCGCACTTCTGTATGCGCCGTATCCGTCCGTCTGTCCGGGCTCGCCGCCCGGTCTTCCGTAAGCGCCCTGATCTTTCGCATACCCGCGCTGCATCTCCGCCGCTCTTTCAATCCCCTTCTCAACCTTCTCTTCCACAGCACGGATGCGGTCCAGCAGGGAATCCTGAGCGCTTTCCATAGCGGGAGTACACAGCTTGATGAGCGCTACCTCGAGCATCACTCTCTTCTGAGTCGCGTACCTGAGTTGACTGGAAAGTTCAGAGAAGATACGGATATAGCGAAACAGTGCGTCCTGCTCGATCATCTGAGCCTCTTCCTTAAGCTGCATCATATTTTCCGTAGATACATCCAGAACATCCTCTATATTATCAGAAGTTTTTACCAGAAGCAAGTTCCTCAGATACCACGTGAAATCTGCGGCAAGCTGTGTCAGTTCCCTTCCCTGCATCACAAGATCGTCCACGATATCAAGCACGCCGGGTACGTCCCTGTCTATGACTCTGCGCAGCAGCCGGCTGAACACATCTGTATCTACCGCGCCAAGAACTTCCAGGACATTATCATATGTCACTTTCTGTCCCATGTAAAATGCGATACACTGATCCAGAAGACTCAGAGCATCCCTCATGGAACCGTCGGCAGCTTTCGCGATATAGCGGAGCGCTCTGTCCTCTATTTCCACATGCTCTGTATCCATAAGCTCTTTCATCCGGTCCGTGATCGTCTCGATACTGATGCGTTTGAAATCATAATGCTGACACCGCGAAAGGATCGTGATCGGTATCTTGTGTACTTCTGTTGTTGCCAGGATAAATATCACGTATTCCGGCGGCTCTTCCAGCGTCTTAAGGAGTGCGTTAAAGGCGCCTATGGACAGCATATGCACCTCATCGATAATATAGACCTTATACCGCCCCTCTGTCGGCCGGTACGCAACTTCCTCACGGATCTCCCTGATATTGTCAACACCATTGTTGGACGCCGCGTCGATCTCGATCACGTTCATGGATGTTCCCTCTGCGATCGCTCTGCACATCCCGCACTCTCCACACGGGCTTCCGTCTACCGGATGCTCGCAGTTCACTGCTTTGGCAAATATCTTCGCCACCGTTGTCTTCCCGGTCCCTCTTGTTCCGCAGAAAAGATATGCATGTCCGATACGGTCGGCCCTGATCTGGTTCTGCAATGTTGTAATAATATGGTCCTGCCCTTTTACGTCCGCGAATTCGGCAGGACGGAACTTTCTGTAAAGTGCCGTATATGACATGGATCATACCTCATCCTGATATTTTTACTCGTCGCCAAAGCTGATGCCGATCATTCTTGCCTCTTTGATCAGGCTGCACTTTGGATCTACCATCTTTAACTTTCCTGCGACTTCGGAGAGCGGCACTTTCGTCGTCTCACCGTTTTTCATGGCTACCATATAGCCGTGTTTCTCGTCCAGGATAAGTTCGGCGGCTTTCGCTCCGACTCTTGTGGCAAACACTCTGTCGTACGGACATGGAGATCCGCCTCGCTGCGTGTGCCCCGGAACTGTAATCCGCACTTCTTTATCCGTCTCTTTCTGGATCTGCTCGGCCAGCTCGTAGGCGATAGACGGATATTTTCTCTTCGCCAGTTTCTCCTTATACTCTTTCTTGGAAAGCTTGGCGTCTTTCTTGGAGATCGCGCCCTCTGACACAGCAAGGATGGTAAACGGTTTTCCCGCTTTGGAGCGGCCATCGATCACTTTCTTGATCGCCTTGATGTCATATGGGATCTCCGGGAGAAGGATGATGTCCGCACCGCCTGCGATGCCTGCATGCAGAGTGACGTGTCCTACTTTGTGTCCCATAACTTCGATAATAAACACACGGCTGTGGGACGTCGCTGTCGTATGGATCCTGTCGATCGTATCGGTGGCGATATCCACCGCGCTCTGGAATCCGAATGTCATATCTGTTCCCCAAAGATCATTGTCGATCGTCTTTGGAAGCGTGATGATATTAAGCCCTTCTTCTCTCAGCAGGTTCGCCGTCTTGTGCGTCCCGTTACCGCCCAGGATGACAAGACAGTTCAGGTTCAGCTTGTGGTATGTATGCTTCATAGCCTCTACCTTATCAAGCCCGTCCTTATCCGGCACCCGCATCAGTTTGAAAGGCTGTCTGGAAGTGCCGAGGATCGTACCGCCCCTCGTAAGGATACCTGAGAAATCTTTGGATGTAAGCATACTGAAATCCGCATAGATCAGGCCTTTGTATCCGTCTTTGAATCCATAGATCTCCACATCGTCTCTCTTGGAGCAGATTCCCTTTACAACGCCTCTCATCGCTGCGTTAAGCGCCTGACAGTCTCCGCCGCTTGTCAACATTCCGATACGTAACATATTACATTTCCTCCTTTTTATGCCGCCGCCCGTTCCTGTGTATGTCTGTACAGGCCATCTCCCACAGCAGTATATCCGCGACAGACAAGATAAGCAGCCGGCGTTCTCCGACTGCTTATTATTATACCCTATTTACGATTTCCATTCAATAACAGCCAAACTTTAAATATCTTTCCGTCATACTCAAATTTCGGAATGCCCTGATGTTTCTTCGTCACATCAAGAACGGACGTGATTCCGATCCCTTTCCTCATCTTTGCCTTTGAAGACAGAAACACGTTATCCTGTTTCCGAACTATGCCTCTGTAACTGTTCTCCGTCATGATGATCAGTATATTCCCTTTCTGATGAATATTTACAGTGATATACTTTCTGCCCTCTTCCATCCGTTCACATGCCTCGCATGCATTTTCCATAAGATTTCCCACGATTATACAGATGTCTGTATCTGAAATGATCAGCGGTCCGTCCATCTCTGCGTCGATCCTGACCTCTATGCCAGCCTCTTCGGCCATGTTCCTGTAATATCCCAGGACTGCGTCAAGAGCAGTATTTCCCGTACAGATATCCGCTTCCTGTCTGTCAATGACAGAGAGACATTCACTCAGATACCCTGCAAGTCCCTCATAATCTTTGTTCGCCTCAAATCCTTTCATGGCCAGGAAATGATGTCTCATATCATGCCGGGATTTCGCAGTCTCTTCGATATAGTCCTGAAGATGCTCAAGCTGTTTCTGCTGCCCCGTCATCTGGATCTCCGAGATGTGCAGTTCTTCCTGGAGTCTCACGGCGCTGCTCTGCCCGATCAGAGCTTTCAGGAGGATACAGAAACTGGAAAATGTCAGTATCACCCACAGAAACGGCACGAAACTGAACTCTCTCCCCGGGAATTCGGTGATCTCGGTAAACACCGGCTGCATGTACAGCGCATACATGACGTTTGCCATAAACGGCACGAGCCACGTATAGGACCACGATGCGAGGAAACCGCTGCAGTCCAGCGCCGGGCGCATCAGCCGTGTGAAAAATCTCATAATAAAAGGGAACGACACGATTGTGATCGACAGAATGGGCCATGCCGGGAACTCCATATAAAAGTCCGGCAGTTCGTCCGAAACGAAATAATAAAAGACCGTGGCGATCAACGCGATATCGTCCGCATAACATTTCACGATTCCCGATATGAACAGACATTGTCCAAGGTTATAGTCCAACACGATATATGGAATGAAAAATCCGCACATAGATGTGACGAGAGTGATAAACGGCTGCACATAGCTTCCCGGTCCGAAATAGGAAAAGCCGGCAGAGCCTACCAGCGCTACGAGAGCAAATGCAGAAAGCGCCATGATGAGGCGCTTCCAGAAAGGCTTCATGATCTTATCTTTAAATGTCCGGTAAAGTACAACTACAATTGCCACAACATAAGTTGCAGTGTTGATCACAAAACTAAGCGTTATATTCATACCTTAGATCTCCGGTTTACATATTCAAACATATAGTCTGCATACGCCTGTGTTACTTCCTGATGCATCGCCCTTGAGATTGGGATACGCTTCCCGTCTGTGAGAACAAAATCCTTATCCTCCACAGATACGATATAATCCATATTTACCATACAGTTTCTGTAGCACCAGAGGAACTGACCATATGGTTTCAGCTCAGGTGCGAATCTGTCGAACGGCATGTAGGATCTGACTACATTAGAAGTTGTGTGAACCTGGATATAATGATTGTGATAGTCCACATACATAATGTCTGTGATAAGGATCTTGGTATACTGCCGTCCCTCTTTCAATTCAATATAATGCAGGAAGCTGTCATATACTTCCTCAAATCGGTTCAGTGCATTCTCCAGTTCCTGGTAACTGTACGGCTTTACCAGGTAGTCCAGAGCCCTGACCTTAAATGCCTTCACTGCATGTTCTTTACTTGCCGTCGTAAATATGATCTGGCATTTCGGATATTTTTCTCTCAGGAGCTGTGCAAGTCTGTCTCCGTTGACCCGCTTCATATAGATGTCGAGTATTACAAGATCATGCGTCTTTTCTTTCAGTGTGGCAAGAAACTTCTGTTCATTGTCGAAGCGGTCGATCTGCATATGTACCTTGTGCTCCTCGCAGTAACGGCAGATGTTATCAAACAGGTATTTTATATCCGCCGCCGAATCGTCTACAATTGCTGCGTGCATACAATATATCCTTCCTCTTGAAATGTCTGTATCTATTTTAACGCAGGCAATGATCTATTCCTATGGAAATAACAGTAAAAATAAGAAGATTACGGTAAAAAAGGAATACGGCGCCACAAGTGACGATCACCCGTGACACCGTACGCATACCCCTTTCTAAACATGGCATACCCTGTTTAAAGTCTTTTCAGGAGAGCCTCTCTCTGCTCCTCATATCCCGGTTTGCCAAGCAGTGCAAACATATTCTTCTTATAGCTCTCAACGCCCGGCTGATTGAACGGATTAACGCCGAGTAAATATCCGCTCACGCCGCATGCGAACTCGAAGAAGTAGAACAGTTCGCCGAGACAGTACTCGCTCTGCTCCGGGATCTTCACCATAAGATTCGGAACATTTCCGTCTGTATGCGCAAGGATTGTTCCGTTCATCGCACTTTTGTTGATAAAATCCACATTTTTTCCTGCAAGGTAGTTCAGTCCGTCCAGATCTACCGGCTCTTCATTGATCACGATCTCTTCCCTGGACTTTTCCACATTGAGAACAGTCTCGAACAGGATTCTGTTGCCGTCTTGGATGAACTGACCCATGGAATGCAGGTCTGTCGTAAGGTCTACAGATGCCGGGAAGATACCTTTCTGGTCCTTCCCCTCACTCTCGCCGTAGAGTTGTTTCCACCATTCGGATACATAGTGCAGGCTCGGCTCGTAATTCGCCAGTACCTCCACTGTTTTGCCCTTGCGCAGGAGAATATTTCTTACCGCCGCATATTTCATCGCATCGTTGTCAGCGAAATCATTCTCGATCGCAGCTTTTCTTCCTGCTGCCGCTCCTTCCATCAGCTTATCGATGTCAGCGCCGCTCACAGCGATCGGAAGCAGTCCTACTGCTGTCAGTACGGAGAAACGTCCTCCTACATCATCCGGCACTACGAATGTTTCGTAGCCCTCCTCAGTAGCGAGATTTTTAAGGGCTCCTTTCGCCCGGTCTGTCGTTGCATAGATCCTCTTTGCAGCTTCTTCTTTGCCATATTTCTTCTCCAGGATCTCCTTAAATACACGGAACGCGATCGCAGGTTCTGTAGTCGTGCCTGATTTGGAGATCATATTGATCGAAAAATCTCTGTCTCCTACCACGTCGATCAGATCTTTGATATAAGTGCTGCTGATGCTGTTCCCTACATAATAGATTTCCGGAGATTTGCGGATCTCTTTGGATACCACATTTGCAAAAGAATGTCCGAGGAACTCGATGGCAGCTCTGGCTCCCAGATAAGAACCGCCAATCCCGATCACAAGAAGTACTTCTGAATCCTCACGGATCTTCTCAGCCGCTTTCTTAATGCGTGCGAACTCTTCTTTATCATAATCTACCGGAAGATCGATCCATCCAAGGAAATCATTTCCTGCGCCGGTCTTTGCGAGCAGCTTATCTTTCGCCTGTACAGCAAGCTCGCTCATGTACTGTATCTCGTGCTCCTGTACAAAACTGCATGCCTTTGAATAATCAAATGTTACTTTGCTCATCATTATCCTTCCTCTCTGATATTCTTCAAATATCAATATCATCATTTGAATCCCGGCATTGACGATTCAGCCGCTGCCGATACTCCATGCATATTTTACCAAATCTGTATCCCTTATTCAAGAAGTTAAATGCTTGTTTTGAATGCGCAGTCTTATACATTCTTATTCTGCCCTGTATAGTCTGAGCTGAACTGCGCGATATCATGCGAGGAACTCTTCAAGAATCTGGCGGATCGCCTCCTCTCTCAACGCGGGACGATCCTCATCCGGACTGCCCTGAGCCGCATGTCTCACCGCCTGTCTGGCGGCTTCTCCCTTTTCTTTATTTCTCGGTTCTCCCTCAATATTGATCGGAAGTCCTCCCCCTTTTTCATCAGATATTCCATCTGTTCCGGCCGACTCCGTTCCGGCAGAACACACGCCCGTTCCCGATGCGGCGGGGTTATCTTCCGGGATCACATCCGTCCTGTCGTATCTGCCTGTACTCCTGTCGGATCGGTTCAGCGGCTTTCTGCGCCCTGCCCCTTCTAAATTGCCTGCTCCGGCGTATACCGGTTCAGCCGCATTTCCGGTATTTCTGGCAGATCTGACATTTCTTCCTCCCCTTCCTGCCGGCCTCTGGTCCTGCTTTATATAATCTGCATTTTCCTCTGCCGACGGTATATTCTTTCCGTTTCCCTCTGAAGCGATCACATTGATGGTATCGCGCTCCCGTGAGTTCTGGCGTCTCATCCGGAATGTGCATATATTCTCCAGATAGTCGACCATATACATCCTGAGCGCATTTACCTTATATGGTTCATCCGTCAAATGCATAACTGCCCAGAGCAGCACCACCTCTGCAATCCCTGCTGCAATATATTGATAAACGGGCTCTGAGAACCCGGAAGAAAAATAAAGTACTGACGCTCCAAAAGCGGCCAGTATCCCGACAAGCCATACAGATATCATCTCTATCTGTCTCCATGTATGTATGCGGAATAAAAATCCCCTGTATTCATAAATATATTTTTCCACAAATGCATCGATGTTTTCTACCGAATCCCGTATCATGCATGCGTGTTCGTATTTGGCTCTTACGAGTTTTATCAGTCTGTGTGTACTCTTCGGCATATTTCCTGCCGCTTTCACCAGCCTGTGCAATGTGAACGAATTGATGATTTTAGCCAGCACTCCCAATACGCCAAACGCCACCATAAGATACGTGATGACGCTGGTATCCGCTGCCAGTCTCTCTAACATAGCAAACCCTCCTGTTATATTATTCTCCCACAATGTCCCCTGTGCAGTCTGCCTGCACTTGTCCTTATGACGGTGCTTATTGTGTTTGTGGTCATTATAGTCCATCCCGGGCGGGTTGTCCTCAAAAACCGTTCTACATATTTCTACACCTTTACGTCGATTCTTTGTAACGGACATGTTCCGGGGAGGTTCTTTTCTGATATTGAGAAAACTTTTGGAAACATTCATCCAAAATGCTTTCCTGCTTGAGAAACATATCGCGTTCACATGTTTTTTTCTTAATGTCACATCCTGTCAGATATATTTGAAAGGTGGCGTACGAAAGTCGGACGCTTTACTTTTTTTATCCTGTTTGATATAATTCAGTCTGGCAGTTCGCCATCAGGGATGAGCTGCTGCAATATATGACTGTGGAGGTGTTTAAACAGTGGATTACAGACCAAAGGGAGTCTGTTCTAAACAGATTCATTTTGATATAGTAGATCATAAAGTAAGAAATGTATCTTTTCGCGGGGGCTGTAACGGCAACCTGCAGGGAATATCCCGTCTGATAGAAGGAATGGACGTCGACGAGGCGATCTCCAGGATCGATGGCATCAAATGCGGTTTTAAATCTACATCATGTCCTGATCAGCTCGCACAGGCGTTAAAAGAGGCAGTCGATCGTTGACTGCCTTTTCTCTTGCTTTGATTTACTGCTTTTTATCACTTTTATATCTCTCAGGAGTTCTCAGCCTCTTCCCTCAGTTCGTTTTCAACACTTCTGATCGTCTCAATGTCTTCCTCAAGCATATCCGCGATCTCCTCAACTGAAAGGCCCTTCTCCAGCTTCTTTTTTGTCTGCTCTCTGAGTTTGCTACGTTCACCCAAACGTATACCCATAGCCTTTCCCTGCTGCAGACCTCGTTCGACTCCTTGCCGCAACCCCCGTTCGATTCCTTTCCGCAGACCTCGTTCGACTCCTTTCTGCAACCCCCGTTCGATTCCTTTCTGCTCTCCACGTTTCAGGGCGCTTTTCATCTGAGAATTGTAGTCTCTTATTGCACGTTCCCGCGCCTCATATTCTAGCTTTGCACGCTCGTCGGCGCTCATTTTCTCCAGTTCTTTATAAGCCTCTTCGATATATTCATCTGTTTTTGCCATATCCTCGAACTCCTTTCGTGTCTTCCCGCCGAGGAACCGCATCCACTTGATGATATCCTCCCCGCTCTTTAGATCTGCCGGAAGTTTCTTAAGTTCCAGTATCTGTATCTCCATCAGATCCGTATACTTCTTTCCTGTTTTCTCGTCACAGAAGCAGATTGTGCGGTAACAGTTCTTATCATCTTCAAAGTGGACAAAATCCAGGATGCTCACATGGATACATTTTTTCAGATTATCGTAGGGTTCTCCCCTTTTTAGCTGATCTGTAAAAATCTTACTCAGATAGAACAGGCTCCTCGCATCCCAGTACTCGAAATAAGCGACCTGCATCTCCATATCTATCTGGCTTTTATCCTCCATCATTACCCTTACGTCCAGGATTCCCAGCTTGTCATCGATATACGCCTGTCGAAGCGCTGTGGGAAGCAGCCTTGTCTCGTTGATCGTATCTGGATCTATCTTCAAAAGCGCTGCAATGAACCCTTTTCTCACCTTCGGATTATTCATCAATCCTTTAAAGCATACATCGACGGTTGGAAGCATTATAAAATTGTCGTTCTTTTTCTCCATACATCCTCTCCTGTACTTACATCGACAGGAAAGAGATTTCTATGCGTATTTTAACATATCTGAACGATATGTTAAAGCATGAACTCTCATCGTCAGACTGACGTTTACTCTGTCATTTCCTGCCGGGTATCATTTTTATCTGTTTTCCTCGTTGAATTTTTACTATGAACATGGGATAATTAAAGTTGATGACTGAAATGTCGTTATGAAATTAAACGCTCTGATCGGATTTCTAAAGAGATGTATCTGCCTGAATATTAAGATAGATATCACAGAAATAAAATATCCCTTAAACCCTGAGAGCAGCCGCCATATGTACAGCCGTGATTTGTGGTGTTTCTCGGAACAGGTTTCTCAAATTTATATTTTTAATCTGATTGTTAATAGTTTCCGTGGCGCACAGTGGCGGCTGCTCTCAGGGTTTAAGGGGGAGAGTAAAATGATTTGTTATCGTTTACGGTACCAGGATACCATTAGTTACTGAAGCGGATTCGTCATACGGATACTCGTCACCAGCTAAGTGATTTGCTCTTACCCGGTAGTAATAGCCCCGGTCGACAGGGACAACTTTACCCGTTGAAAGAAATGTAGTATTATGATCTTCTACCACCCACCAGTCAACCTGGCCCCATGCATCCTCCTCTTCAAGATACTTTTCGACATATACGATTGTCGCAATATACTCAACATCCTGATTTGCCGTCGTGGACGCATAGGCGTATACCCTTGTGAGTCCTGCTCGGGAAATCGTGCTCACGCCGTCCATCAGATAATAGCCTCTGGCCAGGGAATTTGAAGTCGTTCCTGTAGAGCTTTCCTCCTCTGTAAGATAGGAACCGTCGACTTTTTTCGGCGCCGGATCCGCCGCCTCCACGTTGATCGCGGATGCCATCATCAGAGTACAGAGAATCGCTATGCTGCATGCCATTGATAAAATACGTTTTCTCATCTTTTTCTCCTTTGTGTTGATCTCTCATTTACTCCTCTGTAATATAAACAACCAACTCCGGAAAAACTTACGCATTTTCATCATAAAAAAATAGATTTTCTAAAATTTTATCAAATTCCTTCTTTTCCATCATGCCTTTTATCTCATACTGCGCGTCCATGTACTCGAATTCTGCAACATATCTGTTCTCTTCCGAACCCGGCACTGCATATTCACTGACGTTTATTGTCACATCCTCCTCAACACGGATCGGATATTTCCGGAGCAGTTCGTCCGGTTCGATCTGTCCCTGGGAAGAATCCTCGTCATTCATATACATACTGTATTTGATCGTTATGCTTTTATAACTATATAAAAGCACTGCGCTCTGCTGTGCATTGTCTATTTCATATCCCTGCAAAAACATGTTTTCCGGCACATATCCAAATCGAACTGATGAAATTCCCAGTTCACGTCTTATTTCATTAAACACCTGTACTTCATCTAAATCCTCTGTATCCTGCGAATCCATCTTTTCAACATCAATATATGATAAGTTTTCCTCTCCCGCTACTCTGTCCCATAATACCTTCCAGTAGGACTTGCTCCCGGTGCCGGTCATCACGCTTCCGCATACAAGAATAATCGCAGCTGCCAGAGCCAGAAAAATCCTACGTTTTCTCCTGATGCGGCGCATTTCTGTCGTATGTCTTTTATCGTATTCATATTCTTGTATTTTTTCAAAAAGAGATGTTTCCAAATCTTCGGACACTTTAATATCATCAAGGTCATCTCTGTCCCTGATCTCTTTTTCTATCTCTTTTGCCTCTCTGTCAATTTCTTCTTTCATTGACAGTTTTTTAAGTTCTTTCATTCTTTACACCTTTTTCTGTCCTATCTTTTCCTTGACTTTTCACCAAATAAGGTTAAGATGAAATTAGCTTTAATATGACTATTTCTGGAGGTTACTGTTTTTATGAAACGAATCATTTTAACCGGCGGTGGTACTGCCGGACATGTCACTCCTAATATCGCCCTGATACCCAGACTCCAGGAACTGGGATATGATATTCAATACATTGGTTCATATAACGGCATCGAAAAGGAACTTATCGAACCTCTCGGTGTTCCTTATCACGGAATCTCTTCCGGTAAACTGCGCCGCTATTTCAGCGTACAGAACTTTACGGATCCATTTCGGGTGGTCAAAGGCTTCAGCGAAGCCCGCAGACTCATCAAAGATCTGAAGCCCGACGTTATCTTCTCCAAAGGCGGATTTGTATCTGTTCCCGTTGTCCTGGCGGGCAAACGGTGCAAGGTCCCTGTCATCATCCACGAATCGGATATGACTCCCGGACTTGCAAATAAGATAGCAATTCCCTCTGCAGCCAAAGTATGCTGCAATTTCCCTGAGACACTTGACTGCCTTCCGAAAGGAAAAGCGGTCCTTACCGGTTCTCCGATCCGTCAGGAACTTCTCTCAGGCAACAAGATCGCTGCGATGGATCTGTGTGGATTTACCGCCGACAAACCTGTCATCCTTGTGATAGGCGGGAGTCTGGGCTCTGTCGTCGTCAATAACGCAGTCCGTCAGAGTCTGCCGCGCCTGCTGGATCGGTTCCAGATCATCCATCTGTGCGGAAAAGGCAAGACCGACGACTCCCTTAAGGATACGAAAGGATACTGTCAGTTTGAATATATCCGGGATGAGCTCCGCGATATCTTTGCACTTTCAGATATCGTCATCTCAAGAGCGGGCGCCAACGCTATCTGTGAACTGCTGGCTCTTAGGAAACCGAATCTCCTGATTCCGCTGTCAGCAAAAGCAAGCCGCGGCGATCAGATCCTGAACGCGCGGTCGTTCGAGCGTCAGGGATTCAGCATGGTACTTGAAGAGGAGGAACTCACAGAAGACGCCCTCGTGTCGTCTGTCCTTGAACTCTACGAAAACCGTGGAACGTTTATTGATGCCATGAGAAATTCTGATCAGCAGGATTCGATCGACACTATTGTCTCACTTATTGAAGATGCTGTTGCCGATAAGTAATTCCGACAGCTTGCATGATCTCTTTATCAATACTTATGTTTTCCGGCGGGCGTCTGACAGGCGCCTGCTTATTCATCTTTCCTGTTCATTTCTTCATACTCTGCACCATATGTTTTTCTTATCCACCGTTTTGCTCTGTGCAGTATGCTGTGAAGGACGTTCAGTCGTATCCCCATCATCTCAGCCGCTCTCGCCTGAGGTATTTCCATATAGTAAACGAGAACGATCGCCTCATGCCATCTTGGATTCTTCTCTATCAGTCCGGCAAATATCTTTTTATGAAGTTCCTTCCTGCTGCGCTCAAGCTCCTTTTCGACATATTCATCCTCTGTGCTCTCCCTCAAACGCTCCTCTGCCTGATATATTTTATCATCTGTCTGCAGGACTTCACGACTGCGTTTCTGGTAGTGGTATACAGCCAGGAAGAGATATTTCCGTGCTTGAGATCTTCAAAACCTTTGTATAGTTTTAGAAATGTATCCTGAGTTATGTCCTGTGCCTCATCGTAATTGTTACCTGAATACATATATGCCACTTTCAGGACGAGATTCTTATATTCCTCATAAATCTCGTTAAATTGACGATTTCTTGTTAACATAATTACTCCGGTTTATTTCATTTTATCGAGTATTTCATTTTTCACTTCTTCTGTCAGTTCGCCTGTAGGCCAGCCAAGCCCTACCTGATCCCCTTCATATCTCGGGATAAGATGCATATGAAAATGGAATACAGTCTGACCTGCGCACGGCTCATTATTCTGAACGACATTATATCCGTCGCATCCAAGCACGTCCGTCATTTTCTTTATCATTTTTTTAGCCAGTTTCATAGCTTTAGCCGCGGTTTCTTCGTCGATATCATAGAGATTTCTGAAATGTTCTTTCGGCAGTATGAGCGCATGGCCTTTTGACGCCGGTCCGAGATCCAGAATCACCCGGAATTCCTCATCCTCATAAAGTGTGGCAGAAGGGATTTCCCCCGCTGCGATCTTACAAAAAATGCAATCTTTCTCTTTCATCTTCATTCCTCTTTTCCCATATTATTTCTGATTGTAGTATAGACCATTTTCTGGAAAAAGAGAAGTTTTTTTGTCCAAAGGCTCTTTTGCATGCACAGCAGCCGGTTTTGTCTCTCCTGTCGAAATCTGTCGTGTAGATCCTGTTGAACAAGCTCTTCCGCCATGCTAGACTAATTGTTGACAGAATCGTTTATATGCTGATTTATACACTAATCGCGGGAAAGAAGGAACTTGTATGCTCACTAATATAGATATCAATAAAATGAATCAGTTAATGGAAGAAAACAGAGATGCCAGGCAGATCATCTCGCAGCTCCTGGAAAATCATCATACGGCAGTGGCCATGATCGCGCATGAGATCCGCAATCCCCTGACGCTTGTATCCTCGTCTCTTCAGATCATAGAAGCGCAGCATCCGGAAGTCAAAGAATTCCATAACTGGTCTCAGACAATGGAAGACGTACGTTTCATGTGCGATCTTCTGAATGAATTATCTTCTTTTAACAACAGCAGCACACTGCACCATTCTGTATTTTCCATTGAAAAACTTTTAAAGAATATCGCTGTGTCTTTTGCTATCTCTCTCGACGCCTCGGACTCCGATGTAGCCTTTTCCTCCAGGATCACTCCCGGAATGGGCGATTTTACCGGAGATAAGATCAAACTGGAAGAAGTCCTGCTCAATCTTCTGCAGAATGCCCGAGAAGCCGTCGGACGCACCGGTTCTATCTTCCTGTCCGCAGAGCGTCTGGACGACAATATCGTAATTCTCTGCCGTGATACCGGCTGCGGAATACCCGATGACCAGATTGATTCCATATTTGATATATTTGTCACTTATAAAGAAAACGGCACCGGTCTCGGGCTGTCTTCTGCCAAACGAATTGTAGAAGCCCATGGCGGAACAATCTCGGTCAGCTCTGTCCCCGGAAAGGGAACCACCTTTACTGTCACGCTGCCTGTCTGATCCATGATCAGTGGTATATCGTCTTCCTTCGATAAAGGACCGCCGCCATGACAAAGCCGGTCACGAGGCCGCCGATATGAGCCAGATTATCCACTCCTCTGCTCGTCAGTCCAAAATAAAGGCTCAATATGACCATAATGAGCATCCCCCGCCCGGACAGCCTTCCCAGCCTTCCTCTGTTGGCTATTACTACACAGAGCAAAGCGCCCATCAAGCCGAAGATGGCTCCCGATGCTCCGGCCGATACAGCCTGTTCTCCAGTCGTCATATCACGCCAGAGCGAAAGGAGATTGCCTGCGATCCCACTCACGAAATAGATGAGCAGAAATCTCACCTTTCCTGTTTCCTGTTCCAGATTCCAGCCAAGGGCGCCCAGCATAACCATATTATTGAGCAGATGCTCGATCCCAAAGTGCAGAAACAGGCATGTGATGATCCTGTAATACTCATGTCCCTGGACGACAAGAGGCGCATACATCGCCCCATGGTCTCTCATAAACAACGCATCTTCTGTATTTCCCAACATCGTAAGGATAAGAAATACCCCTGAATTTATAATGATCAAGCCCACGGTACAGACAGCTTCCGGTCTTCTCTTCACATCATGTCCTCTTTTCTTTTAGGTTCTACCCTGTAGTTCTTTCATTATAAGATACCCTTTCACTCATGTCCATCCATTTCCGTTATCAGATCCTGCCATTCTCCCCACCGCCCGTTCTTGATCCTGTTGACCACTTTCCTGATCCTGCCATATCGCACAGGAGGCTCTCTTATCGTTTCTATTTTTTCCGCCTGGTCTTCTGTCTCCAGATCTTCTGTCTCCAGATCAAATACCGCATTGTACGGCATATCGTTCTCCTCCGGCGGCGTCACGGTTTTTTTCCGCCTTTTTCTTTCTTCCCTTTCTTTCCTTTCTTCGGTTTCGTCCCTTCTGCTTTCTTCTATAATCTTTCTCAGCTCGAATCCGTCCTGCATCGTTTCTTTATGAAGCCTGTATACAAGAAATATCCCCTCTGTGTCATGATAATCCAGCCTTTTCACAAAATACTCCGTCATTTGGTGAAATGCCCCTGCCAGAGAAGGTCTCTCTTCCGTCTTCTCCGTGGATACAGGAAGATAACAGAATCTATGTCGTCCATCTTCAATAAATATCATATCCGGAGATAATATAATCCCGTCAGGATCAAGCAGGTGGGCTACAACATCCTCGACCGTACCGAGCAGATCTTCAATGAATCTTTCCACATCCCTCCGTTTCATTTCCCGCATACTGTATTGTTTTTCCATGCTGATCCCGCCGTTGATACGGTAGGTATATCTGGTGTTCCCGTCTCTCCCGCTCCCCTTAATTTTGACAATACCCGTGATATCATTTGCGCTGAGCATATGTATCTGATAATCTTCTCTGTAAGGAACATCAAGATCGATATGAACGTCTGTATGTTCCCAGCCATTCTCACATGTCACTTTCACTGCAGTATCACCCCTGTCCGTCTGAGGGTATCTTCCGGCCTTACGATCTCCGCCCTCTGACATATTTCAAGTTTCATGATATTTTTTTCTGCGAAAGCCGATACTTCGACTTCGTCTCTGCCCTCTTCCACTGTCACAGATACATCCGTCATATAGATCAGCTTTCCTCTGGTCCTGTCATTGAAAAATGTCTCAAGGTCATAGTCTGTATCCTCTCTCCTCGCAGCCTGCGTTCCCAGTATAGCTGTCTCACTGGCCGCCCCGTTCAGGACCGCCTTATCATGATAATAAAATACCGCGTGCACGATCAGTACAAATAATCCCAGAAATAAAGGGATAATATACGACATCTCAACGACCGTACTCCCACTGACCTCTTTTCTTCCCCCTGCATTCACTCTAATACGCGCCAAGTATCATTCCTCCTATATAAGCGGCCGTAAGAAACGGAACAAACGCAAAAGATGATTTTCTGTCAAATCTCCTCTTTAGCAGCATAAAGGCCGAGAATACCGCCGCCATGAAAAAAGCCGCCATCAATACTGAAAGTATATCCCAGAAACCGAGTAAACTTCCCATAACTGTGATAAGGATACTGTCCCCATATCCGAAGGATTCTCTTGTCATCCTGCTTACGAACAGGAAAATGATCCCCACGGCTCCTCCGGCCGCCAGAGCGGACATGGGAATCTCTCTTCCGCAAAACGCTCCCGTCAGGGGAAATACTGCTCCAAAGAGCAGAAACAGAACGTTCAGCTTTTTCCACTTTATATCCATGACCGCAAGCACACACAGATATCCCGCGAAGAATATCCTGCATATCATCCAACTGTTTTCCGGGAATAATTCTGCCGCTTTCTCTAATCCGAACATCTGGAGCACCCTCCTATTCCGCCCACCTCTGACTTTTCCACCGCATGGATCGTTCTCTTTAGCCCGCTGCAGGTCAGAGAATTGTGATATTTCCCTCCGCTCTGTGTAACATATACCCCTGTCATGGCAGTTCCGAATACACATTTATCGCAGGCATGATATCTGCCGCCGCTTTCATTTCTCATCGCGTCGAGTTCTGCTGCCGGAACATAGCGGATCGAGAGCTGCAGATAGGAACAGCCGTAATCCTCATGATAGACGGATTCATTCTCCGTCACGTATACGATTCCCGTGTCTTCCCCGTTTCCGGACTGGTTCCGGTATCCCCGCCATGCACTGATAACAAACTCCTCTTCAAGTTCTGCGGACGGACTGTTGAACAACGGGAGCGGAAGCTGTATCTTATAATCTACTGCTACTGATAATTCTCCGGTTGACGGCGAGACATGTGACTTCCAGCAGGTGATTCCCGACGTCCCTCCCCGTATGATACTCCTGTCTATCCTGTCCTCACCGATAAGAGATACGATGTCTGATTTCAGTCCTATTGTATTGAGCACCGGAAGGACCGCCGTCTCTTCCGCAGCTTTTTTGGCAGCGTTCTGCGCCGCCGACAGAATACTGATCCTGATACTCTGTACTTCGAGCAGCCAGATCATGCAGACCGCCGCAAACAGAAACAGCGGTATCCCCATAGACGCCTCTATCGTTACGCTTCCTCTCATCTTCTCTCTTTTTGTACGTTTCCTCATATCGCATATTGTTCTTTTTATTATCCCCGGTACAGATGCCCTTTCAGATGTCATTATGGATGTGCTCTTATTCGTATATTCTGTCATCGCAGCCGATTTTTCCTTTCTTAAATTTCTGTAAAATGATTCGTGGTAAACCCATTGAGGGAATGGGGAAAGAAAGGGCATCTGTACCGGAGATAATACTTTGTCCGATATCGGTTTCGTACGGCTTTATGCCGATACTTGTTTATTCATATCCGAAATACGCAGGAAATGTGTATGTCAGACCGCCGAAAATCTGAGCTGTATTTTTCACCTTAAGTTTTGTAACACACTGATCTGCCCTGATGTGTTCCAGTCCCCGCTCCGAGGCCAGATTCTCTTCTATCCTGTCGAGAGTCCTCATGGTAATGTCTTCTGTATCTCCCAGGAACAGAAACGCTCTCAGGTACTCTTCGTAAGAGATGCCTCCCGGCACGTCTTTTCCCTCCGTCTGGCCCGCACCACTCCCGAATGTCAGGAGAGCCGATAAAGAGAGCTGCCAGTTATCAGAACTTTTAACAAGGGCAGTCCGTCTGCCCGAGAGAAGAGTACGGATATCTACAACGCTCTCCCCCGCCGCCCATGCCAGAAGGATGAGCTGCTTAACAACTTCTGAAGCCTCGGGTATGAGCAGTATGGTCGTCACGGTGACTGCCAGAGCGGTTACTTCCGCCTGCTTTGCCTGATCACCCAGAAGATACGTATAGTTGAGCGCCATGCGTATCAGAAAAAGTTTCATAAGCACCGCTTCCAGATTCGCTTTATCGGAGTCTTTTCCTGCAATAATATATTCTGTCTCATATGCCAGCGAGCGCTCCTTCTGAGCCGGATTCTGATCTGCCGCACTGCTTCCGCTTCCGGGTGCGGTCTGGGCTGCATTGGCAAAATTCATCAGAACATACTCGTCAAACAGAAGTCGTTCATCGACTCCTCCGATCCCCTGACGCATCGGGAATGTTCCTCTCCCCTTTCTAAGGCTCCTCCGGGAGGACTGAGTTGACGGATCTATCGCAAGGCCGGATAACTCCATATCTTTTGGCATCACTACAGAAAGTACGCCGGATTTTTCTATCTGTTCCAGACAGGTAAACGGATCGCCGTCCTGCATGACTTCCGGTCCTGTATCTGTATTTTCCCGGGCAGCGCCCCCTGTGTCTGACAAATCCGTATCGGTCATATCCTGATCCGGCGGCGACTCTCCCGGCAGAGCGGCAGCTGCGGCTGACTCTCTCAATCTGTCTGCTTTTTCCAAAACGTCTTTCTGCTCCTCTTCCATCGCCTCGCCCTGTATATTTTCTTCCTCCCACTTTGCGGTCAGCCCGGTAAGATCACGCACCAGGGATACTCCGTATTTCGTCTCCATATACTCCAGCGCCTGCTCCCGGAATGCCTGACCGCTATTGTCCGTGAGATACTGGATACCGGTGATTTCCTGCTCCATGCCGGCAGTTCCGAAATACCGCATCCTGTCGATCAGGTTCTCTTCGGCATATTCTTTTGATCCGTAACTTCCGTCTATGGCAAAGATATTGTATTCTTCAAACATCTGCCCCTGATATTCTCCAAATATGGAAAAAATCGCCCGGTCCACGGAAAGCCGGCTGATATTTCCGGACGTCTGTATTACTGTTATCTCAAGTATCCCCAGTACAAAGGAGACAAGGAGCACGAATACCATGCTCAGAAACGCCGTGATCTCTGCTTTTCTTCCATCTGTCTTCATTTGTCCGCTCCTTTTATCTGCTCCTTTTATGATTCCTTCGAGAGCTCAGCTCATCTGCCGATCAGTCACTGGATTTTTATGCAGGCATAAATCCGTCTTCTGACGTCAGATGGCTGAACTGTTACTCAGATTCCCGAGCTCTCCGAGACGATCTTGTCAAATATCGTATTGATGAGATCGATGAGCTGATTTTTAAATATCAATAGCAGCGCAATAACAATGACAAGGATCAGTACAAGCTCGATCACTGTGATTCCCGACACAGTTTTATGAAAAATCTGCGGCTTTTTCCACTTCTTTTTATCTGCATTTCTGTTTTTTCCCGTCTTCTTTGAAATAGTATCCATATCTCTTCTCCTTTCTTTTCATCCTCAATCCCTATGATGTTTCCTGTGTGTTCCCTCTTTGATGTTCTTCTCTTTCTTCTGTCAGATCTGTATAGAGAAAAATGCAGGAATGATCACAATGGCAAAGACGACGATCAGCATAAGGAACATGGGTATCATCAGCTTCGTACCTGCTTCCTCCCCCAGCTTTTTCGCCAGTTTCTTTCTGTCCTCAAATGCTTCTTCCGCTTCTCTCGCCAGAAGATCTGTCAGTCCTCTCGATCCCTTTCTCATATTCTGAGCCAGCATGGTGCCAAATTTTCTGTAGGCCGATATCCTGCACCGATTCCCATAGTTCTCATAGCATTCACTCTCCGGCAGTCCTCCTCTTATCTGGTACATAACGGCGATCATCTCCTCGTATGCTTTCCTGCTGTTCTTCTGAGAGCGTCTCTTCTCATAGTCCCCGGCGATAAGAAACCAGGCTCTCCGCACTGTCATTCCTGCCCTGATGTAAAGATTGAATTTATTGATGATCTGAGGGTAATCAATCTGCATCTGCCGGATCGTCTTCTTCTCTTCTTCCTTTTTCTTCTGACCGGCGGACACAACGAGCATGCATGCGGCTCCTATCCCCAGTACAAGCGCCGCATAGGCTCTCTCCTGCGTCCGATAGCTCCAGTCCACCGGTCTTCCGTCTATGTTCTCCGGAAGTATCATATATCCTTCTGTCTTTGTCTCCTCGTCAGCCTGTCTTACCTCTTCCCGAAGGCGGTCCATCAGCGCCTCCTCTTCGCTTACTTTTTGTGGAAATACCATGACGTAGAACTCATGGAACGCCCGTTCTTCTCCATACTTTAATTCTGCCGTCAGTTTTACAGGCGTTCCGTTGTCCGGCAGTTCATCCTGGCAGACATTCCCCTGAAGGTCGATCACATCATAGCGGTCCGTCTGCCAGGAGACCGCGATGTCTCTGCCCGGTATCTCTGTGACCAGATCCAGGTCTGAACGCACCTCGTCGAGACTTTCATTATCGCCAAGTATCAGCCCCTCAAGTTCTTCTCCCGCCTGGTCAAACGCCTGTCTTAGTTCTTCGTCCGTATAAGTCCTTCCTGATACTTCCACATCTATATTCTCATGAGTATCTTCAACAGATGCCCTCATACCGCTGACATGGTCTTCTCCTGCCATACCTCTTTCAAGCACTTTCTGGCCGTCTTCATTTGTTTTGATCTCACGCATATTATCCCATGCATATATACAGGCAAAACAGATAATTCCCGCCGCCAGCGCGATCCCCGCCTTTATGTACGCCGGATCTTTCTTAAATATTTCCGTCAGTCTTGTACGTCTCATATATCCTGTTTCCTCCTGTCGGACGTCTGTGCCGTTTATACCTCGATACATACGATCTTTCTGCCGAACCGGTATGCCCCCAGATAGATACACAGACAGAGCGTCATCACTACGGCTCCCGCAGGATTTCCATACAGTACGCTTAAAAACTCACGAAAAGTCATCTTCATATACAGGATGATCACAAACGGAACCGCGCACATGATATTGAATTCCAGTTTCTGGGAGGCAAGCATTGTCTCGATCTCTTTCTCCGTATCGATCTTTTCACTGATCAGCTTTACTGCATTTCTGATAATGGCAATGCTGTCTCCTCCGCTTTTCTTCGCCGCCGCAAATACATTCACGAAGTTCTCCACATCTTCCTGCCCGGTACGCTCTGAGAATTCCTCCAGAACGTTGACCGCCGGCATCTTCATATCAAGCTGATGCGTCATCCTGTCGTATTCTTTGCGGATCCTCGTCTCCTTTCCATACATGGGCGCAAGATCTCTGCCTGCCTCTCTTATGGCATTTTCCACAGAATATCCGGCTTTCAGCACAGACGCCATCGCCTGGATACTGTCTCTGAACTGTCCTCTGAATTCCTGCTCTTTCTTTCTGGACATATCAGAGATCCAGTCTCTCATATAGAAGATCCACACAGGTATAAAGAGCGGTATGACCGCAAAAGAGCCGTAGAATACATAACTCATCACAAGAGTGATCCCTGTTGTCCTGAGGATACCGATGACGAATTCAGACTTTCTGATATCCTGCTGCCACAAGTTTCTCCCGGTTCCTGATCTCACTGACCTTCACAAGGCTTCCCTGTATTTTTTCATCTCTGATCCCCTCCTCTCTGAATTCATAAAGTGTCCTTGTCTGTATCCTGCCGTCCGCATATCCCGTGATCTCTTCGATCTGGAGCACTCTCCTTGACTTATCGCGGAGCCTTCCCAGATGAATGATGATATCGAGAGCGGACGCGATCTGTCTCTGTATCGCCTGCAGCGGAAGATCGATTCCCATCATCATCATAGTCTCCAGACGATGCAGCATGTCGGCAGGATTATTCGCATGACCTGTAGACATGGAACCGCTGTGTCCGTTCAGCATGGCCGACGATATCATATCTACTGTCTCTTCCCCGCGCACCTCTCCGACAATGATACGGTCCGGTCTCATACGCAGAGCAGATCGGATAAGATCCCGTATCGTCACTGCGCCTTCTCCTTCCAGGTTCGCCCCCCTCGCTTCGAGGCGGACAAGGTTTTCCACACCCTGTATCTGCAGCTCTGCGTTGTCCTCGATCGTTATGATGCGCTCTTCCTTCGGGATATTGTCGGACATCGCGTTCAAAAATGTTGTCTTTCCGGCTCCTGTCCCGCCGCTGACAAAAATATTGTACTTTGCGGCGACCAGCTTTCTGATAAAGGACGCTGCTTCTTTCGTAAGACTCCCCATCCTGATCAGTTGAGCCATCGTGATCGCTTCCGATGGGAATTTACGGATCGTCATGATCGGACCGTTGACAGCCACTGGCTTAAGAACAATATTGACACGCGAGCCGTCCTCAAGACGGGCATCTACGATGGGGGACGACTCATTTACATACCTGTTCGCCTCTCCCGCTATCTGCTGTATCACGTCGTTGAGCCTCTCTTCCGAAAGAAATTTCCTGTCAGACCTGTACAGCCTTCCTCCTTTTTCGTAAAAAATATTCTCGGTGCCGTTGACCATGATCTCTGTGACCGCTTCATCCTCCAGCAGATCCTGAAGGATGTCCAGTCTCCGGAAGGCGTTGAACAGCTCTCTGCTGATGCGTATCTTATCGCTCAGGGATATATATTCGTCCCTGCCGGACTCTTCGAGAACTGCAAGTATGATCTCCTGCAGTTCCTCCTCTCCCGTCTCCTTTGTCATATCCAGACGGAGCAGCACCTTTTCATAAAGCAGTTCTGTCTTTATCATCCTGTCCGCTTTTCCTTTCCGAGCCTTTCCGCTTCTTCATCTGTCTTTTGACAGTATGTCTCAGTATCGCTTCATTTCCGGTGATCCTTAAGTTCTCTTCATACTGTTCCAGCTTTGCCAGGGCTGTGCTGTCCCTGATATATGGCGTATATACCCGGTCGCATCTCCCCAGGATATCATAGAGTCCGTCGATACAGTCTCCCAGATCAAGGAGGACCGTCTCATAAACACATTTCTCAAGGATAATCTCAAAAAGACGCAGCCACTCCTCTCTTTTTACCGCCCGCAGGTCCAGTTCGTTTTTCATAGGCATGATATAATCCATACCGCGGCTCTGTCCGGCCATCGTGCTGATCTTAAGTCCGTAGTCCGCCCTCTCCTGCCGCAGACAGTAGAGCAGATCCCCCAGATCCTGACCATCCCTGTACTCAAAGTAATGCTCTCCTCCCGAGTATCCCTCGAGATTCAGATAGAGCACAGGTACCTGCTCTGCTATCTTCTCTCCCATCCTGATGGCAAATCTTGTCTTTCCTATCCTGTGGATCGGAGAATATATCCCTATCAGCCCACGCACAGGCGGCTCCTCACGAATTCTGTGCCCGCCTTTCTTCTTCGCCGATATGGCGCTCTCCGAAAGATTGGCATCGCAGACGGACATATATCCTGTCCGGGATGCGCTCTTATTCTTCTCATATATTTTCCGTGAAATCCGACGGACAGGATGAACGGGATGTACGCCAAGTCCCGACCGTATACCGCCTACGATATGATCCGCAGCCTGATAGCGGTAGATAAATACGATCCCGTCTTCTGTCTGTTTATCCGGCATCTCTGTCAGGACAAATATCCTGCCGATATGAAGGGAATCATAGACGCTCTTTTCATATTCTTCTCCTACCAGTAAAACCTCTGCCTGTGACTGTTCTACAAAGCGACGCATCTTATCCGCATCATAGAACAGATAAAACTGATACTCCTCCGGGAACTGTTCCGTCAGGACTTTGAACAGGCACTCTGCATAATCTGTCTGAATATCACAGATCACAAAGTTCCCTGACTTATTTTTTCTTTTTTCTTCTGACATGATCTGAATTTTGCCGCGAGCTCAGGCAGCACGAATAAAGATAATGACAGCCGGTTATCAGAACCGGCACTGTGACACCTCACGCTTTCCCTCAAAAGCTGGTGTGATAACAGGTGAATTCCTGTTTTGTAAGACGCATTATAAACGGCGGAAATTATTTTGTCCATAGCAAAAATAAAATCCGCCGATTTTTGTAAAAAACTCACAAAATCTGATAACACATAATCCCGTAAAGCAGCCCCACGCCAGGAATCCCAAGGGTTCCGGATGTCAAAAAAGAGACTGCGTTCAATCCCACATTAATTGAAGCTTCAGGAGGGATCACATACTGATCGATAAAAAATATGAGAGCCATTCCTACGACCGCCCGTATCACAAAATGCGCTGCGGCCGATATGAGTTTCTTTTTCAAATTCCCGCACCCTCCTGTTCTCTTGTATCATTGTTTTGTATCTGCCATGACAATGATATATCCTGATACAGTTTATTCTGGATGCAGGCTGATTATTCTCCGTCGGACAGCCATTCTTCAGCCGCTTTTCCGGCAGAATATCTGGAATAGTTCCATTCGCGCAGGGACGCTGATCCGGCCTCCTTACTGATCTCCATGAAATAGGTTTCCACCGCTTCTTCCATCTGGCTCTTTTCAAGCTGTTTCCTGTCGATCTGTGCGATCCGCGGGGCAGCGTCTTCAGACAGAGAATACAGCAGATAATACAAGTCCGTCTCTTCTGTCTCCCGTACATTCCGGATATTATAATCCGCGATCATTGCATCCGGTCTTCCGAAAGAAAAGAGAATATAGCATATCGACACCACTGCCGTAATATACCGGAACAGTTTGAAATCTTTTCTGAAAATGCTATATATCACACCGGCGAATACGATCATAAGCACTGCGAGGAACCAGAGCACCAGCACTCTTAGAAAACTCAGATTATATTCTCTTACATAGAGAGCCATCCGATACACCGCCGACAGGATCATCACGCATGTACACACGGAAATCATTGTGAGAAGTATTTTAAGCACTCTGTTATCCTCAAATATCCTCGCACAGATGATCACTGTCACAAAATTGATCAGACTGACAAACAGAAGCTGCCAGAATCCCTGATGTGCATACTGCGAATAAGTAACTCCTTCCGGCAGTCCCGAATCAATTCTGAGAAACAGAAACAGGATCTGTATTCCGGAATAGAGTACGTACACAGCCGCAAGAATGCCCGTGAAGGTAATCCCCGTGATATAATTTGAACTTCCCGGCTTTTTCCTGTCCGCCCCTCCCAGGTTCATCCTGAACAGACCGGCAAAAAACGAGTACAGCGAGAGCATCCCGAAGAAAAAGGTGAAGATCACCCCGATGATATTTCCAAAGTCGATCTCCACAAACAGGTGGAAAGGATTCAGGAATCGGAAAAATCTGTTGAACAACTGTAAAAAAATCTCATCCGACATCATAAGCAGCGGGAGTACGATGATAAGCATCAAAACTGCAGCCAGAATCCCCATCAGTATCGGTCCGGCGTTTTTCCGGGGACTGTCCGTATTCTTTTTCGCAGACTTATCCGCGTGTCCGTCCGTGTTTCCCCCATCCATATCTGACACTGTCTTTTTCTCACTTCTGTGGAAAACTTCTCCTACGGATATGAGCCATGTCCCCAGCATAATGAAGAACTTTTTCACATATTCGGTAAATCCCCACTCAACGTCCCGGTATAACTGATGAGCCATCCCCATCATAAACAGAAGAAGGATGCCGACACTGTTGAAAAAGTGGAAAAATCCGCTGTCCGTCAGCACTGTGGATATTCCCAGAAGCAGGATCCCCCCGAAATACCGCAGCGTCCCTTTCTGAAATGTTATCCCCGCTTTCTTCAGGAAAAGTACAGAAAACCAGAGGGAAACTCCCACTGTCGCAGGAAATGTAATGCCGGAACTGTTCCTGTACAGACAAACGGTGAACACACCCCCGTAGATCACACTCATCATAAGGAACCACCTTCTGTTCTCTCTCATTCTCTGAAGAAAAATGTTATCCATTTTCATCCTCCTCTACATACTCAAGGATATCTCCCGGCTGGCAGTCGAGCGCTCTGCAGATCGCATCCAGTGTCGTGAACCTTACTGCTTTCGCCTTGTTATTCTTTAATATGGACAGATTCGCCATAGTGATATCCACTTTATTTGCGAGCTCCGTCACACTCATTTTTCTTTTCGCCATCATGACATCAAGATTTACTACGATTGCCATTTTGTTCCCTCCTATATCGTAAGATCATTCTCTTCCTTATAATAAACTGCCTCTGAGAAAACGAGACTCAGTACATGGCTGAACAGCCCTGCGATAAAGAAGGTAAGGATAATGATAAGTGTAGCCGGCGTCGGAAGGATGAACATCTTTATAAGAAATAGAACCGCTATGACAAAAGCCACCCTTCCCATCACCTTAAGGCTTTTGGAATTGTCCTCTACAAAGCAGTTCCTTCCTATAACTGTGGATATCATCTTCCTCAGCTGCCATACGATTATAAGGCCGCAGACGCCGGACAGGAAAAAGATGATCAGCATGGAGATATAGTTCTCTGCAAGATCTCCGGAATAATATCTTCCTGCAGCTCTCAGCGTATACGGCAGCGACACCACGACCAGGATACCTGAATAGAACATAAAATTCAGCAGGTACTTTGTAAATAGAATGATCCGTTTCCGATCCATAGCAACATCTCCTTTAAACATTTTACAAGACTTTGTATCTGCTGGTATTATATGACAGTATAATATTATTTGTCAATATATTTTTATTGTTTTTCGATAAATATAAATTGTAATTCAATATAAACGGTAGCTTTTCTTTTATATGAAGGTAAATTGCAATCCGAGAGTCCCGTTTGTAATCCAAAACTCCCGTTTTGTAATTTAAACTCCTGTTTTGTAAGCGAGATTCCCGCTTTGAAAATGAAAATCCCGTTTTGTAAGCAAGATTCCCGGATTTTCATTCGCACA
>CASFID010000032.1 GCA_949294665.1 uncultured Eubacteriales bacterium
CCCCATACCATATGAGCCATCGGATAATATACGATGACAGACCAGAGAGCGATAAAAGCAAACAGTGCCTTAAATTTCATTCTTCCTACAACTGCACCGGTAATAAGCGCCGGTGTAATCATTGCAAACATCATCTGGAATGCAGCATATACAAGATGCGGTATACTGTCAGAGTACGGACCTGCATCCCAGCCCACGCCGTTTAATCCGAGCCATTCAAAGCTTCCGATTACTCCGCCGTGGTCGCTGCCGAATGAAAGTGAATATCCGAAAAGTGTCCACATAAATACGGACAATCCCATGATCGCCACGCAGGCCATCATTGTGTTTACTACATTTTTCCTCCTGACAAGTCCCCCGTAGAAGAAAGCCAGTCCCGGCGTCATGATAAACACGAGCGCCGCGCAGATCATTATAAATCCTGTGTTTCCTGTGTCCATAGAAATACCTCCCGTTTCCTGTAGAGCTAACAGATTTTCATGATTCCCCGGGTACTTTGTCACAAAAAAGAGTTAAACTGCTTTTTAAAAAAGAAAAGACGCCTGATCGGTGAGGGCGTTCCATTTGCCTCAGCATCAGACGTCTTTGTCTTTATGGGGCATAGTCTAGCAGAATGAAAAACAAAAATCAAGCAAAAAAGCAAAAAAATAAATATTTTGTTAAATTTTCAGGAAAAATCCGATAATTTATTTGAATTATCGGCTTATTTTACAAAACTTATTTCCCGTGATAGAATACATAAAAACTGATATCCGGCGGACAGCAGGTCGGAACAGAAAACGAGGATGAAATTATGAAGACAGACAGAACGGATCCCGCAATCCTGATCTTTGCGGGGACGACCGAGGGCAGGAAACTGGCAGAATATGCATCGCTGCATTCTGTCAGATGTTATGTAAGCGTGGCTACGGATTACGGGAAAAGCCTGATCGAGCATCTTGAAAATATCAAGATCCTTACCGGACGGATGGATGAAAAAGCGATGGAGAATTTTATAGAAGAAAATAAGATTCAACTTGTCATAGACGCCACCCATCCTTTTGCCCGGGAAGTGACGAAAAATATAAGAGAAGCCTGCGAAAAAGCGTGGGCACATTCAGAAGTCCGCTATGTGCGCTGTATCAGACAGTTTGAAGGCGGGAGTTCGTCCGGGCCGGCGGAAGAGACATTGGAGACGGGAGGCCAGACGGCCGGCGGGGAAGAAATTCGGGACGGACGGATCGTATATACAGATTCGGTACAGGAGGCGGTGGAGTATCTGCAAAAGACGAAAGGAAACATCCTGATTGCGACAGGCAGCAAAGAACTGCACCTGTACACTGAAATTGAAAACTACAGAGACCGATGTTTCGCAAGGGTGCTGTCCACGGAACCTGCCGTAAGAGAGAGCGTGCGGCTCGGCTTTGAGGGAAAGCACCTGTTCGCCATGCAGGGACCGTTTGCGCGGGATCTGAACCTCGCCCTGCTGCGTCAGACAAAGGCAGACTACTTTGTCACAAAAGAGACCGGGAAAGCCGGCGGATTTGAGGAGAAGGCTGAGGCGGCGGAAATGGCCGGCGCGGTGCTGGTAGTGATCGGCAGACCGCAGGAGAGCGGTGAGAGCGTGGAGAACGTAAAGAAAATGATTCGGATGTATGGAGAAAAGCAGAGCATCAGAGTTTAGAAAAACGCAGATCGCTCATGTATTTAAGAAGGAGCTGAGGTTTATGGACGAGAGCAGAATGCAGAGAAGGTATCATTCGCTGGAAGAAATGATACAAGATAATTATGGGGATTCTGTATCTGTTATAAGAACAGACAGTGTTCCGGGCGGAGATATCAACAATGCATACAGACTGAGGCTTTCCGATGGAACCTGTCTTTTTGTGAAAACGAATTCCGTCGGTAACCTGAATTTTTTCCTTACAGAATCCGGAGGGCTGGGCGCTCTTCGCTCCTTGAATAAGGTCGGGGTGCCGGAAGTTCTGGGAACAGGAACCGATGAGCAGAGGGGCATATCATTCCTTGCGCTTGAATATATAGAAAGTTCTCCCCGGACGCCCGCGTACTGGGAGGATTTCGGCCGTCAGCTCGCCGCGCTTCACAGGGCGGAGTGCCAGAATTATGCAGCTTCGGAGAGTAGCGGGAAAAGCGGGTCAAAGTTCGGATTTTACGAGGATAATTATATCGGAGCCACGCCCCAGAAGAATCAGCCTCAAAAGAACTGGGTTGATTTCTACCGTGAATGCCGGCTCCTGCCGCAGATCACCATGGCCGGGAAATATCTGGATCTTTCTGTCAGGAAAAAAGCAGACTGGCTTCTGGAGCATCTTGATCTGTATATGCGGGAACCCGAATTTCCATCTCTGCTCCACGGAGATCTGTGGAGCGGCAATATGATGTGCGGGAAGGGAGGCGTGCCCTGGATCATAGATCCGGCGGCCTACGTGGGAGATTTTGAGGCGGATCTTGCCATGACGCAGATGTTCGGAAGTCTGCCGGGGAGATTTTACGGAGCATATAACGAGGTGAATCCGGTCGACAAGACAGGATATACGCAGCGGAGAAAACTGTACGATCTGTATCAGCTTCTGAATCATCTGAACTTATTCGGAAGTATGTATCTTGGAAGTGTCGTGGATATTATAAATATGTATGCCGGAGCCTGACAGAACTCTGAAACAGCCGGAAAAACTCCTTGCAATGCACATTTATCTGTGATATACTACGAATGTTGCAAAAAAACACGTATGCGGATTTCTCTGACGGTGCCAAAACCGGATAACGGAACGGTCTCAGGGAACAAAACATACGGAAGATCAAAAACCAAATGGAGGAAAGAAACATGAGTGTTATTTCAATGAAACAGCTTTTAGAAGCAGGTGTACACTTCGGACACCAGACAAGAAGATGGAACCCGAAAATGGCTCCGTACATCTACACAGAGAGAAATGGTATTTACATCATCGACCTGCAGAAATCTGTAGGAATGGTTGACGACGCATATAAGGCCGTTTCTGACATCGCTGCAGAGGGCGGCACGATTCTTTTCGTAGGAACAAAGAAACAGGCTCAGGATGCGATCAAGGCAGAGGCAGAGCGCTGCGGTATGTTCTATGTAAACGAGAGATGGCTGGGCGGTATGCTCACAAACTTCAAGACGATCCAGAGCCGTGTAAAACGTCTCAAAGAGATCGAGGCTATGTCAGAGGACGGGACATTCGACGTACTTCCGAAGAAAGAAGTTATCGCACTGAAAAAAGAGTGGGCGAAACTTGAGAAGAACCTCGGCGGTATCAAAGAGATGAAGAGACTGCCGGATGCGATTTTCGTAGTTGATCCGAAGAAAGAAAGAATCTGCGTACAGGAAGCTCATACACTGGGCGTTACACTGATTGGTATCTGCGATACAAACTGCGATCCGGAAGAGCTCGACTATGTGATCCCGGGGAATGACGACGCGATCAGAGCAGTGAAGCTGATCGTTTCCAAGATGGCTGACGCTGTTATCGAGGCAAACCAGGGTGCGGCTGCCGATACAGAGGAAGATTATTATGAGGAAGAGACAGTAGAGGAAACAGAAGAGGCTGTAGAAGAGTAATATCTTGATTTAATGGAGGAATTTATCATGGCAATCACAGCAGGAATAGTAAAAGAGTTAAGAGAAATGACGGGCGCAGGCATGATGGACTGCAAGAAAGCCCTTACAGAGACAAACGGAGATATGGATGCGGCCGTTGAGTTCCTTAGAAAGAACGGACAGGCAAAGGCTGAGAAGAAAGCCGGCAGGATCGCAGCAGAAGGTATCGTCAAGACGGTTGTGAAAGACGATAAAGTGGCAGCGATCGTAGAAGTGAACTCCGAGACGGACTTTGTGGCCAAGAATGACGAGTTCCAGAGCTTTGTTGAGGCTGTTGTAAATCAGGTAGTAGATACAGACGCGGCTGATATGGATGCTTTCATGGCGGAAGCATGGGAAGCAGATCCGTCCAAGACTGTCAAAGATGCACTTGTTGAGAAGATCGCAGTGATCGGGGAGAATCTGAACATCAGAAGATTCGAGAAAGTAAGCGCTGACAACGGATGCGTCGTATCTTATATCCATGGCGGCGGACGTATCGGCGTACTTGTAGTTGCCGATACAGACGTTGTAAACGAAGAGATCAGGACTTGCTTAAAGAATGTGGCTATGCAGGTGGCGGCTATGTCTCCGAAATATGTATCCCGTGAAGAAGTTTCACAGGAATACCTTGATCACGAGAAAGAGATCCTGCTTGCTCAGGCGAAGAAAGAGAATCCGGAGAAGCCGGACAATATCATTGAGAAGATGATCATCGGACGTCTCAACAAGGAGATGAAAGAGATCTGCCTGCTGGATCAGGTATATGTGCAGGACAGTGACCTTACAGTTGCAAAATATGTTGCCAAAGTTGCGAAAGAGAACAATGCTAATGTAACAGTTAAGAAGTTTGTCCGCTTCGAGACAGGCGAAGGCATTGAGAAAAAGGTTGACGACTTTGCGGCAGAGGTTGCAGCTCAGGCCGGAATGTAATCTGAAGAGCAGCAAAACAGATGCCTGGAAATCTATACAGAACAGGTACTGACATCTTGAGACATGATCCCTTATAAGCGGAGATTCTGCCCCGCTTATAGGGGATTTTTGAGATGCGGCACATTAATATGAGAAACAGACCGATTGGCCGGAAAGGATATGATCTGATGAATAAAGTTATATATCGTATAAGCGCCCTTGCCAGCACTCTGTGCTATATCATTCTGTTATATCAGATCTGGCATTTGTGTCAGTACGGCGGGATCAGAAGCCATCTCCCGGTTCTGGCAGGGACAGGACTTTTACTTGCAGCAGGAACAGTACTGTGCGTGATCATGAGACGCCATATCAGAAAAGAGGAGAACACAAGGAGCAAAACGGGCAAAATGATATGGCTGGGAGCGGCGGTCTGTCTGATCGCCACCGTATACTTTGGCGGCAGGATCATATATTCCCTGTCGACATATAACAGCGCTCTGGCATGGAAGATCGACGAGTGGAGAAGAGAGGAAAAAGTAGAACTTACGCACAGTAATTTTTTTGACAGCGGAGCAGAAGGCGTGCTGGATGATCTGGACCGGGCGCTGGACCTGCCGGAAGAACTCTATGTGGTAAATCAGTTTCAGATGACATTCGACGGAAACGGGACAATTCAGACGATCTATACCTTCTTGTACGGCAAAGACGCAGACGGGAACACAAGGACGTATCTTATAGACTATGACGCAGGGAAGGGGACGGACATGACTGTCTGGAAAGACGGACGGGCCAATGCCGATTACAATGCAAATATGAAACTCGCCCCCATGTTCAGAATCCTGGAGAAAGCCTCCTGTAAAAGCCAGGTGTCTGAGTGGGAGAAAGAGCGCGGAAAAGAAACTTATGAAATACTGTATATGGGAAGAAGATCTTTTTCATCGGCGGATGGACTTGAGTGTTATTCCGGCGATGTGGACGGCGATGGTACAGACGACAGCAGTTTCCTGCCCGAGATGCTCAGGACCGGCGGAGAGGTCATCGGATACGAAGTGTCCCTGCACATTCCGTCCACAGAGGAAGTGACGCCCGTTCGATATATGATGGAACCGGAGTATATCAGTGCGGCGGAGATTGAGAAGGAGCAGGAACAGCAGCAGGCAGAAACGGCAAAACAATCGGATTCGTGGACTGTAGACAGAACGGATGGGAGCATGACCTATTTTTTAAACGACAAGCTGGGGTGGCAGCTGTCGGTCGTTAATGCCGCCGCGGGCAGCAGGGCTTATGAACTTGAAAAGACGCAGGATGGCGGCGCGGTTTGGGAGACTGTGAACCAGGATTCTTTTGCGGGAAATATCGGTGTTGCGGAAGGAATTCAGTTTTTTGATGAGGATTTCGGCTTTGCGGCGTTATCCGGGGCGTCTCAGTCTTATTCCCGTATGTATATGACAAAGGATGGAGGCAGCACGTTTACTGAGATCGTACTTCCTATGAGTGAAGTGACGCGGCTTCCGGAACATGCGGAAGACTATGGGCATGTGCTGGAGGATTATTCGTATCTGTGTATGCCGGAAAAAGACGGGAATGCTTTTACGATCAGCGTCTTGACAGGAGCAGGTGAAGAGGAGGGGATCCGTTTCCGCTCAGAGGACGAAGGCGCAACATGGACTTATGACGGGGTTTTCTGAAAAAGAAAAGAGAAGTTGTATTGTATTTTGTTCAAAAAAACAATACAACTTCTTATTTTATGCTAAAAAATAGCTGAAATATTTATTTATATTGCGGATTGTATTGAAAGTTGTTATGTTATATGATTTGTACACAGGCGAATGATAAAGAAATGTGCATGAAGATGAAAGGGGGCTGATGGATGCAGAAAAAGTATGAGCGCATCGTCTCGTGGGTGCAGTCCGAAATTGAAAACGGTGCGTTAAGCCGCGGGAGTAAGCTCCCATCGGAAAATGATCTGATGGAACGTTTCGGAGTGAGCCGTCAGACGGTCCGGCGTGCTATGGAAGAGATGACGGAAAAAGGCATTGTCGAGGGGCGCAGAGGAAGCGGGACTTATGTGACTGTGAATACCCGGCGATATGCGGGCAAAGAGATCAGGATTGCCGTTATGCTGACTTATGTAGACACTTATATCTTTCCCTCTATCATCAGAGGAATCGAATCTGTGCTCTCCCGTGAGGAATGCACTCTGCAGATCGCTATGACGGACAACGCAGTAGAAAAGGAAAGAAGGCTGCTCCGTGAGTTTATCCGCACACAGTCGGTTGACGGAGTCATTGCGGAGACGGTAAAGAGCGCTCTGCCCAACCCGAATGTGGAACTTTACAGAGAGCTTGAGAATCTTGGGATTCCTGTCCTGTTTGTCAACAGCTATTACAGGGAACTTGATATCCCGCATGTCAGTATGGACGACCGGAGAGCAGGATATCTGGCGGCGAAGCATCTGGCGGAGTGCGGTCATACCCGAATAGGCGGTATATTTAAGGCGGATGACGGACAGGGACATCTGCGGTATGCGGGCTATACAGACGCGCTGATGGAGAGAGATATCAGGATACGGGGAGAGCAGGTCATATGGATCGATTCGGAAGCTTTAAGAGCAATGGAAGAAGATAACGCCAGGTTTCTCAAAAGGCTGAAAGGATGTACGGCGTGCGTCTGTTATAACGACGAAACGGCATACAAGATCGTGGGGATTTTACAGAAGGCCGGCCGACGTGTGCCGGACGATCTGTCTGTGGTGGGAATCGATAATTCGGGACTTGCAAAATTCTGCCCTGTGCCGCTTACGTCAGTGGAGAACCCGGTAGAAGAACTGGGCAGGACGGCGGCGGAGCAGATCATCGGAAAGATACTTAAGAATGAGGAAATGGAAACTTTGGAATTTGCGCCGAAACTCATCATGCGCAATTCCGTGAAAGTCATCCATGAGATATAAATAAAAGGAGGATCATTATGCTGGAACAATTAAAGGAAGAAGTCTATGAGGCGAACATGCTTCTGCCCAAATACAATCTTGTGACATTCACATGGGGCAATGTAAGCGGAATTGACCGTGAGAGCGGACTGTTCGTGATCAAGCCGAGCGGCGTAGAGTATGAGAAGCTGACTCCGGACGATATGGTCGTTGTCGATCTTGACGGAAATAAAGTGGTGGGAAGATACAATCCTTCCTCGGATACGCCGACTCATGTCGTGCTCTATAACCGCTTCCCGAAGATCGGGGGAGTCGTACACACCCATTCTCCATGGGCCACAAGCTGGGCGCAGGCAGGGCGGGACATCCCCTGCTACGGAACAACACATGCGGATTATATTTACGGTGAGATCCCCTGCGTGAGAAATCTTACAAAAGAGGAGATCGAGGAAGCATATGAGAAAAACACAGGCGTACTGATCGCAGATGAGTTTGAGAGAATGAAGAAGGACTATATCGCGGTTCCCGCCGTGCTCTGCAAGAATCACGGCGTCTTCACATGGGGGAAAGACGCGCATGAGGCGGTTCATAACGCCGTCGTCACAGAGGAAGTCGCAAAGATGGCGGCACGCTGCGAGTTCATTAACCCCGAGGTACAGCCGGCTCCAAAAGAGCTTCAGGATAAACATTATTTCAGAAAGCACGGGGCGAACGCGTATTACGGACAGCCGGGATGAAACAGCAACGCTGCGGACGGACCGTCCATACAGGAGATGCCAGACATTGTCTGATATCGGTAAAATAATATATTTAATCACAGGAGGAATTAAAAATGTTAAAAAGAAAAGAGTACAAATTCTGGTTCTGCACAGGCTCACAGGATCTTTACGGGGAGGAGTGCCTCGCACATGTGGCTGAGCATTCAAGGATCATAGTAGAGAAACTTAACGAATCCGGGAATCTTCCCTATGAAGTCGTGTTAAAGCCGACGCTTATCACCAATGAACTGATCAGAAAAACATTCAACGAGGCGAATATGGATGAGACTTGCGCGGGCGTCATCACATGGATGCATACATTCTCTCCGGCAAAATCATGGATCCTTGGCCTTCAGGAGTACAGGAAACCGCTCCTTCATCTGCACACTCAGTTTAACCGTGAAATCCCGTACGACACCATCGACATGGATTTTATGAATGAAAACCAGTCTGCCCATGGCGGCCGCGAGTATGGTCACATCTTCACCCGCATGGGGATCGAGCGCAAGGTGATCGTCGGATACTGGGCTGATGAAGATATACAGAAGAAGATCGGCTCCTGGATGCGCACGGCAGTAGGAGTGATCGAGAGCAGTCATGTACGCGTTATGAGAGTAGCTGACAATATGAGAAATGTTGCGGTTACAGATGGAGACAAGGTAGAGGCGCAGATCAGATTCGGCTGGGAGGTAGACGCATATCCGGTCAACGAGATCGCAGAGGCCGTGGAGGCTGTGTCCGAGAGTGATGTAAAAGCGCTGACAGATGAGTATTATGATACATACGACATCCTGCTTGAGGGAAGAGATCCTGAGGAGTTCCGCCGTCACGTGGCCGTGCAGGCGCAGATCGAGATCGGATTTGAACGGTTCCTTGAAGAAAAGGATTATCAGGCGATCGTCACACATTTTGGAGATCTGGGAAGCCTGAAGCAGCTTCCGGGACTTGCCATCCAGAGACTGATGCAGAAAGGATACGGCTTCGGAGCAGAGGGAGACTGGAAGACGGCGGCTATGGTCCGTATCATGAAGATCATGACAGAAGGAATGGAAAATGCGAAGGGGACTTCCTTCATGGAAGATTACACTTACAATCTTGTACCCGGAAAAGAGGGAATCCTTCAGTCTCATATGCTTGAAGTGTGCCCGACGATCTCCGACGGTCCGATCGGCATTAAGGTGCAGCCGCTCTCCATGGGAGACAGAGAAGATCCTGCAAGGCTTGTGTTCACGGCGAAGACAGGACCGGCGGTGGCGACGTCTCTTATTGATCTCGGAGACCGTTTCCGTCTGATCATCAATGATGTGAACTGTAAGAAGACGGAGAAACCGATGCCGAAACTTCCGGTGGCGACAGCGTTCTGGACACCGGAGCCGAATCTTCAGACAGGTGCGGAAGCGTGGATCCTCTGCGGCGGAGCGCATCACACAGCGTTCTCCTATGACCTGACAAGCGAACAGATGGGAGACTGGGCAGCAGCCATGGGGATCGAGGCGGTCTATATTGACAAAGATACGACGATCCGCGGCCTGAAAAATGAGATGAAATGGAACGATCTCGTTTATAGAAAATAATGCGGTATTCATTGAAAACTTGTTCCCGGACCTGTATAATAACAGGCAGAGATGAAACTAAAACAACAGAAAAGGAGCAGGCAGATGAGTATCAAAATAGGTATTTTAGGTTATGGAAATCTTGGACGTGGGATTGAGTGCGCCATAAAACAGAATCCCGATATGGAGCTTGCAGCGGTCTTTACCCGAAGAGATCCTGCCGGCGTGACGATACTGACGGAGGGTGTGCCTGTATGCAGGGCAGATGAGGCCGAAGAATGGGCGGGCAGGATCGACGTTATGATCCTCTGCGGAGGCAGCGCTACAGATCTTCCGAAACAGACGCCGGAATATGCGCGCATGTTCAATGTCATTGACAGCTTTGACACCCATGCAAAGATTCCGGAGCATTATGCAAATGTGGATGCGGCGGCGAAAGAGGCCGGTAAGATCGGGATCATTTCTGTAGGCTGGGATCCGGGTATGTTTTCGCTTAACAGACTGTATGCAAACGCCATTCTTCCGGACGGCAAAGATTATACATTCTGGGGCAAGGGCGTGAGCCAGGGACATTCTGACGCTGTCCGCAGGATTGAAGGAGTCAAAGATGCAAAGCAGTACACGATTCCTGTAGATGCGGCGCTTGAGGCCGTCAGAAACGGAGAAAATCCTGATCTTACGACAAGGCAGAAACATACGAGAGAGTGCTTCGTTGTCCTCGAAGAAGGGGCGGATGCGGCGAAAGTCGAGGAAGAGATCAAGACCATGCCGAACTATTTTGCGGAGTATGATACGACCGTACATTTTATCAGTGAAGAAGAATTAAAAAGAGATCACAGCGGAATCCCGCACGGCGGGTTCGTCTTAAGGAGCGGAACGACCGGATGGAACGGCGAGAACAGCCACCTGATCGAGTACAGTCTGAAACTGGATTCCAATCCGGAGTTTACATCTTCGGTTCTGATCGCTTATGCCCGTGCGGCATACCGCCTGTCACAGGAAGGACAGTGCGGATGCAGGACAGTCTTTGACATCGCGCCGGCGTATCTGAGCGCAAAGAGCGCAGAAGAGCTGCGTAAGACAATGCTGTAGGATACAGATCAGCAGGTGCGGGACAAGGCGCCTGCTGATTGCTGTACAAAAATACATATAACATCAAAAGGAGGAGTGCTTTAATGCGTAGTAAACAGGAAATCAGAGAGATGATAAGCGACGGACAGGCAGTGCTCGGAATTGAGCTGGGATCGACCAGGATCAAAGCGGTGCTGATCGATGTGGATAAATCCCCTGTGGCTTCCGGCAGTTACGACTGGGAGAATCAGTATGTGGACCATATCTGGACGTACGATATCGACGAAGTGTGGAAAGGGCTTCAGGGCAGCTACCAGGATCTTGTGAAAAATGTACAGGAGGAATACGGCGTCACCATCACGAACCTGGCGGCGGCCGGAGTCAGCGCGATGATGCACGGTTATCTGGCGTTTGATGGGAACGATGAACTGCTTGTGCCGTTCCGCACGTGGAGGAACACGATCACAGGAGAGGCGTCGGAAAAGCTGTCAGAGCTTTTTCAGTACCACATCCCGCAGCGCTGGAGTATCGCGCATCTGTATCAGGCGATCTTAAATGGCGAAGGTCATGTGGGCAGCGTGCGTTTCTTCACAACGCTCTCAGGATACATCCACTGGAAACTGACCGGACAGAAAGTGATCGGAAGCGGCGACGCGGCCGGTATGTTCCCGATCAATATCGAGGCGAAAGATTTTGACGGCAGGATGCTGGATCAGTTTGACGAGCTGGTGGCAGACAAGGGATTCCCGTGGAAGATCCGTGAGCTCCTTCCGAAAGTGCTCCTTGCCGGAGAGGATGCGGGCGCTCTGACGGAGGAGGGTGCGAAACTTCTCGATCCTGCAGGAAATCTTGCGGCAGGAATCCCCATGTGTCCCCCGGAGGGAGACGCAGGAACCGGAATGACGGCCACAAACAGCGTCGCTGTAAGAACAGGAAATGTATCTGCCGGAACAAGCGTATTTGCCATGGCTGTCCTCGAGAAAGATCTGACAAAACCGTACGAGGAGATCGATCTGGTGACGACTCCTTCGGGCGACCTTGTGGCAATGGTGCACTGCAATAACTGTACGTCCGACCTGAACGCCTGGGTTGGGCTGTTCAAAGAATTTGCAGAAAGCTTCGGCGTTGACGTAGATATGAACAAACTGTTCGGTACTCTTTATAATAAAGCGCTTGAGGGCGATGCCGACTGCGGCGGACTGCTTGCATACAATTACTTCTCGGGCGAACATATCACAGGATTTGACGAGGGACGTCCCCTCTTCGTGCGCTCCCCGGAGAGCAGATTCAATCTGGCAAACTTTATGCGAGTGAATCTCTATACATCTCTCGGAGCTCTGAAAACAGGGATGGATATCCTGCTCAAGAAAGAAGATGTCAAACTTGACCGCATGATGGGACACGGCGGCCTGTTCAAGACAAAAGGCGTAGGACAGAGAATACTCGCCGGAGCGATCGATACTCCCGTGTATGTTATGGAAACCGCAGGAGAAGGCGGAGCATGGGGGATCGCACTGCTGGCGGATTATCTTGTCCGTAAAGAAGACGGAGAGAGTCTGACAGATTACCTTAACAACAAAGTGTTCCACGATGCAAAAGGTTCGGGAATGGATCCGGTGCCGGAAGATGTGGAAGGATATGAGAAGTTCATGGAGAGATACACAAAAGGACTGGCGATCGAAAGAGCGGCAGTGGACTGTGATATCTAAATTCGTGATTGTCAGATAGACTTCTCTTGGCAAAACATCCGAAAACCAATCGGATACAGTGGAATGACTCACATATCCGGAACAGTCGGGATTGTAATGCTTCCGGCTCCGGTTACAAAAGGAAGATAAACTAATAACCCTGAAATATAGCTAAAAACAATCAGCCAGACGGACAACTCACAGTGCTCAGACAAGTCCGCCTGGCTGATTAACGCTATATCTCAGGGTTAAAGTTTATCTACCCTTTCTACACAGTCACCGTCCGCATTACAATCCCGGCTGATCCGAAAGATGGTTCATATCGGCTGTATCCGATTGATTTTCTGTGCTTATCCAATCGGAAATGTCTCTACAGCAATCGCAGAATTTATAGAAAATCGGTTGAAATGGCGAGGTAGTCGAGAAAGTTCGTCTTAAATTTCAAAAAATATTAAAGATTTCTATAAGTTAATCTGAAAAATTGCTCCCTTTTGCCGGTTCGGTTGTGATAAACGGAAAAACGGATATGGACGAGATCGTGAATAATTTTATTGTGTTTATCCCTGTTGGTCTGTATTTGGGAATGCTGATGCCGAAAGCATCTCCGGTAAGAAAGATTGCTCCGATATTCGGACTCAGCCTGTTTTACGAAGTGATCCAGTTTATCTTTGCAATAGGCGCCAGCGATATCACAGATCTCATCATGAATACACTGGGCGGAACAGCAGGCGTTTTTCTAGTATTTCTGATTTCAAAACTTCTGAAAGACAATACAGTAAAAGTCCTCAATATAGCAGCAATCATATGTACAGTCGCAATAACAGCATTCATGGCACTGCTGATAGGGGTGAATTATTTAATCTGATACCAAACCGATTGAAATAGGGAACGTAGTCGATAAATCTCACCCTTTCGACCAGTTTCCAGTAAATTCCGTGATTATCGGGGAGACACTTCCAATCGGATGAACGCAGAAAATCAGTCGGATACAGCCCTTTTGATGAACCTTTCAGGACGGGCGGGGAGGGGATGCTGACGGTGACTGTGCAGGAATATTAGACAAAGCTAAAACCTGAGATGCAGCGTTAATCAGGAAAATGAAATTGTCTGAGTGAAACGAGTTGTTCATTTTCCTGATTGCTTTTAGCTGTATCACAGGTTTGTTACTTTGCCTTATGTTCCGTAACCGGAGCCGGAAACATTCCCCTCCCCGCCTGTCCTGGATACGTGAGTCAATCCAATGTATCCGAGTGATTTTCGGATGTTTTACCGAGGAAATGTCTCTCGGATAAATATGGATTTACAGCAACTCCTCAAAGGTATCATAGAATGTCGGATACGACACATCCACGCATCTGCTGTCCAGTATCTTTGTATTCCCCTCCGCTGCCAGTGCGGCGATACTGAACGCCATCGCGATGCGGTGGTCCAGCAGTGTGTGGATGGATGCGCCTTTGAGTTTCCCTCCGGTGATGATCATGCCGTCGGAGGTCGGCGTTACATTACATCCCATTGCTTTTAAGTTGTCGCAGACTGTCTCGATCCGGTCCGTCTCTTTCACTTTCAGTTCTGCGGCGTCTTTTATGACAGTGGTGCCCTCGGCGACAGCTGCCATGACTGCGATGACGGGGATCTCATCGATGAGCGTCGGGATGAGATCGCCCTGGATCGTGATGCCGTGGAGCCGGCTGGAACGGACAAGGATGTCGGCAATTTTTTCACCGCTCTCGACGCGTTCGTTGAGCAGGGTGATATCTCCGCCCATGTCCTCGCATACTCTGAGAATGCCGGCGCGCGTCGGATTTATGCCGACGTTTTCAATGAGGATCTCGGAATTTGGAACGATCAGGCCCGCTGCAATGAAGTATGCGGCGGAAGAGATATCGCCGGGTACGGTGATCTTCTGGCCGTAAAGCTCCTGGCAGGGCGAAATGGCGGCTGTAGCTCTGGTGCTGTCCAGCTCATGTGTGGAGCGGATATCGGCGCCGAATTCTCTGAGCATGAGTTCTGTGTGGTTTCGAGAGAGAGACGGCTCAGTGACAGAGGTTACCCCGTCGGCATACAGACCGGCAAGCAGGAGGCAGGACTTCACCTGCGCGGAAGCAACCGGGGACTCATAGTGTATTCCGTGGAGTCTGCCGGGAGAAATGTACAGCGGCGCGCAGCCGTTTCTCAGGACGCTCGAGATATTTGCTCCCATCTGTGTCAGCGGATCTATGATCCGTTTCATGGGGCGGGAGTTGAGTGACTCGTCCCCCGACAGCTTTGACTCGAAAGACTGTCCTGCCAGAATGCCCGACATCAGACGTGTAGTTGTGCCGCTGTTTCCCACGTCCAGGATATCGCCCGGGGCGGAAAGTCCGTGAAGCCCTTTCCCATGAACGAGGACGGTGGAGCCGTTCTCATCGATCTCAATTCCAAGCGTGCGAAAACAGCGTATCGTTGCCAGACAGTCTGCTCCTTTCAAAAAATGATGGATCTCCGTTGTGCCGCGGGCGATCGATCCAAACATCACACAGCGGTGAGAGATGGACTTGTCCCCCGGGACGGTGATCTTACCTTTTAATCCTGTAATACTGCATAATTCCATAAATTTTATCCTTTCTTCACTAAATACGGCGAATACCTGAAGACCTGAAATACGGTGAATACCGGGGCCTGCGGGCTGAGTGACGTCTTTTTATCTTCGCGGATTTCCGTCAGGTCTCGTAGACGATATAGTGATACTTCTGCAGGAGCTGTACCGCTCCGGCAGAGGAAGTCTCGTCATAGAATTCGATCCTGAGTACGCCCTCTTCAAACTCCCTGTTGTGTACGATGCCGATATTTTTAATGTTGATGTTATTGCTTGCGAGGATCGTCGCGATCGTCGCAATCCCGCCCGCTTCATCGATGATGTCGCAGTAGACGGCGAACTGTTTCTTGATCGGTCCGGCGGAAGTGTTCGGCATAGAGTCTCTGTAGTCGCGCGAAGTCTCGAACAGAGAGTAAAGTTCGCTCTCGTTTCCGGCTTCCACCGAGGCTCTGGCCTTTTCAAGCGCATCGATATATCCGCCGAGGATACGGGAGATATTCGATCTGTTCTTCAGACAGATCTGCTGCCACATCACGGGCGAAGAAGAGGCGATCCTTGTGATATCTTTGAATCCTCCTGCCGCCAGCGCTTTCATCAGTTCGTCTTTCGTGTCATGATCGCGGACGTAGTTCACGAGAGTAGAGGCAATGATATGAGGCAGATGGCTGATCGTACCGGTGATCAGATCGTGCTCTCTGTAGTCCAGCACAAGCGGCATCGCTTTCAGTGAAGCGATAAGATCCCGGTAAGCTTCCGTTTTCTCTTTGGCGACTTTCCCGGTAGGTGTAAGGATGTAATAGGCGTTCTCGATGAGATGGGCCTTGGAATTGGCGAATCCGTTCTTCTCGGAACCCGCCATCGGATGTCCGCCGATAAAGTTCTCCTCCATGCCAAGGGCCGCCACTTCCTCGTGGATGGAAGTTTTCACACTGCCTACATCTGTCAGGATGCAGTCGGGATTCATAAGTCCCTTTAACTGGGAAAGATAAGCCGTATTGTATGAGACTGGAGCGCACAGGAAGATATAACGGCACTCCCTGAAATTATCGTCGATAGAAGAACATGCCGTATGTATGATGTCGTCCTGCACGGCGAGAGCAAGCGTCTCCCGGTTTTTGTCAAATGCGATGATCTCGTAGTCGGGGTAATATTTGCGGATGGCTTTGGCGACGGATCCTCCGATCAGCCCCAGCCCTATAAATCCGATTTTTGAAGAAGCCATGATGAACAATGTTCCTTTCGTAAATGGTCGTAAATGGTCGTAAGTGGGAAGTCCACAATACAGAGATATCTTAGCATTTTACAGTATAAATGTAAACCGGAAGAGTTCGGCCCGCGCCATTCGCAGGACCGCACTTCGTGCGTATTGCGGCTGACGCCGCTGTTTTACTCATAGACGGGCGCTCATCTTATCTGCCGGTCAGCCGCCGGATTCTTATGCGGGCAGGCATAAATCCGTCTTCTGACGTCAGGTGTCTGGAATGTTGCAGAATATATGTGAAAAATGAATAAAATAGTTGTAATCATGCTGTAATTTTAGTACAATATATCCATGATGTGCTTATCCTACGGATTGTACGGTGGGCATAATAACTACATACAAGGAGGCAGCAGCATGAAGGTTTACAGAACGGACGAAATAAGAAACGTGGTATTGCTCGGACACGGCGGAAGTGGAAAGACAAGTCTCGTCGAGGCAATGCTGTACGTATCAGGAGCGTCGAACCGCATGGGTAAAGTATCAGATGCCAGCACGGTGAGCGACTTTGATAAAGAGGAGCAGAAACGTGGATTTTCAATCAGCACAAGTCTGATTCCGATCGAGTGGGAGAAAGCAAAGATCAACATCCTTGACACACCGGGATATTTTGATTTTGTAGGCGAAGTTGAGGAAGCGGTCAGCGCTGCGGACGCGGCAGTCATAGTAGTGTCCGGAAAGGCCGGCGTACAGGTCGGAACGGAGAAAGCGTGGGAACTGTGCGATAAGTACAATCTCCCAAGAATGGTCTATGTGACGGAGATGGACGTGGACGATGCAAGTTTCCGTCAGGTTGTAGAGGATCTGACCGCCCGTTACGGGAAGAAGATCGCACCCCATTTCCAGCCGATCCGCGAGAATGAGAAGCTGGTGGGTTATATCAATGTCATCAAGAATGCGGGGCGCAGATATACGGGGATCGGACAGAGAGAAGAGTGCGAGATTCCGGATTACTGTAAGCCAAACCTTGAGATCTTAAGAGATTCCCTGATGGAGGCTGTCGCTGAGACGAGCGAAGAATTTATGGAGCGCTATTTCGCGGGAGAGGAGTTCTCGATCGAGGAGATCCGCGCAGCGATGCGTACGGAAGTGATGGAGGGCGACATCGTTCCGGTGGGCATGGGATCCAACGTGCAGGCGCAGGGCGTCGCGAACCTGCTGTCTGATATCGTTCGTTTCTTTCCGAGCCCGGATAAGAGGACATGCGCAGGGATCAACCGGACGACAAACGATATCTTCGAGGCGAATTATGATTTCTCAAAGGCGAAGACTGCTTATGTATTTAAGACGATGGTCGATCCGTTCATCGGAAAGTATTCTTTCATAAAAGTGTGCTCGGGTGTGCTTAAAGGGGACGATGTTCTCTATAATGCGGACACAGAGTCCGAAGAGAAACCGGGCAAGCTCTATACGATGTGCGGGAACAAACCGTCAGAAGTGTCGGAGCTGTTCGCGGGGGATATCGGCGCCATTGCCAAGCTGACCAATACGCGCACCGGCGATACCCTGTCCACAAAGGCGAACCAGGTGACATATGCGAAGACGGATTATTCCGTGCCGTATACATATATGAGATACCGTGTGAAGAATAAGGGCGACGAGGATAAAGTATCACAGGCCCTTGCAAGGATGACGGCAGAGGACGTGACGCTGCGCGCGGTCAATGACAGTGAGAACAGACAGACGCTACTCTACGGCATGGGCGATCAGCATCTGGAGATCACAGCGAGCAAGCTGGCGGCCAGATATAAGGTGGAGATCCTGCTGGAGACTCCGAAAGTTGCATTCCGCGAGACGATCCGCAAGAATTCCGATGTGGATATGAAGTATAAGAAGCAGACAGGCGGACATGGACAGTACGGACATGTCAAGATGAAATTCGAGCCGTCAGGCGATCTGGATACGCCGTATGTATTTGAGGAATGTGTGGTCGGCGGAGCGGTTCCGAAGAACTACTTCCCGGCAGTGGAGAAAGGTCTCCAGGATTCTGTTGTCAAGGGACCTCTGGCCGGATATCCGGTAGTCGGCGTGAAAGCGATCCTCTACGACGGATCCTATCACCCGGTAGATTCCTCGGAGATGGCGTTTAAGACAGCCACGGTGCAGGCGTTTAAGAAAGGGTTTATGGAGGCGTCTCCAGTCCTTCTCGAGCCGATCGCATCTCTCAAGGTCACAGTGCCCGATGACTATACCGGCGATGTGATGGGGGATCTTAACAAGAGGCGCGGACGTGTGCTCGGCATGAATCCGATCGCAGGCGGCAAGCAGGTCATAGAAGCGGATATCCCAATGACAGGGCTGTTTGGCTACTGCACGGCACTCCGTTCCATGACAGGCGGGCGCGGCACATATGCATATGAATTTGCAAGATATGAGCAGGCGCCGTCGGATGTACAGGAGAAAGAGATCGCCGCACGTGCGTCCGAAGAGTAGAGATAAAAAGAAAGCGATTGATAAATCGCAGGAAACATAAGCGAGACGGAGGATCTGCAGGAGCGGATCTTCCGTCTCCTTTTTCGGAGATGGCGACGGGCCGGAAGCCCGGGCTCATCCGGGACTCCGGCAGCCTCCACGATCCCGGAATATGCCTTTTGGAACTTCCGGCAATTCTCTGCTGATTTTGTGCCAAGAAAGTGTTAATATTGTTGTACTTTGCAGACAAAGGTGCTATAATTTCTCTGCTGTATTAGCACAGGATTAGTGACGCAGTATATCGACACTAAAATATTGACTTAACAGAGGGAAAGAGAATGAAGATTGTTATCATTGGAGATGGAAAAGTAGGTTACAAACTTGCAAAACAGCTTTCTGTCGAAGACTATGACGTGGTGATGATCGACAGCAACGAAAAGAAATTGAAATATGCTGTGGACCGGCTGGATATCGCCTGTGTGACAGGCGATGCGGCGGATGCTCAAGTGCAGAAAGAGGCGGATGTACCGCATGCGGATCTCGTGATCGCCTGCACGTCTGCAGATGAGTGCAACATGCTGAGCTGCCTTATTGCAAAGAGACTCGGAGCGAAACATACGATCGCGCGCGTGCGCAATCCCATCTATTTTAACCAGATCGGACTGCTCAAGGAAGATCTGCATCTGAGTATGGCCGTGAATCCGGAACTGATCGTGGCAGATGAGATCAGCAGAGTGCTGCTGTTTCCCGATGCCAGCAAGATAGAGACCTTCGTAAAAGGAAGGGTAGAACTTATCGAGTACCTGATACAGAAAGAGAGCAAGCTGGCAGGCACGTCCCTGGCAGACATGTATGAGAAATATCAGATCAAGCTGCTTGTCTGCGCAGTAGAGCGCGGAGGAGACGTTCTGATTCCGGACGGCGACTATGTGATCCAGGAGGGAGACAGACTGCACATAGCAGTCTCCCACAGAGAGATGAAACGCTTTTTCGGGATGTTCGGCAAGCATCGCGGAAAGATCAAAAAGGTCATTATCTGCGGCGGAGGAAGAGTGGCGTACTATCTGTCTGTACAGCTCTTAAAGCTTGGAATGCAGATCAAGATCATCGAGCGCAACGTGGAGAGATGCGAGCAACTGTGCGAGCTTCTTCCGAAAGCGACGATCATAAACGGCGACGCCACGGACCACGATCTTCTGATCGAGGAGGGGATCGAGGACGCAGACGCGTTTGTCGGACTGACCGGAATGGATGAGGAGAATATCATCACGGCGCTGTTCGCAAAGAGTCAGGGGGCGTCCAAGATCATAGCGAAGATCAACGACGACCGCCGGGTAAGTATGATAGAGGACTTCGGCATCGACAGCATCGTTTCCGCCAAGACGGCGACTGCGGATGCTATCCTGAGCTATGTAAGGGCGCGACAGAATTCACAGGGCAGCGCCAACGTGGAAACGCTGTATCAGCTTGTGGATGACAAGATCGAAGCGCTCGAGTTTATCATAAAATCCGAAACGCGTTACACCGGGATACCTTTTAAGGATCTGCCGCTTAAATCAAACAATCTGATCGCCTGTATCGCAAGAAAACGACAGATCATCATACCCGGAGGAAACGACTGTATGGAAGTCGGCGACAGCGTGATCGTGATCACGATGGAAAAACATATAGAAGATATAGAGGATATTTTGGTGTAGGTGCAGAAAAATGAATAAAAGAATGATTGTATACATACTGGGAAGGATGCTTGGCGTGGAGGGCGCAGTGCTCCTGATCCCTGCCCTTGTCTCGCTTATCTACCAGGAGGAGAGCGGTTTCTCGTTTCTGATCGTGAGCGTTATCCTGGGGATCATCTTTCTTATATTTGGCAGAAAGAAACCGAAAAGCACAAGGATATATGGGAAGGAGAGTTTTGTCATCGTCGCTCTTGCGTGGATCCTGTGGTCTCTCTTCGGAGCGCTTCCGTTTGTGATATCGGGGAGTATTCCTGATTATATCGATGCTTTCTTTGAGACTGTATCAGGCTTTACTACAACGGGATCTACGATCCTCAAAGAGATTGAAAGTCTGCCTATGGGAATTAACTTCTGGAGGTGTCTGACTCACTGGATCGGCGGTATGGGAGTGCTCGTGTTCGTGCTCATGATCACTTCTCTCGACGATGAGAATCACATGCCTCTCATGCGCGCGGAGATGCCGGGGCCGGAGGCGGATAAACTTGTCCCTAAGGCAAGAAATACGGCGACGATCCTGTATGGAATGTATTTTGCGCTCACGGCAGTGGAAGTGATCCTGCTCATGTTCGGCGGCATGAATCTCTATGACGCCCTGGTGCATTCTTTCAGCACTGCGGGTACAGGAGGATTTTCCAACAGGAATGCAAGCGTCGCTTTTTATGACAGTGCGTACATCGACGGTGTGATCACGGTGTTTATGATCCTGTTTGGGGTGAACTTCAACCTGTACTTCCTGCTGCTCTTAAAAGACTGGAAGAACGTGCTCAAAAACGAGGAGCTGCGCGCATATCTTGGAATCATAGCTGCCTCCATCGTGGTAATAACGGTCAATATCCTGAGTATCTATGAGAATGTATTTCATGCGTTCCGCTATGCGGCGTTCCAGGTAGCGTCCATCATTACCACAACGGGATTCTACACTGCGGATTACGAACTGTGGCCTGAGCTGTCGAAAACAATTCTGCTGGCGATCATGTTCATAGGAGCCTGTGCGGGTTCCACCGGAGGCGGGATCAAGGTATGCCGGTTTGTGATCCTGCTCAAGTCGATACGGCAGGAGATCAATAAGATCCTGCATCCGAACGCTGTGACGGTTGTAAAACTGAACGGGAAGAAGGTCGGACAGGATACGATGCGGGGGATAAATATCTATCTTGCCGCATATGTCTTTATCCTGGCGGCATCTGTTCTGATCGTATCGATTGATAATTTTGATTTCGCTACATCTTTCAGCGGAGTTCTGACAACAATAAACAATGTAGGACCGGGAATTTCCAAAGTAGGTCCCGTGGAGAATTTCCACATGTTCTCTCCGCTTTCCAAGCTGGTGTTCAGCTTTGACATGCTCGTGGGGAGGCTGGAGATCATCCCGTTCCTGCTGCTTTTATCACCGGCGCTGTGGCGTAAGAAGTTCTGAAAGGGGAAAATATGAAAAATCTCAAAAGAAAGATGATCATTGCGGTGATCGTGATCCTGCTGCTCGGGTGCTATTATTATGCGGCGCTTCCGGCTCTGAATATCCACTCTGTTGAATTCTGGATATTTCTGGGAGTGCTTATCCTGATCATTGCCGCAGCATTTATAAAGCGGAAAGGTCTCGATCTCCGGGATCTCGGGGAACTCAGAGCCTCAAAAGGCCTGAAAGTCATCCTGGGTGCGTTCGCGGCTGTCGTGATCGTGTATCTGATCGGCGCCCTTCTGTCTTCACCGATCGTCAATGCGAATAAATATCAGAAGCTCATGACAGTGGAGACCGGAGAGTTCACAGAAGATATAGAGGAACTTTCTTTTGATCAGATCCCGCTGCTCGACAGGGATTCAGCCACTCTGCTGGGAAACAGAGAGATGGGAAGTATGGTGGATATGGTCTCTCAGTTCGAGGTAGACGAACTGTACTCCCAGATCAATTATCAGGACCGCCCTGTCAGGGTGTCTCCGCTCAAATATGCGAGTATCATCAAATGGCTGACGAACAACGGGGAAGGTATCCCTGCATATATGAAGATCGACATGGCCACGCAGGATACAGAGCTTGTGAAGCTTGATGAAGGAATGAAATATACGACGAGCGATCATTTTAACAGAAATATCTATCGCCATCTCCGGTTCAGATATCCGACCTATATCTTCAATGAACTCAGTTTTGAGGTAGATGAAGAGGGGACTCCCTACTGGATCTGTCCGGTGAAGAAATTCAATATCGGGTTGTTCGGCGGGGTGACGGTCGGCAGAGTCGTGCTCTGCAACGCTATAACCGGAGAAACAGAGGACTATGCTATCGAGGACGTTCCACAGTGGATCGACAGGGCGTATTCGGCAGATCTTCTCGTGGAACTCTATGATTACCACGGGACTTTGCAGCACGGCTTTCTCAACAGTGTGCTCGGACAGAAAGACTGTCTGGCAACTACGGATGGATATAATTATCTGGCTATCGATGATGACGTGTGGGTGTATACAGGAGTTACGTCTATTACGGGAGATCAGTCCAATGTCGGATTTGTCCTCATGAACCAGAGAACGATGGAGACGAAGTTCTACGAGGTAGAGGGCGCTACAGAGCAGTCGGCTATGGATTCGGCCGAGGGGCAGGTGCAGAATCTGAAATATAAAGCTACTTTCCCGCTCCTGCTCAATATATCAGGCGAACCCACGTATTTCATTGCCCTCAAAGACGACGCCGGACTGGTGAAGATGTACGCTATGGTCAACGTACAGAAATATCAGATCGTGGCAACGGGAGATACAGTAAGCGAATGCGAGGAAGAGTACACTGCGCTGATGTATAAGAACGGCATCAAAGAGGCGGAAGAAGATACCCGTGAGATCCTGTCGGTCTCAGGCCGGATCACGAAGATCGCCCAGGGAGTTGTAGAGGGAAATTCACACTACTATATCATGATCGAGGGCTCGGACTCCATCTTCGACGTATCGGTGGTCGATTATATCGATGTGATCCGTTTCAATGTCGGTGATGAGGTGACGATCGAGTATAAAGAGGGGGAAGAGACAGAAACAGTTCTGTCCATGAACGGCACGGATATTTCCAGCGCATCGGCGCCGGAGGAAGAGAGCGCAGAGCCGGTACAGGAGTAAGTTACCGGAAGTAAAACGGCGGCAGGATCTGATCCTGCCGCCGTCAGTTTATAGCATTCTTAATTCCTGTGGACAGCTGCCGATAAGGCGCGTCCGCGCAGGTATATCGGTATTTCCTTCTATGCGATAATATTGTAATCAGAGGAGTCAATACCGGAAATCTCATTTTTATCCGCTCCTATGCTGAGATAAAAATCGATATTGTTTTCAGAACTTATCTTGTTCAGTTTCTGCAGGAAAGCAGGAAGACTCTCAAGAGTGATGTTTGCCTGTTTCAGCACGCTGTCGATAAAGACGGTTTCGATGTCGTGATTGCCGGCTACCATGCCGTAAAGGAATCCGATGAATTCTTCAAGTGTAAGGATATCTGGATAATCAGCCATACGGATCGCGCGGATATTAAAATCTACTGTGTAAGTGTCCTTGTGGCTTTTTTTGATAAATACGACGTTTCCGTTGGAAGTTTTCACTTTCTCATTTGCAAGATCAATCATTTGCTGTGTTTTTCCGCTGCCTCTCGGGCCTGTAATTAAATTTACCATGGCGAATCTCTCCTTTATGTATGTATTGTTTGAGACTTTCACCTCTCAAATATCATATACTCATTATACACTAAAGCTATGTGGGGAACAACTAAAAAAAGGATAAAAAAACAAAATTAATTGAGCAATCTGACTATAAGAATATAATGAGAAAAGTTCTCAAAAAGAATATTGAAAAGAAAGCCGGAGTGTGGTAGGATTGCATTAATTGAAAACCATTCTCATAATTAAGGAGGGACTATGCCTGCGGAAGTGTTATCTTATTTCCTGAAAAATCATGACCGGAGACTGCGGCTGGCATTCCAGGTAGTGCTCCAGTGCGCACCGTTTCTAAAAGGGCTGAAAGTATCCTGCGTCATATCGATGAACGCCGCTCTGTACAGGGAACTCGAAGAGCTGCTCCGCGAGACGGGGATCGCGTATCACAGGCTTTCCTGCTCTGAGGGAAAGTGTCTTGTTCTTTTTTACCGCCCCGATCCACTGGAGAGTTACCTGAGAAGCCCGAAGATACGCCGTCTGATCCGGGATTACGGGTACGGCGGGATGAGTCTGGAACAGATGCTTGGACGGTTGTGTTCCCGGACGGATGATTTCGCCAGGAGGGGGATGGGATTTCCCCATGAGATCGGCGCATTCCTCGGATATCCTGCCGATGATGTAAAAGGTTTCATAGAAAATGAAGGCAGGAAATATCTGATGATCGGATACTGGAAAGTATACGGAGACCTGGCAAAGGCGAGAATGATCTTCAAGGAATATGACCGTGCAAAAGATTGCGCGGTAAATGAGTTCATCACCGGAAAAAGCATCCGGGAAATCGTGGTCTGACATGTTTTGCGGCAATATCAGCGGAACTGTCCGGACAGTAAAAGATCACAGGAAATGGAGGAGAAGAGATGAGCGTATCAGTAGTATATTGGAGCGGAACCGGAAATACCCGGGCCATGGCGGAAGCTGTGGCAGAAGGGATCAAAGAGGCAGGGGAGGAGGCTGTTGTCCTGGAAGTGGGCGGCGCCGATGCGAAGTCGCTTGCATCAGAGGACGCATTTGCACTGGGCTGCCCGTCCATGGGAGCGGAACAGCTTGAAGAGACGGAGATGGAGCCCTTTGTGGAAACGCTGGAACCGCTCGTGGCGGGAAAGAAGATCCTGCTGTTCGGTTCCTACGGCTGGGGAGACGGAGAGTGGATGCGGGACTGGTCACAGCGCATGGAGAATGCCGGTGCAGTGCTCATAAGAGACGAGGGCGTCATTGCAAATGAAGCTCCGGACGACGAGGCGCTGCAAGAGTGCCGCGCGGCAGGAAAAGATCTGGCGTCATAGACGGGCCTCAGTCTGCGCCGACAAGTCCGGATCATAGATCATATATGAAAGCGTCCGGAACATATATAATCAGGCGTTGACAAAATCTTCTCTCTGTGCATATGATAAGATAACGGACTGATAACAGATAATAATGCCGGAAAGTTCCGTCTGTGTACCAGACATCGGAGTTTTCCGGATATAAGGGAGAGAAGATATGGATCGGAACACACTGATAGGAATATTGATACCATTTGCCGGGACAACACTTGGCTCGGCGATGGTATTTTTCATGAGAAAGGAGATGAACGAACGGCTGCAGAAACTGCTGCTGGGGTTTGCGTCAGGCGTCATGATCGCGGCTTCTGTGTGGTCGCTCCTGATCCCCGCCATTGATATGGCGGAACAGGAAGGAGGCGTTCCCTGGCTTCCGCCGGCGGTGGGCTTTCTGCTCGGAATGGGGTTTTTGCTCCTGCTGGATACACTGACGCCTCATCTTCATTTTACGGATGAGGAGCCGGAGGGGGTTCCGTCGCATTTAAAAAAAACAACCATGCTTGTCCTTGCCGTAACGCTCCACAATATCCCGGAAGGAATGGCGGTAGGCGTTACGTTCGCAGGGGTGCTGTCTGAAAATACGGCGATGACGCTTGCGGGGGCGTTTGCCTTGTCTGTCGGTATCGCCATCCAGAATTTCCCCGAAGGGGCGATCATCTCGATGCCGCTTAAAGGACAGGGGCTGTCAAAGGCGCGTGCGTTCGCCTATGGTGCGCTCTCCGGGATCGTGGAGCCGGCAGCGGCTTTTGTTACGATCCTGCTGACCGGGCTCGTAGTCCCGCTGCTCCCTTATTTCCTGGCGTTTGCGGCAGGAGCTATGATCTATGTCGTGGTTGAGGAACTGATCCCTGAGGCGCAGGCGGGGGAACATTCCAATATCAGTACGGTGGGAGTCGCTGTGGGATTCGTGCTCATGATGATACTGGATGTGGCGTTGGGCTGAAACTCTGTGTTTGCCGGTCTGATGTGTCCGGCAGGAAATCCACATTGCAGGGCTGATCGGAGGTACAAAAGTTATGATAGATCACAGTGCGGCAAGAGAGGCGTTTGAGAGATATCTGGACGGTTATGACCGGGAGAATGACAAGGTAAAACTCAAGATCGTGCATACTTACGGCGTGGTTGCGAGGAGCGCCGAGATTGCGGGACGCATGGGCCTTGAAGAAGAGGATGTTTCGCTTGCGCGCATCATCGCGCTTCTGCACGATATCGGGAGGTTTGAACAGCTTAAAAGATATGACAGTTTTATGCCGGATACGATGGATCACGCGTCTTACGGCGTGCAGGTGCTGTTTGGAGAGAACATGATCCGCAGGTTCGTTCCGGAGGATACATGGGACGAGATCATCAGAACGGCGATCGCAAAACACAGCGACTTTGTCCTGACGGGAATAGACGATGAGCGGTCGCTTCTCCACGCCCGCATGATCCGTGATGCAGATAAACTGGACAATTGCAGGGTAAAACTTGAGGACGCCCTTGAGACGTTTATGGGGGCGGATGCCCGGGAGATCGGAGCCGCGCAGATATCGCCGAAAGTCCGCAGAGACGCTCTTGAGGGACGGAGCGTCCTGTCGGAAGACAGGAAAACACTGATGGACTTTTGGGTATCCTATCTGGCGTACTTCTATGATCTGAATTTCCGGGCGAGTCTGGATATAGTGGAAGAGAATCACTATGTGCAGAAGATCATACGCCGGATCCCCTATACGGAGCCGGAGACGGCAGAAACGATGAGAGAACTGGAGGACCGTCTGACGGAATATATCCATAAAGCAAAACGATAATCACAGGAATTCCGGATGGCATATCCCGGGATCGTAAGCGTCTGAAGAGATCTCGGGCGAGCCCGGATTGATTCCGGCGCTGCGCAAACGCAAAGAAAGAGCGCTGCAGTCATCTGCGGCGCTCTTTTAGTGAATATACATCATCTCTTAAATGCCTGAGAACCGGGATCTGTTCTCTTGCTTCATCGCACAATGCCAGGTCTATTTCCGTGATCCGCAGTTCTTCCTTGTCTTCTGTCTGAGAAATTGTATTGCCCCATGGATCTGTTATGATGCTGTGGCTCCAGGATACATAAGAGGAATCGGCGTCTCTTGCCGGGGCGGTGCCAATGAGAAACATCTGATTGAAAACCGCCTGGGAACGGAACAGAAGCTCCCAGTGCATGGGACCGGTCGTCATATTGAAGGACGCGGGGACAAGGACGATCTTTGCGCCTCTTGCAGCCATAAGACGGAACAGTTCCGGGAAGCGGATATCATAGCAGACTGCAAGCCCCATGGCGCAGAATTCTGTTTCAAATACCGTGACGTCATTTCCGGCAGAGAGTACAGCAGATTCCTGAAAATGCTGTCCGTTTTTTACACGGATATCAAAAAGGTGCATTTTTCTGTGCCTGGCGATCTGCCGTCCATTGCGGTCGAATACATAGGCTGTGTTGTATATTTTCCCGTCGGATGCCCTTTCGGGCATGGTGCCGGCAGAAAGGTATATGCCGAAGCTGCGGGAGAGATCAGAACATGTCTGCCAGAGTGGACCTCCCTCTTCCTCGGCAAAAACGGGAAAGCAATCGACGTCATAAGGGCAGCAGAACATCTCGGGAAGAGCGAGAAGATCCGCGTTTCCTTCCACTGCCTGTTGTGCCAGAGTTTCAAGCGCTTGCGTCAGTTTCTTTCTGTCCGTGCATACGGGCATCTGCGCCTGCGCGATCCGTAATGTGGTCATGGCGTGTCTCCTTTCTGCTGTCCGCTGTAGGAATAGGAGTCTATCAGATCAAAGGAGGAGCCGGTCAGTTCCGTGAAGAGATCGCTATCGATAAAAGGCTCTTCGGAGAGCAGGACCTGAGCGCCGTCTTCTGTGTAATAATACTGTTCGTTTATATAATAGCCGGCTTCTTCAGACCAGCATTCCAACGGGATGTGGTAAGAGTAAGAAAAGGAGCAGGTGCGGCCGTCGGCGGAGGTGAATGTGAATTCCCCGGGGGTGCCGGCGACGTCATAAGTTCCTTCGCGGAGCAATACCTCGTACAGACATCCGAACGTCATGCTGTCCGAATATCGCAGGATCAGCTCAGGGTAACACAGCTGCATACCGTCAGCGCGGGTGATCGTAAAACGGTAATCTCCATTTTTATTTACCGCGTCCTGCATCTGTTCCCGGGTGAGCTGTTCTGTCCCGAGTCTGTAGGTGACGGCATATCTTGCAAATCCATCCTGCGCTTTCTTTTCTAAACTGTCGGCGTCGCCTGTCTCAAATACATAGGTGTCATGGTATGCGGCGGCGTATGGAGAGGCCTCATTGAGCAAAGTAAGAGGTTCCCGATAAGCCAGGGAATACTGCATACTGCAGGGGAATTCCTGACCGGCGATATAGTTTTCCAGTTGCTTTAATTCACCGCAGAGTGTGCGGATCTCCCGGTATGTGTCATAAACCGCGGTTATATCCAGCATCCGGCCGCCACGGTCTTCCTCTATACCGAACCCGCTCAGGGCATCCGGATATTCCTCCAGATAACGATCAAGATAATATTTTCCCATTTCGAGGTGATAGGTCGTTTCCATCGTATAATCCATAAACAGGCTGTAAGTGGCGTGGCTGATAAGCTCGAACTCGATTTCGGGCTTATCTTTTAAATGTGCGCTCCATATCCGGTCGGTATATCCTGCGTCATTCTTGCGCTCCGTATAATCTCTGGATACGGCGATCGTCTCGTCGATGACGTTCTCTTTGAACCATTCAGCGGCCTCGTCTCTTTTGTAATGGCGGCAGCCTGAGAGAGTTAAGACGCACAGCAGCATAAGGAAGAAAACGAGGACCAGTTTTCCGGCATATTTCTTCATGGATATGCTTCCTCCTTTCGAGAGATTCAGCGCACGGCAGGCGCGGACGTGGAATCCCGTACGATAAGTTCTGCGTGGAGCAGGACGGTACCCAGCGGCACGCCGTTTAACAGTCCGCTCAGCGCGTTGAACCCGCTCTTTCCGAGCTGGATGCGGTCCTGTCGGACGGTCGTGAGCGGAGGTGATGTATACGCCGAGAGCGGGATGTCATCGAAGCCGATGATGCTGATATCTCTCGGAATCCGAAATCCAAGTTGCTGGCATTGCGTGATCGCAGCGCTGGCAAAGGTATCCTGGCAGCATATGATCGCCGTCATCCCCATATTGAGAAAACGGGGCAGATGTTTTTCCATACACTCGGACAGATAAAAGGAACATCCGGCGTAGGACGTGTCTGCTTTCAGTCCGTGGCTGCGCATTGCCTGAAAGAACGCTCTGTGGCGTACCTGCATGATATGGGAACCAAGCGCGCTGCTTAAATATCCGATTTTCTTATGTCCCAGTTCTTTCAGGTGGCCTATAGCCAGATCCATGCCTTCTTCATTGTCGATACCTACATAGGAGATCATTGGATTGCCGATGATGTGATTATCATAGAGGACGGTTGGAGTGTGACAGGCGTGAAACTCTTTCATCCACGGTTCGGCAAGGGAAAAACCAAGCAGAAAGGCTCCCGAAAAGTCATGCTGCAGCATAAAAGCTTCATAGGAAATCTCCCGCTGGACATCTGCGTCTACCGGAACGACCGCCACCTCATATCCCGTCGGCTCTGCGATCTGCCGGAACCCCATGATGATGTCGTAGGCAAAATGGTGCGGCTCTTCATATTGAATATTGTTCCTCTGTACGATAACACACAGTTTTTTCGCCGGTTTTTTATAACGGCGCAGTTTCGTGTATCCAAGCTCCACGGCTGTTTCGAGTATTTGTTTTTGTAATGTTTCGCTGATGTCGGGGGCGCTGTTCAGTGCTTTTGACACAGTGCTTTTGGAAATGCCCAGTTTATCAGCGATATCCTGTATTGTAGTCATTGATCTGCTATCTCCCTGATTTCCGAAAAACTTCTGAAAATATTATATAAAAAAATGGCAGTGAAATCAATGCGAATAATGGAAGACCTGATATGGTTTAGATAAGTTTCGGAAAAGAAACTTTCGGGAGATTGTATAACAAATATGCACAAAAAATACATATGAAAATTATGCATAACAGATAAAATTGAAGCGCTAAATGAAAATGGATTGACGATTTATCCCAATAAGCGTATTATATGGACTAACGAAACAATACGAAATATATAAGGGAGGATGTAGGTATGAGAAAAAGAGCGGTGTCAGCGCTGACGGCGGCAGTCATGGCCGTATCGCTGGCGGCAGCAGGGCTCACGGGATGCGAAAGCAAAGACGGCGGAAAAGAATCTGTGCGCCTGATGGTCTGGTCTCCTCAGGGGGATCAGTCGAAAGAAAAAGGGGAATGGCTGCAGACATGCTGTAATGCTTTTGCCGGGGAACACCCGGAATGGGACATTACATTTGTCTATGGCGTGGCGGATGAGGCCAGTTCGGCAGGTCAGGTCTCGCAGGACGCAGAGGCGAGTGCGGACGTTTTCCTGTATGCAAACGATAATCTGACGACGATGACGGATGCGGATGCTCTGGTGAAGTTCGGAGGAAAGTACAGAGAAGAGATTGAGGCGACGAACTCACAGACCTCTCTGGATTCGGTGACAAAGGATGGAGAGATATACGGCGTGCCGTTCGCTATCAATACATGGTTTATGTTTTATGACAAGAGCGTATTTTCGGAGGAGGATGTAAAAAATCTGGATACAATGCTGGAAAAAGGCGTTGTCTCATTCCCGTTTACGAACTCCTGGTATCTGCCGGCATTCTATATAGGAAACGGCTGTACTCTCTTTGGTGACGGAACAGACGCGTCTGCCGGGGTGGATTTCGGCGGTGAGAAGGCGCAGGAAGTAACAGATTACCTCATCGATCTGGAAGCCAATCCGAACTTCAGGATCGATGCGGATGGTTCCGGTATCGCAGGGATCCGGGACGGCAGTATCAATGCGATATTCACAGGCTCCTGGGATGCAGCGGCGGTAAAAGAAGCGCTCGGCGACAATATGGGCGTGGCCGCACTTCCGACTTACACACTGAACGGGGAAGAAAAACAGATGTACTCCTATGCAGGTACAAAGGCCGTAGGAGTAAACGCTCAGAGCGACTATATGGTACAGGCTGTGGAGCTGGCTGTTTTCCTCGGAAATGAATATTCTCAGAGACTTCACTATGAGCTGGAAGACGTTGTCCCCTGCCACACGGCGCTTCTTGCCGATGAGGATATCCTGGCGGATGAAGTCGTGGCGGCGATCAATGACACATTTAACCGCACATCGATCCTGCAGCCGAACCTGGCCGAGATGAGCAACTGCTGGACTCCCGTGGAGAATATGGGAAAGGGGATCCGAAACGGATCGATCACCCATGAGAATTCGGCAGAACAGACCGAACAGATGAATGAAGCAATGAACAGTGATGGAATCTGAGAATGAGGTGACGAGGATGGGAATATTGAAAAAGAGAGTAAATGAATTTCCGACTCCGTATACATGCACAAGAGCGATCCGCGAGGGCGGACCAGAGACAAAGCTCTCCATGGTGCTGATGGGGCTGGGAAATATTATTCACGGGCAGATCACAAAAGGTCTTCTGTATCTGGCCGTGGAAGCAGCGTATATCGTTTTTATGATCATGACTGGCGCGCACTGTCTGGCGATGCTTCCCTCGCTGGGAACTGTTGCCCAGGAAGAGGTATGGGATGAAAGTCTTCAGATCTACACTTATACAGAGGGGGACCAGTCGATCCTGATCCTGCTTTTCGGCGTGGCGACTGTGCTGGTCACATTTCTTATGGTATGTGCGTGGAGAGGATCGCTGAAAAGTGCTTACAAGGCCGAGCGTCTTGCGAAAGAAGGAAAGCATGTCAATAATTTCGCGGAAGATCTAAAGACGCTGCTCCATGAGAATCTGCAGAGACTTCTCATGACGCCTCCGATGTTCTTTATCGGCGCGTTCACGATCCTGCCGCTGATCTTTATGATCTGCATGGCATTTACAAATTACAGCAAGATCGACAGCCATCTGATGCTTTTTGACTGGGTGGGACTTGACAACTTCAAGACGCTGTTCGATTCATCCAGTATCCTTGGAAGTACGTTCTGGTCAGTGCTCGGATGGACTCTTGTATGGGCGTTCTTCGCAACGTTTTCAAACTACATATTCGGTATGCTCGTCTCTCTGCTGATCAACCGGAAAGGAACGCGGGCGAAGGGATTCTGGAGATTCTGTTTCGTTCTCTCCTGTGCGGTTCCGATGTTCGTTTCGCTTCTGATCATGAGAACGATGCTGCAGCCGGAGGGCGCGATCAACGTACTGTTGAGAAATCTGGGACTGATCGCTTCCGACGCCAGCCTTCCGTTCTTCACAGATCCGACCTGGGCGAGAGTGACTGTTATCGTGATCAATGTATGGGTCGGAGTGCCGTACACGCTCCTGCAGCTCACCGGCGTGCTGCAGAACATCCCGGCAGAGCTTTATGAGGCGGCGAGAGTGGACGGGGCGAATTCGCTCCAGATTTTCACGAAGATCACACTTCCGTATATGCTGTATGTGACGACGCCGTATCTGATCGTTACATTTACCGGAAATGTCAATAACTTCAACGTCATATACCTGCTGTCCGGCGGTGATCCCGTTACCGACCTGTCGTCCACGGCGGGCAAGACGGATCTGCTCGTCACATGGCTGTACAAACTGACTATTGACAAGCAGTATTATAATATCGGAGCCGTCATAGGTATCCTGACATTCGTGATCCTTGCAATAGCGGCTCTGCTGACCTACAGAAACACGAAATCATACAAGGAAGAAGGAGGGTTCTAGGCATGGCAGGAAAGAAAATACAGTCGGCGAAAAGAAAGCGTTTTATCAATAATTCGATCGTCCATGTCGTTCTGGCGATCCTGGCGGTGATCTGGGTATTTCCGATCGTGTGGGTAGTATTGACGAGCTTTCGTGCGGAGCAGGGTTCCTATGTGTCGACCTTTCTCCCGCAGTCTTATACACTGGATAACTACATTAAGCTGTTCACGGACACGACGATCCTGAACTTCCCGCAGATGTTTATGAACACATTATTCATTGCGGTCTTCTCATGTATTCTCTCTACATTTTATGTGCTGGCAGTATCCTACTGTCTGTCAAGGCTTCGCTTCAAGCTGAGAAAGCCTTACATGAACATGGCGATGATCCTCGGACTGTTCCCCGGGTTCATGTCAATGATCGCAGTGTATTTCATCCTCAAGGCTATCGGTCTTACAGAGGGAAATCTGATCAAGCTGGCTCTGATCCTTGTGTATTCAGGAGGAGCGGGTTTAAGCTTCCAGATCGCGAAAGGGTTCTTCGACACCATTCCGACCGCGGTGGACGAGGCGGCTCTTCTGGACGGATGTACGAGATGGCAGATCTTTACGAAGATCACGCTTCCACTGAGCAAGCCGATCGTCATCTATACGGTACTTACATCCTTTATGGCGCCATGGCTGGACTTCATCTTTGCAAAAGTTATCTGCCGTGCGAATTCAGACCAGTATACGATCGCCATCGGACTTTGGAATATGCTCCAGAAAGAGTATATCGATAACTGGTATACATGCTTCGCGGCCGGAGCGGTACTGATCTCGATCCCGATCGCGGCGCTGTTCCTGTACATGCAGAGATACTATGTAGACGGACTGTCGGGAGCGGTCAAAGGTTAACGAAAAATAACAGCAGATATGAGATGGACTGTCGGGCGAAGTGCGAAGGGCAGTCTGTGTCCATCTTATATCTGCCATATAAAGAAAGCCCGTTTCGGGCGGAAAATGAAATAATACAGGAAAGGACATGATATATGAAGACAGCGTTAGAGTGGAAAACGTATTATTCCAGCCCGGAATTCCGGGAACATTATATATATGAAAAAAACGATTTGGGGGTGAGCTGTACGGACAGCGGGACTTCTTTTAAGCTGTGGAGTCCCTCGGCAGACAGTATCACCCTGAATCTGTATCATGAGGGAAACGGGGGAGAAGCATATGCGCACATCTCTATGGAGAAACAGGACAAAGGCGTATGGAGCTGGTTTTCCCATGACAATCTGAACGGAGTCTATTATGACTATACTCTGATGCTTGAGGGGGAGGAGGTGCGCTCAGCGGATCCTTATGCGTATGCGTGCGGCGTCAACGGCAGACGGAGCATGGCGGTGGATCTGAAGAGGACGGATCCGGAAGGATGGGAAAATGACCGGGCGCCGGAAAAAGGAACAGAGCAGATCATCTATGAACTTCATGTCAAGGAATTCTCCTGGGATCCGTCGGGCGGTTTCCCGGAGCAGTACCGGGGGAAATACAAGGCATTTACATGCCCGGACACAACGCTTTTTGGAGACGGCATCCATCCGACGGGGATAAGATACATGAAAGATCTGGGCGTTACCCACGTGCAGATCATGCCGGCCTACGACTATGGTTCAGTCAACGAGGCAGGAAAAGATACGGAGTTTAACTGGGGATATGATCCCGTGAACTATAACGTACCCGAGGGCTCCTACTCTACGGATCCGGCGCATGGCGAGGTGCGCATACGGGAGATGAAAGAGATGATACAGGCGCTGCATTCCCAGGGGTTCCGCGTCATAATGGATGTGGTGTATAATCACACGTATTCTCTGGATTCCTGGTTCCAGAGGACCGCGCCGTGGTATTTTTACCGTGTGTTTGACGACGGGCGCATTTCCAACGGCTCGGCATGCGGCAATGATGTGGCGAGCGAGCGTGAAATGTGTGCGAAATACATACTGGAATCTGTTCTGTACTGGACGGAAGAATACCATATCGACGGCTTCCGCTTTGACCTGATGGGGCTCCTGGACGTGGATCTGATGAACCGGATACGAAGGGAGCTCGACGTGCGTTACGGAAAAGGCGAAAAGCTTCTCTTCGGAGAACCGTGGTCAGCGGCGGACACTGCCATGGAAGGGCGGGCTGTTCCGGCATTGAAGAAAAACATCGGGCTTCTCGATGAGAATATCGGGATGTTCTGTGACGATACGAGGGATGCGGTGAAAGGCTCAGCCTTAAAGATCAAAAGACCGGGCTTTATCAACGGAGCGGCAGGAAAAGAAAAGGATATTGTCCGGAGCGCTCAGGCATGGTGTGAACCGGAGCGGGAGAGGACGGGTGCGGACAGTGATAGTTTTACCGGCGTCAGGGCTCCGTCCCAGGTCATTACATATGTATCGGCCCATGACAACCAGACGCTGTGGGATAAGCTCGCCGAGACGCTGCCGGAGACGGACGCGGCGGAACGTATGCGTCTGAACCGCATGGCGGCGGCTCTCTATATGACGTGTCAGGGAAGCCTGTTCTTTCTGTCAGGAGAAGAATTTGCGCGGACGAAAAACGGACTGGAAGATTCGTTCAACGCACCGATCGCGCTGAACCGCCTGGACTGGAAACAGGCGTGGGAGAACCGGCCTCTTGTGGAATATTATCAGGGGCTCATTGCACTGAGAACCAGACTTCCGGGACTCTGTGATAAGTCTGCCCGGGCTTCAGAGCGGATCACTAATATAGAAATATCAGAAGGCCTGATAAGCTTCGAGGTGGATAACCGGTCGGAAGCGGGAGAACAGAAATGGGACCGGCTAAAGATCATATACAACAGTACCCGCGAATACAGACGCGCTGTGGCGGCAACCGGCAGATGGGCAGTTCTATGCGACGGGGAGAACAGCAGACTTTGGACGTCCGTAAAATATGCGGACTCGGATCTTCACGCGGCGCCTCAGAGTGTACTCATCCTGGGCAGACTTGCAGATAAAATCGAAGGTGGAACAGGCAGCGCTGGGGCAGGTGTGATGGAAGAAGAAACAGCAGAAAACGAAACATGGGAGAAACAGGCGGTATGAAATGGATCTACGGAAAACAGGACTGGAAGACATTTGAGAGAGGGCAGGAAAACTGTTATCTTATGACAAACGGGCTGGGAGGATATTCATCGCTTACCATGACGGGATCCGCGGCCCGCAATGACCATGCATTTCTTATGGCTTGTACGAAAGCGCCGAATAACCGGTATAATATGATCCACCGGCTGGCAGAACAGCTGGAGACAGGACAGGAAGTTTACACCATGTCATCCCAGGAATTTGCGGACAGGAACTGTGAAAAAGGTTATCGGTATCTGACAGAATTTGTCTATGAAGATACGCCTGTATGGCGCTTTCTCATAAATGGTGTGGAAATTGAAAAGGAAGCGGCACTGAAACAGGGAGAGAACACGGCTGTGGTCTGCTACAGAGTAACGAACCGTAGCCGTAGAGATGCCCGACTGACGGTGACGCCGTTTTATCAGTTCGCTCCAAAAGGCGGGGGAGAGGAACTGAATGGAACATTCCGTCACCGGGCCGGCAGGGTGGAAAACGGACATCTTGGACTGTACTATATGACAAATGGATGTGTGACAGAGATCCCGGAGACTAAGGAGCAGTATTATTATTCCTATGACGCCTGTGACGGCAGGAAAAGCACAGGGAAAGCGGCGGCATGCCATCAGATCAGTCTGGATGTTGAGAGCGGCGGCAGCGGTACTCTGGCTGTTTTGTTCAGCGTGGAAAGAGATTATGCAAAAGAGCAGAATCAAAGCGCTGTTGACGTGGCAGAATCTGTCATACAGGAGATGAAAGGGGCACGGAAGAAACTGGAGCTCCAGTCAGGATTATGTGACGAGACTGCGCGTTTCCTTGTGAAGAGCGCTCATCAGTTTGTTTCTCACCGGGAATCTACCGGCGGGAAAACGATCCTTGCAGGCTTTCCTTTTTTTGAGGACTGGGGACGAGATACGATGATCGCGCTTCCGGGCGTGTGCCTGTCTGCACGGCAGTATGAGGACGCCAGATCGATCCTGAGAACCTTTGCCCGCTATGAAAGGCATGGGCTTATGCCGAATCTGTTTCCGGAAGGGAAGAGCAAACCCATGTATAATACTGCGGATGCGGCCCTCCTTTTCATCAACTGTGTCTGGCTGTACTACAGGGCTTCAGCGGATGCGGCGTTTATAGAGGAGATATATCCGGTCATGGAGCGGATCATTACCAGCTATCAGAATGGAACAGATTATGACATACGTATGGACGACGACTTCCTGATCACAGCGGGCAGCGGCCTCGACCAGGTCACATGGATGGATGTGCGCGTCAACGATATCCTTCCCACGCCCCGCCACGGGAAACCGGTGGAGATCAATGCGTACTGGTATAATGCTCTCAGCATCATGGGAGAGTGCGCGCGCCTGCTGCGGAAAGATCCATCGGTGTATGAAAAGACTGCGGCAGAAGTAAAAGAAACATTTACAGAGAAGTTCTGGATGGAAGGCCGGCATTGTCTGAAAGATGTGATCTCGGGAACCAGTGCTGACATGCAGATACGATGCAATCAGATATGGGCCGTGTCCATGCCGTTTACGATGCTTGACAGAGAGAAGGAGAGACAGGTAGTGGATACCGTATTTGAAAGGCTGTATACTCCGTACGGCCTTCGGACTCTGGACAAAGATGATCCTGAATTTCAGCCGGTATACGGAGGTGAAGTGCTGAAAAGGGATCTGGCCTATCACCAGGGCACTGTGTGGGCCTATCCGCTGGGCGCATACTATCTGGCATATCTGAAGGTCAACGGATACAGTGACGAGACAAAGGCATATATCAGAAGGCAGATGGAAGCGCTTGAAAACGCTCTTCGTGAAGGCTGCATCGGACAGCTTCCTGAGATCTATGACGGAGAGAATCCTGTTTCATCAAAAGGGTGTTTCGCGCAGGCGTGGAGCACGGGCGAGATGCTCCGGGTGTACGAGGCGCTGGAAAGAGACGAGAACATCCGGTAAATCTCGCGAAAGGGTGAGAGACAGAAAAATCAGCGATAAAATGGAGGAGACGAAAATGGATTTTGCAGCAGTATATCACAAGACATCAGAACAGATGAGCTATGCGCTGGATGAGGACCGGCTGGCAGTCAATCTGAAAACAGGATACGACGTAAAGAAAGTGTTTCTTATCCACGGAGATCCGTTTGACGCCGGCATTCTGGGAGGGAATGAGAGATGGACAGGCAGGAGAGAGGAGATTGTCTATAAAAAGCGTCTTCCCCATCAGATCTGGTGGACAACAACACTTGTGCCGCCTTATAAACGGTGTAAATATTACTTTGAACTGCATACGGATGACGAAGTCTGGTATTATTTTGAGGATGGTTTTCTCACAGAAGAACAGGTCAACATGCCGGGGCGTCTGCTCCAGTATTTTATCGTGCCGTGGATGAACCCTGCGGATGTGAACAGGACGCCTTCGTGGGTCAACGATACGGTATGGTATCAGATCTTCCCGGACAGATTCTGCAACGGCAGACCCGGCCGCAGAGACGAGGGGATACTGCCATGGCAGACAGGTCCGGTGACAAATCAGGAAAAGTACGGCGGCGATCTGGAAGGAATCCGACAGAAGCTCCCGTATTTAAGTGATCTGGGGATCACAGGCATCTATCTGACTCCGATCATGGAAGCTGAGACAAATCATAAGTATGATACAAAAGATTATACGAAGATAGATCCCTCTTTCGGCGATGGGGAAACTATGACAAAACTTGTGTCCGAAGCTCATGAACTGGGCATCCGGGTGATGGTGGACGCGGTGTTCAACCACTGCGGAAGAAAATTCGCCCCCTGGCTGGATGTGCAGGAAAAAGGAGCAGACTCGCCTTATGCGGACTGGTTCATGGTCAATGACTGGACGCAGATTAAAAAAAGAGAGGATACGAGAGACGGCAGGTTTTATTCTTTTGCCTTCGCGGACGGGATGCCGAAATTGAATACGAACAATCCGGAAGTGATCGGATATTTCTGCAGAGTATGCGAACAGTGGATCCGTGATTTTGACATTGACGCTATCCGTTTTGACGTGGGAAATGAAGTATCGCACCGCTTTTTGAAACAGATACGGACACATCTGAAACAGATCAAACCGGACATTTATCTGCTGGGAGAGATCTGGCATGACGCCAGCCAGTGGCTGACAGGAGACGAGTATGACTCTGTCATGAATTATCCGCTGATGAGCGGTATTCACGATTTCTTTCTGGACGCTTCTATGGATAAAAAAGAGTTTGAGTACATGGTCAACCGCTGTTATACTATGTATATGCAGCAGAATAACAATGTATTGTTCAATCTTCTCGACTCTCATGACACGGAAAGGCTGATGAACCGGTTCCATGACCTGGACATTTTTTATCAGCAGCTTGCCGTCCTGTTTACCCTGCCGGGAAGTCCATGCATCTTCTATGGTACGGAGATTGCCATGGAGGGCGGATTTGATCCGGACTGCCGCAGGTGCATGCCATGGGACGAGATCGGAAGCGAGGAAAATCAGAAGAAGATCCGGTCCATGAGACAGCTGATCCGGATGCGGCAGACAGAAGAAACGTGCAGAAGTCCGCATTTCCATTTCCCGAACCATTATGCTGAGAGCAGGTGTGTGGAGTATATTAAGCTCGACTCAGAGAACCGGAAGCTGGAAGTCCTCCTCAACTGCTCGGAAGAACCGGTTTCGGTAGAAGAAGGCGGAGAAATCCTGTTTGAGAGAAATTATGACGGCGGCATTCTGGGAAAGAATGGTACGCTGATCAGAAAGAAAGAGGTGTAATGATGACAGAAAAGAAACAGCCGTGGTGGAAAAATGCAGTAGTCTATCAGATTTATCCGAAAAGCTTTCAGGATTCAAATGGAGACGGAATAGGAGATATTCAGGGGGTTATCAGCCGGCTGGATTACCTTGAAGACCTGGGAATCGATGCGGTGTGGATTTCTCCCATGTACTGCTCTCCTCAGGATGATAACGGTTATGATATTTCCGATTATCAGGACATCGATCCCATGTTCGGCAGCCTGGATGATATGGAAGAGCTGATCGCGAAAGCGAAAGAAAAGAATATACGGATTATAATGGATCTGGTGCTGAACCACACTTCAGACGAACACCGGTGGTTCCTTGAGGCAAAAAAGTCAAAAGATAATCCATACCACGATTACTATGTGTGGAGAGACGGCAAGGAAGGAGTATATCCCAATGATATGAAAGCTACGTTCGGCGGTCCGGCATGGGAGTGGGTTCCGGAGCTGAAGCAGTATTATTTTCATCAGTTTTCTGTAAAACAGCCGGATTTGAACTGGGAGAATCCGAAAGTCCGCAGGGAAATCTATGATATGATCCTCTGGTGGATGGACAAAGGCGTGGGAGGATTCCGCCTTGATGTGATCGACCAGATTGCCAAAGAGCCGGATAAAATGATCACCAACAACGGACCGAGACTCCACGAATTTCTGCAGGAGATGAGCCGGGAGACATTCCAGAAAGGGGATCTGATCACTGTAGGCGAGGCGTGGGGAGCTACTCCGGAGATCGCAAAGCTCTACAGCAATCCGGACGGAAGCGAGTTTTCTATGGTATTTCAGTTTGAACACATGGTAATGGATCAGCAGGAAGGAAAGGAAAAGTGGGATCTTGCGCCTCTTCCATTTGTAAAACTGAAAAAATGTCTGGCAAAATGGCAGAATGAACTGTACGGGAAGGGCTGGAACAGCCTGTTTTTCGATAACCATGATCTGCCCCGAATAGTCTCTCGGTGGGGGGACGACGGCAAATACCGCGAAGAATCTGCTAAGATGCTCGCCCTCGTGCTTCACGGAATGCAAGGAACGCCCTATGTCTACCAGGGCGAGGAACTGGGCATGACAAATGTAAAATTCCCGGACATCAGCTGTTATGAGGATATCGAGACGGTCAACATGTATCATGAGAGGCTGGAAGCAGGATATAAGAAAGATGCCATCATGCGTTCCATTTACGCGAAAAGCCGTGATAACGCCCGTACCCCGATGCAGTGGAGCTCCGAAGAAAATGCAGGATTTACAACAGGCAGGCCGTGGATCAGGATGAATCCGAACTATACGAAGATCAATGCAGAAAGCGAAAGGAAAGATCCGGATTCAGTGTACCATTTCTACCGGAGACTGATCCATATGAGGAAAGAATATCCGGTTTTTGTAGATGGGAAATTTGAACTTCTCCTCCCCGACGACGAGCAGATCTTCGCTTATGTGCGCAGGGACGACGATTCACAGATGCTCGTCTGTGCCAACTTTACCGGTGAACCGGCAGAGTGTACGATAAGCGCGGAGTGGAAGGACGCACAGGTGCTGATCCATAATTATAAAGATAGTGCGCCGGAGCAAACGGGGGAGTGTCTGAGGCTGAGACCTTATGAGGCGTTTATATTATATAGATGACTATGAAGAAAAATAAAATTATTTCACCTTGACACGGTTGTACTGCCTGGGGTAGAATAACCGATGTAGAGAAAGCGTTGAAGAGGACAGTAAGCTGTCTGTGCATCGACAGAGAGGGATCGCGGGCTGAAAAGATCCTGTTGTACGGCATGACTGAAGACCACCTCTGAGCGGCCCTAATCAGGCACGGTGATTCCGTTATCATCATATGAATTAAGATGGTTTTCCATGGAAAACAAGCAGGGTGGAACCGCGGGAATATTTCCCGTCCCTGTGTGGAGTGTTTCCGTGTGACTGCATAGATTTCAGAAAAGTAAGAGACATTCCGTGGAATGTCTCTTTTGTTTTCTATAAAAATCTTGCGGACAGGACTTTTATCTGCGTCAGCCGGAAAACAAAAGAGATAAACAGAGAAAGGAAGAGAAAAATGAAGATCACATTAAAAGACGGCTCATTTAAAGAGTATCAGGAACCAAAGAGTGTATATGAGATTGCTGCTGATATCAGTGAAGGACTTGCCAGAGTTGCTACATCCGGTGAAGTTGATGGAGAAATCGTTGATCTGAGGACAGTGATCGATCATGACTGCGGGCTCAGTATCCTGACATTTAACGATGAAAAAGGAAAAGGAGCGTTCCGCCATACTGCTTCCCATATTATGGCGCAGGCGATCAAGCGCCTGTATCCTGAGACAAAACTTGCCATCGGACCGTCAATTGCAGACGGATTCTACTATGATGTAGACAGAGAGACTCCGTTTACGGCAGAAGATCTGGAGAAGATCGAGGCGGAGATGAAGAAGATCGTCAAGGAGAACCTTGAGATCAAACAGTATACGATGCCGAGAAATGAGGCAATCGAGTACTTTAAAGAGAAAAACGAGCCTTACAAAGTAGAGCTGATCGAAGATCTTCCTGAGGGTGAGACGATCAGTTTCTATTCCCAGGGAGAATTCACAGATCTCTGTGCAGGTCCTCACCTTATGACTACCAAACCGGTAAAAGCTTTCAAGCTGACAAGTCTTGCAGGCGCATACTGGAGAGGCGACGAGCACAATAAGATGCTCCAGAGGATTTATGGTACTGCATTCCCGAAGAAAGCAGAACTGGAAGAGTATCTGACTATGATCGAAGAGGCGAAGAAGCGCGATCACAGAAAACTCGGAAAAGAGCTGGGGCTGTTTATGATGCGTGAGGAAGGCCCCGGATTCCCGTTCTTCCTGCCGAACGGTATGGTGCTTAAGAACACACTGCTTGACTATTGGAGAGAGATCCACCGCAAGGCGGGATACGTGGAGATCAGCACACCGATCATGCTGAGCCGCCATCTGTGGGAGACTTCCGGACACTGGGATCACTATAAAGAGAATATGTATACAACAGTGATCGATGATGTGGATTTTGCTATCAAGCCGATGAACTGTCCGGGCGGTATCCTTGTCTATGAGTCAGAGCCGCGTTCCTATCGCGATCTGCCGATCCGTATGGGCGAGCTCGGCCTGGTGCACCGCCATGAGAAATCCGGACAGCTCCACGGTCTGATGCGTGTGCGCTGCTTTACACAGGACGATGCGCATATCTTCATGACTCCGGAGCAGATCAAGGATGAGATCAAAGGCGTTGTAAAACTGATCGACGAAGTATACAGTCTCTTCGGGTTCAAATATCATGTAGAACTTTCCACACGTCCGGAGGACAGTATGGGAAGCGATGAAGATTGGGAGATGGCAACAGACGCCCTCAGGGCAGCCCTTGACGATATCGGACTTTCCTATGTTGTAAACGAGGGAGACGGTGCGTTCTACGGACCGAAGATCGACTTCCATCTGGAGGACTCTATCGGAAGAACATGGCAGTGCGGTACGATCCAGCTCGATTTCCAGCTTCCGCTTCGGTTTGACCTGGAATATACAGGGGCAGACGGGGAGAAGCACAGACCGATCATGATCCATCGTGTCGTATTCGGTTCCATCGAGCGTTTCATCGGTATCCTGATCGAGCATTTTGCAGGTGCGTTCCCGACTTGGCTTGCGCCGGTACAGGTAAAAGTCCTTCCGATCTCCGACAAACATATGGAGTATGGCACGAAAGTCCTGAACGAGCTGCAGACAGCAGGAATCCGCGCTGAGATCGATACCCGCGCCGAGAAGATCGGATACAAGATCCGTGAGGCACAGATGAAGAAGATCCCGTACATGCTCGTAGTCGGAGCAAAAGAAGAGGAAGAAGAAAAAGTGTCCGTCAGAAGTAGAGCAAATGGGGACGAAGGACAGTGCGGACTCAGAGAATTTGCAGAGAAGATCAAAGAAGAGATCAATCTGAAGAAATAAAATTCGGTGTTTGTTGAACAGACGCTGCTACAGTAGCAGAGATATACTAATCAAATAGCGGACGAAGAAAAAGAAGACACTGCAACGCTATGCCGACTCGCTTTACCTCATCCCCTCGAATCCATGTAACGCGACATGAAAATGCTCGTCCATTGGAACTCGCATTTTCACGTCGCTAACATGGAGAACGAGGTGTATTCGGAACGCTCCATGTCGACGCATAGCTTATGCGGTGTTTTCTTTTTCTGCTGTCTCATCCGGTCAGTATGATTTTCCCGGCTGCAGCGTCATCTTTCAACAGGCACTCATACAAGCCGGAAGCATTACAATCCCGACTGCTCAGGATATGTGAGTCAATCCACTGTATCCGCATGATTTTCGGATGTTTTGCCAAGAGAGGTCTATCCGACAAACACGAATTGAACAAAATCGCTACGCGATGGCCTGCGAAAGCTGTCGTATAGCGATTTTTTTGTTTTCTATAACAAAAACAGTGGAAAGCAAGTCCTAATAGTAGTATTGTTAAGTTACCACCCAAAA
>CASFID010000033.1 GCA_949294665.1 uncultured Eubacteriales bacterium
CGCTGCTATTGAGAAATGTATTAACGAATACTATCCGGACGTGCAGGTCAATATCGAGCATGCGGAAGGTCTTGCAGACTGCAAGAAGATACTGGCGCTTGCAAAGGCGGGCAAGCTGAACGGCTGTCTGATAGAGGGAATGGGATGTCCGGGCGGCTGTATCGCAGGCGCCGGCACCAATATACCGGTTGCGAAAGCAAAGAAAAATCTGCAGAACTTTGTGAACAAATCAAGCCGTGCGGTACCTCCGGAAGAACTTATCGAGATCGATCTGGAATAACAGTCCTGCCGGATTGAAAGGCCGCATATACAAAGCATACAAGGCGGACGCATCTTTTGCGTCCGCTTTACAAATGTATAAGGCTGTGATATATTATAAAACAGGCTTTTTGAGCGAAAGAGGAGGATTTTTAGCATGCAGCCATATGGAGTTAACCAGCTTAGAAAAATGTTTCTTGAGTTCTTCGAGAGCAAAGGACATCTTGCCATGAAGAGCTTTTCCCTGGTGCCTCACAATGATAAGAGTTTACTGCTCATCAATTCTGGAATGGCACCGTTAAAACCGTATTTTACAGGACAGGAGATCCCGCCGAGAAAGAGGGTTACGACCTGTCAGAAATGTATCCGTACCGGGGATATCGAGAATGTAGGCAAGACGGCGCGTCACGGCACATTCTTTGAGATGCTCGGCAATTTCTCTTTCGGAGATTATTTCAAAGAAGAAGCGATACAGTGGACGTGGGAATTCCTCACAGACGTCGTGGGACTTGATCCGGACCGGCTATATCCTTCGGTATATGTAGATGATGACGAGGCGTTCGAGATCTGGAATAAGAAGATCGGCATTGCGGAGGACAGGATCTTTAAATTCGGAAAGGAAGATAACTTCTGGGAACATGGATCCGGTCCCTGCGGGCCGTGTTCTGAGGTGTACTACGACAGAGGTGAGAAATACGGCTGCGGCAAACCTGACTGTACGGTTGGCTGCGACTGCGACCGCTATATGGAGATCTGGAACGATGTGTTCACCCAGTTTGACAATGATGGAAACGGTCATTATTCAGAGCTGGAGCAGAAGAACATCGACACCGGCATGGGGCTCGAGCGCCTGGCAAGCGTTGTGCAGGACGTAGAGTCTATCTTTGATGTGGATACGATCAAAGCGCTCAGAGATCACGTATGCCGCCTTGCAGATAAAGAGTATGGAAAAGAATACAAGGACGACGTGTCTATCCGTGTTATCACGGACCATATCCGATCTGTGACATTTATGATATCCGACGGCATTATGCCCTCCAATGAAGGCCGGGGCTACGTGCTCCGCCGTCTGCTGCGCAGAGCCTGCAGACATGGCAGGCTTCTCTGTATTCACAAAGGATTCCTGCCGGAGCTTGCCGAGAATGTGATCGAGGGATCAAAAGAGGGATATCCGGAACTGGAAGAGAAAAAAGAATTTATCTTAAAGGTCATAGCAAAAGAGGAAGAACAGTTCAACAAGACGATCGATCAGGGCCTGGGTATCCTGTCGGATATGGTTGCCGATATGGAATCGAAAGGTGTGAAGACGCTGGATGGAGAAGAGGCGTTCCGTCTGTATGATACTTACGGATTCCCTCTCGACCTGACAAAGGAGATCCTTGAAGAGAGAGAACTTGGGGTAGACGAGGAAGGCTTTGCCGCATGTATGGAAGTTCAGAGAAAGAAAGCCCGCGACGCCCGGGAAGTGACCAACTACATGGGGGCTGATGTCACGGTATACGAATCCATTGATCCGGGCGTGACGACTACTTTTGTCGGATATGACAATCTGACATATGAATCTGATGTGACGGTGCTCACCACGGAAGATGAGATCGTCGAGGCGCTTTCTGAGGGACAGAAAGGTACTATCTTTGTACAGGAGACTCCTTTCTATGCGACAAGCGGTGGACAGGAAGCAGACACAGGGTATATCCGCACAGAGGAAGGCGAGTTTAAAGTAGAAGACACAGTGAAGCTCCTCGGAGGCAAGATCGGACATATCGGCGTGATGACAAAAGGCATGATCAAAACCGGCGATAAGGTAACTCTTGAGGTGAATGCAAAGAAACGTGCGCTTTCCGCAAGAAACCACAGCGCAACCCATCTGCTCCAGAAAGCGCTGCGCACAGTTCTGGGAACCCATGTGGAGCAGGCGGGTTCCAGTGTCAATGAAGACAGGTTGAGATTCGACTTTACACACTTCTCGGCAATGACACAGGAGGAACTTAAGAAAGTAGAAGATATTGTTAATGAGCAGATATCCAGAGGACTGGACGTTATCGTAAAGAACATGCCGATCGAGGAGGCGAAGAAGACAGGGGCTCAGGCGCTCTTCGGAGAGAAATACGGAGATATCGTTCGGGTAGTCGATATGAGCGGCTTTTCCGTTGAGTTCTGCGGAGGAACACATGTGAAGAATACGTCAGAGATCATGGCTTTTAAGATTCTCTCTGAGAGCGGAGTTGCCGCAGGCGTCCGCCGTATTGAAGCTCTGACTTCCGACGGACTGTTGAAGTACTACGCAAAGATAGAGGAGACCTTGAAGAATGCGGCCCATCTTTTAAAGGCAACGCCGGAAAATCTCGCAGATAAGATCACGCATATGATAGCAGAGAATAAATCGCTGCACGGCGAGGTGGAAGGGCTGAAAAATAAGATGGCTCAGGAGGCTGCCGGTGATGTGATGGATCAGGTGACGGAAGTCAGAGGCGTGAAGCTGCTTGCGGCACAGCTCGACGGTATAGATATGAACGGCCTGAGAGAACTGGGCGATCAGTTCAGGACGAAACTCGGAGAGGGCGTAGTTGTGCTCGCATCCGGCAATGACGGCAAGGTAAACCTTATGGCGACAGCCACAGAAGGGGCAATGAAACGGGGAGCTCATGCAGGCAACCTCGTGAAGGCGATCGCGGGATGCGTCGGCGGCGGAGGCGGCGGACGTCCGAATATGGCACAGGCGGGAGGGAAGAATCCTGCAGGTATCCCTGACGCGCTTGCCAAAGCGGCAGAAGTGCTTGACGGACAGATTAAAGAGTAGATGGTCTTGTCGGACTTTTCCGACATAGAACCCGGACGGCTCTCCGAATTCGATTTTCAGAGTTTTTGAGTGAAAATGGTTGACGGACAGGAAAAATATGATATAATCTTTGGTAGTGCAATAAAAATACCCGATCAGTCGTATTATGCACAATACAAGGCTGGAGGGGAGGTAAGGTGTGAGACTATGTCAAATGTAATCGTTAAAGAAAACGAGACGTTAGACAGCGCTTTACGCAGATTCAAAAGAAACTGCGCTAAAGCTGGCATTCAGCAGGAGATCCGCAAAAGAGAACACTATGAAAAGCCAAGCGTAAGACGTAAGAAAAAATCTGAAGCTGCTAGAAAACGTAAATATAATTAATCTGTGCACGTGAGCAGGACGCCCTTTAGGGCGTCCTGTTTTTCTGCGACCGCGGCGGACTATGGCACGGTCCTTCCGCAGATCGGCTGCGCAAAGATACAGTGAAATCGGATATTTTGAATTTTTGAAAAAATTTCCCTGCAAATTCATCAAGATAAAGCGCTAAAACTGTAAATTACTGAAAGTTATGATTGACAATAATTCATTTTCTTTATAAAATATACGGGTAGACAAAGATGTCTGAAATGCGGCCAGCTCTGTCTGGCCGTAATTCTATTTTAGGAGGTTGTTAAAAATGTCTTACGTTGATGAAGTGATCGAGCTTGTCGTAAAGAAAAACCCGGCAGAACCGGAATTCCATCAGGCAGTTAAAGAAGTGATGGAGTCTCTGCGTCCGGTAATCGAGGCGAACGAGGAAAAATTCCGCAAAGAGGCTCTTCTTGAGAGACTTGTGGAGCCTGAGAGACAGTTCAAATTCCGTGTGCCGTGGGTTGACGACAACGGACAGGTTCAGGTAAACACCGGTTATCGGGTTCAGTTTAACAGTGCGATCGGACCGTACAAGGGAGGTCTGCGCCTCCATCCATCGGTAAATCTTGGCATCATCAAGTTCCTCGGTTTCGAGCAGATCTTCAAGAATTCACTGACAGGGCTTCCGATCGGCGGAGGAAAAGGCGGTTCTGATTTCGATCCCAAAGGCAAATCAGACAGAGAGGTCATGGCGTTCTGTCAGAGCTTTATGACGGAGCTCTGTAAATATATAGGCGCTGACACAGACGTTCCGGCCGGCGATATTGGAACAGGCGCAAGAGAGATCGGCTATATGTTCGGGCAGTATAAGAGGATCCGCGGCGTATATGAGGGCGTGCTCACCGGAAAGGGACTTTCCTACGGCGGTTCTCTGGCACGTACAGAGGCTACGGGATACGGACTGCTCTATTTCACAGATGAGATGATGAAGATGAACGGTATGGATCTTGCAGGAAAGACTGTTGCAGTATCCGGTTCAGGAAACGTTGCGATCTATGCCACAGAGAAAGCACAGCAGCTTGGCGCTAAAGTTGTTACGGTAAGCGACTCCAACGGATGGGTATATGATCCGGACGGAATCGATGTTGCGGCTCTTAAAGAGATCAAAGAAGTGAACCGTGCAAGACTTACAGAGTACAAGAAGTATCGTCCGAACTCAGAGTATCATGAGGGAAGAGGCGTATGGTCCGTCAAAGTTGACGTCGCTCTTCCGTGCGCAACACAGAACGAGCTTCAGATCGACGATGCCAAGATGCTTGTTGCCAACGGATGCAAAGTTGTTGCAGAAGGCGCAAACATGCCGACAACGATCGAGGCTACAGAGTATCTGCAGCAGAATGGAGTCCTTTTCGCTCCTGGAAAAGCTTCAAATGCAGGCGGCGTTGCTACATCTGCTCTTGAGATGTCACAGAACAGCGAGCGTCTGAGCTGGACATTTGAAGAAGTCGATGCAAAGCTGAAAGATATCATGGTCAACATCTGCCACAATGCGGCTGACGCGGCCGAGAGATATGGTTTCAAAGGAAACTACGTGGTAGGCGCGAATATTGCAGGATTTGAGAAAGTCGTAGACGCGATGGAGGCACAGGGCGTCGTATAAAGACTGACAGCTGCCGGGATGGAATCTTTTATGAAAAAAATGTAAAAAACGTTGACAGTGTACCGGAATTCCTTTATATTATTATTTGGTAAAAGGGAGTAACTGGCGCTGGTTCTCAGCGTTTGCGATATCGTCAGTACGATGGATTCCATCCGTGTCGTGATTAAATGGTGAGACTTTTATTGCATTACATAACAACGTCGTGCAATAGAAGTCTCATTTTTTATTGTACGACGGAGATCATCAGGAGGAGACTAAGATGAAACAGTATTATCAATTATCCGGTGAAGAGACGATCATGCAGGTCAACGGAAGCCTGGAGCCTCTCACCGAGGAACAGGTATTGGAACACCAGGAAAAATACGGTCCCAATGAGCTGGTCGAGGGAAAGAAGAAAACGATCCCTCAGATATTCCTCGAACAGTATAAGGATTTTCTCGTCATCATCCTCATCATCGCTGCGATCGCGTCAGGTTTCATGGGAGATGTGGAGAGTGCGCTTGTCATCCTCATTGTCATCACGATGAACGCGATCCTCGGCACGGTCCAGACGGTCAAGGCGGAGCAGTCGCTCGCCAGCCTTAAGAAACTCTCAGGACCTGAGGCGAAAGTACTTCGATGCGGGAATGTTGTGCAGATCCCGTCCTCAGAAGTCACTGTGGGCGATATCGTGATGCTGGATGCAGGAGATTACATCCCGGCGGACGGACGGCTGACGGAATGCGCCAGCCTGAAAGTAGATGAGAGCGCTCTGACAGGCGAGAGCCTTGGCGTGGAGAAAACTACGGATATCATCACGGAAGATGAAGTGCCGCTCGGCGACAGAATAAATATGGTTTATTCGGGAAGCTTCGTCACATATGGAAGAGGCGCTTTTGTAGTGACCGGCATAGGGATGGAGACGGAGGTCGGCAAGATCGCAAGCCTCCTGAAGACAACGTCTGAGAAACGCACGCCGCTCCAGATCAATCTGGATCAGTTCGGACAGAAACTTTCGATCCTGATCCTTGTATTCTGCGCGATCCTTTTCGGAATCAGCATCTTCAGAGGAGATAACATCGGAGACGCGTTCCTGTTTGCCGTGGCTCTTGCTGTGGCGGCGATCCCGGAGGCGTTAAGTTCCATCGTGACCATCGTTCTCTCTTTCGGGACGCAGAAGATGGCGAAAGAACATGCGATCATGCGTAAGCTGCAGGCAGTTGAAGGACTTGGCAGTGTATCTGTCATCTGTTCGGACAAGACGGGCACACTGACGCAGAACAAAATGACGGTGGAAGACTATTATGTAGATGAAAAATGCATAAAGGCCGCCGATGTGGATATCAATGATCCGTCTCAGAGCCGTCTGCTGATCAGCAGTATGCTCTGCAACGATTCTAAAAATACGGACGGAGTAGAGATCGGAGATCCTACGGAGACGGCGCTTATCAATCTGGGAAGCAGGCTCGGACTTGATCCGGAAGACGTTCGCGCCAAATATCCAAGAGAGAGTGAGAATCCGTTTGACAGTGACAGAAAGCTGATGTCCACCAAACATACAATGGAGGGCGTGCCTACTATGGTCATAAAGGGCGCCGTAGACGTGCTCCTCGACCGTATGACGAAGATCCAGATCGGAAGCGAGGTCCGTCCGCTGACGGACAGCGACCGCAGGAAGATTGAAGATCAGAATCAGAGTTTCTCAAGAGAGGGACTGCGTGTGCTGGCTTTTGGATACAAAGTCGTGTCAGATGAAGAAGAACTGTGTCTGGACGACGAGTATGATCTTACTTTCATCGGACTGATCGCGATGATGGATCCGCCGAGAGAAGAGTCCAAAGCCGCTGTTGCAGAATGTAAGAGGGCAGGGATACGCCCAATCATGATCACCGGTGATCACAAGGTAACCGCAGCTGCCATTGCCAAGCGCATCGGTATCCTTGAAAATGAATCAGAGGCCTGCGAGGGCGCTGAGATCGACAAAATGTCCGATGAGGAACTGAAAGACTTCGTGGAAGGCATCTCCGTCTATGCCCGCGTATCTCCGGAACATAAGATCCGTATCGTGCGCGCATGGCAGGATAAGGGGAATATCGTATCCATGACCGGGGACGGAGTAAATGATGCGCCTGCGTTAAAGCAGGCAGATATCGGAGTGGCTATGGGTATCACAGGAAGCGAAGTATCCAAGGACGCCGCGGCTATGGTGCTGACGGATGATAACTTTGCGACGATCGTCAAGGCTGTGGAGAATGGACGGAATATTTACCGCAATATTAAAGCGTCCATACAGTTCCTCCTTTCCGGGAACTTCGGCGCGATCCTTGCCGTTCTGTATGCGTCGATCATGGCTCTTCCGGTGCCGTTTGCGCCGGTGCACCTGCTGTTCATCAACCTGCTGACAGACAGCCTGCCGGCCATCGCACTGGGGCTGGAGCCGGGTTCCAAAGATGTGATGAACGAGAAGCCAAGGCCGATGAACGAGTCGATCCTGACCAGGGATTTTCTGCTGAAGATTGCCACGGAAGGGCTCTCGATCGCCGTGACGACAATGATCGCGTTCATGATCGGCTACAGGGGTGGCAACGAAATCCTGGGAATGACGATGGCATTCGCAACACTTTGTTCTGCCAGACTGTTCCATGGCTTTAACTGCAAGTCCGACAGACCGGTTGTATTTACACGCAAGGTCGCAAACAACAAATTCCTGATCGGAGCCTTTGTACTCGGTATCGCTCTGATCACATGTGTTGTTATGATCCCCGGACTGCACAATATATTTAAAGTACAGACGCTGACGATCACCCAGCTGCTCATCGTATATGGCCTTGCCGCGGTGAACATCCCGATCATCCAGATCCTTAAAGCGATCCGTCTGGCGTTAAAGAGCAGTAAATGATAAGGCAGGCCGATGATAAAGGAGGCTATTCATGAAACAGGTACAGAAACCGAAGAAGCCGCTGATTGCATATTATCTGATAGTGCTTGCTGTCATTATTCTGTTCAACTCCCTGGTATTTCCGCGCATTGTAGGCGGGAATATCACGGAGGTGGACTACGGTACGTTCCTCACTATGGTAGAGGACAAAGAGGTATCGAAGGTACAGCTTGAGGGAGAGACAATATACTTCACGGACAAGAGTAAGGAACCCCGTCAGTATGAAACTACCAGATTCGATGATCCGGATCTGGTGAACCGTTTAAGAGAATCCGGCTGCGAATTCGGCAGAGTGGCTGAGGAGCAGATGAATCCGATTCTCAGCATGCTTCTTTCCCTCATTCTCCCGATCGTGATCTTCATTGCGCTTGGTCAGTTCCTTTCAAGACAGCTCATGAAGAAGATGGGAGGCACGGACGGCGGACCGTTTATGCAGTTTGGCAAGAGCAATGCAAAGATGTATGTGCAGTCTCAGACAGGGATTACATTTAACGATGTTGCGGGGGAGGACGAGGCAAAAGATCTTCTGACAGAGATCGTAGATTTCCTTCATAATCCGCAGAAATATCAGGAAATTGGCGCGGTATGCCCGAAAGGAGCGCTCCTTGTAGGCCCGCCCGGAACCGGAAAGACTCTGCTTGCAAAAGCCGTGGCTGGTGAGGCGGGAGTTCCGTTCTTTTCAATCTCAGGATCTGAGTTCGTGGAGATGTTTGTCGGTATGGGCGCGTCCAAAGTCCGGGATCTCTTTAAGCAGGCGAATGAGAAGGCGCCGTGTATCGTGTTTATCGACGAGATCGATACGATCGGAAAGAAGAGGGACAGCCAGGGCTTTGCCGGAAACGATGAGCGTGAACAGACTCTGAACCAGCTTCTGACAGAGATGGACGGATTCGACGCGTCTAAAGGAGTTGTGATCCTGGCGGCTACCAACCGTCCCGATACGCTTGACCCCGCGCTCCTGAGACCGGGAAGATTTGACCGCCGCATTCCCGTTGAACTGCCGGATCTTAAGGGAAGAGAGGAAATCCTGAAGGTACATGCGAAGAAGATAAAGATCAACGATGACGTTGATTTTAACGCGATCGCAAGAGCCGCGTCCGGCGCTTCGGGCGCGGAGCTTGCAAATATGGTCAATGAGGCCGCGCTTCGGGCAGTTCGTGAGAACAGAAAATATGTCACTCAGTCTGATCTAGAAGAGAGCATCGAAGTGGTCATCGCCGGATATCAGAAGAAGAACCGGGTACTCTCAACAAAAGAGAAGCTGATCGTAGCATATCACGAGATCGGACACGCCCTTGTGGCAGCGCTTCAGACGAATTCCGCACCGGTGACCAAGATCACGATCATACCCAGGACTTCGGGGGCGCTGGGATATACCATGCAGGTAGAAGAAGAGGAGCGCAATCTGATGTCGCAGGAAGAACTTGCAAATAAGATCTCCACGCTCACCGGCGGGCGCTGCGCGGAGGAACTGGTATTCGGCTCCGTTACTACAGGGGCATCCAATGATATCGAGCAGGCGACCAAGCTTGCCCGTGCGATGATCACGCGCTATGGCATGAGCGACAGATTCGGCATGGTAGCTCTGGAGACACAGGCCAATCCGTATCTCGGCGGAGACAGCAGCCTGAGCTGTTCCCCCGAGACGGCAACTCTTATTGACGATATGGTTGTGGATACGGTGAAACACGCCTACGACAAGGCAATGGATCTTCTCAAGGAGAATCAGGGCAAGCTTCATGAACTTGCCAAGTACCTGTACGACAAAGAGACGATCACGGGCGAGGAATTTATGAAGATCCTGACACAGAAACAGATTCCGGAAGACGGGATGAAAGATGAAATATAAAGGATTATACAGATATGCTAAGGAAGAAACAGCCACTGACAGAGGAAATAAAAGACAGAAGAATGCCGACAACCCGTTATGAACCGGAATATAAAAAAGGTCTGACCAGCCAGCAGGTGCAGGAACACCGCCTGCACGGCTGGACGAACCGTTCTGTGGATCCGCCGTCCAAGACGACGAAAGAGATCATCCATGAAAATGTATTCACATATTTCAACCTGATCTTTGCCATACTTGCAGTCCTGCTCATACTTGTAGGCTCTTTCAGAGATCTTACTTTCCTTCCGGTCATTATCGCGAACACGCTGATCGGTATTGTCCAGGAGATCCGTGCCAAACAGGTGCTGGACAAGCTTACGATGCTGAATGCGCCTCACGCGACCGTAGTCCGCGACGGGAAACGCTCGGTGATCGACGCGGAAGAACTTGTGATCGATGATATCGTGATCTTTAAAGCGGGGGATCAGGTCTGTGCGGACGCCGTTGTCAGCGCCGGGGAAGTGCAGGTCAACGAGTCACTTCTGACTGGAGAATCCGATGAGATCACCAAACGCAGAAATGACAATCTCATGTCCGGCAGTTTTATCGTCTCCGGCCAGTGCCATGCGAGACTTGACAGAGTAGGCGCGGATTCCTATATTTCCAAGCTGACGCTGCAGGCAAAGCAGATGCAGTCCGGGGAACAGTCTGAGATGATACGCTCGCTTGATAAACTTGTAAAGTGTGTTGGCGTCGCTATTATTCCGATCGGTCTTGTGCTGTTTGCCCAGGCGTTTTTCCTGCAGCATGACGGATTTCGCGAGAGCGTGACGTCCATGATCGCTGCGGTCATCGGGATGATACCCGAAGGACTCTACCTGCTGGCGAGTGTGGCGCTTGCCGTCAGTTCCGTACGGCTGGCTCAGAAGAAGGTTCTGCTCCACGATATGAAGTGTATCGAGACGCTTGCACGGGTAGATGTACTGTGTGTGGATAAGACCGGGACGATCACGGAGAATACGATGAAGGTGCAGGATGTGATCGAGACAGAGGAGTATAATTCGGATGAGATGGCTCCGCTTAGTACAATGATCGGTGATTTTGCCGCGGCTATGACGAAAGACAATATCACAATGGCTGCCATAAAAGAGTATTTTACAACTGCATCCGGGAAGAAAGCAGTATCGATGACCGGATTTTCGTCAGCTACAAAATACAGCAGCGTTACTTTTGAAGACGGAGCATATGTGCTGGGTGCTCCTGAGTTTGTCCTGAGAGAGAAGTATGGCGCCTATGCCGGGGAGATCACAGAGCATGCCTCTACGGGAGCCCGGGTACTTGTGTTCGGCACCTACGATGAAGCGATAGACGGTAAGCCGCTAGAGCATGGCATTACTCCTCTTGGATTTGTCCTTTTGGCCAATCCGATCCGTGAGGCGGCAAAAGAGACATTTGAATATTTCGCAGAACAGGGTGTGGAGGTTAAAGTCATTTCAGGAGATAACCCTGTCACAGTGTCAAATGTCGCTCGTCAGGCGGGAATAAAAAATGCGGATAAATATGTAGATGCCTCTGAACTGAGCAGTGAGAAGTCGCTTCAGAAAGCGGTCCTCTCCAATACGGTCTTCGGGCGCGTCACCCCGGATCAAAAACGCCGATTCGTCCGTATCCTAAAGGATGCGGGACACACGGTTGCCATGACCGGGGACGGCGTCAACGACGTCCTTGCGCTTAAAGACGCTGACTGCAGCATTGCTATGGCATCAGGGAGCGACGCGGCCGCACAGGCTTCTCAGCTTGTGCTTCTGGAGTCCGACTTCTCCTGTATGCCTCAGGTTGTGCTGGAGGGCAGAAGAGTGGTAAACAATATCCAGCGTTCAGCCACTCTGTTTCTGGTAAAGAATATTTTCTCCTTCCTGCTGAGTCTGATCTCTGTTGTATTTATGTTTACTTATCCGCTGGAACCGTCGCAGATATCGCTGATCAGTATGTTTACGATCGGGGTTCCCGCGTTCTTCCTGGCGCTGGAGCCGAACAAGAATATCATCAAGGGGCATTTCCTGACCAATGTATTTCTGAAAGCGCTTCCCGCCGCGGTTACGGATGCGCTTGCGGTAGGAGCTCTGGTGATATTCGGCAGAACGTTCGGAGTAAAGGTGACAGATATTTCTACAGCTGCAACTATGCTGCTGGCTATCGTAGGATTTATGATCCTGTATAAGATCAGCGCACCGATGAACAAAATCCGTACGGCGATCCTGGTGGGCTGCATTGCAGGCCTGGTATTCTGCAGTATCTTTCTGAACGATCTGTTTGCTATCACGGGAATGACGACAGAATGTGTTATGCTGTTCGTTGTATTTGCCATAGCAACGGAACCTGTGCTGAGATATCTCACGATCCTGGTGGGCAAGCTGCGGTTTTACTATCAGAGACTCCGGGGCAGAAATCCGGAAGAAGAGGCGTAATATTGTATAACCGTTCTGATATTGCGGGAATATAATATATACAGAGAATTACGGCCGACAGGATGATGGATTATGAAGCAGAAGATCTGCACAAAAGATATTATACTGGTACTTACTGCGACATTCTTTTATATGTCAAGTCCAATGCTGGTAACGCCGCTGATCACAGGTTTTACAGAGAGTATTGGCGCCTCTGCGGCGGTAATGGGATTTGTGGGAGGTCTGATGAACCTGTGTTCTCTATTCTGCAGGCCGCTGGCAGGAAACCTCGCGGACAGGATGAGCAAATACAGAGTATCGCTTATCGGAGCAGTATTTATGACGGCGGCATGCGCGGGATATATATTTGCCCCGAATCAGGCGGTCGTTGTGGCGTCCAGGATCATCAATGGCATTGGATTTGCCTGTTGTTCCGTCTGCATGGCTTCCTGGATGTCAAATATGCTGCCGAGAGAGAAGATCGGTTCCGGCATGGGGCTGTATGGGACGATGAACGCACTGGGCATGGCTGTTGCTCCCGCGATCGGCGTCAGCATATATCAGCGGTTCGGATACAGGACGGCATTCTGCGTGGCCCTCGCATTTTCTGTGGCAATGATCATTGTCATACAGTTTATCAGAGAGAAAGGCGAACCGGAGAAAACGGGATCCGCTGTAAGACCAGGCTCTGAGCGGGAGGATACGCCCAAGTTCCGGATCGCAGATGTCAATGTCCTTCCGGTCGCTTTTATCATCATGCTGTTTGCGATTCCGTACTGTGCGACGCAGTCTTTTCTTGTAACCTATGTGGAAGTAAAGCACCTTAACGTTGCCGTTAGTATGTTCTTTCCGGCTTATGCGGCGGTCCTCATTGTCATGAGACTTGCGCTTAGAGGCTTTTTTGATAAGCTGCCGTTTGGAGTGTTCCTGCTTGCGGGTTCTATAAGTGAATTCCTTGCAATCCTGCTTCTGGCGGTAATGCGCAGTAATCTTACGATGATACTGGCATCGGTATTTCTTGCCGGAGGATACGGCGTCATGAGTTCTGTCTGCCAGTCGACAGCAATCCTGCTTGCAGGCCGGGGGAGAAGGGGGCTGGCTAACAGCACGTATTATATCGGACTGGATCTTGGGATGACACTGGGACCGATGATCGGCGGAGCGCTGTACGGCAGCCTGGACATCCGGTTATTTTATCCGGTCCTGATGCTGACGATGCCGCTGGCCGGGGTAGTCTATCTTGCGTCAGGGAAGAAAATAAGAGAGAATATAAAACTATGAAACGGGATTTCAGAGACAAAAGAAAGAAGTGACCGGAGACATGGGAACGAACGGCAGAGTAGGGACAGAAACTTTCAGGTTCTTAAATCGAGACGCGATCAAATATATCGCAATGTTTACCATGCTCCTGAATCATATCGCCAATATCTTTCTGGAACCCGGCACGCTGATCTTTATAATACTTGTGGATATCGGATATTTTACGGCGCCGGTCATGTGTTATTTTCTGGCAGAAGGATACCGCTATACGAGATCGCGGAAAAAGTATGCCCTGCGGCTGGCGGTATTTGCATTGCTGTCTGAGATTCCGTTCTGCCTTGCTTTTTCGGAGATGTATACCGGGGAAAAGATCATTTCATTCTGCGGTTTTAATATGATATTTACTCTGTTCCTGTGCTTTTGCATCCTGCTTGTCATGGACAATGTGAAAAGGGTCCTTTTAAGATCCGTTCTCATAACAGGATTGTTTATCTTATCGCTATTTTCCGACTGGGCGCTTATCGCTCCTCTGTTCACCGTCCTGTTTGCCCGTGCCGGCTCAGATGAAAAGGCGGTCCGTAATGCATATCTGACGGGAGCGGGGCTGTTTGCGCTGATGAATTTTACTCCCGGGACCGGAGCGGCCGGGATATGGAACGGCCTTGCCCGTGCACTGATGTCCGCTGCCGGCATTCTGGCGGCAGGAGTAGTGATCACCCGGCTGTATAACGGGAGACGGATGGAGCGGGGAAAGAATTTCTCAAAATGGTTCTTCTACTGGTTCTATCCGGCCCATCTCCTTCTGATGGGGGTTATCAGAATCTGTATCATCCGATGAACCGTGTTTTCCGCCGTATACTGCAATACAGGGGGCAATGATGAAAAGGATAGTAAATCTTTTAAAGGACTGGAGAATCTGTATTCCGTTTTTGTTTCTTTATCTGGAGACTGTATTTCACATATACATGGGACTCGATATGAAGTACGCGGCAGTGTTCCTGCTCTCTGCATTTGGCGCGGGCATGTTCTACTCCGGAATATTGTTCTTCTTTTCGGAGAAAAGCGCCAGGATTGCCGGAGTTGTCCTTGTCGCAGCCGTGTCTTTGCTCTTTACAGTTGAATGTATCTGCAAAGATATCCTGCAGCAGTACTTTCAGATTTTCAGCGCTGCGGAGACTGCGGTGGGAAACAGGCTGACAGATTATACATCCACTGTGATACGAGCTGTTTCCGGGAATATAGGGGGCATTTTTCTGCTGCTCATCCTACCGATCGCCGTCTGTATAGGATTCACAAAAAGGGCAGGACGAAAAAACAGGCTCCTTTGTTCTGGCGAAAGAACGAAAAAAGAAAACAGGGCAGGCGGAGCAGTGCTGCTTGTCATATCTCTTGCGTTCCATATGGCGGCGCTTGCAGTGATTTTCCTGCCGGCATGGCAGGGAGATTTCACTCCGAAAATGCTGTACTGCACAGATACCAATACAGATGATCAGGTAGAACAGCTCGGTGTGCTCAATATGCTCTGGCTGGACGTCAGAAACAGCATATTTGGTGTGCCCGCGGCTGAATCGGAAGCAGTCAATGAGGAAGCCTCCGCCGCTGTCTCCGAGAATACGCAGGAAGCGCAAACCGGACAGAAAGAATACCCGTACAATGCGGAAGATATTGATTTTGAAGCTCTTAAGGAGAAAGGAGAGAACAGTAATTCCAAGTGGCTGAGCGAGTATTTCGGATCTCTGACACCGACGAGACAGAATGAATACACCGGGATGTTTGAGGGATATAACGTAATCTTCATTACGGCGGAAGGATTCAGTGGATACATGATCGATCCCGAATTGACTCCGACATTATACAAACTGTCCCATGAGGGTTTTGTGTTCCGTAACTTTTATTCAACGCTGCACTTTACAAGTACATCTGGCGGGGAATTCCAAAATCTTACCGGTCTGTATCCAAAAGCAGGTTTCCCCGTCAGTATGACGGAGACAGGGAAACAAGGTACATATCTTCCATTTACACTGGCGAATCAGCTGAACGGACAGGGATATAGTTCGATAGGATATCATTTTAATCAGAATATGTATGGACGTGAGCTGTCTCATCCGAACCTGGGATATGACTGGCGTCAGTTTACCGAATGTGAACGGCCGCTGGACGCCGAGATCAATGAATACGGGAACGCCTTCTGGCCCCAGTCGGACGACTATATGGTTGAACAGACATTTGACGAGTACAAAGATCTTCAGCCGTTTCATATATATTATCTCACGATCAGCGGACATCTGCCTTACAGTTTTTCTGACAGCCAGATGGCAGAGCGTAACCGTGAACTGGTAGAGGAGCTTCCCTATTCGGAAAAGACCAGGGCATACATAGCGGCGAATCTTGAGCTTGAGAAAGGCCTTACAAGACTGGTCGGGGATCTGGAAGAAGCCGGGATCGCCGATAAAACGGTAATCGTATTGGCGCCTGACCACATCCCTTATTCGGATCTGGACATACTGGAGGAACTCTCGGGAAAATCATTCCATACAGAGTCCCTGGAGGATCTTGATGAGGAGACGATCGATACAGATGTATATCGGAATACATGGATTCTCTGGTCAGCAGGCATGGAAGGACCGGTCGAGGTGGATAAGCCCTGCAGTCAGGTGGATATTCTGCCGACGTTGTCTAATCTTCTCGGACTGGACTATGATTCCAGAATGCTGGCAGGGACAGACGTGTTGTCTTCCTCTGATCCGATCGTGATCTTTTACTCAAATTCGTGGCTTACGGAGAAAGGAATGTACAACCGGTATACCGGAACATTCGAGCCGGCAAAGGGCGTAACGATGAGCGGGGAAGAGCAGAATGTATACGTCGAAAATATAAAATATCTTGTGAACGGCCGACTGAAAGCAGGGCAATTGATCATCGAAAACGACTATTATCGTCAGGCTCTGGAGTGAAAGAAAGATCCTTCCGTTATTTCAGGAAGGATCTTACCATTTTCTCATGGATCTTCCGATAGGGCTGATAACGCATCGGAAGATCGAGCCATGTCTTTTTGTCCACAATACTTTTATAATGAGTGAATGTATCAAATCCTGTCTTACCATGATAGGCGCCCATACCGCTTTCGCCGAATCCGCCGAATCCCATCTCGGTAGTCGCCAGATGGATGATCGTGTCGTTGATACATCCTCCGCCAAACCCGCAGTGTGAAGTGATTTTCTCTGCCGATGCTCTGCTCGAGGTAAAGCAGTAGAGAGCAAGTGGGTGAGGGTGAGAGTTGATGGTGCGTATCACTTCATCCAGGCTGTCAAAGACGAGGATCGGCATGATAGGGCCGAAGATCTCCTCCTGCATGACTGCGTCGGAAAAGGTCGCATGATCTATGATCGTAGGTTCTATACGAAGAGAATCCCTGTCAGAACCTCCGCCATGTACGACTTTCTCCTCATCGATCAGTCCCAGAAGCCGGTCAAAATGCTTTTCATTAATGATCTTTCCGTAATTGGGGTTGTGGAGCGGCTGTCTGCCGTACTGCTCCTGGATCTGCTTCTTCAATTCTTTCACCAGCCGGTCCTTTACAGAACGGTGGCAGTAGATGTAGTCCGGTGCGACACAGGTCTGTCCGCAGTTCAGATACTTTCCGAAGACAATGCGTCTGGCAGCGAGCCTGATATTTGCGGTCTGGTCTACGATACAGGGGCTTTTCCCGCCAAGTTCCAGCGTGACGGGAGTCAGATGTTCTGCGGCGTTTCGCATTACTTCTTTCCCTACAGACTGACTGCCGGTAAAGAAAATATAGTCAAAATGCTCTTTGAGAAGACTGGTATTCTCAGCCCGCCCGCCGGTCACTACGGCTACATACCGTGGTTCAAAGCACTGTGAGAGGATACGGCAGATCACCTGGGTGGTGGTGGGAGAGTAAGCGCTGGGCTTTACGACCGCTGTATTTCCGGCAGCAAGCGCGTCTACGAGCGGGGAAAGAGTCAGCATAAAAGGATAATTCCACGGACTCATGATCAGAGTAACCCCATAGGGGGAAGGTCTTTTGAAACTTCGGGAATGGAACTGAGCCAGAGGCGTCCGCACCCTCCTGTCCGAGGCGAATCGTCTGATGTGCTTCAGCATATAGCTGATCTCCTCAAGAACAAGTCCGGTCTCGCACATATAGCTTTCAAAGCCACTTTTCCCGAGATCCTTTCCAAGCGCGTCGTGGATCTCTTTCTCATGCGCTGCAACAGCAGGGTAGAGCCTGCGAAGGGATGCGATACGCATACTGACCGGAAGAGTGGCTCCTGTCTGAAAATATCTTCTCTGTCTTGCGACGATCCTTTTGATTTCCTGCTCCGTCATATTCAATCTCTCCTTTCGTCCATCAACATATGATAGAAAGGCTCTAATTCCGATGCATCCATAAGTACGGGAACGGGATAGAGCGGGTTGGCCTCTTTGTCAGCATAGTGAGCCAGTCTTGGAATGTCTGTCTCCTGTATTTCAGGGATCCGGTCACCAATGCCGAAGCGTTCTTTCATATCTTTGACAGCCTGTATGAACCTTTCGGCAGCTTCGGCATATGGCGTATCCTTATCCGCAAGACCGGCGGCAATGGACAGACGCGACAGCTTTTTGTAAATCTTCTCTCCGTATGCTTCCAGGATCATGGGGAGGATCACTGCATTGGCAAATCCATGGGGAACATTGTATTCCCCTCCAAGAGAATGAGCGATGGCATGTACATATCCCACGTAGGATTTGGTAAATGCGCATCCCGCATAGAAAGAAGCGTGCAGCATATTGCGCCGTGCATCTATATTGCTTCCATCCCGGTATACAGTGTCAATATTTTCAAAGATCAGCTTCACCGCCAGAAGAGCGTCCTGTCTCGTCCCATAGGTGGTGGAATTCCCGATATAGGCCTCCACCGCATGGGTGAGAGCGTCCATTCCTGTAGTGGCAGTGATAAAAGGAGGGAGACTTAAGGTAACCCTGGGATCCAGGACCGCATATCCCGGGATCAGCGGGAAATCGTTGATCGCATATTTGTAACGTGTCTGTGCATCTGTTATGACTGCTGCCAGAGTAGTTTCTCTTCCGGTGCCCGCAGTAGTAGGGACAGCTATCAGAAGAGGCAGCTTCTTATGTACTTTTAGTATACCTTTCATCTTTGCCAGAGACTGTTTCGGTTTGGCGATGCGGGCTCCGACTGCCTTGGCGCAGTCCATGCTGGAACCGCCGCCAAAACCGATAATACAGTCGCATCCTTCGCACAGATACAGGTCAACAGCCCCGGCTACATTGTCGGTGGTAGGATTTGCCACAGTTTTATCATAAATGCTGTATGGGATCCCGGCGTCCTTAAGGGCCTTTTCCAGACGACGCGTCAGTCCCAGCTTCCGTATGCCGGCGTCTGTAATGATCAGGACCTTGCCGCATTGTTTCTTCCGGATGATCTCCGGCAGGGATCTGACACTGCCGATGATCCGCGGCTTACGATAGGGCAGAAAAGGCAGAGCCACCTTCAGTCCCGCCTGAAAAATCCTGCAGTATATTTTCCGAAGAGAGTTCATAATAACAAATCCTTTCCGCCATAAAAATACAGTTTCTTCATCTGGCATAAAGAGTCACCTCTATACTATACTATATTTTCAATCCAAACAAAAGCGGAGATTACATGATACTGAATATAATCCGCAATGTTCTTCCCATCATGCGTGAACAGAAAAGCGGCCATATCTTTAATGTCAGCAGTTTGGGTGCCTATAATGTAGGGGCACTGTCAGGTATTTATTGCGCGACCAAGCACGCGGTCAAAGCTATTTCGGAGACTTTGGCTCTTGAGGTAAAACCTTTTGGAATCCATGTGACCGATGTAAAACCCGGATTTATGCGGACGGAATTTTTCGGTTCCTCTTATAAAACCACCACACCGGAACATTCTCCTTACCAGCATTTGTATGATGAAAATAGTGGACGTGGTTTCCAATGACTCACAGAAGCGGATTGCCATGACGGAGGAACAACAGGAGATTTGGATGGGCTTTATCCGGGAGGACAAAACCTACACCAAGTATTATGATGAATTTGTCGTGCTGCTGGATAAGGACGACAAGCCCAAGGTAGCATTGCATATCGAAAATGAAATGCGCCTTAGTGTGCAGGCAAACCAGCCAGTGGATGTTTGGTTGTACACCGAGTTACTACACCATTCTTCGTAAATCTGCGTAGATTTACGAAGAATAGCGTAGGTTTGGGGCAAAACATATAAATTGAAAAAAGCACCGGAAAGCCCGTAGTATCAAGAGTTGAAGGCTTCTGAAAGGATATAGGAGATATGATAAAATACTATTCGTCTGCCACGGCAGGAGTCCATAGTATGAGCTGCTTGGCAGCCTTTGACGGCTGAAATGCGGCAAATCGGGGTAGGAGAGACAGAGGGGTACTACGGTTTTACTACTACTGGGAAAAGAAAAGTGAATAATGTGAAAGTTTTGATCCGGGAGAGCCAATGATATCTGCGGGATCTTTTTATATTGTTCCGATAAAAGCTAAATATTATTCCGATAGCGTTGCTATTATTCCGATAAAGGGGTATATTATTATCTAAGCGAGGTGGAATACTTATGTATATTTCAGTAAAGCAAGCAGCAGAGAAGTGGGGAATTTCAGACAGAAGAGTACGAATCTTATGTTCAGAAGGAAAAATCCCGGGAGTTATCCGTGTGGGACGTAGTTGGAAGATTCCGGAAGAGGCAAAGAAACCGGAAGATGGTCGATATAGATCTGCAGAAAGTCTGTTAGAGATGATTGACCGAAAGAAAGCAGAATTGGACAACAGGCGCCCATTGACAGAAGGAGAGGTAGAGCGTCTTACAGAAGAATTTGTGGTGGAGTATACTTATAATTCCAATGCAATTGAAGGGAATACGCTGACCTTGCGGGAAACAGATATGGTGCTGCGTGGTCTCACGATTGATCAAAAACCTCTCAAAGACCATATGGAGGCGGTGGGACATAAAGAAGCTTTTTATTTTGTGCAGGATCTGGTAAAGGAGCAGGTGCCATTATCAGAGAGTGTGATAAAGCAGATTCATTATCTGGTACTGGCGGATAAAAAAGATGACCGTGGGGCTTACAGAAGAGTTCCAGTAAGAATTATGGGGGCGAAACATGAACCGGTACAACCTTATCTTATTCAACCTAAGATGGAGCAGTTGCTGGAAGCTTATAGAAACAGCACCGAGCATATCATTCCCAGGCTCGCACAGTTCCATATTGAATTTGAAAGCATTCATCCGTTTATAGACGGTAATGGTCGTACAGGGCGGCTGCTTGTAAATCTTGAACTGATGAAAGCAGGATATCCGCCGATTGATATTAAATTTACAGATCGGGTTGCCTACTATAATGCTTTTGATGAATATGATGAATATCATGTAAATCATAATCTGAATGCGATGGAAAAGTTGTTTGCTGGGTATGTGAATACAAGGTTAGACAGCTATCTGGCAATGTTGGAAGAATAAAAATATTGTGGAGGTGTGTGGGAATGTTTGTTTCAGAATATTTAGGTTTAGATGATGAATTGGACAAAATGGGGGAATTTGATTGCAGCACTTAAACGATTTAAACCTTTAGAAATAAATGGAATAAATCTTGGGTTCTCCGAGAGTAAACATGGTGCAGCTTTTGGAGAAAAGCTGAGAAGACAAGTGTTAAAGAATAGAAATGAGATAATTAGAAATGCACAAGATTGGATACTTCTGGCAGAACGAGATTTCAAAATGGAAAAGGTCATAACGTATTTGAAATCTGTATCTAATCCGTTAGAGCAAAAAAATAGGAGACTTTGCTGATGCGTATATAGAAGGGAACGATAAGCTATGGGGGTTCGCTTTGAACAAAGAATAGTAGAAAAAGACAATCCGAGTGTAGAAGTTGGAAAAGTAAAATATGAATATGTAGATGATTTATCTATAGATTTTGAGTATAGCCAGATTCATCCGCAAATTGGACTGCTTCCAAGTTTGATTGCAGAAAATGGAAAGCCAAACATTAAGCCTGGTTTAAACAAAAAACACACCCCATTCTTACTATGTTTTTACTATTTTTGACGGCCTCAACTTGCCCCGATTTACCACATTTTGCTTATTCTGTGATTGTTTTAACAATCTCAGTGGCAGCTACATACCCGGTAAATCGCGGCAAAACAGGGCAAATCTTAGCAAATTAGGAGGACTTTAAAATATGATACGAGTACTTTTCATCTGCCACGGCAGGATTTACCGGGCATGATGAAAAGCTTCAAATCGTCTCATAAGCTCTGTTTTTAAGCGTTTTTTGTGTTTCGATCTCAAATTTACCAAAGATTTACCAATATTTCTGGAGAGTCAGACTTGCAAAAAACAAACCAGAATGAGGAGATTAAAAATATGAGCGAATTGAAACCAAGAATAACAGAAAACGGAATTGATTATATCCTTGTCGGAGATTACTACATCCCGAACTTGAAACTGCCGGAGGAACACCGCCCTATCGGAAA
>CASFID010000034.1 GCA_949294665.1 uncultured Eubacteriales bacterium
CAGTTTTTTTCCAAGTTCATACGCCTGTTCCGGATATTTTGAGTGCTGTGTCATAGACGGCGTACCGCAGCCTTTTCCGAGCACCATTCCCATATCTTTCAGGTTCAGATAATGTACCAGCGTCTTATAATGCGCCTCCAGTGCGTCAAAAGTCCAGCCGTCGCTGTTCCACGCCGCTGTCAGGAGTGCGGATTTCATCCGCTTTCTCTGAATACTGCTGTTAAACGCGCAGAAACGGTCGATCAGTATTTTGAGCTGCGCCGACATTCCGTAATAATACAGCGGTGTGACAAATACCATCATATCCGCCTCCAGAATATCCCGACGGAATTTCTCTACGTCGTCTTTCTGTACACATGGGCCATCATAACCGCAGTGGATACATCCGATGCAGGGATGGATATCCGCATGGGCGACGTCGATCACTTTGACCGTGTGTCCCGCTTCTTCCGCGCCCCGGATAAAATTGTCCGCCAGCATATTGGAAGAACCATGCTGATTCGGACTTCCTTCCAGAACTGTGATCTTCATCTTCATGCCTCCAATCTGACAGGTCTTCTCCTGCCTTCCCGTATATTGTAAAATGGATTGTTTTCTAAGTCTAATACCTGTCTGCTATTGTTTTCTATGCGTTTTAAGAATGGTTTTCTTTCGCCCGGGGGGATTTATTCCTGCCGGATCTCTTAAGGATCGCGGACAGATAATAGACGATCCAGATAAACAGCCCCATCATGGCCAGATAATCTATGTAAAAAGATATCGGCGACTCACTGTAATCCAGAAAAACAAACTGTGTCCTCAGGAACATGTAAGTCGCCAGATCTCTTGTCACAAAAACATACAGTCCATATCCTGCGATCAATATGCCTGTGATCCGCAGGATCACGCTGCGGACTCCGGATGGTTTTATAATTCCCGAAATCCTTTTCAGTCTTGTCACGATCATGCCCCAGTGGAATCCCAGATGCAGCGCCATCAGGACAAATCCCCAATAGCAGGCCGCCATATGCATCCGTCTGGCTGTTCCCATCCCTCCTGTAATCGGAAGAAATGCGAACACATGCCCGGATATGAGGATTCCGCTTGCCATCAGGCAGATCATGTCTGCAAGAAGCGCCAGATCCAGGAAACTGATCAGAACTCTTATGGCCGTATATTTTCCCCGAAACAGGCTCCTGTACCAGCCAATGTTCAGCAGATGATGGGCAAGAAACAGAACGAGCATTCCTGTCCCCGCCCATTCATGGGCGATTTCTCCCCAGAACTGATACCCCATCAGAAATAAGAGCGCCAGAGTCATCATAAGATCAACTGCCGGTTTGATTTTTGCCTTTGCTGTCTTTCTTTTCTTTCCTTCACTCATTGCTGCTTACTTTCCTTTCACTTCTCCGGAAAATTCTGCTCCAGCCATGCCTGTACCATTTCCTGCAGATTTTCCCGTCTGTTTTCCAGTACATACAGGCTGCTTCCTACCTTTGCTTCCGGACAGAGATCTCTGACCGCCTGCTCCATCCCCTTATCCTCTCCGCCGCAATGACTGAAAAACGGCAGAAGAATCTTCCCCGCCATATTGTTCTCCTTGAGCCATGCCGTCAGCGGAGGAGCAATGGTTCCGCACCAGTTAGGGGAACCGGCAAAGACGATATCGTATTTGTCAGCTCTTTCGGTTACGGGAAGCAGAGACGGGTAATTCCCGGTCCTGATCTCCCGTCTGACCTGACTCAGGAGCTGCTCAAAATCCGCGGGGTAAGGCTGCCTCGGATAGATCTGGCTGCGGATTCCTCCGGTCTGTTTTTCTATCATTTCTGCAACCCCGCGGGTTTTCCCTGAATAGGAGTAGCAAATGATCAAAATATTTTCTTTCATAAAAAAGCGCCCTCCTCGTAATCCATTCTTATCCGGCTTTCTTTCTCTGCCTGTTGGTTTTATTATAAATTTCTTCCATCTCTTCTGTCTAATACCTGTCTCTTATGAAAAATCATACTTTTTACGTATACTAAAAACGGCTATGGCATCACTCACAGATAATGATGCCATAACCATTTTTCATATTCCTGTATCACTTGTATGAAAATTCACGCTCCTGCATTGTCCGGATAAAAAATCAGTGTTCCTGTATTGTCTGGACGAAAAGGGAGACTGCCTGTGAAAACAGATGATTCTTCTTCCAGAGGATGACGCTCCTTGTAATATGCGTAGGAGAGATCGGGCGGAAACAAAGTTCCGGATCCGCATGTATGGACAGGGCTCCGTCGAGACAGACCGCACAGCCCATCTCCGCCTCCACAAGCAGAGCGGCGTTGGAAAGAATATTATAATAAGCAGGGATATCCAGATGCCTTTCTTCGCACTGCATCCAGTGGAGGATCTGATTTTTTGCATTTTCTCTTCCCGGCATGATCAGCGGGTACCGCCTGATATCTTCCACTGTTACAGTTTCTTTTGCGGCGAGCTCATGATCCTGCCGGACGAGGACGCCCCATGTCTCTTTCTGGGGAAGTCTGACATATTCAAACTTTGAAGTGTCTATCGGCTCCATCACAAGTCCCAGATCGATCAGTCCGTGCTCGATCATCTCCTTAATGTTATCCGCCATTCCGTTATAGAGATCAAACTGGACGTCAGGATATTTCTCCCGGAATTCTTTCATATGGGCAGCCAGCGTCCGGCCTCCAAGCGCTTCC
>CASFID010000035.1 GCA_949294665.1 uncultured Eubacteriales bacterium
AGTGGCTGTATTTCGGATACCTCGCGGCGATCAAGACACAGAACGGAGCTGCAATGAGTGTAGGACGTATTTCTACATTCCTTGATATCTATATCCAGAGAGACCTGGAGAAAGGCATCCTGACAGAGGAGCAGGCTCAGGAGCTCATCGACCACATGGTAATGAAGTTCAGAATGGTGAAGTTCGCGAGAATCCCGTCTTACAACGAGCTGTTCTCCGGAGACCCGGTATGGGCCACACTGGAGATGGCAGGAATCGGCATGGACGGACGTCATATGGTCACAAAGAACGATTACCGTTTCCTCCACACACTGGAGAATATGGGACCGTCGCCGGAGCCGAACCTGACAGTTCTGTACTCCTCACATCTGCCGGAGAACTTCAAGAAATATGCGGCTTATATTTCTGTTAAGACAAGTTCTATCCAGTACGAGAACGACGATGTGATGCGTCCGGTATGGGGCGATGACTACTCGATCTGCTGCTGCGTATCCGCGACAGAGACAGGTAAGGAGATCCAGTTCTTCGGGGCACGTGCGAACCTTGCCAAATGCCTTCTGTACGCTATCAACGGCGGTGTGGACGAGAAGACGAAACAGCAGGTATCTCCGCTTTACAGACCGATCACATCCGAGTATCTTGACTATGACGAGGTCATGGAGAAATATGACCAGATGATGGAGTGGCTGTCCAAGCTGTATGTCGACACACTGAACATGATCCACTACATGCATGACAAGTACTACTATGAGGCGGCTGAGATGGCTCTCATTGATACAAATGTAAGACGTACATTTGCAACGGGTATCGCAGGATTCTCACATGTAGTTGACTCCCTGAGCGCGATCAAGTACGGGAAAGTGAAGGTGATCCGAGATGAGGACGGTGTTGCTACGGAATTTGAGGTTGAAGGTGACTTCCCGAGATACGGAAACGACGACGACCGGGCAGATGAGATCGCTGTATGGCTGCTCCGTACATTTATGAGCAAGCTGAAGAAGTGCCACACATACAGAAATTCCGAGCCGACAACATCTATCCTTACGATCACATCCAACGTGGTTTATGGTAAGGCTACGGGTTCTCTTCCGGACGGAAGAAAAGCAGGCGAGCCGCTGGCGCCGGGAGCAAACCCGTCTTACGGCGCAGAGAAGAACGGACTTCTTGCTTCTCTGAACTCTGTGGCAAAACTGCCGTACGAGCAGGCGCTTGACGGAATCTCCAATACACAGACGATCAGCCCGGGGGCGCTGGGACATGACGATAACGAGCGCAAGAACAATCTTGTTCATGTAATGGACGGATACTTCGATCAGGGGGCGCATCACCTGAACGTGAATGTATTCGGTACAGAGAAACTGATCGATGCGATGGAGCATCCGGAGAAAGAAGAGTATGCAAACTTCACGATCCGCGTATCTGGGTACGCTGTTAAGTTCATCGACCTGACAAAAGAGCAGCAGCTTGACGTGATCGCAAGAACCTGCCACGATAGAATGTAATATATTCGGGGACGTAGTAAAATCGGATTTCACTACGTCCCCGATTAGGATTTACCCTGTCCCTTTTTGAGAATCAGCCTGTCCCCGCTGAAAAAATATACAAAAGACCAACGATTTAATCACGTAGTTTGTCTATGGTTTTGGCCATTTTCACGAGGGGGACACGGTAAAGTCAGAAAGGGGACAGGGCTGCTTATAATTCGGGACGTAGACAAATCGAATTTTACTACGTCCCCGAAAGGAGATATATGAACGGTTATATTCATTCAACCGAAAGTTTTGGCTCAGTCGACGGACCAGGCGTTCGCTTTGTTATTTTTGTCGCCGGATGTCCGATGCGCTGCCAGTTCTGTCACAATCCGGATACATGGGATATGAAGGTGGGAGAGCAGAGGGACACAGATGAGCTTCTTGCTCAGGCTCTGCGCTATAAATCCTACTGGAAGGACGGCGGCGGGATCACGGTAAGCGGCGGCGAACCTCTCATGCAGATGGATTTTATGATCGAGCTTTTCAGGAAAGCAAAAGAAAAGGGCATCAACACGACGATCGATACAAGCGGTGCGCCGTTCACGAGGAAGGAACCGTTTTTCGGCAAGTTTAACGAACTGATGAAGTACACGGATCTGCTGCTCCTTGATATCAAGCATATTGATGACGAGCAGCATAAGATTCTGACAGGGCGCACCAATGAAAACATCCTGGATATGGCGCGTTATCTGTCTGATCTGGGAAAACCGGTGTGGATCCGGCATGTTCTGGTTCCGGAGAGGACCGATACAGATGAATACTTAAAGCAATTGTATAATTTCATATCAACGCTGGATAACGTGCGGAAAGTGGAGATTCTCCCCTATCATACATTCGGGGAGTACAAGTGGAAGGAACTCGGATACGAGTATCCGCTTGCAGGGATCAAGCCTCCTTCAAAGGAACGCATTGAGAATGCAGACAGAATCCTGCATACAGGTCAGTGAAATCAAGGGCAGAGCCATGACAGAGCGGTCTCTGTCCTTTTTTATTCTCTCTCTTTGACTTAATCTGTGTTCTGAGGTATGATAAATAAGATTTTAGCAACAGTTCAGCCATCTGATGTCAGGAGAGGACTAATGCCTGCATAAGGATTCGGCGACTGAACTGTTACAGATTTCAAGAGAGGAGTATAACGATGAACAAGAAAGAAATACTTGAGATCCGCAAGCAGTTTACACCTGCCAACTGCGCGATTACCAGGATCTGCGGATGTTATGTGGATCATGAGAAGAATAAGAAAATGGAGTCGAAAGAGGCTTTTCTTTCTCTCCCTGAGGAAGAGGCTTTCAAATATTTTGACATCTTTAAAAAGACTCTTTCCGGCACGGTAGGAAAGAATATGCTCAATATGGAGTTCCCCCTTGACGCGGAGATGCCGGGCGGAACACAGGAGTTCCTTCTGAAACTCCGTAACAGCAGGCTGGAAGACGATATGCTTCTGGAGGAGTTTTACGATAAGGTGATCGCTACATATGAATATGCGGAGAATTATTATATAATTCTGATCCATGCGATGTATGATATCCCGGGGAGAACTTCGGATGATCTGGAAATGTTTGACGCATCAGACGAGGTTTACGAATATCTGCTCATGAGCATCTGCCCGGTATCGCTGTCCAAGGCCGGGCTCTGCTACAATGCAGAGGACAATCGGATCCAGGATCGGATCAGGGACTGGATCGTGGACATGCCGGACAAAGGATTCCTGTTCCCGGCTTTTAATGACCGGGGGACGGACCTTCACAGTATGCTCTATTACACAAAGAAATCATCAGATCTTCAGCCGGAGATGATCGATCAGCTCCTCGGCGCCAGAATGCCGATGTCTGCCGACGATCAGAAAGAATCTTTCCAGATGATCATTGAAGATACTCTCGGCGAGGATGGAGATTACGAGACGGTCCGCAATATCCATGAGACGCTGAACGATCTGATCGAGGAACATAAAGAAGAACCTGAACCGCTTGCGCTGGACAAGACGGAGATGAAGAAAGTCTTTGAACAGAGCGGAGTGGACGCGGAGAAGATGGAGAGCTTTGAGCGCAATTTTGAGGAAAATGCAGGAGAAAAAGCAACTCTTCTGGCGGCAAATATCACGGAGACGAAGAAATTCAATATTGAGACGCCGGATGTTGTGATCAAAGTTAATCCTGACCGTGCAGACCTGGTCGAAACAAGGATCATTGACGGACGACAGTGTCTTGTGATCCCGGTGGATGATCATATCGAGGTGAACGGGATCAATGTAAGGACGATCCGCGCTCAGTCCCTGCAGAATACAGAAACGCAGGAGCAGGAGGGATAAGATGAAATATCGTGGACCGGGATTCACGATCATGAAAGCATTCGGCAGAGGAATGAAATCAAAACGCAGCAATAAGATCCGGACGGTAAAATTTATCTTAGCCGTAGAGGAGTGATCCCCCCCCAGGACAGAAACGGATAACCGAAAACGGTTGGAATGGTTGACTGTTTCCAGAAACGGGTATATAATGAGCGTAAGAAAGGGGGGGGAATCTTATGCTCTATGAAAACCTGAATCAACGCAAGAAAGAACTGGGACTTACTACAGAACAGCTTTCTCAATTGTCTGGTGTTCCGGTGGGAACGATCAATAAGATTTTAAGCGGAGAGACGCGATCACCCCGCTATGACACTCTGCGGGCGCTGGAGAGCGTCTTATACAGTCCGGGCAGGGGGGAGGCCGCGGGACCTGATGCCGACGGGAGTATTTATGATACGCCGTATGTGCGGACGGACAGATTATGGGCGAAGGCCGGCGATGAAGCGAACCGGCATCTTCCGGACGCTGTCAGAGAAGCGGTCGCCCCGTACCTGACAAAGCGGCAGGGGGAATACACGATAGAAGATTACAGGAAGCTGCCCGAAGACATCCGGGCGGAGTTGATCGATGGGGTGCTTATCTTTCTGGAGTCTCCTACATTTACGCATCAGGAGCTGGTGACAGAGATTTTGCTGGATTTTGGGTTTTATATCCGTAAAAACAAAGGCCCCTGCCGTGTACTTTCCTCTCCTCTGGATGTGCAGATCGACTGTGACGACAGAACAGTTGTTCAGCCGGATATCGCTCTGATCTGCAAAGAAGAAAGGATCACAAGAAAAGGAATCTACGGGGCGCCGGATTTCTGTATTGAGATTGTCTCAGATTCCAGCAGGAAGAGAGACTACGGGATCAAGATGCAGAAGTATATGAATGCAGGCGTGCGGGAATACTGGATCGTGGACCGGAAAAGAGAAAAGATAGTATGCTATTGGTTTGAAGGCGAGGATGCGCCGGAAATCTCGATGTATACGTTCCGGGATAACGTTCCTGTGAGGCTCTATGGCGGACAGCTTGAGATCGACTTCCCGGGAATCATGCAGCGATTATGGAAAGAAGAGTAAGACAGAGGGAAAGAGGGAGAAAGATATGAGAGAAAAGGGGCCGAAAGGCCCCTTTTTAAAGTGATATTATCCAAGTATTTCTTTTAAATCCTGTTCCGGTGTTGTAGTCGGACGGATCCCGTAATTTTTTACAAGGAAATCCAGAATGCCGGGAGACAGGAACGCCGGAAGCGTAGGTCCGAGGTAAATGTTTCGGATACCCAGATGCAGGAGCGTCAGCAGGATGCAGACGGCTTTCTGCTCGTACCAGGACAGCACTAGAGTCAGCGGCAGGTCGTTGACGCTGCAGTCGAATGCATCCGCCAGAGCAAGGGCGGCCCGGATCGCGCTGTATGCATCGTTGCACTGTCCCATATCCATGATCCTGGGCAGTCCTCCGATGGTTCCAAGGTCAAGGTCGTTGAACCGGTATTTCCCGCAGGCGAGAGTGAGTACAGCTGTGTCGGAGGGAGTCTGTTTTACAAATTCCGTATAATAACTGCGTCCTTTTCTTGCCCCGTCGCATCCGCCTACGAGGAAGATGTGCTTTAAGGCGCCGTCTTTTACTGCGTTTACGATCGTACCTGCGGCGGATAATACGGTATTACGCGCAAATCCTGTAGTGACGGTCTTTCCGCCGTTGATTCCGGTGAATTCCTGATCTTCCGGATAACCGCCCAGTTCCAGCGCCTTTTCGATAACAGGCGTGAAATCTTTATCCTCTCCGATGTGGACGAGTCCCGGATAGGAGACGACCTCCGTTGTGAATACACGGTCCGCGTAGCTGGCTTTCGGCGGCATCAGACAGTTGGTGGTAAACAGGACAGGAGCCGGAATGTCTGCAAACTCTTTCTGCTGATTGTGCCATGCGGTTCCGAAATTTCCTTTCAGGTGGGGATAAGCTTTCAGGTTCGGATATGCGTGTGCCGGAAGCATTTCACCGTTGGTATAGATATTGATTCCCTTCCCTTTTGTCTGTTCCAGAAGAAGCTGCAGATCTTTCAGATCGTGTCCGCTGATCACGATAAATGGCCCTTTTTCTATTGTGAGAGGTACCGTGACGGGCGTCGGATCGCCATAAGTCCCGGTGTTTGCCTGATCAAGGAGAGCCATGCATTTCAGATTGATCTCACCTGTTTTCATTACGATGGGGAGAAGCTGCTCCACGTTCAGGTCTTCGCCAATGGCGAACAGTCCTTCATAGAAGAAATGATTGACATCCTCGTCAGAATACCCCAGTACCATAGCATGGTATGCATAGGCCGCCATGCCCCTGAGACCAAACAGGATGAGAGATTTCAAAGACCGGATGTCTTCGTCTGCATTCCAAAGCGACTGCATATCATAATCTTCCGTTCTTCCGCAGGACTGCGGACAGTCTCCGCACCCGGGGATAAGGGCGTCTTTCTCTCTTGTTACGTTCCTGATCTGCTGGCGGATGGTATCCTCATTAAAGTTCACGTTGGTGACTGTCGTGAAAAGGCCTTCGATCATTGCCCGGTGGGCGGACTGAGAAGGGGGATTTCCGCTGGCTGCGCGGGCCAGACCGATCAGGGCTCCCGTAAGTTCATCCTGTAGTCCGGCGACATCCGCAGTTTTTCCACATACTCCGGCTTTCCCGGCACATCCGGAACATCCGGCAGTCTGTTCACACTGAAAACAAAACATTTTATCTGACATTTGAATAACCTCCTGTTGGCGCCGGGCTGGGTTCTGTCTGCAAACCGGCGCTGTGATGTTTTTTTGTGTTGCTTTGCTTGACTTTGCACGTTGAGTATAATACGATGTTTAAAACAAGACGGTTGCAAATACAACAGAAAGGTGATTATGGAAAAATATTTGTCATTATTAAAAAATTCAAAGCTGTTTCAGGGAATTGCTGAGGATGAATTTGCATCCATGTTTGAATGTCTGTCAGCTGTTACACAGAATTATCATAAAGGAGAATATGTATTCAGCAGGGGAGAGCGTATCGACAGCGTGGCGCTGCTGCTGGAGGGCAGTATCCATATTCAGAAAGAAGATTACTGGGGGAATCTGAGCATTCTCAGCGAGATTTCAGAGGGGGAGATATTCGGTGAAGTGTACGCCTGTCTCGGGAGCGAGGAATTACTGAATAATGCGGTCGCCGTAAAACCGAGCAAAGTGCTCTTCCTGGATGTAAAGCGTATCCTTACCATGTGTCCGTCGGTCTGTCGGTTCCACGGACGGCTGATCCGCAATCTGCTCACCGCGCTTGCGCAAAAGAATAAAATTCTCACTCAGAAGCTGGAACATATGTCCAGAAGGACGACAAGGGAAAAACTGCTGTCCTATCTGTCCGAGCAATCCCAGAGAGCCGGAAGCCCGGTCTTTGATATCCCGTTCAACAGGCAGCAGCTTGCGGATTTCCTCTCTGTGGACCGGAGCGCCATGTCCGCAGAACTGTGCAGGATGAGAGATGAGGAGATCCTGTCCTTTGACAGAAATCATTTTATGCTGAAGTGACGGACGGTTATTCACGAGATTGTTAAAAAATGGATCATACACGGTCGGCTGTACAGAAGTCGAAGCCGGAATAAAAAGTCAGGGAAAAACGTTAAAATACATTTCCGTTTTCTCTTGACTTTTTTATTTTCTACACATATAATTACTTAAAATAATTATCTTAGGTAATAAAAAGTGCCGGGAGAGGTGGAAGATATGGAGATGTCTGTTATTAAAAAGTTTTTGTATGCGTGTCATGAGGCGAAACGTATTACAGAATTGCTGCCGGAACTGCCGCCGGGCATGACTCCGCGTCATATCCATGTGATCGATGCGCTCTGGCAGCTCGAGCAGTCGGGAGCGCCGGTCAAAGTAAGTGATATCAGTGATCTCCTGAATGTTACCCGCCCGGGCATTACAAAGATGATCAGTGAGCTGGAGAAAATTGGAGCGGTCAGGAAGCTGCAGGACAAGACGGACCGGAGAGTCGTCCGCATAAGCCTTACGGAGTCCGGCCGGGAGTGTTACGGCTTCTATGTGGAGCAGTATCAGACATGGATGGCCGAACGGATTTCCGACAGCGGGATAGATTCCCGGGAGATAGAGGCCGCGTCAGAACTGATCGGAAAGATCTACCGGATAATGAATCCAAACAGAATGGAGGATATATTAAAATGAATGATACGGATACAATGAAAGACGGAACATTTGAAAAGAAAATAGATGCACGGCTGATTCTTTCGATCGTGGCAGCAGGAATCATGTCGTTTTCCGGCGTAGTGGTAGAGACAGCCATGAATGTTACGTTTCCGACGCTGATGGAAGAATTCGGTATCGGAACATCTACAGTACAGTGGATCACGACAGGGTATCTGCTTGTTCTTGCGTGTATCATCCCGGCATCGTCTTATCTCAAGAAACGTTTTCGAACGAAGACACTGTTTGTTGCGGCAATCTGTATGTTTATCGCAGGGACCGTCATGTCAGCGGTGACGCCGGTGTTCTCCCTTCTTCTTGCCGGACGGCTCATTCAGGGCGTTGGTACGGGCATAGCCCTGCCGCTTATGTTTAATATCGTTCTGGAGCAGGTGCCGGAAGAGCGTCTCGGCCTGATGATGGGCATCGCGTCTATGATCACGGCGATCGCTCCCGCGGTGGGACCGTCGGTGGGCGGACTGATTGTCAGCAGTTTTGGATGGCGTATGATCTTTATCACCCTTCTGCCGCTTCTGGCGCTCGCGTTTCTATTTGGTATTTTCTCGATCCGTCAGGTGGCGGAGACGAAAAAAGTTTCGTTTCGGGTAATGGATTATCTGTTCCTGGCGGTCGGATTCGCAAGCTTTATCTTTGCCACTAGCACCGCTTCTGAGGCGGGCTGGACGAGTCTGCCGGTCATCGTGATGTTTGTTGTAAGCATTCTTGCCATTGTGAAATTCTACAGACGGAGCGTCCGGTCAGATGCGCCGCTCATCGATGTGAAAGTTTTCCGTTACAGGCCCTTTGCTTTCAGCGTGCTTGCGATACTGCTGATCCAGTTTATCTGTCTCGGACTGGGCTTCCTGATCCCGAACTATGCACAGATCGTATCCGGGCAGGGAGCGCTCCTTGCAGGCTGTCTGCTGCTCCCGGGATGTTTTGCCGGCGCAGTCCTTTCCCCTGTGAGCGGCCGCATCCTGGACCGCTTTGGCGCGAAGAGACCGATCCTGGCAGGCAATCTGTTTATCATGATCGCATTATTCTGTTTCAGTATTTTCTCGCATAACCTGACGACCGGTCCGGTCTTCGTCTTCTACCTGTGTTTTGCTCTGGGACAGAGCTTTTCGGTAGGAAACAGTATGACGAACGGCCTGAGCCATCTTCCGCCTGAGAAGAATCCGGACGGAAATGCGGTCATCAATACTCTGCAGCAGCTTGCAGGAGCGGTAGGCACGTCGGTGGTGTCAACGATCGTTGCTTCCGCACAGGCGTCGTCGGCGGATATGGCGCAGGCCACCAGACAGGGGAGCAGTTATTCGTTCTATCTGCTCGCCGGCCTTTCCGTAATAACGATATGCTGTTCTGTGGGAGCATTTATATCGGATTCGCGGAAGAGCGGAGCATCGGACAAGGTACAGGTAATGTAACCGACATTCTCCGGGCTCTTATGAACACACGGAGATAGAAAAGAGGACAAAAAAATACAGAAAAGAAAGAGCCAGAAATATCCCGGAGCATATCGCCGCACCGGGATATTTCTGCGTGAAAGGAAAGAGACCTAATAAAATATCTAAAGAAATTTGTGTATAAAGTATAAAATAATTGTGAAAAGAGCAATATCTGCTTGACTAAATTGTGCATTAATACTAATATAACGATTAGTTAATTAACTAAATTAAAGTTGGATGGAGAAAAGGATATGAACTGCAGATTAAAGGATATCCCATCCCTGGGCGTGATGGGGATCGTACTTCACAAAGTCATGCAGAAAGCAAAGACATTGTACAAAGAATTTGATCTGAACAGAAGTCAGGCGAGCATCCTGTTCACTCTGCATAACCGCGACGCTATGTCTCAAAAGGAACTGGCGTCCAGCCTGAATGTGACGCCGCCTTCTATCACATCGTCGATCCAGAAGATGGAGAAGGACGGCTATCTTACAAGGCATCAGGATGAAGCGGACCAGAGAGTGATGCGCCTGACTCTCACGGAGAAAGGCAGGGAATGCGTTGCCGGAGCCGTGTCTGTGGCGTCCCAGATGGATGAACTGATGTTTCGCGGGATGAACACAGAGGAGAAGCTGCTTTTCCGCAGGCTTCTGATGCAGATCTATGAGAATCTGGAACAAGAGGCTCTGCAGACGGAAAATATAGGTGACTCTTTGAAAATATCAAACGATTGACAGAAAGGATAGACAGAATATGAAGAATTTATGCAAATATGCGGCGGAGCACTGGAGAGCCCTGCTGCTCATCATCATTGTCCTGTTCGTTCAGGCGTACTGTGATCTGTCGCTGCCGGCCTACACATCGGATATCGTCAATGTAGGCATTCAGCAAGGGGGAATCCAGGATCAGATCCCAGAGGCTGTTCCGGCAGAGGAGATGGAACGTCTGCTTCTTTTTGTATCGGACGAAGACAGGGAGACCGTTCTCAACGCTTATGAAGAGGATGATAATACGTATGATACGGCAGCCTACGTCCTGAAAGACGACGTCACAGAGAGCGAGACAGAAGATCTTGAGGATATCCTGGACTGTCCGATGATGTTGACGGCAGGATTCGAGTCGGGAAGCGACATGACAACGCAGATCGAAGAGCAGCTGAAGGCATCGCTGCCACAGCAGATGACGTCGGACGACATGGATATCTTTGATATCCTGCAGATGCTCCCTGCGGAACAGAGGAAATCCATGATCCAGGGAATGGAGGATCAGATGTCTGGCATGCCGGATACGATTCTTGAACAGGCGGCGGTCAGCTATGTCGGCAGTGCATATAAAGCGCTCGGGATGGATATGGACGGCATACAGCTTACCTATCTTGTTACGACAGGCGGCAAAATGGCCGGCCTTGCCCTTCTGGGGATGGCTGCCAGCATCGTGGTCGGATTTCTGGCGTCCCGCGTGGGGGCTGCTACAGGCAGGGATTTAAGAGGCAGAGTGTTTCATAAGGTCGTGGGATTTTCCAACAATGAGTTCGATCATTTCTCTACCGCGTCTCTGATCACGAGAAGCACTAACGACATCCAGCAGATCCAGCTCATCATTGTCATGCTGCTGCGCATCGTTTTGTACGCGCCTATCCTCGCTATCGGCGGAGTCTTCCAGGTATTTCAGACGAATGTGTCCATGTCCTGGATCATTGCTCTGGCAGTTGTATTGATCGCTCTTGTTATCCTTGTACTTTTCCTGGTGGCGATGCCGAAGTTCCGGATCCTGCAGACTCTGGTCGACAAGGTAAATCTGGTCATGAGGGAGATTCTTACCGGGCTTTCGGTTATCCGCGCATTTAGTACGCAGAAGTATGAAGAGGAACGTTTTGACGGAGCAAACAGGGCGCTCACCCGGACGAATCTGTTTGTAAACCGCGCCATGACGTTTATGATGCCCGTCATGATGCTTGTCATGAACGGAATATCTGTCCTTATCATGTGGACGGGAGCGCATGGAATCGATGACGGTCAGATGCAGGTCGGGGATATGATGGCTTTCATCCAGTATACGATACAGATCATCATGGGATTTCTGCTGCTGTGCATGCTTTCCATCATGCTGCCGAGGGCGGCGGTGGCGGCCGACCGTGTGCAGGAAGTGCTCGACAGTAAGACCGTGATCCTCGATCCGACAGAACCGGAAAAATTCAGCTCCGATAAGAAGGGCGTACTCTGTTTCGACCATGTTTCTTTCCGATATCCGGGAGCGGATGAAAACGTACTCCACGATATTACATTCACGGCGAAGCCTGGCGAGACGACGGCGATCATCGGAAGTACCGGAAGTGGGAAATCCACACTGGTCAATCTGATCCCGCGTTTCTATGATGTGACGGAAGGAAGCATCACCCTGGACGGCGCAGATATCCGTCAGGTATCCCAGCATGAACTCAGAGAAAAACTCGGGTACGTCCCGCAGAAAGGCGTCCTGTTCTCAGGAGATATCGCTTCTAATATCATGTTCGGCAATCCGGACGGGGGACAGTCGGAGATGGTCGAGGCCGCAGAGATCGCACAGGCGGCGGAGTTCATCGATCAGAAACCGCAGGGCTATGAAAGTCCGATCTCTCAGGGCGGCTCCAACGTATCCGGAGGACAGAAACAGCGGCTTTCTATTGCAAGAGCAATCGCAAAGCATCCGGAAGTGTATATTTTTGATGACAGCTTCTCGGCGCTGGACTTTAAGACGGACGTGACGCTTAGAAAAGCATTGAAAGCGAAGACGAAAGAAAGTACTGTCCTGATCGTAGCGCAGCGTATCAGTACGATCCTGACCGCGGAACAGATCATCGTTCTCGACGACGGAAAGATTGCGGGGATCGGGACGCATGGCGAATTGATGAAAAACTGTGAAGTCTATCAGCAGATCGCGGCTTCCCAGCTTTCTGAAACAGAACTTAAACGGGGAAATGCGGCGGATAGAAAGGAGGCGTCTGTCAATGCCTAGAGGAATGCACGGCAATGCAGCCGGTGAACGAGCAAAAGACTTTAAAGGAACGATAAAGAAACTGATAAAATATATGAGCGCTTTCAAAGTGCATATGATATTCGTCGCAGTATTTGCGATCGGCGGAACGATCTTCAACATTGCAGGCCCGAAGATTCTCGGGAAAGCTACGACAGAGATCTTTAACGGGCTGGTGAGCAAGGTGTCCGGCGGCAGCGGCATGGATTTCGGCAGGATCGGTCAGATCCTTCTGCTTACACTCGGACTGTATGTCGTCAGCGCGCTCTGCACATTTATCCAGGGGATTATTATGACCGGAGTGTCACAGAAGACGACGTATCGTCTGAGAAAAGAGATATCTGAGAAGATCAATCGTATGCCGATGAATTACTTTGATACAAAACCCGTGGGAGAAGTACTTTCCCGTGTGACCAATGACGTAGATACGCTCGGGCAGAGCCTTAACCAGAGCGCGACGCAGATGATCACCTCGGTGACAACGATCATCGGTGTGCTGGTTATGATGCTGTCTATCAGTCCGCTGATGACGCTTGTAGCGATACTGATCCTTCCTGTATCGGTCTTGCTGATCTCGTTTGTCATGAAACATTCACAGAAATATTTCCGTGGGCAGCAGGAGTATCTTGGAAATGTGAATGGCCAGGTAGAGGAGATCTACAGCGGCCACAATATCATCAAGGCATTCAACAAAGAAGACGATGTTATCAGCGTATTCAATGAGACAAACGGAAAGCTCTATGACTCTGCATGGAAATCTCAGTTTTTTTCGGGGATGATGATGCCCGTTATGCAGTTTATCGGAAACCTTGGCTACGTAGGAGTTGCGATCCTCGGCGGATTCCTTGCGATCCGGAATGTGATCGAGGTCGGGGATATCCAGTCCTTTATCCAGTATGTAAGGAACTTCACCCAGCCGATCCAGCAGGTGGCGCAGGTGTCGAATATGCTCCAGCTTACTGCTGCGGCTTCGGAGAGGGTATTTGATTTCCTGGACGAGGAGGAGGAAGACCAGACAGTGCCTGAACCGGTATCTGCGGAAGGACTGCAGGGAAATGTGGAATTTGACCATGTACGCTTTGGCTACAGTCCGGATAAAATCATCATCAACGATTTCACTGCCAGCGTGAAAGAAGGACAGAAAGTCGCTATCGTCGGACCGACGGGAGCCGGTAAGACGACGATGATCAAGCTGCTTATGCGTTTCTACGATGTGAGCGGAGGGGCCATCCGGATCGACGGGCACGATGTAAGAGACTTTAATCGGAATGAACTAAGATCGATGTTCGGTATGGTGCTCCAGGATACGTGGCTCTTCCACGGCTCCATTATGGAAAATATCCGGTATGGAAGACTGGATGCAACGGATGAGGAAGTGGTACAGGCGGCCAAAGCCGCCCATGTACACCGCTTTGTACAGACGCTTCCGGGCGGCTACAATATGGAGCTTAACGAAGAGGCCAGCAATGTCTCTCAGGGGCAGAAACAGCTCCTTACGATCGCCCGCGCCATCCTGGCGGATCCTAAGATCCTCATTTTGGACGAGGCGACCAGTTCCGTAGACACAAGGACAGAAGTGCTCATCCAGAAAGCGATGGATAACCTGATGAAAGGACGCACCAGTTTCATCATTGCCCACAGGTTATCTACTATCCGTGATGCAGATATGATCCTCGTTATGAAAGACGGCGATATCGTTGAACATGGGACACACACCGAACTCCTCTCCCAAAACGGCTTCTACGCCGACCTGTATAACAGTCAATTTGAACCAACAGATCAGACCTGCGCCTGACGGAAAGGGTGCGGCCTTGTGAGCGCAGCTTACAGAGGGCCGCACCCTTTTTGTCAGGCATAGGGCGGACGCCCTACAGCGAGATGAAGCACGGAGTGCGAAATGAGCTGGGGCTGATCGTCCGGAAAGAAAGCTCAGCAGGAGGAGGCATAGGGGGACGAGCTGGGGCTGAAAAATTGAGGATAGCATCTGAACGGAAAGTATGTTAGAATACATGCAAAGCATTATATTTCTGACATATGTCTGAGGTCCGTATCTGAGTCATTTCTGAAAAGATCAATATAATGCCGGAACTGCTCTCCATGGCAGCCCGGTGAAAAGAAATCTCAATGCTTTTGTTCCCATTCATATAGCAGTGAGATTTAACGATACAGGGCTGGACGTAAGATCTCCTGCACATATTTTAAGGAGGTTTTATATGACATATTGCACAAAACAAAAAGAAACGCCCGCCGGTCGGAATTTTAAATCCAGGATCTTTGAGATGCTTTACAGCGATCGCAGGGAACTGCTTGATCTGTACAATGCAGTAAATGGGACGGCCTATACAGATCCGGAACTTTTAGAGATTAATACGTTAGAAAATGCCGTATATATGGCGATGCACAACGATGTCTCATTTGTGATCGACATGCGGCTGTCCCTGTATGAACATCAGTCGACATATAGCCCAAATCTGCCGTTGAGATATCTGTTTTACGTCTCGGATTTATATTCTCTGATGACGAAGGAGATGAATCTCTACGGAACGAAAAAAGTTCGGATTCCAGCGCCGAGATTTGTTATCTTTTATAATGGGCAGGCAATACAGCCGGAGCAACAGGTGTTAAAATTATCAGAGTTATATTCAGTACAGGAGGACGACTGCGCTCTGGAACTGGAAGCCATAATGCTGAATATTAATAAGGGCTGTAATCAGAGACTGATGGAATCATGTAAATCGTTGAGAGAATATGCAGAGTATACAGCGCGTGTCAGAAAATATGCCGGGACAATGGAACTGGATGATGCCGTAGAGAGAGCGATCAACGAATGTATCCGGGAGGGAATCCTCTCCGAATTTCTCAGAAAGAACAGAGCGGAGGCGAAGAAAGTGAGTATCTACGAATATGACGCTGAAAAACATATACGTATGGAAAGAGATGAGGCGAGAGAAGAGGGGAGAGAAGAGGGGAGAGAGCAGATGCTTACAGAACAGATAAAAAAGAAACTGGCAAAGGGAAAAAGCCTTCGCCAGATTGCGGAAGAACTGGAAGAAGAGGAAGAACATGTGGGCAGACTGCTGGAGAAGATAAACCATATGTCTTAAATCGCCAGAAAGGATAAATGTCATGGGATTCACACATTTTGATGAAAACGGCAAGGCAGTGATGGTTGATGTGACTGAAAAAAAGGAGACGGTAAGAGAGGCGTCGGCAACGGGCAGGATCCTTGTAAACCGTGAAGTATTCCAGGCGATAAAAGCGGGGACGGTCGGCAAGGGGGATGTACTCGGCGTGGCGGCGACAGCCGGGATCATGGGCGCGAAACGGACGTCGGATCTGATTCCTATGTGTCACATCCTTCCGATCACGAACTGTAAGATCAGCTTTGATATGGATGTCGATGAATGTGCCGTCTATTGCACATGTACTGTAAAAGTGACGGGGAAGACCGGTGTGGAGATGGAGGCGCTGACCGGAGTAAGCGTAGCGCTTCTGACGATTTATGATATGTGCAAGGCCATGGACAAGACAATGGAGATCGGGGAGATCTATCTCGTGAAGAAGACAGGCGGCAAGAGCGGAGAGGTATACAACAGGCTTCACGGCCGCAGTGCAGGCTCCGATGCGTCATGCGCCGACAATACAAAGAAAGAACTGGATATACTGTGAGAAAGCGGACTGATGACGAGTCCGTTTTCTATCGGTAAGGATGTATGAAAGAAACGGAGCTGAGAAGATGGAAGAATACAGATGGAAAGCAGCGGTCGTGACTTTGAGCGACAAGGGCTTTGACGGTGAGCGGGAAGACAGAAGCGGCCCTCTCATCTGCAGGATGCTCATCGATGCGGGATATGATATACAGAAAACAGTGCTGCTTCCGGATGAAAGAAAAGAAATAGAAAAGTGTCTTTGTAAATTATGCGATGATGATAGAATGGATATAGTTTTCACAACCGGAGGTACAGGTTTTGCGCTGAGAGACTGCACGCCTGAGGCGACGATGGCTGTGGCAGAGCGGAACGTACCGGGGATTGCAGAGGCCATGCGGCTTTCAGCTCTAAAAATAACGCCGCGTGCGATGCTCAGCCGGGGCGTCTCGATCATACGCGGCCGCACATTGATCATTAATCTTCCGGGCAGCCCGAAAGCGGCCGGGGAGAATCTGGAGGCAGTGCTTCCGGCTCTGGATCACGGACTGGAGATCCTGACTGGACGCGGAGGGGAGTGCGGACAATGAAGGACCGGCTTGGCAGGACGATCGAGTATATGCGGGTATCCGTGACGGACCGATGCAATCTCAGATGTGTTTACTGCATGCCCGAAGAAGGAGTACCCCGTGTCAGTCACGGCGATATCCTTACTTTCGACGAGATAACAAGAATATGCAGGATCGGATCGGATGTCGGGATCAGCCGTATCAAGCTGACCGGCGGGGAACCTCTCGTGCGCCGGGGGCTGTCTTCGCTGCTTGGGATGATAAAAGAACTTCCCGGTATAGAGCAGGTTACCCTGACAACGAACGGACTTCTGCTTGAGGAGAATATAAATGCATTAGTTTCTAATGGGCTGGATGCGGTAAATATCAGTATCGACACATTGGATGCCGGCCGCTATGAGGAACTCACGAGGGGAGGGAGCTTGAGAAAAGCTCTTGAAGGCATGGAAGCCGCCCTTTTATTTTCTAATCTGAAAGTACGGATCAACTGTGTGCTGATGCGGGATGTGCCGGCAGACAATTATGTCAGTATTGCGCGCCTGTCGGAAAACAGAAATGTGGACGTGCGGTTTATCGAGATGATGCCGATCGGACAGGGCAGGGATTTTGGCGTTGTGAGCGGCGGGGAGATCTACGATGTGCTAAAACGGGAATTCGGAGAGGCGTCCGGATGTGAAGGGAAATTCGGCAACGGTCCGGCGGTATATGTGCGTTTCCCGGACTTCAGGGGAAAGACCGGTTTTATCGACGCTATGTCGCATCAGTTCTGCGGTACGTGCAATCGGATACGGCTAACGTCAGAGGGCTGTTTAAAACCCTGTCTTCAGTACGCAGGAGGAACAGATCTTAGAAAACTTCTAAGAAGCGGGGCTGATGATGAACACATCAGGAGGGAAATATGCAGGACGATCTACGAGAAACCGGCCTGCCATCAGTTTTCCGACTGTGCGTCTGCTCACACAGATGTCTGGAATGATGAACGAAAGACTGGCTGTCATCAAGAGCGCGGACAGATATATGAGACGAAGGATATGTCTCAGATCGGAGGATAGATATGACGATGGGGAAAGTGATCGCAGTCTGCACAAGCCCTGAGAGGGGGACGCAGAAAAGTAATGTGAAAGAGGCTCTGTTTGTTGAAGACCACGGTATAGAGGGAGATGCCCATGCCGGAAAATGGCACCGGCAGGTGAGCCTTCTTTCTTATGATAAGATCGAAGAGTTTCGGGCCAGAGGGGCCGAGATTGAAGACGGCGCTTTCGGAGAAAACCTTGTGGTCTCGGGGATCGACTTTCGCACCCTGCCTGCAGGCACGCGGCTCTGCTGCGGGGATGTTGTGCTGGAGATAACACAGATCGGAAAGGAATGCCATCACGGCTGTCAGATATATCAGAAAATGGGAGATTGCATCATGCCGCGGGAGGGTGTATTCGCGAGAGTCATCAAAGGCGGGATCATCCGTACCGGCGACGAGATGCAGGTGGCTGAGTATGAATAGACAAAAACGGATTTTAATATTTATGATTACTGCTGTTTTTCTGCTCGTTCAGTCGGGGTGTGCGGTACGCACAGAAGAGGCCGCAGGCGGCGGAGAAAGCATACACATGACTGAAAAAGGGGAATATTATACTTTTCGGGATGTTGAAGGAAACAGCTATGATGCTCCGCTTCTTTCCGGAGTGCCGAAGTGTACATATGACTTTGACTATCTGGAAACAGATGAGACGACGGGCTACAAAAGTTTTGTCGATGAGGAGAACAGCGTGACGGCGCGCATGGGGATTGACGTCTCAGAGTTTCAGGGAGAGGAGATCGACTGGAAGCAGGTGAAAGCCAGCGGTGTGGAATTCGTTATCATCCGTCTGGGGTACCGGGCTTACGGTGAGAGCGGAGCGCTTGTGATGGACGCCATGTATGAAGAGAATATCAAAGGCGCGCTCAAGGCCGGACTTGACGTGGGAGTTTATTTCTTCTCTCAGGCGATCAGCGCTGCAGAGGCGGTGGAGGAGGCGGAGTTTGTTCTAAAGCATCTGGCCTCTTATGAAATCGCAGGTCCCGTTGTCTACGATACCGAGGAGATCAAATGGGATACGGCCCGGACAGACGACAATACAACAGAGGAGTTCACCAATTACTGTAAGGTTTTCTGCGATACGGTCGAACAGGCGGGATACGATGCCATGATCTATTCTAATATGAAGTGGATGGCGTTCACCCTTGATATGGAGCAGCTGAAAGAGTATGATTTCTGGTATGCTGATTATTATGAGATCCCACAGTGTCCATACGATTATGAGATCTGGCAGTACAGCGAGTCCGGCACGGTGCCGGGGATCAATGCAAATGTAGATTTAAACCTCTGGTTTCAGAAAGAAAACGGACAGGGAGAAGGAGAATAAGCGATGAAGTGGAATAAATACAGATTAAAAACAACGACAGCGGCAGAGGATATCGTCAGCAGTATGCTGATGGACCTCGGTATCCAGGGGGTGGAGATAGAGGACAAAGTCCCGCTGACACAAAAGGATAAAGAGCAGATGTTTGTGGATATCCTGCCAGAGATCAAGGAGGACGATGGCGTGGCATATTTAAGTTTCTATCTGGAACCCGGGGATGACAGGGAAAGGATCCTTGCAGACGTCCGCCGGGAACTGCAGGAACTGTCAGCCTGGACAGATGTCGGAGAATGCCTGATCGAAGAGTCCGAGACGGAGGATGTAGACTGGGTAAATAACTGGAAACAGTATTTCCATCAGTTTTATGTGGATGATATCCTTATTATCCCATCCTGGGAGAATGTGAAACCTGAGGACAGCGATAAGATGGTAATACATATCGATCCCGGTACAGCTTTCGGTACCGGAATGCATGAGACGACGCAGTTATGCATCCGGCAGATCAGGAAATTTGTGACAGAAAACACAAGAATTCTCGATGTGGGATGCGGAAGCGGTATCCTCGGTATGCTCGCGCTTAAGTTCGGAGCCGCCTATTCTGTAGGGACGGACCTGGATCCATGTGCCATCGAAGCCACATATGAAAATATGGAAGAAAACGGTATATCAAAGGACCGCTATGAGGTAATGACAGGAAATATCATCGACGACAAAGAAATACAGGACAAAGTGGGATACGGATGCTACGATATTGTTGTGGCAAATATTCTCGCGGACGTCCTCGTGGAGCTTACGCCGGTAATTACAGGCCAGTTAAAAGAAGGAGGAGTCTATATTACAAGCGGCATTATCGATGACAAGGAAGAGACTGTAGTCGACGCGGTGAAAGCGGCGGGACTTACAGTGCTCGATGTGACGTATCAGGGCGAATGGGTATGTGTGACAGCAAGAAAGTAACGCAGGACAAAGATAAAGTGATGACGGACTGCGGGAAAGCATACCGGACAGCATCGGATAAAGAAGAATAGACAGGAGAAACAGAGATGCAGCAGTTTTTTGCTCAACCTTCACAGGTCCGCGGCGGACGGATCTATCTTGAAGGAGAGGATGTTAATCATATCAAAAATGTCCTCCGCATGAAGCCGGGCGAAGAGGTGCGGATCAGCGATGGACAGGGAGGACGTTACCTGTGCTGTATCAGCGGATACGCCGGGGGCGGAGCGGTCCTTGATATCATTGGAGAATTGGAAGAAAATACAGAGCTCCCTTCACAGATATGGCTTTTTCAGGGACTTCCGAAAGGAGACAAGATGGATCTGATCGTCCAGAAAGCGGTAGAGCTGGGCGTATTCAGCGTCGTACCGTTTGCGGCGAGACGCTCCATTGTGAAGTTCGATGACAGGAAGGCTAAGAAGAAACAGGAGCGGTGGCAGACGATCGCGAAAGGTGCGGCCGGGCAGTCCGGGCGCGGCAGGATACCGGAAATACAGCCGTTAAAGAGCTTTGACGAGGCGCTCCGCACAGCAGAAGATCTGGATGTGATCCTGATTCCCTATGAGCTGGAGGAAGGAATGGAACAGACCGCGCAGGTAATTGAGAATCTCATGCCTGGGCAGTCCATTGGCGTTTTTATCGGCCCCGAGGGCGGCTTTGAGGAAGCGGAAGTGGAACGGGCAGAACATATCGGAGCCAGGCGTATCACGCTGGGGAAGCGTATCCTTCGGACAGAGACAGCGGGATTGACAACGCTCTCGATCCTCATGTATCATCTGGAGAGCAGGAATCATAATTTAAAAGTAAGAAAAGAGTAAAGGAAAGAAAGCAATGGAAGTTTATCTGGACAATTCCGCTACGACGATGTGCTATCCCGAAGTAGGGGAATTGGTATATAAAGTGATGTGCCGGGATTATGGAAATCCTTCCTCCATGCACAGAAAAGGCGTGCAGGCAGAACACTATATCCGGGAGTCGAAAGAGACGATCGCAAGACTTCTCAAGGTGAATGCGAAAGAGATCTTTTTTACATCCGGCGGCACCGAGAGCGACAATCTGGCTCTGATCGGCTGCGCAAGGGCGAACAGGAGAAACGGCAGTCATCTGATCACTTCCTCGATCGAGCATCCGGCCATCCTGAATACGATGCGTTATCTTGAAGAGGAAGAGGGATTCAGGGTGACATATCTTCCGGTGGACGCAAAAGGGAAGATAAAGCTGGACGCGCTCAGAGAGGCGCTCTGCCCTGAGACCATACTTGTGTCCGTTATGTATGTGAATAATGAAGTGGGTACTGTTCAGCCGGTGCGGGAAGCTGCTGCGATGGTTAAGAAGTATAAGCCGTCTATCCTGTTTCATACGGATGCCGTACAGGGATATGGGAAGTACCGTATCTATCCCAAGAGAATAGGCGTTGACCTTCTCACCGCGAGCGGACATAAGATCCACGGCCCCAAAGGTGTCGGGTTTCTCTATATTGACAGCAGGGTGAAGATCAGACCGATCGTGTTCGGCGGCGAGCAGCAGAAGAATATCCGCTCCGGCACAGAGAATGTCCCGGGAATCGCAGGGCTTGGCCTGGCGTCCAGGATGATCTATCAGGACCTTGAGATGAAGACTGCGCTTATGCGGGAACTGAGGAACTACTTTATCGAAGGCGTAGCCGGGATCGAGGATACGACGGTCCATGGTTTTGCGGATGAAGGCGGCGCTCCGCATATCATCAGCCTCGGCGTGGCAGGGGTGCGCAGCGAGGTGCTACTCCATGCGCTGGAGGAGAAAGGCATCTATGTGTCGTCCGGATCAGCCTGCTCGTCAAACCACCCGGCAGTGAGCGGCGTCCTCAAAGGAATCGGGGCTGCGAGGGAATATCTGGATGCGACGATCCGTTTCAGTATGTCGGAGTTTACGACGAAAGAAGAAATTGACTATACACTGGAAACACTATATAATTGTATACCGATGCTTAGGAGATACACACGGCGCTGATGCGGAAGACCACGCAGTCAGGCGGCAGCAAAGGAGAGAAAAATGACATTTCATTCGTTTTTGATCAAGTACGGAGAGATCGGGATCAAGGGGAAAAACCGCTATATGTTCGAGGATGCTCTGGTGCGCCAGATCAGATATGCGTTAAAGGACGTAGATGGTGAATTCCTCGTGCACAAATGCCACGGAAGAGTATATGTAGACTGCGAGGGCGAATATGATTATGACGACACGGTAGAGAGCCTTCAGAAAGTATTCGGCATCGTGGGCATCTGCCCTGTTGTGAGACGACCGGTGCGGGAGATCGGAGAACTCAGGAAAGACGTGGCCGACTATGTGGGACAGATGTATCCGGAAGGAAACCGGACGTTTAAGGTAGAAGCGAGACGTGCCAATAAGCGCTATCCGCTGAACTCCATGGAGATAAACTGCGAGCTGGGAGAGGCGGTCCTCGATGCATATCCGCAGATGAAAGTGGATGTCCATCATCCGGATATCAGGCTGAATGTGGAGATCAGGGAAGAGGTCTATATTTATTCGGAGATCATCCCAGGTCCGGGCGGCATGCCGGTGGGGACAAACGGCAGCGCTATGCTGCTTTTGTCCGGCGGTATCGACAGTCCGGTCGCGGGATACATGATCGCAAAGAGAGGCGTGGAGATTGAGGCGGTATATTTCCATGCGCCGCCCTACACAAGTGAGAGAGCGAAGGAGAAGGTTGTCGATCTGGCGAGGCTTGTGTCGGCTTATGCCGGACCCGTAAAACTTCATATCGTAAACTTTACGGAGATACAGCTCTATATCTATGAGAAGTGCCCCCACGACGAACTGACGATCATTATGCGCAGATACATGATGCGGATCGCCGAACATTTTGCAGAGAAGGACGGATGTCTCGGGCTTATCACAGGGGAGAGTATCGGTCAGGTGGCAAGCCAGACGATGCAGAGTCTTGCCGCGACGAACGCAGTGTGCACACTGCCTGTCTACCGCCCTCTGATCGGATTTGACAAGAAGGAGATCGTGGAGATCGCGGAGAAGATCGACACATACGAGACTTCGATCCTGCCCTATGAAGACTGCTGTACGATCTTTGTGGCGAAACATCCTGTGACAAGACCGGATACGGACAGGATCGCGAAATCCGAACGGAACCTGACGGAAAAGATCGACGAATTGATGGCGACGGCGATTGAGACGACAGAAGTGATCACAGTCGCAAACGGAGAGTAACAGAGATAAAACGGGCGCGCGGAAGGGGATAATACCGGCCGCGCGCCGAAGCAGATCAGCGTAAAAAAGCTGCTCCGCAGAGGGAACAGCTTTTCATATGTGTCTGACTATTTAATAATGTAAGAATCCAGAGCTGCGAGAATGTCATCTACATTGCCGTCAGCATGGATGTTAAGATCGATCGGCTTGGAAAGATCCAGGCTGAAAATACCCATGATTGATTTGGCATCTATAACATATCTTCCGGATACTAAATCAAAGTCATTATCATACTTTGTGATCTCGTTTACAAAAGATTTTACTTTGTCGATTGAATTTAATGAAATCTGTACGGTTTTCATTTTAATAAATCCCTCCTTGAATCATACAATAAAGTAAGGTATTGCGCCTCATGTATATTCTACGGGATGCACTGGAAAAAGTCAAGAAACAAGAGGAAAAAAGAGGTAATTTTGTTATGAAAAAGGCAGCGCTGCACAACCTGGGCTGTAAAGTAAATGCATATGAAACAGAAGCGATGCAGGAGATGCTGGAAAACGCCGGCTATGAGATCGTTCCCTTTAAGGAGGGAGCGGACGTCTATATCATAAATACATGTACGGTGACAAATATCGCCGACCGTAAATCCCGGCAGATGCTTCACCGGGCGCGGAGGATGAACCCCGAGGCGGTCGTGGTGGCGGCCGGATGTTATGTGCAGGCTCAGGACGGAAAAGAAGTGGATCCCTGCATCGATATCGTTCTGGGTAATAATCATAAAAAGGACCTTGTGAAGATCCTGGAAGAATATGCCGCGGATCAGGCGGAATCAGGACAAAAGGGGCACAGAGCTCTTGCTGAGGTAGAAGACATCGGGCGGACGGATGAATACGAGGCTCTGCACCTGACGAAACCGGGAGACCACACAAGAGCATATATCAAGGTGCAGGATGGATGCAATCAGTTCTGTACTTACTGTATCATCCCCTACGCCAGAGGCCGTGTCAGAAGCCGTGAGATGGAAGATGTGGCAGAGGAGGTGAGACACCTTGCGGCAAACGGCTATAAGGAAGTTGTGCTTACGGGAATCCATCTGAGCTCCTACGGGATCGATCATGGCGGGACAAGCAGCCTTTCCGGGCTGATCCGCGCCGTGCACGAGGTGGAAGGGATTGAGAGGATACGGCTCGGTTCCCTTGAACCTGGGATTATCACAGAGGAATTTGCCCGGGAGCTCAGCTCTCTTGAGAAGATATGTCCGCATTTCCATCTGTCTTTGCAGAGCGGCTGCGATGCTACGCTCAGGCGGATGAACCGGCGATATACGAGCGCGGAATATTATGAAAAATGCCGCCTTCTCCGAAAATATTTTGGGGATCCGGCCCTGACGACAGATGTGATCGTTGGATTTCCGGGCGAGACAGAAGAAGAATTCAGGGAATCCGCAGCGTTTGTCGACAGAGTGGATTTCTACGAGACGCATATCTTTAAATATTCCAGACGAGAGGGCACAAAGGCAGCCGGGATGGACGGTCAGATCGATGAGCAGACAAAAGCAGAGAGAAGCGCCGTACTGATAGCGCTCGGAGAGAGAAAGAGAAGAGCGTATGAGGAGAAGTTCATCGGAAAGACAGTAGACGTCCTTGTGGAAGAAGAAACGTCGGTGAACGGCAAGCGCGTACAGACCGGGCATACGCGGGAGTATATGAAAATTGCACTAGAAACAGAGGAAAATCTTAAAAATTGTATCGTAGAAGTGCAAATTGAAAATGATTCACAAATTATACGTTGAATTTCTGTGTGGATTATATTAGAATTGTAAATAGGGATTTTGGGATTTTATCCAGAAATACAGAAATATGCGGCATACAATGCCGTTGATATTACGGACGGACAGAAAAGGAGGAACATACGATGAGTGACCTTAGTAATACACAATTCTTTCAGGTCGAGCCAGGACCGCAGATCTCAGCAAAGGACATCCTTGAGATCGTGTTCAAGGCTCTGAAGGAAAAAGGATATAACCCGGTCAACCAGATCGTCGGGTACATCATGTCGGGCGATCCTACTTATATCACCAGCTACAACGGGGCGAGGAGCCTTGTGATGAAAGTAGAGCGGGATGAACTTGTAGAAGAACTGTTGAAAGCGTATATCGAACACAATTCATGGGAATAATCAGTCATGAGGATCATGGGGCTTGATTACGGGACTAAGACCGTCGGGGTAGCGATCAGCGATCCGCTTGGCCTGACGGCTCAGGCGGTCGAGACGATCGGACGGAAGGAAGAAAATAAACTGAGACGTACATGCGCCCGGATCGAAGCGCTGATCGGGGAGTACGGTGTAGAGAAGATCGTGCTCGGTTTTCCGAAACATATGAACAATGACATAGGGGAGCGTGCGGAGAAAGCGCTGGAATTCAGAGATATGCTCCACAGGCGGACAGGACTGGAGATCGTTATGTGGGACGAGCGCCTGACTACCGTCGAGGCGGAGCGCACACTGATCGAGAGCGGAGTAAGAAGAGAAAACCGCAAGAAGCATATCGATCAGATCGCTGCGGTATTTATCCTGCAGGGATATCTGGACCTTATGCATATGAAGCGTGACGGGGAGCATACGGCGGCGATGGTTTCAGATGATTATTGATAAGGGGCGTTTTTTATGGAGAAAGTAAGATTTGCTTTTGCAGATGAAAACGGGGAAGATGAATTTTTCGTACTCGAAGAGACGATGATAAACGGGAATACATATATACTTGTCACAGATTCGGAAGAAGATGACGCAGAATGCCTCATACTGAGAGAAAATACAGACTCCGGATGCGGTGACAGTGTCTATGAGATCGTTGAGGACGAGACGGAACTGCTGGCAGTGTCGAAAGTATTTGAGGAACTGCTGGAAGATGTGAATATAGAAATGTAAGGTCCTTTCTGGACTTTTACAATAGATCTACTTTACTGCGGGGAGACGAAAGAACGCGGATGGGACAGAAAAGCACAGAGGAGCTGCTCAAAGAAAAACTCAGGAAAAAGGGATTAAAGGTAACGCACCAGAGAATCCTTGTCCTGTCGGTCCTTGAGCAGAACAGCGGCAGGCATATGACTGCAGAGGACATCTACGAGCTGGTATCGGAGGATTATCCTGAGATCGGGCTGGCTACGGTTTATCGTACGCTCCAGCTTTTATGGGAAATGCAGCTTGTGGACAGACTCAATCTTGATGACGGTTGTGTACGGTACGAGATCGGACATCTGTTACTGGGTGACGCAAGGCATAACCACCATCATCTCATATGCAGGACATGTAATAAAGTGATTCCTTTTGACGATGATCTGCTCGATGATCTGGAGCGTTACATCGAGGATGCGACTGGATTCCATGTCCTGGATCATGAACTGAAATTCTATGGCCTGTGCAGAGAATGTATGGAAAAACAGAAGTGACTGTTTTACAGTAGCAGCCTGAGCAACTGCTGTTCTTTTTGTGCCCGCAAGTAATGTGATACATAAAATTTATGGAGGTGTTTCACACTTGAAAAAAGAAAAAAAAGGAAAATTGCGCATCATACCGCTGGGCGGGCTGGAGCAGATCGGTATGAACATCACTGCCTTCGAGTATGAGGACAGTATTGTTGTTGTGGACTGCGGTCTGGCGTTCCCGGAGGATGATATGCTGGGGATCGATCTTGTGATTCCGGATGTGACTTATCTGAAAGACAATGCGTCCAAATTGAAAGGGTTTGTCATTACCCACGGACATGAGGATCATATCGGGGCGCTGCCCTATGTTCTGAAAGATATAAATCTGCCGATCTATACGACGAAACTGACAATGGGGATTATCGAGAACAAGTTGAAAGAGCATAATCTCCTGCGAAGCACAAGACGTAAAGTAGTGCAGCACGGACAGTCTATCAATCTGGGCAGGTTCAGGATTGAATTCATCAAGACAAACCACAGTATCCAGGACGCCTCGGCGCTTGCGATCTACTCTCCGGCCGGAGTCATCGTGCATACGGGAGACTTCAAGGTTGACTATACGCCGGTGTTCGGAGACGCTATTGATCTTCAGAGATTTGCGGAGATCGGAAAGAAAGGCGTGCTCGCCCTCATGTCTGACAGTACGAATGCAGAACGTCGCGGATTTACCCAGTCAGAGAGGACGGTTGGCATTACATTTGACCATATCTTTGCCGAACATCAGAACACAAGGCTGATCATCGCAACGTTTGCCTCTAATGTGGACCGTGTGCAGCAGATCATCAATTCGGCGTATAAATACGGGAGAAAAGTAGTGGTAGAGGGACGGAGCATGGTTAATATCATTTCCACCGCATCCGAGCTGGGCTATCTGAACGTGCCGGATAAAACGCTCATCGAGATCGACGAGATGAAGAACTATCCGCCGGAGAAGATGGTGCTCATCACTACAGGCAGCCAGGGCGAGTCTATGGCGGCACTGTCGAGAATGGCGGCAGACGTCCACCGCAAAGTGACGATCCAGCCAAACGACACGATCATCTTCAGTTCGAATCCGATCCCCGGAAATGAGAAATCAGTTTCGCGGGTGATAAACGAACTTTCGGCAAAAGGCGCGGAGGTCATCTTCCAGGATACTCACGTGTCGGGCCATGCCTGCCAGGAGGAACTCAAACTGATCTATTCTCTCGTGAAGCCGAAATATGCCATACCTGTGCACGGCGAGTACCGTCATCTCAAGGCGAACGCCGAGGTGGCAAGATCGCTCGGAATCCCGAAACAGAATGTATTTATCATTCAGTCGGGCGATGTGCTGGAGCTGGACGATGAATCGGCGAAAGTCGTGGACAAGGTGCACACGGGAGCCGTTCTTGTGGACGGACTTGGAGTGGGTGACGTCGGAAATATTGTACTGCGTGACAGACAGCACCTTGCAGAGGACGGCATTATCATTGTCGTGCTGACGCTGGAACGCAGAACGAACCGTCTTCTTGCCGGGCCGGATATTGTTTCCCGCGGATTCGTCTATGTAAGAGAGTCGGAGCAGCTTATGGAAGACGCCAGAAGAGCAGTATCCGAGGCGCTGGACAAATGCCTGAGCGGAAGACATACGGACTGGAACAAGATCAAGCTCGTGATCCGCGATGCCATGAACGATTATATCTGGAAGAAGACGAAGAGAAGACCGATGGTGATACCGATCATCATGGACGTAGATGTATAGAAATCAACAGCAGGAGCCGGTGCACAGGGAGAACCCTGTGCATCTGTGCTGAATACAGGTGTGTTTATATATGATAGTAGATGAACGTATCGTCACATTTATCAATTCACTGGATACAAAAAACAGCGCGATGCTCGAGGAGATCGAGAGTGAAGCCCGGGCGGCGGACGTGCCGGTCATACGGCGTGAGATGCAGAGTTTTCTGAAAGTGCTTCTCATGATAAAAAGGCCGGAGCGCATTCTGGAAGTAGGGACGGCAGTGGGATTTTCGGCTCTTCTTATGAGCGAGTACGCGCCGGAAACATGTACGATCACTACGATAGAAAATTATGAGAAACGTATCCCTGTTGCCAGGGAGAATTTCAGACGGGCGGGCAAAGAGGAACAGATCACTCTGATAGAGGGCGACGCCGCAGATGTGCTGAAAAGGCTGGATGGACCTTATGATCTTATATTTATGGACGCTGCAAAAGGACAGTATATCCACTATCTGCCGGAAGTTCTCCGTCTGCTTGGAGAGGGCGCCTGTCTCGTCTCCGACAATGTGATGCAGGACGGCGATGTGATCGAATCAAGATTTGCAGTGGAGCGCCGCAATCGGACGATACATGCAAGGATGCGGGAATACCTCTATGAAATCAAGCACAGTCCTTATCTTGTGACATCCATCCTTCCGCTTGGGGATGGGGTGGCAGTGAGCGTGAAATGCAGAAAGGAAAGAAACATATGAGCAGACATCCTGAATTACTGATCCCGGCAAGCAGTCTGGAAGTGCTGAAGACTGCGGTGATATTCGGGGCGGATGCCGTGTATATCGGCGGCGAGGCGTTCGGCCTCAGAGCGAAAGCGAAAAACTTCTCTATGGACGAGATGAGGGAAGGGATCTCATTCGCACATGAGCATGGAGTGAAAGTGTACATAACGGCAAATATCCTTGCACATAACGGGGATCTGCCGGGAGTGAGAGAATATTTCGGGGAATTGAAAGAGATCAGACCGGATGCGCTCATCATAGCGGATCCTGGCGTTTTCGACCTTGCAAAGGAGATCTGTCCGGAGATCGACCGGCATATCAGCACCCAGGCCAATAATACGAACTATGGGACATATAACTTCTGGCGCCGCCAGGGGGCGAGCCGCGTGGTGTCTGCCCGGGAACTCTCGCTCGCGGAGATCAAAGAGCTCAGGGCCCATATTCCGGAGGATCTGGAGATTGAGACGTTCGTCCACGGAGCAATGTGTATCTCTTACTCCGGGCGATGTCTCCTGAGCAGTTATTTTACCGGGCGGGACGCCAACCGCGGCGCATGTACACATCCATGCCGCTGGAAATACGCGGTTGTCGAGGAGACAAGGCCGGGTGAGTATATGCCTGTTTACGAGAACGAGAGGGGAACATACATCTTTAACTCCAAAGATCTGTGCATGATCGGCCACATCCCGGAGCTGATCGACGCCGGTATCGACAGCTTTAAGATCGAAGGACGGATGAAGACCGCTCTCTATGTGGCAACGGTAGCGCGCACCTACCGCAGAGCGATTGACGATTATCAGAAGGATCCTGCTCTGTACCGGGAAAATATGCCCTGGTATCTTGATCAGATATCCAACTGCACTTACCGTCAGTTCACAACGGGATTCTTCTTCGGGAAACCGGATGAGAACACGCAGATCTATGACAATAACACTTACAATAAAGAGTACACATATCTGGGTAGCGTCGAAGAGACACAGGACGGTCTGTGCACGATAACGCAGAAAAACAAATTTTCCGTCGGCGAGACGATCGAGATCATGAAGCCGGACGGGAGAAACGTGGACGTGACTGTCAGACGTATCCTCAATGAGGAGGGGGAGGAGCAGGAAAGTGCGCCGCACTCCCGGCAGGTCCTCCGGGTAGAGTTAAGTGAGATACCCGATAAATATGATATCCTCAGAAGAAGCGAGTGAGGAACCTACCCCGCCAGTTCAGAGAGCGGACGGATCTGATATCCCATTTCTTCCCATTTTGTCAGCAGTTCATCCAATATAGCGGCGTTGGTGGAGGATGTGCTGTGGAGAAGCACGATGGCGCCGGGATGGATCCTGCCGAGAAGCTTATCAAAGGCTTCCTCTCTGGTGGGCTGGTCGTCCTGATACCAGTCCACGTATGCAAGACTCCAGAAGAATGTCTTGTATCCCAGTTCTTTTGCCATTTCAAGATTAGACTCATTATATTTCCCCTGAGGAGGCCGGTAATACTTCGTCATTTCCTGACCGGTGACATTGCGGTAAGCATCTTCTACCGATGTGATCTCCTCTCTGAAAGAATCCATATCTGAAATCTGTGCCATGTCAGGATGATGCCATGTATGGTTTCCGACAGTGTGCCCATCTTTCACCATTCTCCGGACCAATTCAGGTTCAGACTCAATATAAGTGCCTACAACAAAAAAGGTAGCCGACACATCATGTTTTTTCAGTGCATCCAGGATCGGCTCAGTGCATCCGTTCTCATACCCGGCGTCAAAGGTGAGGTAAAGTATCTTTTCATCAGTGTCGCAGGCATAGTAGGCATTGTATTGTCTCAGTTCCTCTATGGAGGCGTTTCCCGTTGGAACCTGCCCGTCCTCCTGAAAGCTCAGCCCCCAGTTCCCCTCGGCCAGGAAAGGAACAGCGCTGCCGGAAGCGCCGGCCGGTATACTTCTGCCGGGATTTTCTGACAGATAGGCGGTTCCGGCACCCAGTGCGTATGCCGCGAGAAAAAAGAAAAGAAGAGCGGTAGTCCTTGCAGCATTCTGTCCATATCGGGTACGTATTTTACATTGGAATAACGAATGGAAAAAATGTGACAGCTTATGTTTCATGGATATCTCCAGATCAGGAACATTGTCTCGTGAATAGTATATGAAGGCAGAGTAAGAAAGTGTTATTGTGAAATTGCATAAAAATGAAGAACAAATTTGTGTAATATTGTCAAATATAATGCGCGCATATTGACTCGGGTGGAAGAAAGGGTTAAAATATAAATATGAATTAGATTCATGTATATGAATTATCATCAAAAAGACTTCAAGAACAGGAGGAGAAGAACATGGCATTAATGGGAAGAAAGATCACTGCGATCAGAGCGTATGTTGCCGAGGGCGGCGGAGCGGACTATCACGATCAGTCGGAAGAGCACTGGATTGTCAAACAGATCGCTACTCCGATGAGCATCTATCCGGAGTACAAGGCTACCAGAACAAGTTTTGGAATCAATGCGCTGAAGACGCTTGTCGTTGAGGTAGAAGCAGACAACGGCGTTACAGGTTTCGGCATTACGACAGGAGGATATCCGGCGGCATGGCTTGTGATGAATCATCTGGACCGCTTTGTAGTAGGCAAAGATGCAAGCGAGATCGAGAAGATATGGGACCAGATGTACCGGGCATCTCTGTACTATGGGAGAAAAGGAGTTGTCATGAACGCGATTTCCGCTATTGACCTGGCGCTCTGGGATCTGCTCGGAAGGCTGAGGGAAGAACCTGTATATGCAATGATCGGCGGGAAAGTCCGGGAGGAACTGACGTTCTATGCAACGGGGCCAAGACCGGATCTTGCAAAGGAAATGGGATTTGTCGGAGGTAAGATCCCGCTTGTGTACGGCCAGGACGACGGCATGGAAGGGCTGAAGAAGAGCATAGAACTCGCTGCGGATATGCGGGAGAAATGCGGAGATGAGTTCCTGCTCATGTGGGACTGCTGGATGGCGCTGGATCTCTATTATGCAAAGCGTCTGATGCAGGCTTCGGCAGACCTTAAGTTCAACTGGATCGAAGAGTGCTTCAACCCGGATGACTACTGGTCATACCGTGATCTTAAGAAAGCCGCGGGCAATCAGATCATGGTGACCGGCGGCGAGCATGAAGCCACAAGATACGGCTTCCGTATGCTGATCGAGGACTGCGATCTCGACGTGATCCAGCCGGATGTCGGCTGGTGCGGCGGTATGACAGAACTTATCAAGATCGGTAACCTTGCGGAAGCTCACGGCAAGCTTGTGATCCCGCACGGAAGCGGCACATACAGTTATCATTACGTAACAACGAAAACAAACTCCCCGATCACAGAATGTCTGATGATGGCTCCGAAAGCTGACAAGGTAGTTCCGCAGTACTATCCGTTACTGAAGGACGAGCCTATGCCGGTTAACGGAAAACTCAAAGTCAGCGACAAACCGGGCTTCGGCGTTGAGCTCAATAAAGACAAGACGCTTGTAGAAGTCAGGAAAGGGACGCACCTGTAACAATACTATAATATTCAGAGAGAAAGTGGAGGGTTAAAATGTCAACTGGATTCATGATCGTATCTTTGGTCGTATCGATCGTTCTGGTAGTAATTGCGATTACAAAATTCAAAGTAAATCCGGCAGTCGCTCTTATCCTGGGAGCGCTGCTCCTGGGAGCACTGACGGGAGTTCCGCTTACCGACGTCACTGCAGAAGACGGAACCGTTACATCCGGTCTTGTCAGCGTGATAGATAATGGTTTCGGCGATATGCTGGCCGGCATCGGGTTCCCGATCGGCTTCGGTATCATACTCGGCCAGATGGTAAGCGATACCGGAGGCGCGAATGTCATTGCAGATCGTATGGTAAGGCTTTTCCCTGAGTCAAAAGCGCTTTACGCTGTGGCTTTTGCAGCATTTATCCTTGCGATCCCGGTATTTTTTGATGTGACGTTTGTCATTCTGATCCCGATCGGAGTGGCTCTTATGAAAAAGATCAACAAAGGGATCGGCTACATAGCAGGGGCGATATCCATAGGAGCCGCTGTTGCGCACACACTTGTGCCGCCAACGCCAAATCCTCTGGCAGCTCCGGAGTATTTCGATTTCGATCTCGGCATTATGATCGCGATGGGACTGATACTTGGTATTCCGATCGTGGGTATTTCTCTGGTGATACACAGAAAACTGATAGATCACTTCGGATGGAACACAGAGAAAGATGAAAACGGAAACGGCCTGAATGTGGACGAAATGAACCTTCCGGAAAAACTGCCTTCTTTCGGTATTTCCCTGATCCCGATCTTCCTTCCTGTTATACTGATCCTGCTCAATACAGTAATGGATGCGGCTACAGGATCTTCTCCGGCGGTTATTGAATTCCTCGGAACGAAGACGATGTCCATGCTGTGCGGCGTTATTGCGGCGACGATCATTTCGATCAGATTCCTCGGCCTTAAGAAGACAGAGGAATCGGCGAATACAGCTCTGCAGTCGGCGGGACTTGTATTCCTGATCACAGGAGCGGGTGGAGCGTTTGCGGCAGTGATCACTGCATCCGGTGTGAATGGCGCGATCGAGAGCATGGTATCCAATATCTCAGGAAATGTAGTGATCATACTTCTGATCGCGTACATTCTCGGACTTTTGTTCCGTCAGATTACAGGTTCCGGTACGGTTGCGTCGCTTACAACGTTTTCTATCATGCAGAGCGTTGCAGTGGTGACTCCGATCCATCCGGTATTTATCGCATTGGCGTGTCTGTCCGGAGCGATGTTCGGAGCTACAGTAAACGACTCCGGCTTCTGGATCGTCACAAATATGTGCGGATTTAATTTTTCCGGAGGCGTCAAAACTTATATGTTAGGCGAGGCGATCGCATCTGTGGTCGGAATCATCCTTATTATAATTGTAGGATTGATTTCTACATTGATTCTGTAATATAATCAATATAAAATATGATGAAGAGCAGGAGTCCGGCGCAGTCTGAACTCCTGCCTTGTCACATAAAATTGTGGGACAGGGAGTTTCTGTCAGCGAAATGAGGTATGGATATGGCAGTAAAATCTGCAGAGAGAGTGTTACAGATATTTGAACTTCTTGAGGGGGCCCCGGGCGGTATGACAAATAAAGAGATCAGTCAGACGCTTAATTTCGCCCCAAGCAGTACGCTCGGTATCCTGCAGACGATGCTGGAACACGGGTATTTGATGATTGATGACGGGAAGAGATATTCCCTCGGAGGAAAACTGGTGCGGCTCGGAGACATTGCGGCTTCCCGCTTTGACATTGGAAAGATGGCGTCTCCGCACCTGAGACATCTGATGAACACCCTGGAAGAGACCTGCTTTCTCGCAGTCCTCTCGGGGGATGAGATCGTGTATATAGCAAAAGAATGGTGTGAACAAACGATCAATACGAACGCAAATATCGGATCCAGAAAGCCGGTATACTGTACGGGACTTGGCAAGGCATTTCTGGCGTTCCTGCCGGACAGGGAGAGCAGAGAGATTATAGAGCAGCTTGATTTTGAAGAATATACACACAAGACAGTTCGCAATAAAGAGGAGCTTGAGGAACAGCTAAAACAGTTTAGGAAACAGGGATATTCCGTGGACGATCAGGAGATCGAAGAAGGCCTGTGGTGTACCGCGGTCCCGATTTATGACGGCTCCCGCCGTATGGTAGCCGCTATCAGTGTTTCAGGGCCTGTGGAGAGGATGCTCCCGAAAAAAGACAGGGTGATCGGCGAACTGCTCACGGCAGGGCAGGAACTTTCAGCGCAGCTCGGTTATCATTAAGGAGGAAATACAGCTATGAAAAGATTGTGCGGTGTGAATCCACCGGTGATCACTATTTTTGACGAAAACTATAAGATCGACATAGAGGCAAGCAAAAGACAGGCGGATTTTCTGATCGAAAAAGGCGTGGACGGTCTGGCCTATCTTGGAACGTCAGGCGAATTCAGCATTATGACCGTGCAGGAGAAAAAAGATTTCATATGTGAAATGACACGGTATGTTGCAGGCAGAGTGAATGTGATCGTCGGAGTAGGCGACACCTGTCTGGAAAATACGATGGAACTGTTGGAATATGTGGAGAGTATCGGTGTGGACGGGGTACTTCTGATCAATCCGTATTTCAGCGTGTACAGCACAGATATGGTAGAAGCATATTTTAAATATGTGGCTTCTCATACTCGCCTGCCGATCATCATCTATAACTTTCCGGATCTGACGGGATACTGTTTCAGTGCGGACGTAGTGTGCGATCTGGTGAAAGCAAATCCGAATATCGTCGGGATCAAAGATACAATTGCTGATTTCGGTCATCTCCGATCCATGCAGAAAGTGAAAGAGATCAATCCTGAATTTTCGGTGTTCTGCGCCTATGAGGATCAGGCGATGGGACTTCTCGCATGCGGCGTAGACGGCTTTATCAATGCGACGGCAAACTTTGCTCCGGAATACACGGTAGGCACATATCAGGCTGCAAAACGCGGCGATTTTAATGAGGCGGCAGACTGGTTCAGAAAGATGGTAGAGGCGATGGATATCTATACATACAGTACGCCGCTTTTTCTTGCATGTAAGCAGGCGATGTATTACCGCGTTCTGGAGCAGGACGGACATGAGAGACTCCCGGGAATGCCCCTCGATGCGGAAATGAAGGCGAAAGTCTATAATAAGATGCGGGAACTGGATCTGATAGGATGAGAGGCAGAGAGAGATGATCATAGACAAGTTGGAAAATTTTCGATATTATCAGCGGTGCATCCCTGAGATTTGGGATGCTGTTCGCTTTGTTGAGAAAGTGAAAAAGGAGAGGCTGCCTGTCGGCAGATATCCTGTCGGGAAAGGCTTTGCCTTTGTCCAGGAAGGAGAGACAAGGTCTTTTGACGAAGCGGATTTCGAGGTACATAAGGACTATTTTGATATGCAGGTGCTTCTGGAAGGCGATGAGATGTGGGAGTACGCGGATGCCTCAGAGCTGGAAGAGAAGTCTTCTTACGACAGCAAGAATGATATCCAGTGGCTTACCGGAAAGGGACAGAAGATCACGATGAAGCCGGGGATGTTCTGTATCGTATACCCTACAGACGCTCATAAACCGTGCTGCCATGACAAACAGCCGGCTGCTTACAGAAAAGTCGTCGTAAAGATCAGGATCGACAAGCTGCTGCATGGGATATCTGACAGACAGGTGCCCTGGCAAAGGAGATAAGGCTATGGATGTAAAGATAGACGAGATCGTAAAACAGGTAATAAAAGAAGTAAGGAAAGACGCCGCTTTGCGGAAAGGAAAAACCGCTTTTCTGACAGAGGCGGAGAAATATGAAATAAAAGAATACAAGATTCCAGAGCCCGGAGAAAAAGAAATCCTTGTCCACATGGAAGGCTGTATTGTTTCAGAAACGGACGCACAGGAATTCCTGAGAGGAGTCCCGGCATATCAGATGCCGTCGATCGGGGAAGAAGGGACCGGGACAGTTATAAAGACCGGCAGTCCCGGGATCAGGGACGTCCACGGAAGAGTCATAAAGGAAGGAGATCTTGTGACCGCACTGAACTCCGTGAACCAGAAGAAATACGCGTATGCCGACAGGAAAGGGGAGATACAGCCCTGCGGATGGTATTCTTCCTATGTAATACTCAGAGAAGATATGAAAATCCTGCAGATGAACGGCCTGGATCTGGATTCACGGCTGCTGTATCGGAAAGTGAGCGAAGCGGCGGCTGCTGTGGACCGTATCTGCAAATTGTATAAACCGGAGAAGTATGAAAAGATTGCAGTTGTAGGGTGTCGGACAACAGGACTTCTCGTGATCGCGGCATTGAAATGTGCGGGATTTTCTGATATCATAGCAATAGATGAAGACGAAGAACGCCTTGCTCTTGCTATGAAACTGGGAGCCAGGCACAAGGCGGTTTTTACATGCCGGAACGGGATGCGGGGCATGGTGGAGAAGACGAAAACGTGCTTTGGCGGAGAACTTGCCGGCATTGCGCTGCAGTGCGTGGAACTTCCGGATGGAAACAGTATCGTCAGAAGATTCGTCAGGGACGGAGGAAATACCGCAGATCTGACAAGGCATGTCAGGACGCGGCTTACGAACGAAGCGTACAGTCAGGGAGAGAAAGTCCTGGCTCTGGCGAAGACGGCGGAACTCCCGCTGTATCAGATGATCACGCACCGATTCCACCTTGCAGAGATCAATGAGGCAAACTGGACGGTACTGAGCGGAAAAGGCCAGGTATGCGCGGTTTTTGACCGTTAATTAAGAAAAAGAAGGATAGGAGACAGGTTATGGCGCAGGAGTATACGGGAATGGCGATCGGAATATTTGAACTGGAGAGCGAATGCATCTGTTTTGTGGCTCTTGATGCAGCTGCAAAGGCGGCTGACGTGAGGATCCAGGCAGTGGAGAGAAACAGGCTGGGATCAGGCGCCTGTGTGAAGATGCGAGGTACGGTATCCGATGTAAAGGCCGCCATGGAAGCGGCGCTTGACGCGGCAGCCGGGCGTACAAAGATCGTATCCCATACCGTGATCGCAGCCCCGTCAGCGGACACAGAGACAGCGATCACTATGACGATCGGCAAATAGTTCGGGAAAGGACAGGTACAGACATGATTTATGGAGCTTATGGACTTGTAGAAGTCGTAGGAGAGGCAAATGCCATTCTGGTAACAGACCGTATGCTTAAGACTGCGGAAGTCGAGTATGTGACACAGGATACAAAATGCGGCGGTCACGCGCTGATCTTTATCGGCGGGGATGTGGCCGCAGTAAAAGCGGCCGTGGACAGCGTAAAGGAAGATCCGCCGTGTAAGGTCCTCGAATCGGCGGTGATATCGAATCCCTCGCAGGAGATGATCGATATCGTAAAAATGTTCCAGGATATAAGCAGATAATACGGCTTTTTGAAAAACAATTGTGAAGCGATACTGTCAGAGAGCACTGAGGGAAAGTCTTGCTGGCAGTATTTTTCTGCCCTTTTTTATGGGACTCTTCCGGCCTGCGGAGGCGCCCCCGCATAAGCGGGTGTGACAATGTTTTTCTGTATTGAGTTCCAGTGGACATTTTGGAAAAAGGATAGTAGAATGTTAGATGAAATTCTGGACGAAATGGAGAGAATAATGGAACGATCAGTTTTATTTTTCGATATTGACGGTACCTTGCTGAGTGAAAAGACAAGAGAGATTCCCGAAAGTGCGGTAAGAGCTGTACATGCTGCGAAAAGCGCCGGTCATATGCTCTTTATTAATACCGGCAGGACGATCTGCAGTGTGCCTGCGGAGATACGGCGGCTTCCGTTCGACGGTTTCCTGTGCGGATGCGGCACCCATCTGTTCTTTCACGATGAGGAGCTGCTGTCACATTCCCTGCCGAGAGAGCAGGGGAGGGCGGTCATCGACAGGCTGCATGAATGCGACCTGGGCGCTATTGCGGAAGGGCCTGAGGATGTATACTTTCCCAGCCGTATCTCAAGATTCGACAAGCTGGAATCGACAAGACGGTATTTTCGGGAGAAAGGCATGGGCATTGAGTGTCCCATCGAGCGGGATGAATTTGTATATGACAAACTGTTCGTCTATGCAGATGAACAGAGCGATCTGAAGCGATTTCTTGATTATATCGGTGAACATGGGATGGAGGCTCTCGACCGGGGAGACAACGCCTATGAGGTAGTGCAGAAAGGGTATTCTAAGGCGACGGCATGTGATTTCATACTGGAGAGACTCGGTATGACAAAAGAACAGGCATACGTATTCGGCGACAGCAGCAATGATCTTCCGATGTTCGAGTTCGCCATCCATGCCGTGGCGATGGGAGAGCACGATCCGGTCCTGGATCCATATACGGAGTTCGTGACAAAAGCAGTGGAAGAGGACGGTATCGCATATGCGATAAAGCATTATGGATTGCTCCATGATTGATGTATAAAGAGAAAGTATGCCGGAGATCAATCCCGTGTGAACGGCAATCGGAACAGGCGGAGGGAAAAATGAAGATTTTTGTGTACAGTTACAGAGAATTTGACGAAGCGGAGTATTTTCAGAAATTTTCCGGAGAGTATGGGATAGAACTTGGGATCACCCCGGATGATCCGACGTTGGACAACGCGCATCTGGCTGAGGGATTCGAGTATGTGAGCATTATCACGACAAAGATCGATGAGAAACTGATGGAAAGATTTTATGAGCTGGGTGTGAAGATGATCTCTACCCGGACGATCGGATATGACCACGTTGACATTGCGGCGGCGAGACGTCTGGAAATCCATGTAAGCAACGTATCCTACTCTCCGGAGTGTGTGGCAGACTATACAGTCATGCTGATGCTTATGTCGATCCGCAGAATGAAGCGGATCATGCAGCGGGAAGAGATCAATGATTTTTCCCTTCCCGGGCTCCAGGGAAGGGAGCTGCCGAACTTTACAGTGGGCGTCCTTGGAACGGGCAGGATCGGGCAGGCGGTCATTCGGGATCTGTCGGGATTCGGCTGCAAGATCTATGCTTATGACAGATATGAAAACGATTCGGTGAAGAGATACGCCCGGTACACTGACCTGGATACGATCTACAGGGAATGCGATCTGATCACACTTCATATGCCTCTGCTCGAAGATAATTTTCATCTGATCGACGGAGACGCCATAGAGAGGATGAAAGACGGTGTTGTTATCGTTAATACAGCAAGAGGCGGGCTGATCGATACGAAAGCGCTGATCAACGGCATAGAGTCAGGAAAGATCAGTGCGGCCGGACTGGATGTGATAGAAGATGAGTTCGGGATGTATTATAATGATCGTAAGTCCGACGTGCTTAAGAAGCGCGATCTGTATATTTTAAGAGGGTTTCCTAATGTGATCGTTACACCGCACATGGCGTTCTACACAGATCAGGCAGTAAGCGATATGGTGAAAAACTCGCTTCTGAGCTGTGTCTGTCATGCTGAGGGAAAAGAAGATCCCTGGTCCGTCGTATGATCTGCGGGCCAGAGTCCGCCCGAAAGTCCACGTATAATCTGTGATATGGAACAGCTTCCTGCTCTGTGGCAGAAAGAGTGCTTTACAGGGCTGGTATATTATACTATAATATATTACAGAATTATTAAATAATTTAAGGAGATGTTACATGATAAGGATAAAAGAGATCGCAAAATCATACGGCGCGACCCGGGCCGTTGACGGTATCTCTCTGGATATCCCGGACGGAGAGATGTTCGGGCTGCTCGGAACAAACGGTGCAGGGAAAACGACGCTGCTCCGTCTTCTCTCCGGGATACTGGAGCCGGATTCCGGTGAGATCCTGGTGGACGGAAAGAGCCTGGCAGAGGCGGCGGAGAAGATATTTTTTCTTCCGGATACTCCGTACTATTTTCCTAACGCGTCTATGGAACAGATGGCGGAGTTCTATGAACGTCAATATCCCAAAACGGATACAGAAGGCGTAAGATATATGGCTGAATCACTCAACCTTGACATGCGGCAGCCGATCCGTACATTTTCCAAGGGAATGAAGCGTCAGGCCTTTCTGATCCTGGCTCTTTGCGCAGGGACAAAATATCTTCTGTGTGATGAAGTTTTTGACGGACTTGATCCGATCGCGGCGGATGTGATGAAGAATCTGTTCCGGCAGGCCATGAAAGAACGTAAATTCACGGTAGTTGTTGCCTCGCACCGTCTGCAGGAACTGGAGGATACGTGTGGGAATATCGCGATCCTGCACAGGGGCGGGCTTGTGACCGCCGGAGATATGCGCACACAGGCGGAGGATATATGGAAGTTTCAATGTGCATTCCGGATGAACGGAAGTTACGGTCCGGATGCAGCGGGAGAAAAATCCCCGGGAGAGAACATGGCAACAGGGATATCTTCCGATGATCTGCGGCAGCTTAGAGACAGGCTTGAAAATACACTTGATATTGTAAGCATTACCCTGGAGGGGAGTTTTATCACTCTGATCGCCCGCGGTAAGAAGGATATGATCAGAGCTGTGCTGATCTCGGAGGGGCCGGCAGTGCTCAATGAAGTTCCGATGAGTCTTGAAGAGATATTTATCGCGGAGATGGAGGTGAAGGGATATGACATCCGTAAAGTGCTTCATTAACTGGTGCAGAGAGGCCGGAAGAGGACACCTTGCAGCCGCTTTTGGCTGGGGAACTCTCGTACTTTACGGCATACTTGCCGTCACCCGCTTAAGTTTTGATACGGAGAATACATTTTTCGGGATCGGAGGGACAGCCCTGGAGCTTCGATGGATCTGTATGGGACTCGGTCTGCTTATCGCATTCCTTGAGTTCTTCTATCTGTTCCGGCAGAGACAGCAGGATTTTTACTACAGTCTTCCGGTCAGCCGCAGTACCGTGTTCTGGAGCAGATATGTGCACGGGCTCTTTCACGTGCTGGCGCCGATTGTCCTCGTCATGGCGGTGTGCGGGATCTATCAGACGTCTATTGATCCGCAATTCGGAATGTATGCGGGGAGCTACACGTTAAAAAGCATCCTTGTGTATGCAGCGACATTTATGATTTTTTATCACATGGGGATACTAAGCATCGTGGTCTGCGGAAATATGATATCCGCAGCGGCAGTCTGTGCGGCCGGGCTCCTCTGGTTTTCGATACTGACAGGGAATATATGTGTTACGCTCTCGAAAATATATTTCACTACATACTATAAGAATCCGCTCCTTGAACGACTGTATATCATACTGTCTCCGGAACGCCTCACTGCAGAACTGACAGGGATGGAGGTATTGGAAAAGCCGTTTGTGCTCGGCTTCACGCCCGAACTTTATTCAGTGACGGCGGCGGTGGTGTGGATCGCAGTTCTTTTTGCGCTGTCCGTATCTGCACAGAGGATGAGAAAGACGGAGAGTACAGGCAGGGCGTTTACTCTGATCGCGGCAGAACGGACAGCTCAGATTGCCGCATCGTTTCTTGCGGGACTCTGGATGTTCAGCTTTCTGTCGGATCTTCTTGGGAGAACGGCCGAAGGGATCATGAATCTGGCAGTATGTTCAGCAGGCGGCGTACTGACGGCATTTGTTGTGCACTGTCTGCTGGAATATGCGGTGAAAGGCGAACAGATCAGAATCCTGCGCAGAAAATGGCAGCTTGCTGTATCGGCTGCGGCGGTCCTTGCGGCCGGCCTGGCATTTCCGGCAGGAGCATCTGCATATGATGCCTGGATCCCGGAAGAGACAGATAGCATCGGCGTCAGCGTTGACGGGATTGGAATGGACTACTGGGATTACAGAGACGCTGCGGAGGGCGGAGAAGCGTATATAACAGAAACGCAGCTGGATAAATATGTGCTTAAAGGCGAGGGACAGAACGCCGCCCTCAGATGGCTCCATGAGATTATCCGTGACAGCGCCGGAACGGACGGTGAGACCTATACCCGTGCGAAGATCTGTTATCATATGCCCGACGGAAGCGTCCGTTATCGTTCGTATTCATTGAACAAAGAACAGGTGGAGCAGTTTGCATCCGTTTATGAAACAGATGAATACAGACGGATCGCTTATCCGGCAGTCGAGTTTGAAAATGTGGAGGAGGACCGCTTTACATGGGAGGATGGGGTGACCGGAACTGCACTTCAGGTCACAGGAGAACAGAAAGAAACACTTCTCGATGCATACAGAGAGGACGTCTCGGAACTTAAGATGGAGCAGATAGGACGGGAACTGCCATGCGGATATGTGAGGATCCGGTCTTCGGAAAACGGCAGTGCGACAGATATGTATGTTTATCCGTTTTTTCAGCGTACGTGCGCGCGCCTGGAAGAATACGGCGCCGACACAGAGAAGACGCTGGCTGATTATGAGGTGGACTCCATACAGATGATGGAAAATTACCCGGCGTCTGATACCGGCAGTCTGTCCTCGGGCGGTACCTATGTGTCGTATTATGAGAAGAAAGACGAAGTGGACGCCCTAAAGCAGACGCTGATCCCTGACGGGCTGGATATTCAGCCGCTCCTTTATCCCCTGGATCATTCGTCGGATATTGAGGCGTCGGTGTTCGACGAAGAGACCAGTTCGGTCATCCATGTAAGCTGTGCGCGGAGTGAAAACAGATAAATAATATATGACAGAATTCTTCCTTTTTTTCACGGGAGCAGTGGTATACTGTGACAGACTTATGAAAAAGGAGGAGTAAGATGACAAAAAAGAAAAAAATCCTATTCATTGCAGTTATAGTGGCTGTTATCGCCGCGGTGGGAGCGTTTGCCGGTATTTATCTGTATATCAACCGGTTTGATGCGGGAGAATATGTGCAGGCGGTACTTGATACATCCTACAAGAATCAGACGGATCAGTATGTAGAGATCACCGGGATATCAAAGGAGGATGCGGAGCAGATTTTTTCGGATAATCTGGACGCTACGATGGCCGGATTTGAGAGTTCGGATATGCCGGAAGAACTGCAGCCGGAGTACCGGGGGTTATTCGCAAATATCGCCGGGAAAGTCAGTTATACGGTCGGAGAACCCAAGAAGCAGGAGGACGGTACATATACGGTGCCTGTTATCATAAAGCCGGTCACTCTCTTCACCGATACATATGAGACGTTTCAGACGCGGGCTAAGGAGTATGCGCAGGAAGTCACTGACAGCGTGATGAACGGAGAGGAAATGCCTACAGATGCCCAGATGCAGAAACAGATTTATCAAATCTACTATGATGTGCTTAAAGAGCGCGTGGATTCCGGGATGCTTTATGGCGGCGCGAGAAATCTGGAACTGCATGTCACTAAAAAAGGCAGCAGAGAGTTTATGATCGATCAGGAGGATATGGATAAGCTGGATTCGATGCTGATCGAGAGCGTGGACAGCGGGACGGAAGGAACGGAAGATCAGAAGAATTAAAATATCTCCTCCTGCAGGTTTTTAAAATCTGCAGGAGGAGATACTTTTCTGCATCCTGTATCTGCATCTTCGGGAGACACAGGTACTCGTTGCCGTTAAAGCAAAGGAAAACATACTTTTACCCGTATCATCCCGTCCTCGTATTGCGCTGTGATTTCTCCTCCCATCTGTTCGGTCAGCGCTTTTGCGATGGAGAGTCCGAGTCCGGTCGACTCTGCGGAGGCAGTCTCCACAGTATAGAAGCGGTCAAAAAGACGTCCCACCCTGATCTCGTCAAGTTGAGATGCATGGTTGGAAAATGTGATGTCTCCATCCCCGGTTAAAGTGATGACCAGATCCCCATCGCTGTATTTTACCGCATTATTAATGATGTTGCCGAAGATACGGGAGAGGGCGTTGCGGTTGAGCATCCGGCTTATTTTTTGTTCCGGCATGGATATTTCCGGCGTGATATGCTTCTGCTTTAAAGAGGAATAAAGGGCGGAGATGCTGTCCTCCAGGCAGTGGCTGAGGACGACCGGCTCATCGGGGGTTCCGCCCGATACAGTAGTAAATACCGAATAGCGGAATAACTCCTCTGTGAGCTGTCGCATATTTTCCGTGCGTCCACGGATGATTTTAAGATAACGGCTGACGGCGTCGGATTTTTCTTCACGGTCCAGCAGATCCAGATAACCGCAGATCGCAGTCAGAGGTGTGCGCAGATCGTGCGAAATATTGGTGACGGCATTCTTCAGCTCACGGTCGCCCTGCCGGAAGCGGCGGCGGTCGTCCTGAAGAAGCAGGAGTTCTTTGTTGATGCTGTCAGCAAGCTTTCTCATATGCCGGTCACGGCTGGAAATATCGATCAGCGTGTTGGTATCTGACGCCGTTCGGTCGGCAAAGCTGTCAGCGATCTCGTCTGCTGATCTTTTCAGCAGACAGATCTTTATGATCAGTATGAGTATGATAAATGCCAGTATGCCGTTCAGGCAGCAAAGCCAGAATACCATGGTAAGTCCTCCGTTTATTTTATATCTTTTTTCTTAAAAACAAAGATCCCGGCTCCGGTAGATACGATGATGATGCATGCCGAGTAAGAGGCGAGAAGTCCGGGAGACCCTGACAGCGAGAGTTGGCCTGTGATATTAGCCGCCTGTCCGGTGGGAAGAAAATCATTGAAAAACTGATATATTTCCCGTTCTGTCCCGCGCAGATAGTCGGGATTCGGTATGCCCTCAGACATTTCGATTTCGCCTGTTTCGGTGTTTAACGAATAGCCGGAATACATTTCGGGCTGGCTCAGTCTGCTCATGATATAAATGGAAATGACGAGCAGGAAGCAGGCGGCCAGAATATTGATCACAGCGGTCAAAGCCTTGTTCTGGCACAGCATAGCGGTGAGTGTACAGAGCGCCGTAAAGGCCACACACATAACGAAACTGCACAGAACCAGTGTCGCGACACCTGTCAGGATACCCGGATCGATCGTATAGAACGGCACTGCCACGGCAAATGCGCCGATCATGTAACTGATGCAGAAGCCGAGTCCGGCGACAGAGCAGACAATAAGATTGGACAGATAGATACAAAGCCTTGTGTGGCCGATGATCATTTTGTTGCGCATGGTGCCGTCACTGTACTCTGTTCCGACAAAAAGACTGACAAAAGCGGGAATGAGGATGGCAACTGTCAGTGCGTAGATAAAGAGCACGTTTGAAAGCTGGGCCTCATAGTCTCCGGACTGCAGTGAGGAAATGTAATCCATTGTCGCCATGAATATTCCGAATAAAAACATTCCGATCATACAGAACCAGAAAAATTTATGTTTTCTTAGTTTCGTGAAATCTGCAGATAACAGTCTACTCATTTCGATTCCTCCCTCCGATCAGATTGACATAATAGCTCTCAAGACTTTCCTCGCGCTCATCGAGAGAAATGATATCGCATTCCTGGTCTGCAAGGGCGAGGGCAAGCTGTGATATATTGATTTTGGCGAAAATATCCGCCATTGTATCGGAGAGGATACGGTATTCCATATCCATTTCATCGAGTACCCGCGAAAGGACGCGGACGTCCGATACCTGTACGCGGACGCATTTGCGGCAGGCGGCGTCCAGCTCGGCAGCGCTCATTTCTTTTACCATGTGTCCGCTGTCGATAAAACCGTAGTGGGTGGCAAGCCGGGAGAGTTCATCTAAAATATGACTGGATATGAGAAATGTGATCCCTTTCTCCCGGTTCAGCTTTAGGATCAGTTCCCGTACTTCGATGATGCCCTGAGGATCCAGTCCGTTGACCGGCTCGTCCAGGATGAGAAAGTCAGGATTCCCTGCCAGAGCGATGGCGATACCAAGTCTCTGCTTCATGCCGAGAGAGAAGTGCCTGGCCTTTTTCTTTCCGGTATTTTCGAGTCCGACAAGGCGGAGCAGATCCGGGATACTGTCAAAGGACGGCAGGCCGATGATGCGGTACTGCTCTTTCATATTATCCTCAGCCGTCATGTCCAGATAGATGGACGGAGTCTCTACGACCGCGCCCATTCTCCGTCGGCATCGGCTGATGCCGGGATCGCTGTTTTCAGTTCCGTAGAGGGAATAGCCTCCGGCGGAAGGCTCCTGAAGTCCGCATACAAGGCGGATGAATGTGGTCTTTCCTGCGCCGTTCTTTCCCACAAATCCGTAGATCGCTCCCTCGGGGACGTGGATGGAGAAGTCGTCCAGCGCCTTGAAGTTCTTATAGCGTTTACCCAGTGACCGGGCTGTCAGAATATAATCCATAATTTCAGCCTCCTTAATGTTACGATCTGTAACAGTTCAGCCATGGGCTGTCTGAACTGTTACTATCTTTATCTGACACTGTGCATTCTACCGTGCAGAGGTTAAGAAAGCGGTTAAGGAAACCGTAAAGAAACAGTTAAGATTATTTTGCGGATGGGACTATAGTTCTTCGTTCAGCTTAAAACCGATCCCCCAGACCGCCTCGATATAGTCTTTGCCCTCAACGGCTCTCAGTTTTTTCCTGAGATTGCTGATATGGACTTTCAGAGAACTCTCCGTGCAGTCGGGCGTATCCTCGCTGATCCGGTCCAGCATTACGGATTTCGTGATGACCTGCGCCGGATTTACCATGAGCAGTTTGAGTATGGCGTACTCCGTCTGTGTCAGCCGGACCGGCGTGTCCGCAACTGTTACGGTATGGGCATCCGTATTCAGACGGATCCTGTCGAAAGAGAGTATCCCGGCTGATCTTTGGCCGGTACTTTTCCTTAGCTGCACGGTGATACGTGCCAGAAGCTCGGAAGTATCAAAAGGTTTGGTGATATAATCCGCCGCCCCGCCCAGAAGGAGATCCACTTTACCGGAGACTTCGGCTTTGGCGCTCACAACGATCACAGGGATATCTTTGATGAGTGCAAGCAGTTCCTCTCCGTTTAAGCCCGGCAGCATCAGATCCAGAAGGATAAGATCCGGCCGGCGTGAGGAAAGATACAGGAGGGCTTCCGTGCCGGAGTAGGCGCGCCCCACAGCATAGTTCTCCTTTGTGAGGAGTTCTTCCAGCATATCGCCGATATAGACATCATCATCTACGATCAGTATTGTTTTCAAGATGATTACCTCCGTGTCATGTATAGTCATGGTTTATTTTAGACAGAACGGGCAGAAAATTCAAGAAAGAAACAAAAAGAGAAGATACCTTTTTGGAAACAGGTTTTTCAGACAGGAAGACCAGGACTGGTGCGATATCTCTTATGGAAAGGCGTGCATCTTTGAGGAACTTCTAAAAGAGTATGAACCTGATAGCGCTGCGGAATCACGCTGACGTCCATATATAGATCACTGAGGTGCTGTCAAAATCGATGAAGAAGAAAGATTCCGTGATCAAACGGAACAAATGCCGGATAAGGAATGCTGGAAAAAGCCGTATCAGATAAGATATTTTACGTCGTTCTACAGATTGAAATATGTTGCGTGAGTTTACCAAGTGTAGTATATTGAAATAAAGCTGGCCGGCTGTATGGCAAGTTCAAGGGGTTTTTATTAATACGGGTTTCTTTATAATCAAACAATTATTATTTTATTTGTGTGGAGAAGTTTTGTGAATAGCAGAGAACGATGTTTGGTAATTTTGGATACGCTGGAGAAACAGCAGAAGGTGGAAGTCAAAGAACTGGCAAAACATTTTGGGGTTTCGGAAATGACAGTGCGGCGGGACCTGAACCGGCTTTCTGAACAATACAATATAGTCAGGACTTACGGCGGAGCGATTATGGAGAATCAGCCGGTAGTCAGACTGACATCTTATGATGACTCACGGCTCATGAATGTGGACAAGAAAGAGAAAATCGCGGCGAAAGCGGCGTCGCTTGTCAAAAACGGACAAAGAATTTTCATTGACGGAGGTTCGACGGCGCGGAGTATGCTCGATTATCTGCCCGCTGATATTCAGGCGGTGGTTGTCGCGCATCAGCTGAAAGTTGTGGAGCGTGCGCTGCAGTTCGATAATCTTTCCGTGATCATGCTGGGGGGAGAGATGATCAAGATCTCAAATTCCAGTTCGGGGAACGTGGCGGAGGAACAGCTTCAAAAATATCAGTTGAATCAGGCTTTTCTCGGGACGGGCGCAATAGGAAGCGATGGCCGGTTTTATGACGGATATTCAACAACGGCAAGACTGAAGAATATTATTTTTTCCATGGCAGAAAAGATATATATATTGGCGGATTCTTCAAAAATCAATACTTATGATTTGAATGAATTTGGTTCTTTGAACCAGTGTACCGCCGTGATCACAGACGATGGGATCGATGAGGAGGGTAAAAAACTTCTGGCCCGCTATCATGCAAATCTTATCATTGCGGAATAAAGTAAAATAAAAATTGAGATTGTTATTCACGTTAAAAGAGGATCAGCTTAGGCGGATTGACTTTGATAGAGTCGATCCGCCTAAGCTGATCCTCTTTTGGAATGTCTGTAAATTCGGCCGAAAGAATAACAGGAATGTTGTGTTTATCTTTTCAGAAAGATGGAGAATGAACAAAACCAAACAAAAACGGGATGATAAAACAATTTGCGAAAAACAGATTTTTTGGGAAAAATAAGAATACAACTAAAATATAAGCCTTAAACGAACAAAAACAAACATAATATATAAATATCAAACAAAAACAAACAAATAAATTTGGTAAAAATGAACATTGAAACAAACAAATGAGTGATGATATTATTTTGGTAAATAATAAAGCAGATATGTAGCTGATAAAAAAAGGAGGAAAAGATTATGTTAGTTACTATGAAAGAGATTTTGGAAGACGCCAGCAAAAATAACTATGGAGTGATCGCGCCGAATCTGTTTACAGAAGCAGACGCCAGAGCATACATCACGGCGGCGGAAGAATTGAACTCTCCTTTAATTCTTGATATCGGCATAGGAAATACAAAAGATATTCCGCTGATCGGTTCCTACATAAGTAAAATAGCGGATCAGAGCTTTTTGCCGATCGCAGTGAACCTGGATCACGGCGGCTCCGCATCAAAGACTTTTGAGCAGGTCGCTGTAGAGATAATGAGCGCTCTGGGCAGCGGATACAGTGCGGTGATGGTGGACCGGTCGTCTCTTCCCTATGAAGAAAATATCCGGGAAACAGCCATATTGACCAAGATGGCGCATGCAAGGGGATTAAGCGTGGAAGCAGAACTTGGACATGTGGGGAGCGCCGCGGACGGTGAGGAAAAAGAATCCGCTCAGTTTACAAACCCCGAAGTGGCAAAAGATTTTGTTGAACGCACAAGTGTGGACTGTCTGGCGGTTGCAGTTGGAACGGCACATGGATTGTACAAAAAAACACCTGAATTACAGTTTGATCTGATCAGGAAGATAAAAGAGGCGGTTAACGGGCTGCCGCTGGTAGTCCATGGAGGAAGCGGCTCGGGACACGAAAATCTCCGAAAAGCATGCCATTGCGGGATAAACAAAGTAAATATTTCTTACGAAATTCTCAGCCATGCCTGTGAATGCCTGCAAAAACAAGATTTTTCCGGTCTGGAGCCATACAATCTCTACAGCTACATACAAAAAGCGGAAATTGAAACAGTAACGGAACTGATAAAAGTCTTTGGCTCTGAAAACAAGGCGTGGAAGCCTGAAAAGAAATACTCTCCTATGAGAGGAAGACTTTTGGATTTTGTAAAGGATTCCATTTAAGGAGAAGAGGAAGTTGAAATATTCATAAACTGGAGGAACTTATGGAACAATATCAGACATTATTAAATGGGGTGAAAATGCCAAAGATAGGATTTGGCACCATGCATATCCATGGACAGGAGTGCTCCGATCTGGTGGCATATGCGTTACAGGAAGGATATCAGGCGGTAGACACGGCTACGGCATATCAGAATGAAGAAGAGGTAGGGAGAGGACTGCGTCAATCAGGGCGAAAAAGAGAGGATTACTTTGTTACCGGGAAGATCCGCAACAGATATCAGGGATACGACCATACTCTTGCGGAAGTCGAACATATTTTAAAGCGGCTGGATCTCGATCAGCTTGATCTGATGCTGGTACACTGGCCGGGAGACAACCTTTATGTGCCTACCTGGAAAGCGCTGGTACGCTTATATAATGAAGGCGTTTTGCGAGCGGTCGGCGTCAGCAATTTCTATCCGGAGCATCTGGAAACGGCAGCACAGGCTACAGGGGTAATGCCTATGGTAAATCAGATAGAGTGTCATCCGTTTTTATATCAGGAGGAACCGATAGATTATTGTAAGAAAAATAATATTTTCCTGGTGGCGTGGAGCCCTCTGATGGCAGGCAAAGATGCGCTGACTGATCCGGTGATCTGCTCGATCGCCGGGACACATAACGTCACTCCGGCGCAGGTCATTTTACGATGGCATTTACAGAATGGATTCGGAGCCGTTCCGAAGTCCGCCAACAAAGAAAGAATCCGGCAGAATCTGGATGTATTCTCCTTTGATCTTACAGATGGAGAAATGTCACAAATCCAGGGACTGACGGCAAAACATATTCGTACCGGTCCGGATCCTCTGACATACAGATTTCCTACTATAGAAGAAATGCTTGCTTCCGGCGATATACCGAAGCAGGACAGCTTTGGAAATTATATGTAACGGGATCATGTAAAGAAATGTGGTAAAAATCAGGAACATGTGAATATCTTTTCGGAAGAAACTCAGGGACAAATTTAAAATTTTAAACAGGAGGAATCGTATAATGAAAAAATTATTTTCAATACTTCTTGCATGCGCATTGGTGTTTTCTATGGCGGCTTGCTCAAGCTCGAACAGTTCTGATTCCGCGGACGAAAGTACGGCGGACAGTAGTTCTGCGGACGACGGCAAAGACGCGTCAGGTGAATATGTGATAGGGTTTATACCGACTACATTAACAAATGAATATTTTTCTGCAGTCCTTAACGGCGTTGAGACCGCATGTGATGAACTCGGCTGTGAATTGATCACCTTTGATCCTCAGAGCGACAGTTCCATGCAGGCGTCGCAGATTGAGGATATGATAGCGAGCGGAATCGATGCGCTGGTCTATGTACCGATCGATTCGGCAGGATCAAGATCAGTTCACCAGACATTAAAAGATAACGATGTAGTCGTTGTAAATGTTGATAATGTAATCGGAGAAGACGACTACGATCTGGTTGACGCTATCATCGCTTCCGATAATATCGAACTTGGCTATCTCTCCGGGCAGTGGGTGGCTGAAAACAAACTGGATGGTGCAAACATACTGATCTGTCATAATCAGGTGTCAGAATCCTGTATTCTGAATGTCCAGGGATTCTGGGAAGGCATAGAAGAAAATGCACCGAATTCGGATGATTATGTTGAATTGCAGGTATTAGAGGGAAGCGGAGATACTCAGATCACATATGATGTGGTTACAGACGCTCTTCAGGCTTATGACGACGTGGACGTAATTTATTGTATCAATGATACGTCTGCTTTAGGGGCGATCCAGGCTGTTGAAGAGGCAGGCCTTGAGGACCAGATCAGCATACTTGGAAAAGACGGGGCTCCGATCGGAAAGAAAGCGATTGCAGATGGGCAGATGGCGCAGACTTCCGCTCAGAGACCTACATATATCGGATATCTGGGCGTCACAACGGCAGTGGATATTTTAAATGGAGAGGAAGTCACATTTAATACATCCATTCCTTCCTACAGTATTACGGCTGATAACATTGACGAGTATGATATCGATGCATGGGATACTCTTGACGAGTAAAAGACATCAGATATAGCCCTGTGCAGAGAAAGATATTCACGTTCCTGATTTTAAATAAATGAATGACAGTGCAAGGCAGAAGTTTTAATAACCGATTGAAGAGCTTATAAGCAGGAGATAAAAGATGTTAGTTACGATGAAAGAAATTCTGGATGATGCCAGTAAGAATCATTATGGCGTGATAGCGCCTAATATATTCAGTGAACTTGATGCAAGAGCTTGTGTGGCAGCAGCAGAAGAGATGAATTCTCCGTTGATCCTGGATATCTCAGCAGGACACACGAAGGACATCGCTTTATTCGGCGGCTATGTAAGATGTATCGCGGAGGAAAGCAGACTTCCGATCGCACTAAACCTGGATCACGGAGGCTCCTTTGAAAAATCATTTGAGCAGGTGACAAAAGAAATAATGAGTGCATTAAAGGGCGGGTTTTCATCGGTTATGGTCGATCGTTCTTATCTTCCGTTTGAACAGAATATTAAGGAAACGGAAATACTGACCAAAATGGCCCATTCTCTTGGCGTAAGCGTGGAGGCGGAGATCGGTCATGTGGGCAGCGGGACCGCGTATGACGAAGAGGACGGAAGAAATTATACAGATCCCAAAGCTGCAAAAGAGTTTGTGGAAAGAACGGGCGTTGATTGTCTGGCAGTATCTGTCGGAACAGCGCATGGTCTGTATACGAGCACTCCTGAGATCAGATTTGATCTTATAAAGGAAATTAAAAAAGAAGTAAATGGACTGCCGCTGGTTGTTCATGGCGGGAGCGGTTCCGGGCATGAGAACCTCAGCAAAGCATGTCAGTGCGGTATCAACAAGGTAAATATCTGCTATGAGATCATGGAACACATCAGCAGGAAGATTCAGTCAGAGGATCTGTCAGGTCTTAAAGCATACAATTTCTATGCGCTTGTGCAGACGGCGGTGATCGAGACGGTCTCCGGGCTGATCGGACTGTTCGGCTCCAAAGACAGAGCATGGACGCCTGAAAGACAAAGCGTCCAGGAGAAAGGCAAACTTCTGGATCTTGTCGGGGACGCCGTATAAGATTTCCACTTCCTGACTGACGCCTGTATTAATAAAAATGTATTGGGGGAATGTTATATGTCCGATAACAGTCTGCTGGAAATGAATAACGTCAAAAAATCTTTCGGAACAAATGTTGTATTAACCGACGTAAACCTATCAGTGAACGCCGGAGAAGTCGTAGCCGTTTTAGGCGAAAACGGCGCCGGAAAATCTACACTGATCAAGATCCTCGGAGGGATCTATAAAGCTGATGAAGGAGAGATCTGCATTAACGGAGAAAGGAAAGAAATTACTTCCCCGGCGGTCGCTGCTCAGAATGGAATAGCGATCATTCATCAGGAAATCATATTAGTTCCGGAACGGTCCATCGCTGCAAATGTGTTTCTGGGACGGGAACTTAAAAATTCCCTGGGCATGGTAGACAAAAGCAGGATGGAAAGGGAAACCCAGAAGATCATCGACGAGCTGAATCTGGATCTGCGCGCCGACCAATTAGTCAGTGAATTGAATATGGGAATGCAGCAGTTGGTTGAAGTTATAAAATCAATCTCGACGAATGCTAAAATTATCGTCATGGACGAGCCTACTTCCTCTCTGTCCAATGCGGAAGTGGAGATCCTGTTTGGCATTGTTCAAAAACTTCGGGAGAACAAGGTGGGAATTATTTACATATCCCATAAGATGGAAGAGATCTTCAGGATCTCTCAGCACATCGTCGTACTCAGAGACGGCAAGATGGTGGGAAACGTAAGAACGGAAGACGCCGACAGAGACAATCTCATCCAGTTGATGGTAGGAAAACGTTTGAATCATTACTTCATAAGAGGTCAACATGAAAGTCGGGATACGGCGCTAGAGGTTAAAAATCTAAGTCATAATAAATATTTTCGCAACGTCAGTTTTTATGCGCGGTACGGCGAGGTTGTCGGATTTTTCGGTCTGGTAGGGGCCGGAAGATCAGAAGTTATGAAAACGATCTTCGGCACTTTTCCCAGCGCAGGGGGAGAGGTCTTTTTAGACGGAAAGAAAATCGCGGCGAGGTCGCCTAAAGAGTCCATTAAACATGGAATCGCATATATTCCAGAAGACCGCAGATCCGAGGGACTGGTTCTGATAAAAGACGTTAAATTTAATATGGGGCTTGTCAGTATACCGGACTATGTGAAAAACCTTCGCGTCAGGAATAAAGAATGGGATGACATGGTAGAAAAAATGAGAAAGAGATTCTCTATAAAATTTTCGTCTTCCAGTCAGAGGACGGGGGATCTAAGCGGCGGAAATCAGCAGAAGATTGTTTTGTCCAAGTGGCTGTCAAGGAATCCGGGGATCATTATCATGGATGAACCGACAAGAGGGATCGATGTCGGGGCGAAAGCAGAAATCTATTCTGTGATCAACGATCTGGCCCGCGAGAATAAAGCGATCATAATCGTGTCGTCGGAGCTGGAAGAAATCATTAATATTTGCGATCGCTGCTATGTCATGCACGAGGGGAGAATTACAGGAGAACTGGACAAAAAAGACTTTTTCCAGGAAGCGATCATGAAATACGCAGTGCAATAAAACATTGTTTCAACAGAGATAAAATTAGAGGGTTGTGGCTTATGAAAATGGTAGATGGTGTAAAATCGTACTTTAAAAGAAATGTAGGAATTATAATAGCATTGCTTGTATTGTGTATCATAGTCTCTGTATCGAGGCCCCAGTTCCTGACCAGTTCAAATTTTCTCAATCTGCTGAGAAGCAATTCGGTCAATGCTATCATAAGCTGCGGAATGCTTATGGCCATTTTACTGGGGCAGATTGATATTTCAGTGGGTTCTACGGTTGGTCTGGCGGGTATTTTGTCGGCACATTTGATAACCAATCTCGGATTACCTGTACCTGTTACAGTATTGATCTGTCTTGGAACAGGAGCGCTGGTAGGAGTGATCAATGGTTTCTTCATTTCTTACTTATCGATCCCCGCGTTTATTGCTACACTTGCAACGCAGTGTATCGGGCGGGGACTTACGGAAATCATTTGTAATGGTATTACAATAAGACTGGCAGACGATACATATTCCGCTCTTGTAAATACAGATGTCGGAGGTATTCCCATCATTATCATCTATGCGGCGGTCATTCTGATAATCACCTGGTTTATCCTTAATCGGACGCGATTCGGCTATTATATTTACGCACTGGGCGGAAACAGTGTGGCGGCGCAGTATTCCGGTGTAGATGTAAAAAAATATAATCTGCTCCCATATATTTTAATCGGTATCTTCTGTGCGATGGGAGGTTGTATCTGGTCCGGTCGTCTTGGAAGTTCGTCCGCTACGCTGGGGACAGGGTTTGAGGTAAATGCCATAGCAGCAGTAGCGATCGGCGGCGCGGATATGTTCGGCGGAGTAGGTACAATAGGAGGCACCTTTATTGGAGTATTGATCGTCGGCGTCATTACAAATGGAATGAACCTTATGGGGATAAATTCATTCTGGCAGGATGTATTGAAAGGAACGATCATTCTTGCCGCTGTAACGATCGATCTTCTTAGAAAAAGGAAAGCGGAATAAAGGGATGATCTGATGGCGGGACAAACAGTCCGCAGTCCGTCAGATCACCGCATATCGCCATAAGGAGAGAATGAGATATGAAGACGGCGTATATAGGATTAGATGTGGGGACTTCCAGCTGTAAGGCGAACGTCATTGATACGATGGGAAATATTCTTGCGACGGCGCGCAGGGAATACGGTTTCGTTTATCCGGGACCTGGTATGGTGGAACTTGATCCTGTTGTCGTATGGAGCAGCGTCTGTGAAGTGCTTGCCGAAATAGCAGACGCGGGCGATGATGCAGAGATCCGTTTATTGGCAGTTTCGTCTATCGGAGAAGCTGTGGTTATGGTTGACAAAGCGGAAAATGTCCTCAGAAACGGTATTACCTACCTGGATCAGAGAGGTCCGGAAACGATTCCTTATATCAGAAGCGTTATGGATGATGATATCTTATTTCGTAAAACGGGGACACCACTGAATCTTACAAAGACATTATCGCGCTATATCTGGCTGAAAGACAATCAGCCGGATATTTTGGAAAAGACGGACCACTGTTATTTTTTCGGAGAATATATTTCCTATAAACTGACCGGGCAAAAGATGATAGATTACTCCAGCGCCAGCACATCTATGTTGTTTAACATCAGAGATATGGAGTGGGACAGGGAGATCGGGGACAGTTTTGGGATACCTCTGGACAAATTTTCTGCGGCGGCACAGACCGGTACGGTGACAGGTGAGATCCTGCCGGAAATTTCGGAGAAAACAGGGCTGCCGAAATCTCTCAGAGTTGTTCTGGGATGTCATGACCAGGCCGGCGCCCTGTTAGGATCGGGAGGCGTAAAAGCCGGCGATATCATGCTGGGGGAAGGCTCAACAGAAAGCATCAATTTACTCGTAAATAAAGAAGGAGCACATAGTGCTCTTGAACAAAATATTTATCTGGAGCCGTATGTGCAGGATGAACAGTATTTTGTACCAACGAGCAATTTGATCCATGGGAACGGCATTCGATGGTTTTTGAAGAATTACTGGCCGGAAATCATACAACAGGCACAGACGGATGGGACAAACGTGTACAGTCTTGCGAATCAACTTTGCGCTGCAGATTCTGATGAAGTTTTCTTTTTACCCTATCTGGCAAAAACAAACGTATCCGATCATAAAAGCAAAGCTCTTGGAGGTTTTCTCGGTATGAAGATCGACACGACGAGGGAGCAGACATACCGGGCGCTTCTGGAAGGTCTGTGTTTTGAAAGCAGGATCAATTTTGATTTTCTGGATCGAATGCATTTTCCTTATAATAAGATCATTGCTACAGGAGGATGTTCTAATTCAGATCTGTATATGCAGATGAAAGCGGATATATTAAGACAGCCTGTATATGTTTTGAAAAACCGGGATGCCGGGACGGCTGCGCTGGCGATGATCTGCTCTGTGGCAGATGGATTTTACAGTAGTTATGAGGAAGCGGCAAAAGCTTTTGTCAGGATAGAGAAAGAATTTATTCCGTGCAATGACTATGAAGAAAAGTATCAGAAATATCAGACAGCGAGTAGAGCGATAAAACAACTCTATGAGCAAATATGAAAAAAGCGGGGCGGTGATCAGAAAGTCACCACCTCCGCAACCTGGAATCCTTCCGGCAGCGTCATATCCCCGCCAGGAACTTCGGCAGACGCTATGATATCCGTTGCCATTGCCGGATTGACCGGAGCATAAGTCATCCAGTCATAATCAGAGTACGCATGCTGTTTTTTCAGCCGCTGTTCTTCACGCCAGTCCCGACGCCCCGGAATAGTTACGTTATTCAGGCGTCCTTCTGTCCGGATCGCGCCGTCTCCCGCAGCGCGTGACGTCTGTCTCCATTTGAGTTCCAGTTCCGCCTGCATCTCCTTCTTCTTTTGTTCGTTTTCCCGGGCACGTTTTCTTCTGATATCTGTGAGTTTTTCTTCGTCGAAGCGGCGGAGTTTCCTGTCGGCGCGCAGCAGCAGTTTCTCCAAAGCTTTCTGCGCTTTTTTTGCTTTCAACCGCAATTTGTCATCCCCAAAGGCGGCAACCAGTTTCAGGCTGCTGATGCTCTGCCTGATCTCTGTCACGATAGACTGGGCGGCTGTCTTTGTCTTCGCCTTGGCGAGCCGTGAGTACGCAGTTGCAGTCTGATAATACGCAGAACTCAGCGCTCTGGATTTCATCAGTTCCTGCTCTGATGGTGACGGGAGCATATCTGAGAGATGTTTCTCCTGGCGCTGGCTCCATTCTTTTATCCAGTTTACATCATCGGCCTTTTGCTCTGTCTGCTTTATCAGAAATGCAGCCGCGTCCTCTCCCATCCATACTGCCGCTCCGTTCTTATAGCTGCCCAGACGTTTTACGGCGTCCAGGACCGCCTGTGCTTTTAGACGGTATACTTCCTCGTCAGCGCTGAGACTCTCCATAAAATCGCCGGACAGCATCAGTACATATCCGTCCCCCATATCTTTTAAAGTTTCGTTCAGCAGGTTGTGATCGCTGCCCGATTTTCCGTCAGATATCACGATCTGGAGCTCCGGATATACTTTTTGAAGTCGTTTCAGAAAGTCTGCGAAAAGCTCCTCCGCCTGCTTTTTCATCTGAGGAGTCCGCTGAAATACAACGGTATCCGCCTTGATCCCTGAGCTATGCTCCAGTCTCTGAGCATATGCGGTATCATCAAGGGTATTCTGAAAACGGACTGCTGTTATCATGCCTTCGTCCGGTATACTTCTGATCTTTGTCATTTAACCCCACTCCTTTCCTCATAATCCCGGAAAACTCACGAAGACTAAATCAAATGCCATTCTCTCTTATTTTGATTATCGGCGCAAATTCCGGAAACTAAAGTCTTTGAATCCTGCATTTACAGGCTCTCTGCCCGCAATGTCCGCACATACTGTTGTACACAGAAATTTCACTTAAATTAAAGAAGTATAAACAATTCTAAAATATGTGATAAAGTCACTGACAAAAGAAAAATCTTCTGTTAAAATGTAAATGTAGCATGAAACAGAATATGCTTTGGATTGACATACAGGAGGAACAGATGATGTCTTTGGAATATTATTATAGAAGATTGATCAACAGCGGTATTGGAAAGAAGATAAAAGAAGTCTTAAACGGACTGATCCCCGGACTGATCCCGGAGCCGGTTCCGGTGAGGGTGCCGGTCAGACAGCCGGAGGGAAAGCAGCAGGGAAGATACGGAAGGTAAAGGGAACCGGAACAGGAAATGATAAGGCGGCGGGTGAGATGTTTGAAGAAGCATCGGCGCGTCGCCCTTTTCATGCCGCCGTATATACGGGCGGCGTTCGGGATCATCCTGCTGTCGGACGACAGAAGATAATACCAGGGGGAGGCGACAGGATATGAAAAGAAAATGGAAAGATGCCGTCATATGTCTGGCACTTTCGGCGGCGGTCCTGCTGACTGCATGCGGTGTACCGGGAACGGCACACAGCGGTCCGGACGGCACAGGTCGAGGCGCGGGCGGCAGCGCTGCGGAGGAGAGTGGTTCCATACAGACGGCGGACACCATCGAAGATGTGCCGGAGTACAGTGGAGAACCATATGTGGAGATCAATGATAATCAGCCCGAGTTTGAGGAGTACGAACTGACGACAGTCGCATATGAAGAGTACAGTGAACTGGATGAACTGGGAAGATGCGGTGAAGCGCAGGCCTGTGTCTGTGAAGAGACCATGCCGACGGAAGACAGAGAGAGTATCAGTGACATCAAGCCTACCGGCTGGGTAAACGAGCAGTATGACAGTGTGGACGGCGGTTATGTATACAATCGCTGTCATCTCATCGGTTTTCAGCTGACAGGAGAAAATGCCAATGAGGAGAATCTCATCACAGGAACGAGATATATGAACACAGAGGGAATGCTTCCCTTTGAAAATATGGTCGCCGACTATGTCCACGAGACGGACAATCATGTAATATACCGGGTAACGCCCATTTTCGCAGGTGAAGATCTTGTTGCATCAGGAGTACATATGGAAGCAGAGTCGGTAGAGGATGACGGGGCCGGGATCTGCTTCAATGTGTATGTGTATAATGTGCAGCCACAGATTACTATCAATTATGCCACCGGAGAGAATTGGGAGTCTGAGGAGGCGGACGGCGAGACAGGTAAAAGTATCGGAAACGGGCAGGGAACAGATGACGGCAGAGTGGTACGGCAGGAGGAAAATACATATATTTTAAATGTTAATACGGAGAAATTCCACGATCCGGACTGCTCTGGCGTGGAGGACATCAAAGAAAAGAATAAAAGAGAATTCACCGGCACACGGGAGGAACTGATCGAGAAAGGGTATGAACCGTGTGGGATATGCAGGCCGTGACGGGAAAATCTGCTGTCCGGATATTGTGATGCCGTTTGAATTCTGTGAGAATTGGATCCTGTGAAAAAAATACGGAGATATCGGAAAGGAGGAGTCGGATAATGGGAAAAGATACGATGACCGGTCACTGGGAGATGATGGGGCTTGAAGTGAAAAAGCCCTTCAAAACATTTACGGAGACAGGGTTTCCCCCGGAACTGATCAAAGAACTGGAGGAGAGGACCGGACATAAAGTCATCGGCAATAAGAGCGCCAGCGGAACGGCGATTCTGGACGAACTCGGCGAAGAAGAGATCGCCACCGGCCATATGATCGTGTATACATCAGCGGACTCGGTCCTTCAAATCTGTGGAAACGAAGAGACCTTCGGGCTCGATGAGCTGTACCGGTGCTGTGAGATCGCCCGGGAGATCACTATGAAAGACGAGTGGCGTGTGGGCCGCGTTATCGCCCGCCCTTACGTGGGAAAGAAGAAAGGGGAATTTAAACGCACCAACAATCGTCATGACTATGCTTTAAAACCGTTCGGAAAGACTGCTCTTAATGCTCTGCAGGAGGCCAGGCTGGATGTGATCTCTGTGGGGAAGATCAGGGACATATTCGACGGCGAGGGTATCACTGAGGCGTATAAGTCTAAAAGTTCTGTCCACGGGATGGAGCAGACGATCGGACTGGCGCAGAGAGACTTCCATGGGCTGTGCTATGTTAATCTGGTCGATTTCGACGCACTGTGGGGACACAGAAGAGATCCGAAAGGCTATGCGGCCGAGATCGAAAGGTTCGATGTAAACCTGGGGAAACTCCTGGCGATTCTTAAAGATGATGATCTGCTGATCCTCACGGCAGACCACGGGAACGATCCGACCTATACGGGCACGGACCATACAAGGGAAAAAGTGCCGTTCCTCGCATACTCTCCGTCTATGAGCGGCAGCGGAGAACTGCCGGAGGCGGACACGTTTGCAGTGGTCGGCGCGACGGTGGCGGACAATTTTGATGTGGAGATGCCGGAGGGAACGATCGGGGTGTCATGGATGGAGAAGCTTCTGTAACAGCATTGTATGAAGCTGATCGGAAAAAGAGCGTGCTTGTTTCAAGAGCGACCGAAAAGAAGGCGCCAAAAAGCACTCCAAAAAGAAACGAAAATTCTTGACAAATGATATTTCTCACAGTATACTATACAAGTGGCTTGCGAAAGACAGGCCACGGTACAGGGGATTGGTCAAATGGTATGATAGGGGTCTCCAAAACCTTTGGTGGGAGTTCGATTCTCTCATCCCCTGCTTGAAAAGCGCCGTGTTTACGGTGCTTTTTTTGATGCCATTTTGATGCCGGAATGGGGTATACTATCCCTGCTTTTGCTTTGAGCGAGCAGGGA
>CASFID010000036.1 GCA_949294665.1 uncultured Eubacteriales bacterium
CCTCTGCACCATGCGGTGCTGTGGTCTTATGCGGTATTAGCAGTCATTTCTAACTGTTATCCCCCTGTATGAGGCAGGTTACCCACGCGTTACTCACCCGTCCGCCGCTCAGTCACTAAACTTATCCTTCCGAAGATCTCAAAGTAAAGTGCTTCGCTCGACTTGCATGTGTTAGGCACGCCGCCAGCGTTCATCCTGAGCCAGGATCAAACTCTCGTTAAAAATGTTTGTTCCAAGTTCAGAACTAACTACTAGCTAATTCTTCCCTTTTTACTGTGTTTGGTTCGTATGAACCGTTCTTAGAAATTTCTCTTCAAAGAAATTTTCAAGGGTTGTTGTCTATTGTTCAGTTATCAAGGTTCCTGTCATTCTCTCAAAAGCGACAGCTTGGATATTCTATCAAACATCATCTGCTTTGTCAAGAACTTTTTTATTTTTCTGTTTCGCTCCTCCGCTTTCCTTTCAGTCCGCTTCAAGCGACAGCTTGTATAGGTTATCACATCCGCAAGGCGTTGTCAACAGTTTTTTCTGTTTTCTTTTCAACACTTCCAGTTCCTTTTCTCCCGCTCTCCTGCCCCCGGTTGTTCCGCCTCCGCGTCTCCGGCTGGCATGATCTTATGCGGCTTTTTAAGGCCCTGTCATCAGCGACAGGTGCTATCTTATCACTTGGGAGCAGAGTTGTCAATGTTTTTTGTGCTTTTTATTTATTTCAGACAATTCATGCAATTCTTCTTATTTTATAGAATCGTAATCAATCTTTTTACCTCTATAATATTATTCTCTGTCATAGTCATTGATTTAAGCTAATCTCTCTTGCAGAATTGCTTCCCGGGCCTCTCCTCCGGCCAGTGGCATGTTATAATCATACATACGATCCAGCCGTTTTATCTGATCTTCAGCAATTTTCTCTCTGAATTATAGAAACATGACATACAGCTGACATCTTTTTCATGATATGATAACTGCAAATTACCGAAAGGAGCAGAATATGAAGATCGACCGTCTTATCGGAATCCTGTCCATCCTGTTACAAAAAGAGACCATCACCGCTCCGGCTCTTGCCAGACATTTTGAAGTATCCTGCAGAACCATCCACAGGGATATCGACGTTTTGTGTAAGGCAGGAATCCCGATTGTAACAAAGCAGGGGGTAAACGGCGGCATTTCTATTATGGAAGGATTCCGGATCGACCGTACGCTGCTGACGAACTCGGAAATGAAAGATATTCTTGCAGGTCTCAGAAGTCTGGACAGTATTAATGGAACAAACCGATACGGACAGTTGATGGAAAAGCTCTCCGTCGGTTCTTCTGATTTCATGGCAGGTGATCAGTCCATTCTGATCGATCTTTCTTCGTGGTACAAAGAATCGCTGGCCCCGAAGATAGATCTGATCCGAAGAGCCATTGACGGCAGTCTGCTCCTCGAATTCCATTATTACTCTCCGAATGGCGAGAGCCGCAGGCTAATAGAACCCTATTATCTGATCTTCTGCTGGTCCAGCTGGTATATATGGGGCTGGTGCAGACAGAAAGAAGATTATCGCCTGTTCAAGCTAAACCGAATAGAAGATCTTACTGCAAATGAAGATGAAAAATTCAGAAAGCGCGCTGCCCCCTATCCGGATCTGAGCAATGAACGGATCTTTCCGGGCGGTATTCGCGTTAAAGTTCTCTTTGATAAGGAATGTAAATGGCGCCTGATCGAAGAATTCGGCAGTGGATGTTTTGAAGAATTACAGAACGGACGCCTGCTCTTCCACGCCGATTACACCAACAAAGATAATCTGATCTCATGGATCCTGACATTCAGAGAAAAGGCCGAACTGCTTGAGCCGGAATTTCTGAGAGAGGAGCTTGGAGAAACAATCCACAAAATGTCTGATTTGTATACCACCGCCGACAAGCACAGGCATAATGAAAAATGTAGTATCACAGACATCTGTAAAACAAAAAATAAGTTAGCATATAGAAAAGGAGGCGCGACATGAAATACACATGGATGGACGACTATCTATTGAAGAAAAAAAGCGTGACAAAGGATCTGCAGCCTGTCTGGAACTGGATCCGGTATCATGTCGGAGGCAGGATGTTCGCAGCGGTCTGTCTTGATTCAGAGAATAAACCTTACTATATTAATCTCAAACTCGATCCGGTGAGGGGCGACTACATGCGCCGGCTCTACACAGATATCATACCGGGATATTATTCAGATAAAATCCACTGGAATTCCATCCGCCCGGACGGGGCCGTACCGGATGATCTGATGAAAGATATGCTGGATGAATCGTACCGGCTGGTTCTTGAAAGTTTCAGCAAGCGCCGCCAGAGAGAAATCCTCGGAATCACCTGCTGCGGATCCGACTGTTCGGAATGCGGCTGTTATGGAAATATATGTAAGGGGTGTAATGAGCTGTGCGGCAAAGTATTCCATGCACCGCAGGGGAAAGCCTGTCCCATCTACCGCTGCGCAGTAAACCGGAAACATCTGGCAAGCTGTGCAAAATGCGAGGAACTTCCCTGTGCAATATGGCGTGAGACAAAGGATCCGCATCTTACGGAGGAAGAGTTTGAAGCCGATATCCAAAACCGCATCCATAACCTCCAAAAAGTCTGAGAAAGAGAACAGAAAGGAGAACCATATGGCATTCGACTACAAAAAGGAATACAAAGAATTTTATCTGCCACCGAAAACCCCCGGTATCATAGACATTCCGGAAATGAACTATGTCGCTGTAAGGGGTAAAGGGAATCCAAACGAACCGGATGGAGAATACAAGACGGCAATGGGACTGCTCTATGGGATTGCATTTACCATAAAAATGAGTTATAAAGGGAATCAGAAGATCGAGGGATATTTTCCCTACGTGGTGCCGCCTCTGGAGGGGCTCTGGTATCAGGACGATGCCGGGACAGACATCGACTACTCCCGTAAAGATGAGTTCCGCTGGATTTCCATGATCCGGCTGCCGGAATTTGTCACCAGAGAAGTATTTGACTGGGCAGTCCGGGAAGCGTCCGAGAAAAAGAAAGCCGATTTCTCCAGAGCAGAATTCTTTACATACCACGAAGGACTATGCGTACAATGTATGCATGTAGGGAGTTACGATGACGAACCGGAGACAATGAAGAAAATAGAAGCCTTTCTCAAAGAGAAGGGATATAAAACAGATTTTTCCGGGCACCGTATGCACCACGAAATCTATCTGAGCGATCCCAGAAGGACTGCTCCCGAGAAACTGCGCACCGTGATCCGGCTGCCAATCGCAAAGGAATAAAATCGCAAAGGAACAAGTTAGAGAGGAAAAGAGAATCATGGAATTTACACACAAGGAAAATCAGATCGCATTATATTCAGAGAAAGGAGAAATGACCGCAGAAGTCACATTTCCCTATATTGATGAGGAAACCGTAGATATAAACCATACTTTTGTAGACGCTTCACTGCGCGGCCAGGGAATCGCCGGAAAGCTGATGGAGTCGCTGGCAGAGGATCTGGAGCAGAGGAACTTAAAAGCCGTTCCCACCTGCTCCTACGCTGTAAAATGGTTCGAAAAACATCCTGAATACGCATCCCTTTTAAAGTAACGCCATCAGTTGAATTCATATTTCTTCAGCTCACAGTTTTTGATCCCAAACCGGGCGAATTCTTCATTCGTCATGTCCGTGAAATAGGACTGAACAGCTCTGGCGACACCATTGTGGGCGACCATGAGATAGACTTTCTTATCCGCTTCCTGTCTGACGTCATCTAACAGATTGTAGATTCTCTGACAGAAGCGGATCATGGACTCCCCACCCTCATAGCTGTCGGCAAAACAGGTCTTGGCGTGCTGAAATTCTTCCCCGTTGCGCGGTGTGGATTCATATTTTCCGAAATTCTGCTCCTTCAATCTCGGCTCAACCCTCATAGGTACTCCCGTGATTTCCGAGATATGCTTCGCTGTGTCCGCCGCGCGCATCAGGGGAGAACAGATAATTTCATCTATATGAATGGCCTCCCGCAGTATTCGTCCGGCAAGTTCTTCCGCCTGATGATGCCCCTGCTCTGTCAGTTCAATATCTGTAGCTCCGCATATCTTATTTTCTACATTCCATACGGTCTGTCCGTGACGTGTAAAATAAAAATATCCCATATCGTCTCCTTTTACATTTTCCAAATTTAATGATAAGAATTTCTCACATTTTCCGTCAGTTCTTCTCCTCCGCCGGCATACCATTCCTGCACAAAGGTATCAAAATAATCCACCGGCTCTTCTCCTGCTATGATCTTCAAAAAAGCAGAAGATTCCAGATCCTGCAGGTTCTGCGGGATCTCACTTTCTGACGCACTCAGGGGGATTGCCGGCTTTTCCCTGATCCCGGCATGATTCAGCACTTCCACCGCCTGTATTCTGGAGGCATACGCCGCCCATCCGTTGGCAGTGGTCAGATTGCCGTTCAGAAAAGAGCGGCATGTATTGTAATAAGATTTCTCAAGCCCGGAAAGCTCTGTCACGCTTATTTCTCCGTTCAGCGCTTTCTGCAGATTGTCACCGCAGCGATACAGGGCGTCGATGTAATCTACATTGATATTCATAGGCCTTGCAGTAGGATCTACATTGATCGAGAAGTAATCATTTACCTCTGATGCGTAATGATCATCCTCATATCTGGAATAATCAAAAATAGCGCTCACATATTTTCCGACGATTTCCGGATGCTCATATCCTTTGCGCACGACTACATACATCCATTCGTCATACGACTCAAAACTCTGCGGTTCGTCCGCCACATCTTCTGCGAAAAGATACGGCTTCCACTCGGCGCTGTTATCCGCGCTGTAAGAGAGGATCAGCGGATTATTCGGCGCCCACCAGCGCCCGAAAGCGGCGCCGCAATATCCGTTTACGAGCAGTTCGTCGATATTATCTGTCTTGCGCAGAAGGAAACGGGAGTCAAGCACCCCATCCTGATACAGTTGATTCAGATATCTCAGAGCCTCTTTTGTCTCAGGAGTTACTGATCCGTATACTACGTCCCCACCATCGTCAAGAATCCATTTTTCCGGGGCAGAGCCGAACTTGGTAAATATCCCGTCCACTCCGTAGGTCTCACTGGAGCCTGCAATAAGCCCCGTGCTGCAGGCCAGTCCCACCGTTTTCCCGTCTCCGGCAATATCATTGTCCACAAATGCTTTGATGATCTGCATTGCCTCGTCCATGGTCCGGGGTTCTTCAAGCCCGAGTTGCCTGATCCAGTCAGCCCGCAGCCAGAGGAGCATATGACCGTCGTCGATGGCTGTATTGGGAAAGGCATAGAGCTTTCCGTCAAAGGTGGCGGAACCCAGCAGATCGTCGCCGTAACTGTTATACATTTCTTTGATCACGTCTGTTGTACATTCTTCATATACCTGAGTCAGGTCTTCTATAAGCCCGGCTTTTACCAGTCTCTCCAGATTATCCCTGCCGTTTACCACAAGCACGTCCGGAATTGACCGGTCCGCTATGCTCATCTCGAGGGCCTCCTCATAAGAGCCGCCCGCCTCAAGTTCAAACAGATCCACATTCTGGATATTCAGGACCTCTTTGAGATACCTCGTGTAAGCGTTATCTTCATACGTGTCTCCGGCAGGCAGATTGGAATTATTGGCTCCCGCTATCTTTCCGAGCGTGTACTCGACCGTATCCGGATATTTTCCCAGCGGCGTGCGTGCCGCCTCCTCCCATGCCGCCTGAGCAGATTCAGAATCTGCCGTTTCTGCTTTATCCGGGCTTTTCCCGCTTCCCGTAACATCACTGTTCATGCCGGATATACCGCCGGAACATCCGGAAAAAAGGAAGGTCAGCGCCGCAGCCAGCGCTGTAAACTGTAACATTCGTCTTTTCATTGTGTTTTCTTTCCTGCTTTCTTCGGAATTCGGATCTTTACTTCCGTCCCCCGACCGGGGGTACTCGTCACCTTCATCGTTCCAGCCTCTCCATATAGAACCTGTATCCTCTCGCACACATCTCTTATTCCATAGCCGGAAGACTGGTAGGTAAGGATCTCATCCGCTTTTTCCTGCTCCATGCCGACGCCGTTGTCCCGCACTGTAAATATGAGACAATCACCATCCTGGGCAGCCCCGACGTACAGGCATTTTTCCTCGTTCTCCGACATGTCAAGTCCATGGTCGATGGCATTTTCCACAAGAGGCTGAAGGATCAGCTTTGGGATCTCATATCCGGAGATTTCCGGATCGACTTCTTCATTTACGGCAAAACTGTCATCGTGCATGACCAGCTGTATTTTCAGATACGCTCTTATATTGCTGATCTCATTTTCAACTGTCGTCATCGTCTCACCCCGGTTCAGGCTCGTCCGATAATACGTCGATAACGCCAGCGTCACCTGGCTGATCTCATCCTCTCCTGCCTCCAGCGCTTTCCAGTTGATGATAGACAGAGAATTATAGAGAAAATGCGGGTTGATCTGTGCCTGCAGCGCCTTCATCTCACTGTTCTGAAGTTTGATCTTCCCCTCATACACTTCCGAGATCAGATGGTTGATCTGATCCATCATCCGGCGGAAAGAGCGAATGAGCACTCCCACCTCATCATCGGAATTGCTGGTAACCGTCACTTTTCGGAATCCCAGATGGATCTGGTTCATATTTTCTGTCAGACGCTCCAGACAGGAAACCATCCGCCTCGAGAATGCATAGCCTACAAGCACGAGAAGGATAATGCAGATGATAACGATCGGAATGTTTCTGGCTATAAGGATCCACACAGATTCCGTGATCACTTCCGAGGGACGGTATATGTAAAATCTCCACCCTGTTCCGTCCATACTCTGGACAGAATACGTGTAGTTCTCTGTAATGTAGTCTACAGACTCCGGCTGCATGGGGGTATATTTATCATCCATGGAATAACTGGAATATACCACATTGCCACCTGCGTCTAAAACGATGCCTCCCGTATTATCCCGCAGCTGGCTTGTAAATGGCTCCAGCACAGCCTGATAATCCAGCGTCATAACAAGGACTGCCGTGACGTCGTCATCATAGAATTTCCTGCAGGCCGTGATCTCCTGCCTGGCGCCGCGCCGTACCGACCACTGCAGAAGCGTACTGTTATCCATATCGGCGTACCACGGCTGGTTCTCCGCCTCGGAAAGAGGCATCAGCGTATCCCCGTGCGCCACCTGTATACTCTCCGAATACAGCGTGATCTCTTTGATCTCCTTATGATAGATCTGGGGCATCTGGAGCAGAGGATCCGCCACATTGACGTATTCCAGATAAGCCTCGTAATCCGACTCCGGTTTTGTCGAAAGGATGGACCTTAGATCCTGAGAATAGGAGAGGTAGCCTACGAGGTTCTCGTAGATCATCTCCTGATTATCGATCGCCTCCACCGACTGTTCCAGCGTATTCTCCATACTGTCAACCTCATTTTCATGAAGAATGCCCATCATGCCGCTCTGCATATAGATCACGATGATCACGACAGGGATCAGTCCGGCCGCAAGGACAAGCAGAGTAAGTTTATACCGGTATTTAAGATTCCTGAACTTCCTGTATAGATTCTTCATCTGTCATTCCCTTTCTGCAGGACTCCGGCGAACTCCCGAAGAACTCCCGGAAACTGCGGCAGAAGTAGGAACTGTTAGAAAAACCTACTTCTTTGGCGATCTGCGCGATCTTCTTATTTGTATCCTCAAGAAGTTCTTTCGCCTTATTCATCCTTACTTCACGGACAAAGCGGTTCAGGGTAACTCCCGTCTCCTCCTTGAAGATCGCGCTGAGATATCCCGGAGACAGATACACAAGCGCGGCAAGCTTCTCCGGCCCCAGTTCTTTCTCTCCGTAATGGTGGTATATGTAATTTTTTACAGTAGTTATCTCCCCGCGGAAACCATCCTGCTGCTCCTGTATATATTTTTCAAACTCTTCCACCGCCCCTGAGACAATATCGACCACATCGTCGATCTTCCTGGCATGGTAAAGCCGGTCTACCTTTTTAGACAGGATCTTTTCATCCGCCGCAGACATCTGTTCGTAGATTTCTTTGAGAATGCTTGAGAACACGAATTTGACATACATCTGCGAAAATTTTCCGTCTGTCCTGTATTTCTGCTCCAGTCTTCCGAAATCCACTCTGAGATGCGCAATGTCTTTGTATTTAATATCATTGCTGATCTGTTCCATGATCTCGGAATCTTCTCCGGCTGTAATCTGCGTATTTTCTCCCGGTTCCCCGCTTAAAAATATATGCCGGCCGGGCTGATAGAACTGCTCTTCCAGAAGTTTCTCCAGCCTGTGGAACTCTTCCGGCATTTCCCGCCAGCTCTCCACCGGTTCACTGACTGCAAAATAGCAGTCCGTATCAAACTGCTGCCAGAAGAACTGATGAAGCGTGTCTGCCAGAGACTTATAATCCGTATACATCTCCGTAAACAGAAGAAGAGACTCATTGGAATTCAGGTTAACGTAATAGAACTCCCTCTGGATCTGATCTTTCAGGGCTCCGGTAAAATGTTCCTCGTCTGTCTCAAAGAAGCCGTTGGACGCACTCACCAGGATCATACGCACACACCGACTGAGGATACAGCTGCCGCCCGAAAGCAATTCTTCCAGTTTGTCTGCGTTCTCCGTGTTCGAGGTATAAAGATACTCAATAAAGAAATATTTCGCCAGATAGTCTTTCTGCCGTTCCCTCTGTTCCCTCTCAGCCTGCCGGGCCCTGATATTCCCGATCACCCTTGAAAGTGTTTTTGAGAACTCTGCCGGATCCACCGGTTTTAAGACATAGTCGACCACTCCATGGCGCAGGGCTTCCCTTGCATAAGAGAAATCATTATACCCGCTGAAAATGACAATCTCCATATCCCTGTCTGTTTCCCTTACCTGACGGACAAGGTCCAGTCCGCTCATATAGGGCATCTTTACGTCCGAGAAAAGGATATCCACGTGATTGGAAGCAAGGACGCCGAGCGCATCCTTCCCGTTTGCAGCCTCTAATATGCGGAATTGCTCTTTTTCCCGTTTCAGGAGAAATTTAATCCCGTTTCTTTCCAGTTTCTCATCATCTACTATCAGAATTGTAAGCATTGTACCCTCCCTTTCAAAATGAATTATAGTATAACTGCCTGAGAAAATAAAGTATCTCTGTACTGCCGACGGACAATCCCGCCGGGCAATACAGAGATTATTCTTCACTGCTATATCATATGTTCATAAAGCCAGACTCCGGAACCGCAGTTCTGCTATCCCTTCACAGCTCCTGCGACCACGCCTTCGATAATATATTTCTGACAGAAGAGATAGAAAATGATGATCGGTACGATCGCCAGCACCAGGGTTCCCATCATAGCTCCCATATCAACAGAGCCGTAACCGCCTTTCAGATATTGTACCGCCATGGGAACTGTCTTGTATTTTCTCTGGTCCAGCACAAGGGACGGGAGGAGATAATCGTTCCAGATCCACATTGCCTGAAGGATAGCGACTGTCACGCAGGTCGGTTTTGAAATCGGCATGACAACGCGGAAATATGTCTGGAGAGGCGTGCACCCGTCGATCATGGCCGCCTCTTCGATCTCCAGCGGTATGGACTTCATAAACCCTGTAAACATGAAGACGGAAAGACCTGCGCCGAAGCCCAGATATATCACGATGATCCCCCACGGGTTGCCCATGTGAAGCATATTCGAGATCTTGGAAAGCGTGTACATCTCCATCTGGAACGGTACTACCATGGCGAACAGACATAATATATAGATTGCTTTTGTCACTTTTGTGTTTACCCGACTGATATACCATGCACACATGGAACAGAACAGGATGATCGCAGCCACAGAAAACACTGTGATAAACACGCTCCATCCGAATGCTTTGATCAGATCGGTCTGCTCGATACCCCGGGTGTAGTTCTCAAGTCCTACGAACATCTTGTCAGTCGGAAGAGAAAACGGCTCTTTACTGATATATGCTTTCTTCTTAAATGAGTTGATAAATACAAGCACGATCGGATATATGTACAGCAGACTGATAATTGTAAAAACAGTTGTAAGTATCCAGCCGTGTTTCGCCTTTCTCGCACCCATTACTGCTGCACCTCCTTCGACCGTGTCAGTTTATTCTGGATCAATGCAATAATTGCTACCAATACAAAGAACTCCACAGCTTTTGCCTGACCTACGCCTTCCCAGCCGGCTCTGCCGTAGAAAGTATTGTAAATATTGAGAGCCAGCAGTTCCGACATCTTGGACGGAGCTCCGTTCGTCAGCGCAAGGTTCTGATCGAAAAGCTTGAATCCGTTTGTCAGTGTAAGGAACGTACATATCGTGATGGACGGCATTACCATCGGTATCGTCACATTTTTCAGGATCTGCCATGAACTTGCCCCGTCGATCTTCGCCGCCTCGATCAGTTCGCCCGGAATATTCTGGATACCCGAGATATAAATGATCATCATATATCCTACCTGCTGCCAGAGAACCAGAATCACAAGTCCCCAGAAACCATATACTTCCGAATATGTCAGAGTACGGTCAAAATATGCCAGAATACCGTTTAAGAGAAGCTGCCACACATAGCCGAGAACGATACCCCCTATAAGATTTGGCATAAAGAACACTGTACGGAAGATATTAGTCCCTTTGATCCCCTTTGTCAGGAGCATCGCCACGGCAAACGCCAGTACATTGATAAGAAGCACGGTCACTACGGTGTAAAGCGCCGTGTACCAGAGAGAGTGGATAAACTCCGGGTCTCCAAGTGTTTTTACATAATTACCCAGACCGATAAATTCTGCGTCCGTTACTGTTGTAAATTTACAGAAAGAAAGATAGATTCCCAGGAGGAACGGGGCTATAAATCCGATCGAAAACGCTATCATTGTAGGGAGTACAAAGACAGGAAAATATTTCTTGATTGCTTTCTGCATTTCCTTTTCTCCTTCCTGATAAGAGCCCCGCCATTCATGTCGGAGCTCTTATTTTCATACTTTTAAACGTTCAGGAATCCTGTCCGCCTTCCGGCGGGAACAAGGTCTGTCATTCATTTGCGGCCGCGTACTCTGTCGCCCATCCGTCAACGAAAGCAGTCACTACGCCATCCCAGTCGCCTGTTCCCTGTGCATACTCAAGAAGCGCGCTGCCCAGATTGTTCTTCCAGTTCTCAGACGGCATTGTCGTGAAGTTCCAGCTTACAGGTATCTTGCCGGCTTCTGTGTATTCTTCATTTGCCTGAACAAGCGGATTGCTCGGCAGATAGTCCGCAAATGTTGTAAACGGCGTTACGAATCCCATCTGATTTGCCAGCATATCGCGTCCCTCGTCGCTCTCTACAACCCATTTCAGGAAATCAAGAGTAGCCTGGATATCTTCCTCAGAGGCGTTCTTATTTACACACCAGTAGTTCTCAGAACCCGTGCAGAGTCCCTGCTCTTCCTCGCCGTCAACTCCGATGTAGATCGGCAGCATGCCAAGGTCATCATCAGCCACTTCATTGTCCTTGATATCGTTGTATGCCCATGTACCGTTCTGATAGAATACCGCCTCTCCAAGTGCGAATTCGCTTGTCGCGTCATCGCCTGTCTTGGATGAGATCATGGACGGCTCGCATGTAGCATTGTTAATGTACAGATCCCAGATCTGTTTGTAGTTGTCAAGATATGTACCCTCGATCGCGTCCGTGGATGTAATGCCTCTGTCCTTATACTCGTAGTAGATCGGAAGGTTCGCAAGATGAGTCTTGAATCTCCAGTCGGAAGATGAATCCATGCCCGCGGATGTGAAAGCGCCCTCTACTCCCAGATCATCCTTATGTGCCTGAATCTCTTCCGCTACAGTCTTAAGCGCTTCAAAGTTATTCAGATCGTCGATAGATTTTACTGTGGACCAGTCTGCATCAAAGTAATCATTTAACAGAGCTTTGTTGTAGATAAGGCCGTATGTCTCGATTACATATGCGATGCCGAGCACCTGATCGCCGTCTTTGAGTACGTAATCATCGCTCTGAACATCCTTGTAGACGTCACTGCCGGCCAGATCATAGCAGTAATCTTTCCATGTAGCCAGCCCCACCGGTCCGTTTACCTGAAACAGAGTAGGTGCTTCGTCCTTTGCCATCTCTGATTTGAGCTGTGACTCATATGTACCGGATGCTGCCGTCTGCACGTCTACCTGTACGCCGGTCTCATCCGTGTAAGTCTTTGCCAGCTCTACCCACTGGTCAGCCTGCTCCGGCTTAAAATTCAGGTAATACACTTTTCCTGTTCCGCCTGAAGAAGAGCCGCCAGAGCCCTCTTTGCCGTCCGATCCGGAACTGCCGCAGCCGGTCGCAAGACTTCCCGCCATCACTGCTGCCAGTACAAGTGCAAGTAATCTTTTTCTTTTCATAAAACTCTTTCCTCCTTTGACACATGAATGAAATGATCATTGTTTTTTGTTGGCTTTATTATAAGAAAAAACACGTTTCCCGGATATGATAAAATCCGAAGAAACGTGTCACTATTTCAAGATATTATATTGTTTTCCTTTCTCCACTCTTCCGCCAGTCTTATTACTTCATCCAGTCCGCAGCCGATAAGGCCGGATATTTCATTTTCTGACTTTCCGTCGTCTAACATATGTCCGACAACCTGTTTCAGGGCTTCATGACGCCCTGTTTCTATTCCGCGCTTTTCCGCACTTTTTATCTGTGTATTATAGTCTCGCACTGCTTTCTGCCTCAGTTCATACTCCATTCTTTTCTGCTCATCCAGACTCAGCCTTTTCAGTTCATTATAGGCCTCTTCGATATATTCGTCTTTCTTAGCCATATCTTCAAACTCCTTTCGGCTCTTCCCACCAAGAAACCGCATCCATCGTATGATGCCTGCCTCATTCTGGTCTTCCGCCGGCAGTTTCTTGAGTTCCAGAATATAAATCTCCATCAGATCCGTATACTGTTTTCCGTTCTCTGTGTCACAAAACGCAATCTTACGGCAGCACTTTGTATCATGTGGAAAGTGAATGAAATCTAAAATGCTGACATGGATGTATGGTTTTAATGTATCATATGAATCACCTGTTTTAATCTGTCCGGAATAAACCTTACTGATATAGTACAATACCCTGTTTATCCAGTATTCAAAGTAAGCCACCTGCATCTCCATATTCATTTTAGTTCCATCTGCCATTTCAATCAAAACATCGAGAATCCCCAGCTTATCATCTTCACTTTCTTTCCGCAGTTCTGTCGGAATCAGCGTAGTTTTTCGGATCAGGCTTGGATCTTTCCTTAATAAAGCCGCGATAAATCCTTTACGTACTTTCGGATTTTTCATCAGCTCTTTAAAACAGAAATCCACAGTGGGAAGCATTATAAAATTGTCATTGTTTCTTTTTTCGTTCGCATTCCTCATACATTCTTCCTCCTTATTTTACCACGTTGCTCTTCTTTAAGAAACACCACTTTCACAAGTTTCCCGCTAAATGCTGACTCAAAAAATTTCTGTTTGAATTTCAGGCGATCCTGCCCTGTAGAACTACTGTATTCGGACTTTTCAGATATTTGAGGAGATACTTGAGTACGGTCACGATAACATAATTTAAATTCAGCTTCAATATCAAATATTAAAATAGTTTACTTGCCAACAAACTTACATAACTTGTAAATAGTTATCATCACACTGTTGATAATTTCACAGATTGATACACGCACAAAAGCAGTTATAAAGCGCCTCTATTCCAGCTTTATAACTGCTATGTGTCTGGAAATAGGAATCTGATGTCGGTCCATAAAAGGTAACTAATTCCCAAATCTGTCTTCTATCTTTGCAAGGTCTTCCCTGTTTTCTACCCACTCTTCCACGTAACCGCATTCGCAGTATATATACTTTATCAGCGGAATCCTATCCGCAAGCACCACTGCTGATCTCAGATATATGTTATTTCCGTCGGTATCGCTGTCACGAAACGATAACCCTGTGCTGCGTACTGATTAATAATCTCCCGATGTTCGGATACATATGCGACAGCCAGCCCATGCATTCTCCATCGTACATTTACATGGATATATTCTTTCATATGCACTACCTCAGAATTCTTTCTTCGCCATAATGTGGCTGCTGCAGATATACGAGATCAAAAGAGCTGCAACCGCAAGGACCGCAGAAAGTACCACAATCCCGTTATCTCCCAGAGCAGCAAAGAATTTTCCCGCACTTTCCGTGATATGTTCCGGAATATAATCTATAAGTTTTGATGCGCCAAATGTAACTGCAAGGATCGCACCCATTACAATAATATTAGCATACCTTGCTTTCTCGCCGTCAAATTTGAACCGGATCGGCATGATAACGCTCATAAATACAACTGCTATGAAAATGGACATGAGACTGCTTATGATCCACTCAGCCGCTGACATTCCAGTCTTCTGTGTTATGAGCATCACAGTGCCGATCACCATGCCTATAACCCATGCAGCTAATGTGATCAAAATCCCGAAGACGTATTTTTCATTGACATATTTCTTTCTTGTGATCGGTAGTGTCATAAGGAAAAGATAACAGTTGTCATATTCGTCATAACTTATCGTAGTGGCTGTAAAAACGGACAGGAAGATCGTGATATATGTCACCACGAAAGACGGTGAAACGTCGCTTACCAATCCCATAAATATTGCAACGATCACAAGCAGTCCCAACAGAAGCGCCCCCTGACTCCTCATCAATCTTATATCTTTGATCAGTAATCCTTTCATAATCTCTCTCCTCCCGTCATCATCGTGATCGCTTCATCCAGTGATCCGTTCTCAACTACAATATCAGGATAATTTTCTCTATAATACCCTTTCTGGTCTGTCAGGCATTCATAGCCGAAAGGCATTCTGCGGACTGACAGAATGTGTTCTTTGTCCAGCCTTACATACTGTTCGTCGTCCGCCTTGATAAGACCGTACTCATTTAACAGGTTATCCATACCCTCATGCAGGACGATCTTTCCTTCATGGATAATGTAAATATCATCACACAGCCCTTCAAGATCTGATGAAATATGGGAACTTATGAGAATACTCCGGCTCTCATCCTCTTCCATATATTCACGGAACAGATCCAGAATGCTCTCCCGCGCCGTTACATCCAATCCCGTTGTCGGTTCATCGAGCAGGAGAAAATCAGCGTCATGAGTAACTGCCACAAGAACTTTCAGTTTTGCCTTCATTCCTGTTGAAAATTCTTTGATAGATTTATCCTGAGGTATATTGAATCTGCGGCACAAATTCAGAAATCTTTCCCTGTCAAATCCCGGATACATCGCCGCCATCACCGGCACGATATCCTTTACTTTCAGATAACCGCTGAATCCCGACTCCGCCAGCGTCACCCCGATCTTCTCTTTTTCAGCCTCTCTCAGCTCTGACGGTGACTTTCCCATCAGTGTGATATCACCGCTGTCATAGCTGATGAGTCCCAGCGCCGCTTTAAATGTAGTGCTTTTTCCGGCGCCGTTTTCTCCAACAAGCCCCGTGATACACCCGCGCTCCACTTTCATAGAACAGTTCAGGGCGAAATCTTTATATTTCTTTACTAACCCATTAATTTCCAGCATCATCTAGTCCTCCATTATCAACTCAAATAACTCCCGGATCTCCTCGTCCGTAAGCCCGCACCTGCGGCCTTTCTGAACAGCATTGTCAAGATCTGTCTCAACTTCCCTTCGCTGCTCTTCCCTCATCCTCTCGGTGTTCGATGCGGCAACATAAGTGCCTTTTCCGTGAACCGTGACCGTGTACCCTTCCTCTTCAAGGTTATCGTACGCTTTCTTGACCGTCAGGGCACTGATCTTCAGTTCTTTCGCAAGAGTCCGGACAGAGGGGAGTACATCATTTTCCTTCAGACCGCCGGCCGTGATCTGCGCTTTGATCTGATCCATGATCTGTTCATATATAGGTACCATTGATGAATTGTTGATTATAATCTTCATATGTATCCTCCTCTTGATAAACAGTATATAACAGTATAAAACTGTTGTCAACTGTTATATACTGTTATATTCATATTTTTCAGTTATTGCTTTTTCTCCAGTCTGATTCGGGGGAAACCAGTCTGCAAAAAGATATCGACTTATGAAGTATCGGCAAAAACAAGGACCTGCAGTTATTAAGGATCAGACTGCAGGTCCACCATAAGTAATGCGACCGGTAACGAATATTTTATTATAGATCATCAGGAGTCAGAGTGCTCCTCTGCTCCCACTCCTTCTCTGACATACTCCAGTTCCAGGGAATCCCGCGTCTCATTATCCTGAAAATGCCACCACTCAGATCGGAGTATATTAAATCCCGCTCCCGTCATATATTGGTTCAGAATATCCGCTGATCTGTTGTTTCTCTCCAGAACAGAATACACGCTCAGATCGTGCATCTGCGTCTGCATCTGCAGTTCCTGCCCATCTATCGTCTCTAATGTCAGATCCAGGGCAATCCCCATATTATGTGAAGATCCGTTTCTGGCAAGAAAATCCGACAGGAAATAAGTGCCATTTGACACCAGATCACGATAGATCTGTTCCTGCCCTTCGTCCGGCGTCCCTTCTTCTGCCTGAGCAAGCGGAGTATCTAGAATACTTTCTGTTATCTGATATAATTGTTCCGTGGCTGCCTTCGGCCGATATGCGTCATAGATTTTCAGCCTGTACCCATCTGCCAGAGCATTCTCTGCGGCTGTGATCAATTTCTTACAGCTGGGATACAGAAACGGCACAAGGAACTGACCATCCGGCATCTTTACATCTTCATAACCGGTTATTACTGTTCCTGTAATTCCCGGAATTTCATGACAATGCATCCGGTATAATGACTGATAGCTGTTCGTGATATCATAAGCGCATAACTCTCCCAGATATTCCGAAAGATTGACCATACAATACCGGCTGTCAATATATCCCAACACTCCATCGGCTTCTATCTGGAAATTTCCATCCTGTTCTTCCAGGACACGGTATCCTCGACAGGCTTCGGCAAATATGCCGGTCTGTTCCATGGTATCCGGCGCATAAAGAGGGAGATCCCTCACCGGCCAGATCAGACATCCGGTCACAGAAAACTCTGTTGGTATTTCCGGTTCATTTTCTTCTTTCACATCTTCTCTTCTGACGGTTATCGTCTCCGAAGCCGGTCCGCTATAGACATACCCTTCACCCTGACGTACTGCCCGCAGCATAAAACGGATCGGATTCTCTTCCTCCGGCACCGGATAGTTTCCGTTCTCCCCAAAATATATCTGCAGATTTCCATCTGTCAGTTCCTTTTCTGTCTGGATACTTCCATCCATGATCATGCAAAACTGATAAACAGTCCGCTCCTCTGTGTGAAACTGAATATCCAATATCTGCTCCTCGCTGTCTGTTGTACAGGACACCCCTTCGACAACTGGCGCATTCAGCTCCACTGCTGTGGAAAGCGCTCCGCTTCCTTCTCTGATCCTTTCTCCAAACAATGTCCGGTAATGTGACAATGGAACCGCCTCTATCCGCACTACGTCCGCATCCTCTGGGGAAATTCCTTCCAGGACACATTCATTCCTGTCACACTCTGCACTCCAGAGCAGACTGTCTCCACCTGACGCATCTTCCTGTTCCATGTCAGATATCTTGATCAGATATCCCTCCGCCGACTCTGCCTCCGGCCACGACAGTATTATCCTTCCGTTTTCGTCCACATGAAGCCGGAATTGACTGTTCTCCGGAAAAAGAATATCTGCTCTTTGGTATGATCGTATGTGAAAAAAAGCAATAACCGCTGAAACAATCAGTAAAACTACAATAGACAAAACAATTTTTATTCTGGACGACATAGCCTCCCATCCTTTTCTGATCCGGCCTTATGTTCAAAGAGCGACTTTGTTGTGCAGGGACATATAGGTGACTGTTCCTGTGGTCAGGACCGAGCCTTTTTCATCTTTTACATCAACTCTGTAGACAAGGAGCTGTTTTCCTTTCTTGATCTCTTCCGCCTCGCATATAACTTTCTTCACCCCAATGCCGGGACGAAGGTAACGGATATCCGCATCAACCGTCGTGATATTCTCTCCGTGAGATACCGCCGCGGAACCTCCGGTGATATCGATCATGGTAAAAAGCACCCCTCCATGGAGCGAATTGACCGGATTCATCAGCTCGGGCCGGACCTCAAGTTCTGTCCTTGCATATCCCTCACGGATCTCTACGATCTTGACACCGACCAGGTTTCCAAATGCATTTTTCTGATTTCTTATCTCTCGCAACAGTTCATAGTCCATTTTTTATTTCCTCCTCGTTATCGTATCCTACACTTTCTGCGCCGCTTGCCGCCTGCAGGCACGCCGTTATTCTTTATCGCTCACAATAAGTTTCTGCATCGTCTCGGAAAACTCTTTCATTTCTTTATTCATCATCACAGGCATGCCGTTCCCGCTCTTCAGAAAACAGTGCCTGGTCGTGCCGTAAGCGCTCAGGCACCCGCCCTCTGACATATTGTAGATATCATATCTGAGCGTAAACTTGAGTTTCCCAAAATCCTGGAGGCTCACCACGATCTTGATTTCATCGTCAAACTTTATGCTCTTCCTGTATTCACATTCCGCATGGAGCACAGGACTCATATATCCCATCTCTTCAAAACGCCGGTAAGGATATCCGAGCTGATCCAGCATGTCGATACGCGCTTCCTCCATCCAGCGGATATAGTTGGAATGATGGATGATGCCCATCTGGTCTGTTTCATAGTATCTCGCTTTAAACATATAAGGCTTCATTTTATCTCTCCTTCGACAGTTCTGTATTTTTTCTGGTCTCTGTTCTTCTAGATCTCCCTGACAGCGTCCCCTATATTTTTTACCCCGACCAGCCGGATACCTTCTATCGCCTTTACCATTTTCAATGATACTGCCGGCAAAATACAGGTCTCGAATCCCAGTTTCTTCGCTTCTGCCACTCTCTGTTCGGGCATATTGACCGCCCGCACCTCGCCGCTAAGTCCCACCTCGCCGAACACGATTGTCTTCTCGTCGACCGGCCGGTTTCGGAAACTGGAGACGATCGCCATCACGATCCCGAGATCAATGGCGGGTTCACTGAGTCGTATGCCACCGGCAATATTTATGTATGCATCAGAATTTCCAAGCGCCATGCCCAGACGTTTCTCAAGGACAGCCATAAGCAGATTGACACGGTTATAGTCCGTTCCGGCCGCCGTTCTCCTTGGCATGCCGAAATTACTCTGACAGACAAGAGCCTGTATCTCGATCAGGATCGGTCGTGTTCCCTCCATGGAACAGGTGACTACAGAACCGGAAGCATTCTCCGGCCTGCCGCTCAACATATATTCGGAGGGATTCTCCACCTCGACAAGCCCGTTCTGCTGCATTTCAAACACGCCTATCTCATTTGTAGAGCCGAAACGGTTCTTCACAGCGCGCAGGATCCTGTATGACGCATGCCTGTCTCCCTCAAAATACAGCACGGTATCCACCATATGCTCCAGCACTCTGGGCCCTGCCACCGTGCCTTCTTTCGTCACGTGTCCTACAATAAAGATTGAAATGCAGAGTCCTTTGGCAAGCTGCATGAAGAGGTTCGTAGACTCACGGACCTGGGACACGCTTCCCGGCGCCGAAGATACATCCTCGCTGTACATCGTCTGGATAGAATCAATGATCACCAGTTCCGGCTTCTCTTTCTCTATCACTCCCCGGATAATATCAAGATTCGTCTCGCATAAAAGATACAGATTCGCAGAGAAATCTCCCATTCGGTTCGCACGGAGCTTTATCTGTGCCTGGGATTCCTCGCCTGATATGTAGAGTATTTTCCGGTCTGAAGCAAGCCGTCTGCATACCTGGAGGAGCAGCGTCGATTTCCCGATGCCGGGATCTCCGCCTACAAGCACGAGAGAACCGGGTACGATACCTCCTCCCAGCACGCGGTCCAGTTCCTTGATCCCCGTCCTGCATCTTACCTTATCATCCGCCGTGACCTCTGTTAAAGGCACGATTTTTGCTCCCCGGACAGATTCCCTGACCGCACGCGCAGCTGCTGTCGTTCCTTTTGTGATACCGCTGTCCAGTTTTTCTTCCACAAACGTATTCCACTCTCCGCACATCGGGCACTGACCGAGCCATTTCGCCTCTTCATGCCCGCAGTTCTGACAGAAGAACACGCTTTTTTTCCCTTTTGCCATCTTCCGCTTCCCTCTCTCTTTTCACCTGGTACTGTCCCGGCTATCCGTTATCCCGTCCATTTTTCCCAGAATAAAACAGGGTGGATGCAATATCCACCCCGGTCTTTTCATCTGCGCATATCAGCATCTGACAACCTTTACCTGTGCGCTTTTATCCGGCGAGAGTTCAACGCTTACGCTGAGCTTTCCACTCAGATTCGTGCTCATCTTCCCCGCTGATACGCTGTCAATAAACACCTCGTATTCGCTCTCCGGCTCCAGTTCAAGTGTGAACTGCACATCTCCGGGCGCAGACACCGAGAATGTAACTTCTGTATCAGTCTCCAGGAAATTCTCTACCGAACTGCCCGGTACGGACTCGTAGACGAACATCCCATTTCTCTCCAGTTTTGTTATCTCCGAGAAAGTCTTCACCTTATAGATGTCGCCCTCGAACTCGTAGTTGTCTTTCTTTGTCTTCGTCTCGAGAGTATAATCCCCAAAACTAAGTGTCCCATCGCTTTCTGCACGCAACAATTCTTTCACCGCTGCCATCTGATTCTTCCTCCTAAGTATTTCAGTAAATATGTCTCCGGCATTACCGCTATCGATATTATAATATAAAGCGTCCGTTTTTTCTAGCAGAACATCCACAAAAAATCGGCTGTCTATTTTACAATAAAACGGATCTCCTTTTTCGCAGCTCCCGCTTCCACCTGATCTCCTCTCTTGATTTCGCCGTTCAGTACAGCGTCTGCAAGCCTGTCTTCAAGCTCCGTCTGAAGGGCGCGCCGAAGCGGTCTGGCCCCGTATTTTGCATCCGTACCTTTTTCGACGATAAGGTTCCTGGCAGACTCCCGCAATTTCAGATGAATATCCATCTGCTCTTCCAGACGTTTTGTCAGATCTTTGCATAGAAGCGTCACGATTTTCTTCATATGCGTCTTATCCAGCGCATGGAATACGATCGTTTCATCGATACGGTTCAGGAATTCCGGTCGGAAGATCAGTTTCACCTCATCCATCACGTTCTGTTTCATCCGCTTATAGTCTCCGGCCGGATCGTCCTTTGCTGCAAATCCTAACTTCTTCGGTTCAATGATCGCTTTCGCTCCCGCATTGGAGGTCATGATAATGACTGTATTCGAGAAATCCACCTTTCGTCCCTGAGAATCTGTTATATGTCCGTCATCAAGCACCTGGAGAAGGATATTGAACACATCGGGATGGGCTTTCTCTATCTCGTCAAAGAGGACCACCGAATAGGGATGAGTCCTCACCTGATCGCTCAGTTGTCCTCCTTCCTCATGTCCGACATATCCCGGCGGAGAACCTATCATCTTTGCGACAGAATGTTTTTCCATATATTCTGACATATCCACCCGGATCATAGAATCTTCGCTCCCGAAGAGCGCCTCCGCCAGAGCTTTGGACAGTTCCGTCTTGCCGACTCCCGTGGGACCGAGAAAGAGAAAGGAACCGATGGGACGCCGCGGATCCTTAAGTCCCACCCGGCCTCGCTTCACCGCTCTGGCCACTGCACTGACAGCTTCCTCCTGCCCGACAACGCGCCTGTGCAGAACACTTTCCAGCTTCTTGAGTCTCTCGGCGTCACTCTCTGCCAGCTTCTGCACCGGAACTTTCGTCCATGCGGAGACTACTTCCGCGATATCGTCCTCTGTTACCACAGGGGCAATGGACTGGCTTTTCTTCCGAAACCTCTTCTTTATATCTTCAAGCTTTGCCGCAGCCTGCTCCTGCTCTTTCTGGAGAAGGGCTGCCTCTGTAAAGTCTCCCCGCCGGATGCTCTCTTCTTTCTGCCGGGAGGTCTCTTTTAAAGACTCTTCCAGCGCAGTAAGATTTGCCGGTACGCTGTATCCTTTCAGACTTACCTTCGAGCAGGCCTCGTCCAGTACATCTATCGCTTTATCCGGCAGATTGCGGTCTGTAATATACCGTGCCGACAGTTCCACTGCCGCTGTAAGCGCTTCCGGTCCTATCGCCACTTTGTGGTGAGTTTCATATTTTTCTTTTAATCCTTTCAGGATATCAAGACACTGGTCTTTCGTCGGTTCCTCGACAGATACCGGCTGGAACCGTCTCTCCAGCGCCGCGTCTTTCTCAATATACTTCCGGTATTCAGAGATGGTGGTTGCCCCGATGAGCTGGAGTTCGCCTCTGGCAAGGGACGGCTTGAGTATACTGGATGCATCGATCGCCCCCTCAGCGCCTCCGGCCCCGATCATGGTATGGATCTCATCCAGAAACAGGATGACATTTCCGCTCGACTCAACTTCGGCAATGAGCCCTTTCATGCGCTCCTCAAATTCGCCGCGATATTTAGAACCGGCGATCAGTCCCGGCAGATCAAGGGTATATATCTTCTTCCCTTTCATTTTCTCAGGGACGACGCCGGAGGCAATCCTCTGCGACAGCCCCTCGATGACAGCGGTTTTTCCCACCCCAGGTTCTCCTACGAGACAGGGATTGTTCTTTGTCCTGCGGCTCAGCACCTGCATAAGGCGATGCATCTCCTCTTCCCGGCCGATCACCGGATCGAGCTTTCCATCCAGGGCTCTCTGCGTCATATCCGTACAGAACTGCTCCATCATGGAGCGGCTGTTTCTGCTGTCCTCCTGAAGATCTTCCTGATATTCCTTCGCATCGGCTCCCACTGCGCTCATGATGTCCTGAAATATTTTCTGCAGATTAATATTCAGAGTAATGAGTATCTTCGTTGCCACGCAGTCTACATCCCGAATCATGGCCAGAAGCAGATGCTCTGTGCCGACTTCCTGCATATGCAGACGCTGTGCCTCCTTCCGGCTGCTCTCAAGGATATCTTCATAGCGCGGGCTTCTTTCCGGCCTGCGGGCTGCAAGAACATCCTCCTGCGGAACGATCAGTTCGTCCATCAGCCGGAGCACCTGCTCCTCTTCCACGCCGTTTCGGGCAAGGACCTGCCCGGCCACTCCGGAATATTCCTGTCTGAGGCCCAGAAGCAGATGCTCTGTTCCAATGTACGGATGATGCATCTCCCTCGCCTTCTTTGCAGCATAGCGGACAGATCTCTCCGCCTGTTTTGTAAATGATATATGCATAGAATCCTCCTGAATCTTTATTCGTAGTCGTCAAATATCTCATCGACCAGATCATGTACTTCCTGGCGTGAGATATTCTTGCAGCAGCCCCGGGCGAGGACGATCTTAAGCTCGCGCCTCATCTGAGCAAGCTGCTCCATCTTATCCGCGTCGAGTGCGATCACAGCGCCCCGACGCTTATCAAGGCTGATATAGCCCTCCCTCTTAAGTACGCTGTACGCTTTATTTACTGTGTGCATATTCACGCCGATCGTATCCGCAAGCTGACGCACAGACGGGAGAGAGTCCCCTTCCTGTATCACGGATGTGGCGATGCCCATAATGATCTGATTACAGAGCTGGATATAGATAGCTTCATCACTGTCAAAATCAACTTCTATGATCATAGCAGACTCCTTTCTCTGATGTGTTATACACATAATAGCACAAAGGAGGGCGTTTTCAAAGCCCAATCTTCAAATAGGTCTGCGCTCCTATCTCTCCGGACATACCTGAAAGATATAAAACTTCAGATAATAGGAATCCCCCGCTCCCCACAGGATCGGATGGTCCGGCGCCTGTGTCCGAAATTCCACCTGTCTTAGCCTTTTATGCACGTTCTTTGCGGCCTGATCGATCGTCTTTGCAAAGAGTTCCTGGTCCATAAAGTGTGAACATGAGCAGGTTGCAAGGTATCCTCCGTCCTTTACCAGCTTCATTCCCCGCAGATTGATCTCACGATATCCTTTTACTGCTTTTTTAACAGAACTTCTTGATTTTGTAAACGCCGGCGGATCCAGGATGACTACATCATATTTCTCCCCCTGTTTTTCCAGCCGCGGGAGCAGATCGAAAACGTCCTCGCAGATAAACTCCACGCGGTCATCCAAACCGTTCAGAACGGCATTCTCCCTCGCCTGGGCAACGCCCAGTTCAGATGCATCCACGCCGGTCACATGTTCTGCCCCTGCCAGTCCCGCATTGAGCGCAAAGGAACCGGTATGGGTAAAGCAGTCCAGTACACGCACTCCTTTGCAGAGCTTTGCCACTGCGCGTCTGTTGTATTTCTGGTCAAGGAAGAATCCGGTCTTCTGTCCGTCCTTTACATCCACATAATAGCGTACTCCGTTCTCCACGATCTCCACTTTCGTGTCAAAAGGCTCTCCGATAAAGCCTTTATACCTTTCCATCCCCTCCTGTTCGCGTACTTTCGCGTCGCTCCGCTCATAGACGCCCCGGATGTGGATACCATCCTTTTCCATCAGTTCTTTCAAAATATCCACGATCCTTTCTTTCAATCGGTCGATCCCCAGCGCAAGGGATTCCACAACCAGTACATCCGCGAACTTGTCCACCACAATGCCCGGCAGGAAATCCGCTTCACCGAATATCACACGGCAGCTCGATATGTCGTCTATGACTTTTTTCCGGTATTCCCACGCATTCTGCACGCGCATGCGGATGAACGTATCGTCGATCTCTGTGTCCCGGTCTCTCGTCATCATGCGCACTGTCAGTTTGGAGTTCCGGTTGATAAATCCTCTTCCCAGCGGATAACCGTCGAAATCGTGGACGAGTACGATATCCCCCTCTTCAAAGCTTCCCATAATACTTTCTATCTCGTTGTCGTAAATCCACGGGCCTCCCTGTTTGAGTGTACGGCCCGCTCCCTTCTTTAATGTAACGATCGCGTCAGGCATATTATTCCTCCTGTGTAATATGATAACTTTTTGAATATACTCTTTCGGACTATCATACCACAGATCCCGCCAAAACGGAAACGCTCCGGTCTGCAGTAAGAATTGATGTTTTCTGTGAAAGAGAGTATAATTACCATACTTTATCTGAAAGGAATGAGTCTCATGATCGATAAAATACTGATCCGGGGCGCCAGAGTGCACAATCTGAAAAATATCGATGTCGATGTTCCGCTGAATAAGATCGTCGGGATCGCCGGAGTGTCCGGTTCCGGCAAATCTTCCCTTGCTCTTGGCGTCCTGTACGCCGAGGGTTCCAGGCGCTATCTGGACGCACTGTCCACTTATACAAGAAGACGCATGACACAGGCGGCAAAAGCGGATGTGGACGACGTACTGTATGTCCCTGCGGCCCTTGCACTGCATCAGCGCCCGGGAGTGCCCGGCATCCGCAGCACATTCGGTACGGGGACGGAGCTCTTAAACAGTCTCCGCCTGATGTTCTCAAGACTTGCAGAACACAGATGTCCCAACGGACATTATCTCGCCCCTTCTCTGGCCGTCGCCGCCGGACGGGAACTGGTCTGCGACAGATGCGGCGTCCATTTCTATGCGCCTTCCGCCGAAGAACTCGCTTTTAACAGCCAGGGAGCGTGCCGTACCTGCGACGGGACCGGAACGGTACGGACCGTGGATCGTTCCACTCTCGTGCCCGACGACTCTCTTACGATCAAGGAGGGCGCTGTTGCTCCCTGGAATTCTCTGATGTGGTCCATCATGATAGACGTCTGCCGGGAGATGGGCGTACGCACTGACGTTCCTTTCCGCAATCTGACCGCCCGGGAAAAGGATATCGTCTATAACGGCCCTGCGGAGAAAAAACATATTCTCTATCATTCTGCAAAGACCAATCAGGCAAGCGAGCTCGACTTTACTTTTTTTAACGCAGTTTACACGGTGGAGAATGCTCTGTCAAAAGTCAAGGATGAAAAAGGCATGAAACGTGTGGAAAAATTCCTGAAACTGGAGACATGTCCGGACTGCGGGGGCACCCGGCTCTCTGAAAAGGCAAGAGCGCCCAGGCTGAGAGGGATCTCTCTCGACGAAGCATGCCGGATGACACTGTCCGATCTCACAAAGTGGGTTGCAAAAGTGCCTGCATCCCTGCCGGAAGAAATGCGTCCCATGGCAGAGAGTATCTGCGGATCATATCAGACCGTTGCAAAACGCCTGATGGATCTGGGGCTTGAATATCTCACGCTGGACCGGGCCGCCTCCACCCTCTCTACCGGGGAACGCCAGAGAATGCAGCTTGCCCGGGCGGTGCGCAACCGCACTACAGGTGTTCTCTACGTGCTGGACGAGCCGTCCATCGGACTGCACCCATCCAACATCGTGGGGCTGACCGGCGTGATGCACGATCTGATCGCAGACGGCAACTCCATCCTTCTGGTCGACCACGATACCCAGATCCTCTCGGGCGCGGACTGGATCATCGAACTGGGCCCGGGTGCCGGACTTGACGGCGGCCGCGTGATCGCCGAGGGGACAGTAGCGGATATCACTAAAAATCCATCTTCCATGATCGGACCGTTCCTTTCCGAGAGACCGATCCAGAACCAGACGGATTCCACCGGGATGTTCGACAACGGCAGGATCCATCTCTCCACCTCAGCCATCCACACGGTAAAACCGCTGGAGGTCGATATCCCGAGGGGCAGGCTGACCGTCGTTACCGGCGTATCCGGTTCCGGCAAGACAACGCTTATCCTCGAGAGCCTCATCCCCGGACTGGAAGCGGCGATCCACGGCAGACCGATGCCGGACCATGTACGTTCCGTCAGTGCGGACGGCATCACTCAGGTAAAACTGATCGACGCAACACCGATCGGCGTCAATGTCCGCTCTACCGTCGCCACGTATGCCAACGTACATGATGAACTGCGAAAGAAATATGCAAAAACGCCGGATGCAAAAGAACTTGGCTATAAGGCCGGGGACTTCTCGTACAATACCGGCAGGCTCCGCTGTCCGGTATGTGACGGGACCGGTATCATCAGCCTTGACGTACAGTTCCTGCCGGATGTGAAGATCACCTGCCCGGACTGTCGGGGTTCCAGATATTCCAGAAAGGCCGCGGACATCCGGTATGCGAATAAAAAAGGGCAGTCTTATTCTTTGCCGGAACTGATGGCAATGAACGTTTCCACTGCCCTGACCGCCTGCAGGGATATGAAGTCTGTTCATCAGAGACTCCAGGTCCTTGAGGATCTCGGGCTCGGCTATCTTACCCTGGGAGAAGAGACGCCCAGTCTGTCCGGCGGGGAGGCGCAGCGCCTGAAACTGGCGGGCGAGATGGGGAAGGCACAGTCGGATTCTGTCTTCGTGTTCGACGAGCCTACGATCGGACTGCACCCGCTTGATGTGCAGACGCTGATCGGCGTATTCCAGACACTGATCGACCACGGAGCTACTGTCATCGTCATCGAGCATGATCTGGATCTTATCCGCAGCGCCGACTACATTATCGACATGGGCCCTGGCGGTGGCGAGGCCGGCGGCCGGATCGTCGCTGTCGGCACACCGGAAGAGATCATGGCTTCGGCCGATAGTATCACCGGAAGATATCTGACACGATGATCTGTTTCCGTCCTCAGAGCTGGTTGAACAGTCTCAATGTAGTATCCGGTCCTGTCTGCCCCTCCTGTTTTGGGACATTGCTTCCGATATAAGCATTCCCTGATACTCTCACGGTATATAATCTGTCCCGGAACAGAGGCGCAGCTTTTTCATTTATCACACAACAGGCAACACTCATATCCTGATCCAGTATCTTCTGAATTGTCTTTCCCGTGTTTATGACCGAATCGACCAGAATCACTTTTCTGGTTGCCGGTCTTAAGAATACTTCGTGTCTGGGATCATATGTCTGGAATTTACATCCCATTGTAAAATACATTCCTTCCGCAAAGAAAATCCCTCCACGGAGTATCGCGACTATCGTGGTATCCGCAGGATCAAAGTCAGACATATAGCTTCCGAGTTTCATGCCCAGTTCCATATGAGTCCTTGCAAGTTCAGGACCGGAAATACCGGAATCAGACTTCGTTATCGCGATCAGTCTGCTGACATCTTCTACTTTTTTCAGCTCAAACAATCCCCAGTCCCTCCATATTTCTTCCTCTCAAAGACCTGTTAAAAGAGCCGTCCTTCCTGGTGACAAGATAACCTTCGTCCGCCTGCTTCAACATAAAATAATCATTCAGGCCATCCCCGTATGCAATTACATACTTACCCGCTTCCTGAAGATGCTTTGTGACAAATAATTTTGTTTCTGCCGACATTTCTTTCCCGCAATAAAAACCGATCCCCAGACGCTGTGAAAGAAAGCTCCACACTTTCTCATGACCGGAAGTTAATATAAACGAATCATCTGTGAGGGCATTCTTTACCTTTTCATTAAAATGGACCGGCATTTCTGTAATATCCGGGAAAATATACTTTCCAAACTCCCTGTCCTGTTTCCAGGACTGATATCCGGTGTAAAAGTTCCCATCATAGAGACAGGTTTTATATCCGAAAACCGCTTTACTGGTGTCTTCTGTCGTCAGTGTTTTGTCGCCGTCCAAAAGAAGGATCGTGTCGGACCGGGATTTTCGGATTATGTCATCAGCGCATTCTCTGGCATAAGAGGCACAGCTATAGCCATTTACAATGTCCCTGATGAATTTTAATATACTGGAGACATCCTCAAATCTGTTCCCCGGCGGATCGTCCAATACATAGAAGTCTTTATTATTCTCATGGCAGTATGCTCTTAACCCTGAAATTTCTCTGTTCTGCCATTCCTCAATGTCAAATCTCAGATACTTTCTGTTCTTTCCGGAAACAGCCATTCTTTCCTTTAAAAGCCCGGGAGATACATACAGATATAAAAATACATCGTACAGATCACCGTCATCCTCTGTAAAGGCAGTCTCATCGCCGAATGCATAATGCCCGTCCATGATAAAGGTTTTCTTTTCTGTCAGCCGTCTGGCAACCGCTTTTCTGGCGCGTTCTCTCCCTGACTGATCCCGGATATCAAAATATGGATCATATTCTCTTAGAAGGCTGCTGCCTGCCGCCGTCTCCATAAAATCAATCAGATCCAGGACATAGCTTTTTCCCGCCGCGGGCATTCCATAGAATCCTATTCGCATAATAACTCCTTATAGCAACGGTTTCGGTCAAAATCTAATGAGATTTTTTCCAGTTCTTCAAATGACGTACTGCTTGGTCCCACAGACGGGAGGTCAATACAATTCCCACAGTAGTAAACTCTGCCGCTGGCAAAGAAATAGTTATTCCTGCCGGAACCGCACTGTCCGCCATACATCGTACAGTCCATACCTCCGCGTCTTACAGGAATCTCTTTTTCCGCTTCGCTCAAGAATCCTCTGTATTCCTGCAGCGAGATCCCATGCCGGCCGATCATTCTTGAAAAAGTCACCTTTGTCCCAAAGGGCTTGAAAAAGGCGATCACCCTCCCGGCATTCTCCAGGCTCTCCTTTCCGACTGTGGCGTTAAAAGTGGGGTAATGCCCTGTGATCTTCCTGTAGTATTCTACATTCTCGATCGCCCGGTCAAATGATCCGCATCTGTTCAGATCATGCAGTTCCCTGTAGCCGTCTATGGAAAAACCGACATTGATCCCATGATCTTCCAGAAACATCCAGTCTTCAGCGGAAAGTCTTATCGTACCATTCGTTATGATATAGACGCTGATATTTGAGGAATCTTCTAAATACTTTATGTAAGACTTCAGCAGCGGCCAGTCCAGAAGACTTTCTCCATTTCCCACAAACCCGATCTTGAATCTTTTACCGGCATAGTGTTTCACATTATCCAGGATTTCAAACACATCCATATGCTCGGCTTCAATCTGTCCTTTCTCGTGGAAATGACAATACCGGCAGGCGAGATTGCACCGGTTATTTATCGAAATACAGATCCTGTCGATCATGACCGTCCCTTCTTTCCTCTCCTCTTCTGTTTTTTGTTGAAGTTGACATTCTTCCTTCGCCCGGTCTCTAAAAATTCCTGATATCTGTCTTCGGCAGTGTAACCGTCCCGGTCTACGATCTTCTGGTCTGCGCCAGCTTTAAGGATTACGTCTCTGCATTCAAGCCATCCCCAGTAACATGCCTTGATCAGAGCCGTGAATCCGTTACTGTCCTGTTGATTCAGACTGGTCCTTTCATCCGCGCACAGTTCTTTCACATATCGGATCTTATTCTCCCAGGCAGCGATCATCAGCGGCATATTCCCGTCATTTTTGATCGTCTTACCATTCTTTCTCTTTTGCATGAATTTACCTGTATCATACGGATCCCTGCTTCCCACATTCGGATCTGCATTACATTCGTGGAGCAAGAACAGAAACATATCAAAATCATTATTCTGTATTGAATGCGAGAGTGGCGGCAGATAATGCTGTCTGCTGTCTCTTCGATCGACATCTGCGCCATGTCTGATCAGCCATTTTATTTTCTCTTTTCTCTGGCGCATCGGCTTATGCCTGCTTCTGACGACTGAGATAATAAGTGTGTATCCGTTCGCAAGATATGCGTTGATATCTTTCTCATTGGGAATTGTGATTCCGAGCACGTCCTCTATATCATCGTAAGAATCCGCATAGTATTCATCAAGCTTCTTTATACTGTCAACATCCATCAGATCCTGTTTTGTAACATAATAGTTTTCCAGATACAGCGATCTTACACGCTCATCTCCACTCAGCCTTGCCGAGAAACCCGCGTCATTCGTTATGACGTCGACCTGACAGTTAAATTCTTCGGCCGCATTTCTCGCAACATCAACAATCTTACTGTCATTATTTCCAGCCCCGTCATCCGCTTTACAGTCTCTCCTGACAACATTGGGATATTCACCCACACTTTTCAGGATCTGCCATACCTTAGCTGCCAGATTATTTATATTATGATCCTTGATGTTGTCAAGTTCGTCGATCACAATCTGCGGGACGATCACCATACTGTATTCTTTGCTCAGTTCATTAATAAGCTGGACATTTTTCAGCAAGGCAGAAGTGTCTGTGACGACAACTCTTTCTCCCCGCAGAAAGAGCTCTTTTTGTTCCGGTGTAAGGCCGATCGCATCACAATACATCTCCGCATAGTTCAAAACATTTTTATAACTGGTGGGATCACCGACTTTTTCTACTCTGGAAAGCGTAGACTTATTGCAGTGGAGTATCTCAGCCATATCCGACTGAGACTTGTGATTCCTTTTTCTCAGCTCGATCATTCTCTTTCTCAAAAAATCCTTCCGGATCTGTTCGCTCATGACAGGCCCCCTGCACATTTGTCACTATGTTTATATACTGTAAACCATATACCTGTGTTGAGCGTATCACCCGTTTACATTTATATCAATATCAAATGCACATTTTGCAACTTTTATCCATATTTATGCAACAAAAAAGGGCCTCTCTTCCACCATTACTAATTAATCATTCTGGATCCATGGTCAGATTCGCCTGTAACTGTAAGTTTATCTGCGCTGCCCCGGTAGCACAATATCACAAGATGTTCATTGGGAAGTGGTATCTTGTCCTTTATCAACTCCAAGATGATACAGTCTAGGTAGAACATATCCTTGACTGACGCAAGAATAAAAAGTGCTGCCGCACTAATTATTTAGTGCGACAGCCCCCTCTTGATAAATTATCCTGAATTTCCGCTTTTAAATATTGAAACACTGGCTTTTTTACTTTACCTTTTTAAAATAGTCCTCAATCTTTCTGGCTCATATACGTTACAGCAAACGCAATGCCTATGCCCAAAATTATCCATTGTATGGCTTCTGCACAGAAATCATAAAATGCACCGCCTACAAAAGTACTTACTAAATATATTATTACAGCTACAAAAAGCAGAATTACTGTCGTTAATATTAGTCTCTTATTGTCTCTTGCATCCTTTACGTCTTTTTCTATTTTTTCCCTCATCTTTTTGTCTCCTTTCAGCAAATCATCTAAACTTATTTGATAAAGGTCACTCAACTTTATGATACTAACGATATCTGGCAAGGATTTTCCATTTTCCCAATTTGATATAGTTTGCCTTGAAACCATAATTTTCTCAGCAAGCTGTTCCTGAGTTAAACCGGCATTTACTCTGGCATCTTTTAATTTCTTCTCAATTTCCATATGACCTCCATCTGAAAGAAATATAACTGATTTCTAATGCTATTTCTATCAAAAGACTTTGACATATACTAAAAACACTGTCAAAAAACTTTGACACCCATACCTTTCGATTTGTTTTCTCAAATATATCACAATTTATGGTAAAAAAGAATATTGTTTCAGAACTCCTTCAGCGTTCTCTTAGAGTAAAACTCACTGTCTATAGCCCCCTCATGGAAGTATCCTTCACCAGAACTGCTTTATATCCTTCCACATACATTTCTGCCGTCTTCACCGTCAATGTCTCTGTATCGAAATATCCCACCGTGATCTTTTCCTGCTGCTTAAACTCCGTCAGAATCTTCAGCCACTTTGCCGAAACAGAAAGGATCACATTTTTCAGCATTTCAAAAGCGCCGGAGGCAATCTGGCAAATTCCCGACCAGATCCCCTGCAGAGTATTTTTCGCATTCTCCCACAAAGAAGTAATCGTTGTCACCACCAGCTGGACAATGGGATTCTGCAGGATTGCGTTCCAGGTATTCGCGAAAAACGCGGATACCTGTGACCACAGGCCGCTCCACCAGTCCGGGATGGTAGAAAAAAAGCTGATGAAGATCTGGAACGCTGCCGGGATCGTCTCCGTAAAAAAGACTGCCAGCCCGTTCCATAATTCCATCAGCTTTTGGGATACCGTCTGCCACAGATTCCCGAACCATTCTGTAATCGTTCCCCAGTTTTTGACGATAGCGATGATCCCGGCAATGGCCGCCGCCACTCCGGAAATAATGCTGATCACGGGAAGCAGGGAGATGTTCAGTGCCCCGAAGGACACCGCCAGGGCCGCGATTACCGGCGTCAATGCGGTAAACGCCACCAGCAAAGCCCCAAGGATCACCACAAAATTCTGCACAGGCTCCGGCAACATGCCGAATACCTCGCTCACTGCCGTAATAATGGCCACCAAAGGCGGCAGTACCACATTGGCCAGCTCCACGATCTTTTCCCCCAGAGGAACCAGCGCCTGCTGCAGCTTCCCCGTTCTGCCATGCCAGGAACAGGGACTGTGTTTTCTGGGAATACAGATCAATGGAGTCCCCGATGGTTCCATCCGCCAGACGGGTGGTCACCTCATTGATCGCGTCATTGACCTTGTCCAGATTATATGCTCCGCCTTCCAGGCCATTCTGCAGAAGCTGGAAATACTCAGAAGCCGAATACCCTGCCTGCTCAAATTTTCCGGCATACTCGGACAGGTTATCCCCCAGTTCATTAGTCTTATCTAAGCCGTTCTGGGTACCCCGGACAATATAATCCATGGCCTCCTGTGCGGTCAGGCCATACTGCTTCATCAGAGACTTGACACCCCGGAGGGTCTCATTCATGTCAATCCCGTACAGTTCTTCTAAAGTCAGCGCCTGCTTCGTCAGGTTGGTCAGATCGGTATCTCCTAGATCCCCCAGGTTCTTCTTGACCATGATGACCGCTTCCGCCACTGCATCCATGCTCTGGCCTACGCCGGAGCCGTACACGTTTTTCACGATTTCAGCGCTGGCTTCCGCCGCCTCCCCGATTTCTCCGAAATAAGCGTTCACCTTAGAAACAACAGTCTCTGTCTCCGCATAAGTAGATACCGTCTTATCGCCCACATCCTGGATCTTATCCCCCACCACAGATAACTGGTCAGCGGCTTCCATAAGCGCTGCACCCTTGGTGGCCTAGGCAATCTACCTGATGTCATCCTCAGCGCCCTGGGCAGCATCCCCCACATCATTCAGATCATTGATCAGGTTTCGTACCGCCTGCCCGTCATCTACCGTATCCAAGGCGTCTGCCAGCTGCTTAATGTCTGCATTCCCGCCGGTGACCGCCTTCGCGATCTTCTCCACAGCGGTTTTCAGCTGATCAGAAGAAGCCGTCCCGTTCCGGATTGCTGTCACCAGGCGGCTCCCCAGGTCGCCCCTCTCAAAGGCTTTCGCTACATCCTCCTGGGCCTGTTCCAGAGCTTCCAGCTTCTTTTCCGTATCCCCGATGGCCAACTGCAGAAGTTCCTGCTTTTGCGCCAGAAGGATGGTGTTGGACGGATTCAGTTTCAAAAGGTTGTTCACATCCCGAAGCTGGCTCTGGGTCTTCTTTATGGAATTGTTCACTGCACTCAGCGACTTTTCCAGTCCGCTGGTATCGCCGTCGATCACCACTGTAGTGCCCTTGATCCGGCTTGCAATGTGTCACCACCTCCTGAAAATGGCCATAGAAAATACCCGGATCACTCCGGGCGGAATCTTTGCATATTTTCTTCTTTCTTTGAATACAATAATCAAAGGACAAAGCCGCCGGATTTGCTAAAAGCCATTGACTTTTGAGTAGCTCCGTGCTAGACTCTGTCTCAGTGATCAGGTTTCAGATACTCGCGAGGACTGAGACCGGGGGAGGACCTGCGGGCCCTCCTTTTTTTATTCTGAAAACAGGAAGAGGAGAAAGTTTTGTCAAAACCGTTTCTTACATACGACCAGCAGATTGATAAACTGCAGAACGAAAAAAACTTCAAATTCATGACCGGGCAACTGCAAAAGAAATCCTAAAAAATATCGGATATTTTTCCTTGATCGGAGGATACAAAACACCGTTCATCAACCCCATGACCCGTATTTACCAGAACAATACTTCTTTTGAGGATATCTATGCCCTGTATCAGTTTGATCTTTCCCTGCGTGAACTTGTTTTCAAATATTTGTGTGAAATAGAATGTAAAATCCGGCAGCTTGTTTCCTACCATTTTTGCAGTCTCCATGGCGAACAGCAGACCGCATACCTCACTCCTGGGAATTATAATCATACAAAAAAGAATGCTGCTGATATCACCCGCCTGATCCAGATCTTATCCTACCAGGCAAATAAAAACACGGAACATAATTATGTTGTCCACCAACGGAAGGTTTACCATGATGTTCCTCTATGGGTGCTGACCAACACCTTGACCTATGGACAGATTTCCAGGTTTTACGCCTTGCTCCCCTTCCAGCTGCAAAGCGGTATCAGCAAAGATTTTCCAGGCGTAAATGAAAAGAACCTGGAACGTTATCTGAAAATTCTTACCCTGTTCCGAAACGTATGCGCACATAACGAGCGGCTTTATTCTTTCCGGACCCAGATTGATTTTCCAGATACAATGCTTCATCAGAAACTGAATATATCAAAAAAAGGGAATCAATATCTTTCTGGAAAACGGGATTTGTTCGGTCTGGTCATCGCTTTCCGTTACCTGCTCCCCAAACAGGACTTTCTGGAATTTAAACGCATATTAATCGGCATTATCAATAAATACATAAAAAACAGCGGGCAGATCAGCGAATCTTCCCTTTTAGATATAATGGGATTCCCTGCAAACTGGAAAGATATCACCCGATACCGCATTTAAGACGGCCTCACAATCCAGTAAAAGCACTCAAAACTTGTCAAAATCCTCCTGCATTGCTACCACAGCATACTTATGCTCATCGTTCCGGCTTCCATATACATATCATTCACCATTCCGATGGTCAGCAGATCCAGGTCCCAGACGGACAGCCCCAATTGCACACACCACAGGAGGAACAGGGGTGTTGTCATTTCCCGGTCAGTCGGGCGAAGTTTTTTTAGCCTGCACATCCGTCTGTATGTCAGCCCCCACAGTTCAATGATCTGGGGCAGCATCTGATAAATGGAAAAGGTGTTGAACCCATCCAGCCATTCCTCCGGTATATCCGGGATGAGACTAAATGTAAACAGCCCTTGCTTTCTGTCAACGGCTCCCGTATCCTTTCTCCTTGGTGGTCTTCCTGTCATGTTGGCAGAGAATTTTGTGTTCTTCACGGTACATGGTGCCGTAGGGAACCAGCTTGCCACAGCCCGGATGCTTTCTCTTTAAATACGACAGTGCTACCCGCATCTTCTCTGTATCCATACGTTTCCACTCCCTTCTATGTGCAGACGGGTGAAAGGATAAAGCCCCGTTCGGCCACGAAAAAGGGCCTGGAGTTCTCACTCCAAGCCCCGTATTATTTCTACTATTTTATTCCACTCATATAAATTATCTTTATGAATTAAGATGCAAACCAAAAACCTTACTAAACAAAAAGAAAGCATTCTGTCAGTGTTTTTTCCAGGATCCCTTCTTCTGCTGAGAAGGACTATAAATCTGTAAACACCATCTCGTTTGACGCGATCAAACAGGCAGCTGCTCTTTTCAGAAAGGCCATCTTTGTTATGGACCGCGATTATGATGACAATAAGATATTTCTCATCCCCGACCATCTGAAGCAGGATTACGTGATCTGTCTGAAATCCAACCGAAAACTTCTTTATCACAACAAATGGGCAAAGGCAACGGAACTGCGGAATCGGAGGAAAGGAAAAGTAAAAGCGAATGTTTTCTATAAGGGAAAAGAACATATCGCATATCTTTCCCACGTAAAAGTTCAGATCACTGTCTACCGGAAGGATATTTATCTGTTTCTGGTCTATAGGATCACGGAACATCCCATGATGCTTGCCACAAACAAAGGAAACTGGAAGCCATTAACGCTCTTAACTTTTATATGACTTTAGCCATGGCATTTTTAGCTCAGGAAGAATTAAGTTCTGAGACAAACGCCCTGAAAGTTGCAATATGCAGGAAGCAAATCTTATCAAGGAAAGGAGAAAGTCAGTTTCTGCTATTATCAGCTGGCAAAAGGCATCTCCGGCATACTGTCATATGCCAAAGAGGGTACCTTTGATTTACTGGGCTTTTCTCGTCAGCAGAGCGACTGTCTCCACATGCACTGTCTCACAGAACTGATCTACAGCCGCCATTCTCTCCACTCTGTACCCTGCAAGCTGCATCATCTCGAGATCTCTCGCCAGGCTTGTCATCTTACATGAGATATACACGATTCTGTCCACGCCGTAGCTTAAAATCTTCGGCAGTGCTTTCGGGTGGATTCCGTCTCTCGGCGGATCGAGAACAATGACATCCGGCTTTTCCTGCAACTCATCCAGCACCCGAAATACATCGCCTGCTATGAATTTACAATTGGAAATACCGTTCCTTGCAGCATTTTCTTTTGCAGCCTCCACCGCTTCTTCGACAATCTCCACGCCCACCACCTGCTTTGCCACAGGAGCCAGCGCCTGACTGATCGTTCCTGTCCCGCTGAAGAGATCAAACACAGTCATATCACGGATATCGCCGATATAGTCGCGTACCGTCTCGTAGAGCACTTCTGCGCCCCGGGTATTGGGCTGGAAGAAAGAGAACGGAGTGATCTTGAATTCCAGGCCGAGCAACTTTTCATAGAAGTAATCCTTCCCCCAGAGGATACGCGTCTCATCGCTTTTTACCACATCGGAAAGAGAGTCGTTAAGGATATGCAGGATACCTACAATCTTCCCATCCAGTTCCAGGTTCAGAAGTTCCTCGATAAGCGGCTGCAGGTCGTGCTCCTCCTGCGTGGTGGTCACCAGATTTACCAGGATCTCGCCTGTCGTATCGCCGCGTCTTAAGAGCAGATGACGCAGATATCCGGTGTGCTGCATTTTCCTGTAATAGCTTACATTTCTCCCACGGAAATATTCCAGCACACAGACAAGGATCTTATTCATGTCTTCATGGACAAGACGGCAGTCCGAGGCCGTCAGTATGTCGTATGTGCTGCCTTTTTTGTGGAGTCCCAGTGAAAGTGGTCCGTCTTTATATTCATCTCCAAAGGAGAACTCCATCTTATTCCGGTAGCCGAACTCTTTCGTGCTTGCCTTCACACCCTCGAAGACATACTCGCCGTTTACTGCCTCATCCATGATCCGGAGTATCTGCCCTTCCTTCATCTTCATCTGCTCTTCGTACGGCATCGTCTGGTACATACATCCGCCGCATGCCGGGAAGATGCTGCACGCCGGCTCTCTCGTTTCTAGGGGAGACTTTTCCAGCACTTCCAGAAGACGTCCCTCCGCATTTCCCTTCTTGAATTTATTGATCACGAAGCGGACTTTCTGACCGGGAATTCCATTTTTGACTGTAACATATCTGTCTTCCTCTGGAAGATATACAAGCCCTTTGTTTGGAAAATCCACCCGCTCTATGATTCCTTCAAATGTCTGTCCTTTTTTCATATAATTCCTCATATCTTTACTATACAAATAATATCCGTTACCCTTCAGATCAGTCACATTTCGCAGAATCTCCGGAATACCCGAAGAAAGAGTACCGGGATTATCGCGCAAAAAAGCAGGGTGCAGTATACCTACATCCTGCCTGTCTATTTTGTTTGTCTCTCTATTTCATCCGTCGGTCCTATACCTGATCGTCCTCGTTGAAATAATCGTCAAAGTCATCGTCAAAATCATCTTCAAAGTCTTCCAGATAATCCGGTGTGAAGAAACGGTATACAGCATATGCGATCGCCGCCACTGCTGCAACTGCCCCGATGATAGCCAGTACCCAGATCACTGTATTTTTCTGTTTTTCCGCCTCATTTTTGTGGAGAAGTTCACTTAATTTTGATTCTGCGATAAGCTCTTCTACTTTGCTCATAATGCACGTCCTTTCCCTGTCACTGAGACAGCGCTTACTTTCTAATATTATAACACTATCAATTTCAGATTACTACTAAATTTTCACTAATTTTGCAAACATGGCAAACATTTTCCGTACACCTGCATTGTCGAACTCGACGGTCACTTCAAAATCCCGTCCCCCTTCCCTGATATCAAGGACGGTTCCTTCGCCGAATTTTACATGACGGACGCGGTCTCCCACGCCATAGGAAAGTGTTTCATTTCTCTCGGCGGTAAGCTGGCTGCCTTTTCTTAGTGCGGAAAATGACTGGCCGCCGGTATATTTTCTTTCCGCTCCGGTGATATCTGTTTTTTTCTCTTCTTTTCCAACCGTCGCGCCCCCGGCTGAATATGTATTTTTTCCGCTCCCGGTGTCCAGCAGTTCCGGAGGAATTTCTCCGATAAATCTGGATATTCTGTTGTAATGTATCTCCCCCCGCGTCATGCGGCTCCGTGCACAGGTCAGCGTCAGTTTCTGTTCCGCCCGGGTGATCCCTACATAACAGAGACGGCGTTCTTCCTCGAGTTCCTCAGGATCATCTCCCACAACTGTCATATAGCTTGGAAACAGACCGTCCTCCATCCCTGCCATATAGACATGGGGGAACTCGAGTCCTTTCGCACTGTGAAGCGTCATAAGCACCACATAGTCCTGATCTTCCTCCAGCGTATCGATGTCTGCAACGAGGGCCACTTCCTCAAGGAAACCGCTCAGAGTCGCTTTTTCATCGCGATCCTCGCAGTCCTCCTCGTAAGCCGCCGCCTTGTTCACAAGCTCTTCTATGTTCTGCAGACGACTTTCCGCGTCTACCTCGTCATCCGCCTCGAGCTCTCTCGCATATCCGGTCATATCAATGATCTCATTCAAAAGATCGCTCACGCTCTCTCTTTCCGCCTGCCCTTTGAAATACTCGATCATCGCGGCAAAGGAATCCAGTTTCGCCGCGCTCCTCCCTGCTCCCGGTATCATTTCAGGCGCCATGAGCGCTTCATAAAATCCGATCCCTCTTGCATCCGCCGACTCCTGGATGCGATTGATCGTCGTAAGACCGATCCCACGTTTAGGGACATTTATGATCCGGCGCACCGCAAGGTCATCCTGTCCGTTATCTACGGTCTTCAAGTATGCCAGAATATCCTTGATCTCCCTGCGTGCATAGAAGTTAATGCCCCCTACGATCTTATAGGGAATGTTCATGGCAATAAATTTTTCTTCCAAAAGACGGGACTGCGCATTCGTCCTGTACAATACGGCGTTGTCATTATAAGCGGAACCATTCCTCACTTCTCTGCTGATATCTTCTGCTATAAACTCCGCCTCGTCATATCCGGTATCAAACTGTCTCAGACTTATCTTGTCTCCCTCTCCGTTAGATGTCCAGAGTGTCTTGTCTTTCCGCCCTTTATTGTTTTGGATAACGCCATTTGCCGCATTCAGGATATTTCCTGTCGAGCGGTAATTCTGCTCCAGCCTTACTACTTTCGCATCCGGATATTCCTTTTCAAAATCCAGGATATTTCTGATGTTGGCGCCGCGGAACTTATAGATTGACTGATCGTCATCCCCTACCACGCAGAGATTCCTGTATTTTCCTGCCAGAAGACTTACGAGTTTAAACTGCACTGTGTTCGTGTCCTGATACTCGTCTACCATGATATAGCGGAATCTTTCCTGGTAATTCTCCCTCACGTCGGGCTGTGTCTGGAGAAGCTGGACCGTCTTTACAAGAAGGTCGTCAAAATCAAGGGCATTATTGGCCTTGAGCTGCGCTTCATACTCATGGTATGCTTTTGCGATCTTAAGCTGATTAAAATCTCCTCCTGCATTCAGCTCATATTCATTCGGCAGAATCATCTCGTTTTTCGCCGAAGATATCACAGAGAGAAGCATCCTCTCTTTATATTTTTTTGTATCGATATTGACTTTCCGGCATACCTGCCGCATAAGGGTTTTCTGGTCATCCGTATCATAGATCGTAAAACGATTATCGTACCCCAGCCGGTCTATATATCTGCGGAGGATACGCACGCACATAGAATGAAATGTACTTACCCATATGCTCTCGGAACCGAATCCAACCAGATGGTCTACTCTCTGGCGCATCTCTCCTGCGGCTTTGTTTGTAAATGTTATCGCCAGGATATTCCAGGGATTGACTCCGCATTCTTCGATAAGATATGCAATGCGGTGTGTCAATACTCTCGTCTTTCCCGAGCCCGCGCCCGCAAGGATCAGGAGAGGCCCTTCCGTATAGCAGACCGCCTCTCTCTGAGGTTCGTTTAATGTATCATACATGCTTTTATTCTGATTATCCACGTCCTGATTACTCCTAAATCTCGCCCGCTTCTGCGGCTGGCGTTCGTTTTCTCCTGTGCGTCATTATAAATGGATAGAATCTTCCTGTCAATCCGGGACATTGTTACAGGCAGCGTCAAACATGCGATTTTCCGCTTGTCATCTGGTTTTTGATACTATATAATAGAGACACTGAGGTGATAATATGAAAATCGATACAAACGATATCCTGAACAGTATATTTGAAAGTCTCGATCACGTGGATTATATCAAACCGGAGGAAATCCCCAATATCGATCTGTATATGGATCAGGTTACAACTTTCATGGATGATCATTTTTCTTCAACCAAGCGTTACAGCGAAGATAAGATACTGACTAAAACGATGATCAACAATTATACAAAGAATAATCTGCTCCCTCCGTCCGTAAAGAAAAAATATTCCAGGGAGCATGTCCTTTTGCTCATACTGATCTACTATTTTAAGAATATTCTTTCTATCAAAGATATAGAGACTGTATTAAGACCGCTCAGAGAAAAGTATTTCCCGGAGGATGGTTCGCTCGTTCTCTCAGAACTGTACAAGAAAATCTGTGAGATGGAGAAAACGCGCATTGAACCGATGAAAGCTTCCGTCAAAGAAGCCTATGAAAAATCACAGGCGGCTTTCGACGATCTGCCCGAAGGAGAAGATCAGGACGAGCTGAAGCTCTTCGCTTTCATCTGCAGTCTGAGTTTTGACGTATATCTTAAGAAAATGATGATAGAAAAGATCATCGATGAACTCGCGGCAAGAGAGACTAACAAAGAAAAATAGACTGAATCACTACAGCCGGATCCACTTTTCACAGTGTTCACCGGCTGTTCTTATTACTCTTCTGTATTCTTGTTTATGCGCTCAAAGACCATATCATAACCGTCATTTCCATAGTTGAGAGAACGGTTCACTCTGCTGATCGTAGCAGTGGATGCGCCGGTCTTCTCCGCGATCTCAAGATATGTCTTCTGATCACGGAGCATTTTAGCCACCTCGAACCGCTGCGACAGTGACAACAGTTCGTTGATCGTACAGATATCTTCAAAAAATATATAACATTCTTCTTTATTTTTCAGGCTGAGTACGGCTTCAAAAAGGCTGTCAACCGCCTCTGTTCTTATTTTCTTACTCATAATACCCATGTCTCCTTTTCAACCTGTAGCATAAATCTGTCTGAAACATCATTCCCGCCTCGGAACACCTGTTTCAGACTACTGTTATATTTTAGCACATTAAATTTTTAAAGTCCACCACTTTATTTCGCACTGTGAAACACGTCCGTTACTTTACTCCGTTCTCTTGAAACAGTTCAGATATGGTTTCAGTTTTTCTATATCTGTCGTCACAACAAGCTCCTGAGGAAACGCGCAGTGTCGGAGTATCTCGTCCACATAGGTGAATTTCCCCGCGTCCGCATCTACGTGAGCGTCGCTGCCTGTCGTCACCGGGACCTCGTACTGCCTGCACAGATCGAGCATTGTCAGGATATTTTCCCGTGTATTCGCTCTGCTGCTGGCAGGACGCATAGAGGAATTATTGACTTCAAGAAGTGTTCCCGTCTCTTTCGCAGTTTTCACCAGCATTTCATAATCAAATGGAAAACGACCGTCGTCCGGGTGCCCTATAATATTGATATATGGTTTCTTCATCGCCTCCACATATGCTCTGATATTCTCTTCGGGCGTATGATCCGTACCGTAGCACGGAGTATGGATGCTCGCTACCACGATATCCAGATCCATGCACGTATCCTCCGGGAGATCGACAGTTCCATCTGGATCCATGATGTTTACCTCCGCTCCCATCAGCAGACGCACGCCGTACACTTCCCGCGGCACGACGTCCATATTTTGAAAATAAAACAGCCCGCATGTCCCCGGCATCTTGGGAGCATGTTCCGTGATCGCAAGGGCTTCGATCCCTCTCTCTTTTGCAGCGGCGGCCATTTCTTTTATCGTACTGTATGCATGTCCGCTGGCCAACGTATGCGAATGTGTATCTGCAATAAATTTCATAGTCTGTTCACCTCATCTTATCGGGCGGACTTTCTGCTCCGCCATGTTTTTCGATTCCTGAACATTATATCATATTTCTTCCAGAATACAATTTTTCTCCCGGGAAAGAATATTCAGATAGTAACAGTTCAGATATCAGAGGTATACTGAACTGTTGTCTCAGAAAAATATAGATCAGAAATTACAGATTGCGAGGTGAAGATTTTGAAAGACAATAAAGATAACGCTGTCAAAGGGAACGAAGATGATTTTGACTATCTTGCAAATGCGGCGTCCGCTACCGAATTTACCGGGCTTATCCCGTCTCTTCCGCAGAGCGATGATGAACTCGAATCGTACAATGACGTCTGCCAGTTCCTCCCGCGGACGGAATCTGCGGCATCTGAAAAGAAATACCGCGGCCAAAACAATAAATGATCCGCTGCGACAAGGTTCTCCCATACAGTATGAACTGCAACTGTATCGACAAAATTCGAGCATATCTTGTATTTTTTCATTGTTCTTATGTCCTCATGATGTTATAATAGGGATGTTGTAAATTCTGGTCAACACAAGAGAGGAGTATATACGATGAAGTGTCCAATATGTGGAAAAGAGCTCGAATTGCGGAACAAGCAGATTGGCACCACTGAGAGCGGTGATCCGATCTTTAATAAATATGCGATCTGCCGCGATTGTCGGAAACAGTGGAATCTGGATAAACAAAGAGCAAAGAAAACAGCTCAGAAAAAGGCGGATCCGACAGATGAAAAGCCGCAAAAGCCATCCCCCACTGTCCATAAAAAGGAAACTGTAAAGCCAAAAGCGCCGGTAAAGACCGCATCTGATAAACAGGACGCACAGGTCAGAAAGGCGGCTCAGGAAAAGAAAGATCCGGCAAAAACTCCTGTCCGGAAGAAAAAAGCTCCGGCGAAAGCATCCGGTGAGATCGATAAGACTACCACCCCAAAACGTCGTCCGAGGCCTGAGTCGGGAGACGCCGCTGCTCCTGCAAAGAAACCGGTCAGGAGACGCCGTCCGGAAGGTTCCGAATCAAACGAGGAAAAGCGTTACAGCAATATTCCACCGGAAAAGGTCCGCAGCAAACGCGAGAAAGCTGCCCGCAAAAGCTATGAAGATATGCTTGCGACAGGTTCTATAGACAAGGCAGCTGTAAGGAAGAAAAAGAGACAGCTTGAGGATGAAACCGGCGAGATCAGACGCTCATCCCCTGTCAAATCCTCGCCGGATAAGCGAAATAATACCGCCAAAAGTTCTCCAAGGAAATATGAACCGGAAATAGACGATTACGATGATGATGATTACTATGACGACGAACCAAGATTTCGTCCGATGCGCATCGTACTCGGTATCATTTCTCTCGCAGGATTCGCATATTTTATCTACAGAGGCTTTGTGACAGGTCTTGCAGATACAACAGAAGGCGGAAGCGTATCTTCCGGTACGACTTTTATCATCCTGGCGCTTTGTATGCTTGTTTGTGCTCTTCTGTATTTTATCATGCAGAAAAGGAATACGATCTTTGCTTTCCTGCTGCCAATGGTCTTCTATCTTGGCGGCGCAGTGTTTGCATTTATCCAGCGTGGGGACGAACTGCAGCTTCTCATCGCTGCTATCGCAGGAGCCGTGCTCGCCGTCATCTCTCTCATACTTGCCATTACCTCCCGGGGCGATGGATATGACGACGAAGATGATTACGACGAAGCATTTGAGGATGACTACGCCGACGATGATTATGACGACTGAACCGAACAGAGAAAGGGGCAAGTGCTATGACTTGTCCCTTTCTCTTTCTATTCTGTTTTCCTCTGCATAAGGTGTGATCTTGTCGACCAGTTCTCCCCGGCCCCCTTTTTCGATCAGATAGGCCTTATCTCTCGGCATGAGCAGAACAGTCTCGGCCGTCCTGCTGGAACGCATTCCGATATACTCTGCTGTCTCGATGTCCTGTCCTCCCAGATACAGGATATGATCACAGTTGTTCAGTATCGTAGCGGCTTCTGCTTTTGAATACAGAGAGTAGAGCTGTGTTATATTCTGCAGGATCACGCTGACGGAGATATTGCGCGAACGTATCACGGATATCAGTTTATCGAAGTTTTCTATATAAGCATTCGCAGCGAAATCGTCCATGATAAACCGGATCGGTATCCGGAGCCGCCCCGTCGGCCGTATGTGGTCCGCATCTTCGCAGAGTATCTGCATTGCCTGTGTATAGAACAGGTTGACCAGTTCATCCGCGTATCGGTTCGTATCACTGATATTCAGGAACACAGCGCTCTTCTCCCGGCCGATCTTGTGCAGGTTCAAAAGCTTTTCTCTGTCCTCACTGCTGAACATCGGAATGACCTCATCAAAGTCAAAGGGCTGAAGCGCCTCGGATACAAACTGCTGGACACATGCCCATGTCCTGTCCGCGTCATAGACTCCGCAGAACATTTTGTATTTCCTTGCCGCAAAGGACTCCGGATTATCATCGCACCACTGTTCGATCGCCTTTCTTCCCGACGGAACGCTCAACTGGCGGAAAATATCTACGACGGAAAGCATATTATGCTCTTCCGGGACCAGCGCTTCCAGCGTAAAGCCGACCATAAAGGCGATCACCGTCTGCGCAGTCTGCCGCCAGAACGGATCTCTGTCATCCTGTCTGACAGGGCACAGAAGATGCGCCATGGATACAATATCTCTCGTATTGTATGCGCTTCCATTCTTTTTCTCGTTTTGCTTCCTGTTCGGTTTTTTCCGAATGTATTCCAATGGGTTATATCCCACAGAATATTCCGGATTGATGAAATCAAGCAGGTATACTTTATACCCGGCGGCCGCGAGATCTTTTCCAAGCCTGTTATAAAGCTGGCCTTTCGTGTCAGTGATGACCATGCTGCCATGACCGCGCCGGATATTGGGGATTACATATCCCCCGGTCTTACCGCTTCCGGAACAGCCGATGATAAGATCGTTGTTATTCATCCCGGAGCTGATATCATCATCGCTTACATAGTGGCCGGCGGCCAGGCGCCGTCCTTTTTTCATCGACTCCGAACGGGATCCAGGCTGTTTCCCGGTTAATACGCTCAGTTTCATCTTTGTGGAGTTCTTAGTCAAATTATTCATAGCTGTTCTAATTCTAATTCCTTTCTGTGAGTGAAATTGACTGTGAAATGTGACGTTGACTGTACTGTTCGATCAAAATGTGGACACGCCGCCCTTCCCTTTGTGGGATCCGTCTGTACAGAGGGATTGAGAGCCCTCCAGGATCTGTGTCGCCAGTCCTTCTCTGAGGGCCTGTCCGGCATTAAAATATGTATCCTTCTTTGTAAGTTTCAGCACATGCTTTCTGGACATACCGGTCCTTGAGACGATCACGCCGGCAAGGATATTCCGCAGCTCCATCAGCCTGTCAAGCTGTTCCTGCATCTCAAGAGGCTTCTGAGTTCCGCTGCCTCCAAGATACGGATCGTGGATCATGATCCTCGAATGAGGCAGGATCATTCGTTCCTCGCCTGCCAGGAACAGGATCGCTCCCATACTGGCTGCCTGACCAATGCAGACGGTATTTACCTGCGACTGCATCACGCCGATATAGTCGTATATCGCCATACCGCTCATAACGCTTCCTCCCGGACTGCTGATATACAGAGTGACAGGCTCCGAAGACCTGCCGTCCAGATACATCAGCTGGCTGATGATCTCCGCTGCGGATTCCTCATTGATCTCTCCTGCCAGAAAGATCTCCCTGTTTCTGAGCATGGAATCCTGTATTGTAAACGACTGTATCCCCTTGGATGTTTCTTCAATAATATTAGGTGCAGCGAGCATGTATAATGCCCTCCTTTCTTTTACAACAAATTTTCTAATTATCTGTGTCCATATCCGCGTCCGGCTGATTGTCCGCCTGACTGCAGGAACACATTTTTGCTACAACGGATTCACGGCTTAATCTGTACTTGTCCAGCATCGGCTGAAAAGTATCTATGAAGAAGAGCTTTGCCAGTCTTTTCCCTTTGCTTATATCCTGCATATGCTGCTTCTCGTCTATGGCTTCAGACTTCTTCGATTCCATACAGTTTCCGTTAATATAGCGCAGGAACTGGCCGATCGTCATGCGTTCGGCCCCCGGAACGGACAGCGTGATCATCGAATATATCCTCTTATATCTGGCCGCTCTTTCCGGATCTTTCCCCTTGTTTGTCGCCAGGCACTCTTTGAACATCACAGTGTAGAATTTCTTCAGACTGATATTCAAAAACAGCGCGGGAACATGTTCCTCCTTCCCGTCGTCTGTACTCCCGAAGATAATATCAGTCAGTACCCGGCTGGCTTCCTCCCGGCTTCGCACATGCCTCTCTTTGTACAAACGTGAAGCTGTGTTTTCAGACAATGTTTTTAACGATAACTTTTGCATTGCAGATCTCCTTTCTCTCATTACATACTGCCGTCACTTTTCAGATAGCCTACATAGAGAGCCACATACTCTTTGAGAAGCACATCTATAAAGCCCTCTGTCTCCATCTGCTCTCGTCTCTTTGGAATATCCAGGTCTGCTCTGAGCAGTACCAGAGATTCCGCGTAGCTGAGTTCAGCGATACTCGTACTGCATTTTTCAGGTATCAGCCCGTCTTTGCGGTAAAGGTCATCTGGATAGGAAGCGGCTGTAAATCCGGATTCATTCCAACTGGGATGATAGACTTTGCAGAAAGGCATATCCAGCAGGTCTTTTGTAAGTCTCAGGATTGTTTCCTCATCCTCTATAAATGCAAATGAATGATTATTCCGGAATGTCCTCAGACTGATCTTTTCTCCTTTATACACAGCGGGGACACACCTCCTTTCTCCGTAACGTAATGAACTTAATTTTGTAACTTAATGTACATATATAGTCAGTATTATGTCTGACTCATAATATCTCCCGGGGAGCGCAGCTCCCTTTTACTTTTTTGTTGTGTTTTGTTTTTTGTTGTGGGTAAATCTGATAATCTTGATTTTTTGCAGAAAAAATCCCTGCCCTTTCTGAAAAGGACAGGGATAGAAGATTTATAGTATTTAGAAATTTCCCTGAAATCACGCATAAATCGATATTATTTTTTCAAAAACGCTCATTTTTAAAGAAAGAATTGAATACCCAGACTGATATTCCCTTCCTCCCCTCCTGTGTACTCATCTTCATAGAACTTGTATCCGCTGGCACCGTACATCCGGCGCCGCATATAATACTCCAGGATCGTGCAGATCTTTTTCTCCAGAGCTTCCCGCTTTCTTTTCTTCCTGTAAAGATCATCCGGAAATTCCAGTCCCAGGATCTCATACATGCCCGGCTGTTCTCTTTCTCCCTGCTGCAGACGGATCCTCGGCTTCCATCCCATCTTCTCCTGAGTGCAGTGTCTTACGATCAGCCGGATCCGCCGCGCCAGGAAATGACGGAGTTTCAGATTCTCTATAGAGTTCGGCATCTTGACCGCTTTCTCATTCCTGACAGAGAGCCAGCTCCCCGGGATCTTATAGAACTGGCTGTCTGTCAGCTCTGCATACCGGTAAAGCGGAGGCGTGTCCGTGATCCTGTATCCGTTCTTTCCCTCTTTCCTGATCGGAAGAAAGGGCCCTCTTAATTCCGTCTGCTCTTTCTCATCCGCGAAGATCGATCCGAACGGTCCCCGTTTCCTGTTGATATAGATCTCCGTAAGGGCCATACGTTCCAGACTCTGCGCAAACATCGTGCGTTTATCCTGCTTTTCCTCTCCTGCAGCACCTCGCTCCGGTTTCAATGTCGCGGACGGATCCCCTGACAGGAGCTCCAGGATATTTTTGATATATATCTTGGTCTTTCCGAGAAAATACAGAGTATAAACCGCATCCGCAACCATCATGTCAAAATAGTCAAGCCTGTTGCTCAGGCAGAATGTGTGCACGAGCGGAGCGCCGTTTTTCCTGTCTATCCTTATTTCTTCGTTCACACCCGGGACATAGCATCCTTTCCGTATCTGCTGCGCCATCTTGGTTTCATTCGTGTACAGTTCCCGGATATCCCGCTGCTTTTCCCGGATTGACTGACGGATTCGTACGCCTTCTTCCAGCAGTTCCCTTTCTGTCTCATTTTCTCCGGGATATCCGCTGAGATGGTCTGACACTCTCTCCTGGAGCGTACCGGAATCTGCGCCCGCCCCCTCCCTTGCATATTCTGCCATTGCCCGAAAGCGCTTCATCCCCGCCCGAAAAAGAAAATCTGCCGCTTCACTGTCCAGTCTCTGCAGACTTTCTGTTCTTTTCTGGCCGAGCATCTTCCGGAACAGATCCTCATCCTGAGGCGCATAATACAGAATACACTCTGTACTTTTTCCATCCCGGCCGGCGCGGCCGATCTCCTGCCAGTAACTCTCCAGATCTTTCGCCATATGGAAATGGATCACATATCTGATATCTTCCTTGTTTACTCCCATGCCAAAAGCATTCGTCGCCACCATGACTTTTTTCTGGCCGGACATAAAGGCCTGCATATTCTCTTTTCTGTCGTCCGCCGAAAGTTTGCCGTGATATCTCGCCGCCGGACACGCTCTGTCATTCAGACATTGATACAGATCGTCAACTGTCTCTGTAGTCGCGCAGTATATGATCCCGGCCTGATCCGCATGGTTCTTCAGATACCGGTACAGATGTTGACGCTTCCTGCCGTCCGTCTTATAACTTCGGACCGAAAGGCGGAGATTCTCCCGACGATGCCCGGTATCGACGCAGAATATATCAGTAAGGCCCAGAGTCTCCCTCACATCATCCTTCACATACATCGACGCCGTGGCCGTAAATGCTGCGATGGCCGGCCGTTTCCCCACCTGGTCAAGAAACTCCTGTATCCTCAGATAATCCGGGCGGAAATCATAGCCCCACAGAGAAATGCAGTGAGCCTCGTCCACAACAAGAAGAGAGAGATCCTCCCGTCTTGCAAAACGTATAAATTCCAGAGACGCCAGACGCTCCGGAGAAACATAGAGCAGTTTGCACTTTCCGGCATCCACTGCCTGCATGATCCGCTGGCGCTCTCTGGATGTGACCGCACTGTTCAGACACGCAGCGCATATCCCGTCTTCCCTCAGATGCCCGACCTGATCCTGCATAAGCGCGATCAGGGGCGATACGACCAGTGTGATTCCCGGAAGTTTCATAGCGGGATACTGATAACAGACGGATTTTCCGCTTCCTGTAGGCATGACCGCAAACACATCCCGTCCGGATAAAACTGCCCGGATCACCGCCTCCTGCCCTTCCCTGAAACTCTGAAACCAGGGGAAATATGCTCTTATATCTTCCAGCAGACTATCTCTTTTGTGCTCCACGCTCTCACCTCCCGGTCATTTCTGTTTCTGACGCCGGCATACAGATGATCAGATCCATTTTTTCTGCTTCCTGATATCAGGGGACAGATAGTCGTGAACGATCTTATCCAACTGATCACATATCTCTCCAAAATCTGTATTCAGATCCAGAGTATCCAGCCCGATCGTGCTGCCGGTCAGATCGTATCTTATGTCTGACGGAACACTTTCCTCATCCGTTTTGGCATATAGGAGCATTCCGCTCACTTCGCCGCATTTCCCGGATCTTATTTCCATCTCCTCTTTGTTTTTCACATAGGCGAATATCTGATAAATATTATCCTCATCAATGCACGGCTTATCGTTTTTGTACGTTGTTTCCCTGTCAATATCGTCTCTATTATCTTTTTCGATCCCGCGATAATACTTGGTGTCGATGATCAGTATTTTTCTGATGTCCTCCCTGTCGCAGGTCAGTGTGATATCCGTATGCATCCTCGGCAGCCTCCATGCCGCATCTCCGTTTTTCTTCATATCGCCCTGCCATTCCATCCACTCATCATCAACAGAGAAGCCATAAGTTGCCTCATACTCCTTCCTGTAATAATTCCGTACAAAGGCCTCGTACACTTTACTCATCTTCTTCTGCCAGTATTTCTCAGCCTCCTTTAGAGATGGCAGGCTGAAAGCGCCCCGCTTTATTGTCGGGAGTTCGATCCCATCAAGGATAAATCTGCACAATTCGAGCAGCAGCCGGTAATTCCGATTGTTTCTGTCATAGCGGATACGATTCCAGCGGATCGTATTCGGATCGATACGGTCCACATTTTCAAAATACATCATTTTCTGCTTCAGCCTGCTCTTATACCTCCTGTCCACTTCCGGTCGTTTCAGAAACAGGAAAGCAGTTGTCTTGATGATCTGATTGAAAAGATTATTTTCCGAATACTCATCTACCTCACAGGTCACTGTATATCGTCTCTGGATCCGGCTGCGGACTGTTCCGGGCATATCCAGTTTTCCCCGCAGCACTGTCATCTCTTCCGTACGGCTCCGATATTCCCTGTGGAGCCCCCGTCTCAGCTGGAATGAGATCCTCTGTTCCAGCGCCGAGGCAAACATATCATAAATATTCTTAAAGTCCGCTTCCCTCTCCACACTTTTAAACTCCGACAAGGTCAGAGCGTCACAGGCATAGGCCAGCATGTAATAGATGTTTTTTATCCAGATCTTAGCTATTTTCTTCTTTGTTGAACACATCTTCAAATCTGTCTTTCCATATCTTGAATCTGTTATCCCCTTCATCATCGATCCAGTACTCTTTCAGCATGGGGAAAATGTCATACTTTAATATCGAGCGGATCCATCCGTCCGTACATTTCTCAGGCGTACAGTCGCAAAAATAACTGTGTCCGATGCAGAATCCTGCTCCCAGCAGCGGATCCTTTCTGATCTTATCATTTAACTTTTTCAGTTCTTTGATCACGCCGTTAAAGTGCTCGTTTGCCAGACTCTGCGCATATTTTTTAAATCCCTCCGAATCAAATCCCGGTTCAACGTCAAAAAAGCTGAATCTTCTCCTCAGAGCATAATCGAGCATGGCCAGGCTCCGGTCCGCCGTGTTCATCATCCCTATAATATACAGATTTTCCGGAACGGAGAATTCCTCACCGGTATAGCCCAGCGTGATCTTCTCTCCACGATACTCCTTCTCGATCAGCATGAGAAGCTCCCCGAATATCTTGCTGATATCGCCGCGGTTGATCTCATCGATAATAAAGAAATACTTATGTTCGGAATCGCCTGCGGCTTTTTTGCAGAACTTGTAAAATATGCCTTCTCTAAGCTCAAAACCATCTCCATCCGGCCTGTATCCCATCACAAAGTCCTCATATGTATAATTCTGATGGAACTGGACGAACTGGATCCGTTCGTCATCTTTCCATCCTGTCATAGAATAGGCAAGCCTTTTGGCCATAAAAGTTTTCCCTACCCCGGGCGGTCCCTGGAGGATAATATTCATTTTCCTTTCCAGCAGATTTTTTAACTCATCATACTTTTCTGATGCACTGTTTTCCCGGCCGCCATCGCCAATATATATTTTTGAAAGGAAATTGTCTTTTGTATATTTATTTTTCAAAGCATAGATCGCTCTGGCCAGTGAGTCTCTCAGCCTGTAAGTGACTTCACCGTCGTTATCTCTTTCAACGTACAGCACCAACTGGATTCCGGACTCGCCCTTCTGCCTGGGAGCCGGACTGCCGGCTTTGTGCACGAGCCGCCACATAAGTGATCCTCCCGCAGTGAAAATATTTGTGTTGTTATTAGATTGTCTTTGATACTCTCTTGTAAGTCCGCCGAACTCCCTGCGCTGCCATTCTTCCCTGCCATGCAGATACATCAGTACATTTATATTATCCTGTGTAAACACATCTTCGTCTTCCATTACCCGCAGCCAGTCATCCACAGACAAACTGTCAAAAAAGCGTTTCGTTATCTCGATCTTATCTTCCGAATCCGTAGCATACATGCTCAATGCTGATACGATATCCGCGGTAAGAATGCGCCGCTCCCTGTCATATTTCCCATAGTCTTCCTGCTTTTCAAGCAATTCGGTCAATTCTTTGTCTCCGATGATCTCTTCCCTGATCTCATCATACAGCCGGTAACAGTTTTTTATATTTTCTCTGTCCGCTCCGACCTTGAAACAATACTTTTTCCCAAGCACTTCCGAAACTGTCTGCGCCTCCCAGAATCTGTAGATATAATACTTTTCCGGGCAATATAGCCACAGATAAATACTGGCTGCTGTCTCTGACGTATAATTCTTGTCGGACCAGAAATCATCTCCGGGGAAAGTGAGGAAATGACGCATATCTTTCTGAAATCCTTCGATCCGATCCCACATATCATAAGTTTCATCAAACAATCGCTCAAATACTGTCTTCGCTCTCCCGGGAACATTTCTGATAAACCTCAGTACATTTGTAAAATAATCTTTATTTGTATCCGTCATCTCTGATAAGGCTTCCACTTTTCCCGGATCTTCCTTTAATTTATCCAAGAATCCGGAAACATCCGTCTTCCCGTCCTTTTGGAAAAATTTTATGCAGTCCAGTCTGAACTGAATATTTTTCCAGTGTCCTGCAGCTGTTGAATCATTTTCCAGTTCATCTCTCAGCTCTCTTTTGTATCGCTCCAACGCTTCGTATATCCGCATTTATCTGTCCTCCATATTATCTGTCCGTTCAGTGCAGACGCTCAGACTCACCGCTTTGCACGGGAGAACTCGCGTGCTAATCTTGTTTCGTACTCTTTCTGCAGAGCTTCCATATCTTTCCATATGTTTTCTCCCTCTTCCGGAGTATTGAAATATTTTCTGTATTCGGCAGGGATCAGTTCCAGGCTTTCCGGTTTATCCAGCTGATTGACCAGATGAAAATTTTCATAAAGTATATTCCCTGACCTCACTCCAAGCTGCCCCTGATATATGTTCAGCGCTTTCTCAAGGTCGGAAAAAAGAATATTCTCCGGGTTTGTATCGCTGCTCTCATAAACCATGTCCACAATAGAATACGGGCTCCACAGATAAGTATCGTCAATCTGTGCATCCAGATTCAGAAATTTCACGATTGCATAACAGCAGCACCGGTTTCCCAGAATATCTTTTACTTTTCTGCGCATTCGGACGTTCCCGTTCCAGCTCTTCAGATAAGCTTTCCCGATGATATACAGACCGCTTCCCGAATCATTGTCCACCAGCAGCGGGACAACTGCCGTATCCATTCTGTTTTCACAGGCAAACTGATAAACTTCCTCTATCTCTTCCTTCATATCCACATTGCGGGAGACCTGTCGGGGATCTGTGCGATTGATGGCTGAGAGTTTCCGGAAAGGCAGGTCTTTTCTGGAAAAATACAGGTCCAGAAGTCCCATCGGAATAGTCTTGATCCTGGATCTTTCAAGTTTTATCAGGCGGGGCTTCTCCTCCCTCTCCCACTCCGGACCATACTCACGGTCTGTTTCCCGCGGCAGCGGGTATCCGGCATTGTACAGAAACTGCGCGGCCTCCGCATAGAGATAGAGATCCATTATCTGCTCCACCAGCCGCTCTGTCCTGTTGTGCCGGTAGGTTTTTTCCATCTGTTCCAATTCTTCCAGGACGGGCTGTTTTCTTCTTTTTCCCACTTTCGCTTCATTGGCCAGACGTCTCATCTCCTGTATAAAAGCCCTTGTTCTCCCGGCTCTGCCCTCCGGATCACGCTGCCTTCGCATGACTTCATACTCTGCAAGGAAATCGTAATACAGACAGAGGATCTCTATCGCCGGCTGATGCCCTGCAGGCCGCCGCCCCGACTTAGACGCGCTTTCCGCGGATATCTTTCGTCCTTTCTCTTCTATGGGAGGCGTCGGAGGACCGTAAACCGCCGTTTTCTCATATACCTGTTTCCTTTTTCTCACCGTCTCATGATTTCTCTTTTCTTCCCGAAAATAGCTGCACAATACGGAATGGCCTTCATAAAACATTACCCCGCTCCGCAAATCTTCAAAAAACCCTTCATGAAAGTGGCTGTAACTATCCTTCACAAGACTTTCTCCTATCTTCCACCGCCGATTTTTTCAGCTGTTTTTCTGCTCTCCTGAGCAGCGTCAGCGCAGTAAAATATGTGTTGTCATCCTGCAGATGGGCAATCCCTCTCTTTTCGGAAAATAATTGAACCGCAGCTTTTACATACTCCCCCAGGCTGGCTGCAATGTGGATCCTGTCGAGATCCTCTGAAGTTAATCCTTCAATATCAACATCGCAGTGCGGATCATATTTGTCAGACCGGAATGAGAGATAGCTTTCCACAAACTTTTCCGGCTCAACAAACTGATTTTTTATCTGTTCCGCCCATCTCTGCACCTCTTCTGAAAGAAATATCCCCTCCCAGAATTCATGAAAAAATTCTGACGGAGTGCAGTCCATCTCTTCCATCTCTCCACGTATCTCCCGGGGAAGATAATGAAAATACTCCCTTTGAAGTTCCTCCGGATAAAGAGCTGACAGAGCCTTTCCGGTAAGGATATGGACCAGCCAGGAAGCCGGCCGGTATATTCCTTTCATATCTGCATAATCATTTCCGGACGCCTCCGATAACGCCTCCTGGACATACAGTTCTTCCGGACTCTCATAGTGATCGCCGGAATACCACAGGAAATCGTGGAATGTCTGCGTTGCCCCGGATATGTCCTTTCCCTCCGTGTCGCAAAGTGCGTCCATCTCGGAAATCCGGATAGCACAATAGAGAAAATTTCTGAAAAAGGTTTCCACATCCCGACTGAATTCAGGATAAAAGGTTAATTCCTCCTCCGCCTCCTCATCAGACTTTCCTGATTTCTCAAGCTTTTGCCGGTACTCTTCTCTTTCATATTTCGAGTAAATGATGGCATATTCTGTCAGTTCATCGATAAACTCGCATGTTTTCTTTTCGCTGTACATACCGTCTTCGTCTCTCACATACGGGAGAATACTCTCGTATTCCCCCGTAAGTCCGGCCCTGTACTGCTCCAGCTCTTCCAGAAAAAGTTTCTCCCGAAACTTTAAAAGAGCAATATCTTCTGTTTCTTTCCGGTGTGTTTTTCTATATTCTTCCTTTTTCATATTTCAAATCGTTCCCTTTCTACATGTCAAGTATATCACATCCTTTCTTCCAAAGAAACACGGTCATTCAACCAGTATTCCTTCCTGTCACAGTCGCCAAACATCTCCTCGTCCAGATATTCCTGGAGACGGCTCTGGAGATATCTTACACCAAATCCCGTTTCCGCGGCCTCCGCGGCCAGCCGCTTTTCCATTTCTCCGTTCAGATGGATCGTAACTCCATACTGCTTCTCCAGAGTGTGGACCGGTGAAATATACTCATCCCGCAGAATGGACCGAAAATCATTCTCCGTCATGGGATGGAGCTGTACGATCTGGTGGATCCGTCCGGCGATCTCCTGTCGGATCCCCGCATAGGCCACCAGATCTTGCGGGGTGATCGTATCCAGATATTGAAGATTGCTGTCCGCCTTCTGACAGTCTCTCCCGAATCCGATCGTCTCTTTCTCTTCATATGCAGTTTTTTCCTTTACCAGTCTTTCAAAACTCCCGCAGAATACAAAACTGATACGGGAGCTGTCGAATTCAAGAGCATCCTTTTCTTTATCCTTCGGGAAGCACATCCGGGCCCCCTCGATCATTTTTAAAAGTTCGCTCTGACTCGCCGTAGCGTAATTCGTCCCGCCGGATCCGATCTTCGGTTCGCAGAATTTATCAAATTCGTCAAACACGATAATAGAACGTTCTATCTCATCACGGCTCATGCCCTGAAAGATATCCTGGAGCTTAAAGCTGCCGCTCCATCCCTGCATCGTGATGAACGTGCTGTCGATGATACGGACAGGGGGATAAACTTTCTGGAGAGTTCTCCATATCTCTGTTTTTCCGCAGCCGGTAGGCCCTACAAAGAGGAGATTCCTCTTCCTTCCTCTTATATGATTGTACAGAAGGAGTGACGCCGCCCTCACCGCCTCTTCCTGCCCGTATATCCTCGGGGAAAGATATCTGTAGATCATCCGGGGACTTGTCGCCAGATTCGGATCGAATGCTTTCGTCGCCTCGTCTTCTTCAATACGGGAGGCCTTTGGAAAACTGTCCGCATGCTGTCTTTTGTTTTCCCGGGAAAATCCATATATATCCGGTATCATATTCCCGTGCGGATCTCTCAGCGGTATCTTCTCTTCCGCCGTGAATCCCCCGTGAGAAGCAGCATAGCGGTCGGCAAGAATCTCTGCAAGAGAGCGGATACCCTTATCGTCCATCTTCAATTCAGATATAAAGTTGATCAGAAGCTGTCCGGCCGTTTTTGACGGCTCCTTCCCCCAGGGAGCAGAGAGTTCCTCCGCCTCAGCCAGGAGCTCATTATACTCATCGTCGTCAATATCATTGTACGTTCCTTCTTTGGCGTGCTCGCAAAACAGGACGCAGGGATTCTGATGTCTGACGCTGTCTCTTTGTTCAGAAACTTCTTTTACATATTTTTCAACCCACTTTAAACACATTGATCTTCTCATAGAGCCTTCCTTTCTTTGAGCGTATTGAATTGTACCTGATCCATAACTGCCCGATGGATAACTCTATGATACACCTTTTCTATATTCCCTCGTAAATTATACGAGCAACGCTTCTTTCCGGACTATAGTGTTACATATACATTGTTTTTGCTGTTTGCAGGATGTATAATGTATAGCAACGGATATAGACAAAATGCGCAAACGGAGGTATTTTATGAAATCTTTATTGCTGACTTCTCTCACTCATCCATGGAAATTCATATGGCGCTATATCGTTTTGGCATGTATTGTTTTTCCTCTCATTTTTACACTTTCAGGTCTGATTTCCTCATTTGATTCAAGTCTCGGCACGGTCTTCTATGTACTTATAATAATACCCACACTGTTTTGGGTGCGCAGCAACGTACGTTCTGAAGAAGAAGCGCGTATACGTGAGCTGAATAAATCACCAGAAGAAAAAGAACGGGAAAGACAAGAGAAAAAGAAACAGGCACAATTCTGGGCAAGACATTTCGCATACCGTGCGGCTCAGAGACACTACGAGGAACAACAGGCAGAATATGAACGCCAGCAACGAGCAAGGAGTAACGTCATGTATTACGAAACACAGGCAAGATGGGCGGAAAAAGAAGGAAACTATTCAGCCGCTGAGGAATACCGGCGGGAAGCCGATTTATGGAAATATCTTTAAGCTGCCATAAAGTTCTGGACTTTACCGGCTCGTTTTGTCCCTCCGCACATTTTCTGTTTCCCATACATATATTATAAAGAATTTATTGATATCTTTAGTTTATGGAGGAATTATGAAAAAGCGGATCTTAGCCGGTCTCACTGCTGCTCTTCTCTGTATCTCCCTGTTTTCCGGCTGTTCACAAAAAGCCGGAACAGAATCTCCCGCTGCTGAAAAAGGCGCATCGGAAGAAGATACAGAAGAGCCTGCTGCCGAGCCGGAACTTACCCATGTAACATTGAACGAAGTGGCTCATTCCATCTTCTATGCCCCCATGTATGTGGCAATAGAAGAAGGATATTTTGAAGAAGAAGGGATCAGCCTGGAACTCGTATGCGGGTTTGGAGCCGACAAGACTATGACTGCCGTTATCTCAGGCGAAGCGGACATCGGATTTATGGGATCTGAAGCTTCCATCTACACTTATGCCGAAGGCGCCACCGATTACGTCGTCAATTTTGCCCAGCTTACCCAGCGCGCCGGCAATTTCCTTGTGGCGCGCGAGGAAATGTCTGATTTCACATGGGATGACTTAAAAGGCCATCTTGTCCTCGGCGGCCGCAAGGGCGGAATGCCTGAAATGGTGTTTGAGTATATCCTGAAACAAAACGACATTGATCCTCAGACAGATCTTGAGATCAATCAGAATATTGACTTCGGCTCTACAGCCGCTGCATTCGCAGAAGGCCAGGGGGATTTCACCGTCGAGTTTGAACCTGGAGCGACAACTCTCGAATCGGAAGGCTCAGGATACGTTGTTGCTTCTCTCGGCGAGGACAGCGGCTATGTCCCATACACGGCTTTCAGCGCGAAAAAGAGCTATATCGACGAGAATCCCGAGGTTATCCAGGGATTCACCAATGCACTTCAAAAAGGTATGGATTATGTCCAGGAACATACCCCGGAGGAAATCGCAGCAGTCATAGAACCACAATTCCCGGAGACAGATCTGGAGACGATCACTACGATCGTTACACGCTACTATGATCAGGATACGTGGAAGAGCAATCTGATCTTTGAAAAGAGCAGTTTCGAGCTCCTTCAGGATATCCTGGAGAGCGCAGACGAACTGGAAGAGCGCGTGCCGTATGAGGATCTTGTGACCACAGAATTTGCAGCAATCGCCGCTCAGTGATATAATAGCAACTGGCACAACAGCGGTATTCTGGCGATACGAAAGAAAATAAATATGTTATGACAGACACAGATACCGTATCAGCCTGGCGTCTTTATCTTGGAAAACACCAGGCTGATATACTCTGCTAATTCAGGCAATGAAAGGATATCTGATTCACTATGATCGATAAGAGACTTATTCCCTACAAAGGATTGATGAAGGAGCCGTTTTCAGGAAGTCACCACGGTATGCGATATCTTCTCTCGGGCGATGACGGCAAGAACAGCACTACTTTCACAGTCTGGATATATCCCGAACCCTGGTGCTTTGAACAAACGTCCCCGGAGCAACGTGAAAGCGCATCGTTTCCCCTCTCGGAAGAAGGACTTGACCAGGCGATGGACTGGCTCAGAGAACGCTATGAATCAGAAAAAGAGCGGTGGACGAAAGCCGCCCAGAATATGATGCACATCACCTGAGAGCAATGCTTTATCCCCGCTCTTTGAGGAGTTTATTTTCTTTTAATATTTTTTAAATTTTCTTCCATATATTGTCACAATGGATTCACATTTCCCTGTTATTCTTAGGCTATGAAATAAAGAAGACAATGGCTGTATGGACAGCTGTTCGTATGGCCATTGGACTTCGCCTAAAAACTACAGCTTTTAATAAAGCGTTCTCATACATCATTCCCGGCGTTCCTGCCCGGGAATATTTTTTTGAGATTGACCTTCACAATATAGTAATACATAACGATCAGGAGGGCCGACGCCAGAATCCATGCAGCAGGGCTGGCAAGGCACACCCCGAGGTAACTCTTCTGTCCCGCGGCGATCACTGCGACTACGCCTCTTCCGACGAGTTCGGCAACACCGGCCATCATAGGCAGAATTCCATATCCCAGCCCCTGTATCCCGTTTCTGTAAATATTGACAATGGCAAGCGGGATAAAGAAGATTCCCACACATTTCAGATAAATATCTACCGAGCCCATGATCAGTTCCACATCTTCTGACACAAACAGGTAGGTCATATATTTTCCCACTGTCATCACGAGCGCTGCCGCAATAAACGAATAAACGATTCCAATGAGCGTACATGCCTTAAATCCCTGGCGGATACGCGGCACGTCGCCTGCACCCATATTCTGTGCTCCATATGTAGCCATCGTTGTTCCCAGCGCCACGTACGCCTGTGTCACGACCTGTTCGATCTTGCTGGCCGCAGTATACGCAGCGACAAGAGTGGATCCCAGTATATTCAGCGAAGACTGCACCATCATTGTACCGACAGCAGTGATCGAATACTGCAGTGCCATAGGAATGCCAATCCCGATCTGCGTTTTCAGCAGGCTGACAGACACACGCCAGTCCTCCCGAACCATATGGAGCATCGGTACTTTCTTCATGATGTATACCAGGCACAGAAGGCCGGACACTCCCTGGGAGATCACGGTCGCAACAGCGGCTCCTGCCGCTCCCATATGGAATGCAATGATGAGCACAAGGTCCAGCACAATATTAAGAAGAGCCGAGAGAATCAGAAAATACAACGGCACCTTACTGTTTCCAAGCGCTCTCAGAATACTGGCCAGCAGATTATACAGCATCTGAGCCAGAATGCCACCGCTGATGATCATAATATATGCATATGCGTCCGCAAAAATATCCGAAGGCGTGTTCATCACAATGAGCCATGGCTCCATGAACAGCATAAACGCCGCCGTCAGGATTACTCCGATGATCAGCGACAAAATAGAAGCACCTGCCACAGTACGCCTCATAGCGGACATATCCCCGGCCCCGAATTTCTGCGCAGTAAGGACAGTAAATCCGGCTGTCATGCCTACGACGAAGCCATAGATCAGAAACATGATGGTGCCTGTACTGCCCACTGCCGCAAGCGCCTCTGTGCCGACAAATTTCCCTACGATCACCGCGTCCGCCATGTTATAAAACTGCTGAAATACATTTCCGATAAAGATTGGGAGTGTAAAATCAAATATGATCTTCATCGGTTTTCCGGATGTCATATCATGCTGAACTGCTTTCATAAAAACACCTCTTCTGTCACACAAAACTTAAGGGATTATATAACAGAAGAGGCTCCTTGTAAATACTGTTTTTCAAATTTTAACCAATAATTTTCATTTCTGCAAAAACACGTTTTTCTCACCTGAGAAACAGCAGTTTTCCCTCGTCAAATGCCAGATAATCCGGCATTCCTTTTTCCTCCAGTTCCTGCATGCGCTCTCTCTGCACGAACCAGCACACCGTCACTTTTGTTTTGATGTAATAATTCTTTTCAAAGGGCAGTTCGGCTCTGCTCTCCAGTTCGAACGGCAGCATGCCGCATGGACTGCCGTCACTGTCTGTTCTGTTCTTCCCGGTACGTTCTGTGTTCCAGACCGGGATAAAATCGTGCGCCCGGTAACCGATATACTCCGTGTACTCCGGTATCTCCCGCCGGGTAGTAAGCGTAACGCCCCAATCTTCTGCTTCTGCCGTATGGGCGTCGATCCGGCGGGCTTTCGAGAAGTTCTTGCACCCGGTCAGACGAGCTGCTTCTCTGCTCACGGGATTGCGGAAGATTTCTTTTGTCTCTCCTGCCGCTTCAATCTTCCCTTGATCGATAACGAGCAGCTCCTCGCTGAATCGGTAGACCTCGTCCCTGTTATGAGATACCATGATCACCGTTCCCCCATAATCCTCAAGCATCTCTGCGAGCTCTCTCTGGAGCTGGTCTTTCAAATACATATCAAGAGCAGAGAAAGGCTCGTCCAGAAGGATCATCTCCGGCTCATAGGCCATGATACGGGCCAGCGCGGCTCTCTGCTGCTGTCCGCCGGAGAGTTGTCCGGGCAGTCTCTTTTCCAGCCCCTGAAGGCGGAACTTCTCCACCATCTCACGGACACGTGCTTCTTTCTCCTGTCTGCTGCCCTTTAATCCAGCAGTTATATTTTTCTCCACTGTCATTGTCGGAAACAGGGCGTAATTCTGGAACAGATATCCTACATTTCTCAACTGCGGCTTCAGGTTGATCTTCTTTTCCTTGTCGAAAAATGTCCTGCCTTCCACCTCGATATGGCCTTCATCCGGTAGTTCAATTCCCGCGATGCTTTTCAGCGTCATGCTCTTTCCGCAACCGGAAGCGCCGAGAATTCCGATCCGGCGTGCCTCACTGCGAAAGCTGATATCCAGCCGGAAATTATCCAGTTTCTTTTTAATCTCTACTGTGACCGCCATGACCTACCACCTCCCGATATGCTTCATCTTCTTTCCTGATATAAGGTCCATCAGGAAGATTACAAGAAATGCTATGATCATCACAACCACCACCCAGATTCCGGCGGTGAGGTAGTCTCCGTCCTGAATGACCATGGCGATCTTCTGCGAAATGGTCCCGGTCTTACCCGGTATATTTCCGGCCAGCATGGAAGTAGCACCGTATTCGCCCAGCGCTCTCGCAAATGTAAGAATAGTGCCCGATGCGATACCCGGCCCTGCCGTCGGCACAATGACCGTCCAGAATATCTTTGTGTCCGACATGCCAAGTGTACGCCCCGCATAGACAAGGTTCATGTCGATCTGCTCCATGGCCGCGCGGGCATTTCTGTACATGAGCGGAAATGCAATGACCGTCGCCGCGATCACACATCCGAGCCATGTCTGCACAACCTTAAAATCAAACTGTTCAAACAGAAATTCCCCAAGCGGTCTTCTCCTGCTGAACAGAAGAAGCAGGAAGAAACCGGCCACTGTAGGAGGCAGCACCATGGGCAGGGTGAGAATGCCGTCAATGACCGCCTTCTTTCCCGGCGTCGCCTTAACTACTTTCCTGGCGGCAAATATCCCGAGGAAAAACGAGATAAACGTCGCCACCACTCCGGTCTTCAGTGATATAAAAAGCGGGCTCCAGTCCAGATCTTTTACTATCCGCATGATTTCTTCCATAACTTCTCCCCTTGTACACCATTTTTATTTATACGTTAGTATCAAACTTATACGTTAGTATCAAAATAGTAGGACTCAAATACAGCTTTCGCTTTATCTGAAAGAATAAACTCGAGAAACTCTTCTGCCGCTGCCGTCTGAGCGTCGTCCGCCTCCTCGTTTACCACGCGTGCGATCGGATAGATCACGTCGCCTGTCAGGGCGTAGCTTACAGTCTGAAGGATGTCAAGCTGATCCTCATATCCGTATGTATCAGAATAATAAGTCGTTCCCACTTCACAGGATCCCTCTGCGACTGCCGTCAGCACTTTGCTCACATTGTCCTGCTCGCTGATTTCCACACCGCCGAGCGTCTCCGAGACTTCCTCCGTTGTAATAGAAGCCGGATCATCTGTCTTTGGCAGTATACCGAGATTAATAAGCGCCTGTCTCGTATACCTTCCCACCGGCACACTGCCTCCTGCCAGAGCGACACTCTCCGCCTCGCCCAGATTCTCAAGTCCCGTCACTTTCGTTCCGCTGTCTTTTAATGAAACTACAACGACCTGATTGTTGACCACATCAGCTCTTGTACCTTCGACCATCAGACCGTCCGCCTCAAGATCGTCCATCTGCTTCTGGGCTGCTGAGAAGAAAATATCGCACTCATATCCTTCCTCGATCTGTGTCAGCAGTGTGCCGGAACTGTCCGGGTTGTATGTAATCTTTACTTCCGGATGTTCCTCGTTGTACATATCAGCAAGCTCTGTCATTACAGTATTAAGGCTTGCCGCGATAAACACCTGAATTTCTGTCTCTTCTGCCTCTGTGTCAGTGCCGCTTCCGGAAGATGCATCCTCAGAAGTCCCTGTGTCGTCACTGCCGCTGTCGGAACTTCCGGCACATCCTGCCGTCGACAATACCATCACGCCTGCAAGCATTGCCGTTATAATCTTTTTCTTCATACTTTTGGCCCTCCTGATTTCCTATAATCCAAACGCGCACCTTCCTCCTTTTTAGTATATCCGATTATTTTTTTAAAAACAATCGGTAATCAATAAAAACTGCCTGTCTGATTTCTTAAAAAAATATCTCCCTGTATCTCTGTTCAGCAAATTCTATGATCTCCCGCTCCAGCCTTTCATACCGCTCCATAAGCCTGTGCCCCTCCGGGCTCACCTGTGCCATTCCGCCGCTTTTCCCGCCGGGGCTTCGCTCCACCACCGGACGCCCCAGTTCTTTCTCCGCGGTACGGATCAGGGACCAGCCCTTGCTGTAAGACATGCCGGCTTTCTCACAGGCGTCGCGCACATTCCCCAGTACATCAATCTGTTTTAAGAGCACCATCATACCCGGTCCGAAAAAAGGCTCATTGCGCATAAGCTGCAGTTTCACTTTCGGATGGATATCCGCCCGCATCTCTGTCACCGCCACTTCTTCAAAGCGGTCCTCCCGCCGGGCACGCAGAAACACTCCTTCATCCTCAACAGGAAGAAGACAGATCTCCGCTCCCGACGCATCAAGGGCTCCTTTCAGCCCCCGCTCTCCCTGATAATGCGCAATGCCCTCCGTAAGGCGCGCATCGATCAGAACCGGATGTCCTTTCCTGCCTTTGCACACCGGGATCACAACAGACGCCGGCTGTGCAAGCATCTCCCGCAATGTATCTTCCGTAAAAAGAGGCACATCTGCCGGGCAGAAAAAGATCCGTTCACAGTTCTTCAGATAACAAAACCCTTTGACCGCAAGATCCAGCATCTGAACATGCTCGTAATCCTCGCATCTTAAGAATGCCGCTCCCAGCTTCGCAAGACTCTTCTCTGTCTCCTTTGCGCGATATCCCGTTACCACAGCCACATCTTCTACGCCCGCCCGGCGGAACGTATAGATCATCCTTCTCAGCATGGCGCCGGCGTCTGTATTTTCCAATTTGTCATATGCTCGGAAGCCGCCCGGCGTTCCCGCGGCAGCGATCACTGCTCCGGCTCTCATACAGCTCTCTCCTCTCCTTCGGTCTCCTTTCATACGTGTCTGGTTAATTTTTAATCTGCGTCTTTTACAAGTTTTATACTCAGGATTCCCTTCTTTACTTTTGCCGCATATTTTAATTCATATGATGGTTTCCCCGTTTCTATGGCTGCAACAATATCCGCAGTCTCTTTCTGCACGCTTTCTTCGTCTGCATACCAGCCCAGTATCTCCCTGTTCTCACCCCAGAATGATGAACTGTCCACTCCGTACAGAACATAGTTCGGAACGTCCATACTGTCGGAAAGATGCATGGAGATCACTTTATAGCAATTGACAAGCTGTTTGCCGTCATGACTTCTGATCAGAATCCTGCCCGTTGGTATTACGGCAGAAGTCTTCGGCTGTTCTCCCTGAATGGTCTCCTCTCCGGTTTCATCAGATATCTTATGCTCTGATACCAGATTATCAAGGGTAACATTCAATAATTTTGACAGTGCGATCATTTTCTCCATTTCAGGGTAACCATTATTCTGCTCCCAGCGCGAAACAGCCTGCCGGCTGACATTCAGCCTCTCCGCTAATTCCTCCTGAGATATATTTTTCTTCCTCCTTATTGCGCGAAGATTTTCTCCAAATCCCATAGATACCTTCTCCTTTCTGTGAACGAATATCTGCGGCACCATTCATCATCTGTTATGGTATTCCGTTTTTCAGCATTCGTCTGCTCCTGTAATATGTTGTAGTATGTTCAGAGTATAACGGCATCAACAGAAGCATTCCACCACAGTAGAGTTGCATATGCGCAAGTTCAGCTTGCAATCTAAGTTTACGGCAATTTGGATTGTTTTCATGGTTCCTTCCAGAAGCCTCCCGTGTGAAAATTCTCATTTCCAAGCGGTCTGGCCGTCAACCGAAACATCATGCATCCGTCAGGACATACAATCGTTTTACTGTATTTTCCGTCCCCGCCGAGATTTTCCAGATTCCCACCGCTTCTGACTGCTTCCATCAAAGGATAGAGCATCATCATTGTTTTTGAACAGATACCATATCCCTCCTTGTTGACAGGACATCCGTAAGTACACGTATATTTATCTCCGACTTCTTCGCCATTTCTGCAGTAATGTTCCGTATGATCCCCTCTGAGAAAACCGGTAACTTCGATTTCAAATTCATATTCCTCGTCATACCATTTCTTCATGCCAGATTTCCTTTCTGCTCCAGATTCTCAAAATTTACTGCACTAATACTTACTTTCATATTTCATATATTTCTTAGAATTGATCTTCGGTATTATGATTGACAGAATGACCATCAAAGCAATAATCCCAAGACCGGCACACAAAATATAGTCATTATAGTTAAAACTTCCATATAACAATAGAAATACACCAATTCCACAAAATACAACGCATCTTCCGTACAAATGACACAATGCCGCTTCATTATAGGCTGCTTTTTCTTCTTTGCTCATTGTATTCCATCCGGAAAGGAACCTTGTGCCTTTTTGGTGATAAATATTAACACCCCATATTACTGCTGCCAAAGGGATTACCAGAGTAAGGGTATACTCAAAAATACTCATAGATATGGTCTCCTCTCTTCTCACGATTCGCTGGTCTAAGATTTTCTAAATCTAATATACAGATATACTGCACTGATCACATCAAAAACAAATAAAAACTGGCAGATTCCGTTTATCACTATTTCCGCTTTCGAAGACTTTCCCATCTTTGATAAACTTCTAAGCCCGCTGATACCGTACATGGTCGATGGCAGTAATAGAAAATAATCAAAAATAATCAAAAAGGGAATCAGCATAATTCCAAGGATCATGCTGACAGCAAAAACACCGGCTGCGAACACCAACACATAGATTGGAATATTGCATATTTTGATCAGCATATTCCAAAAGAATAACTTTTGATACCCGTATCCGTATCGTTTTAATATAAACGCATAGATCATATTTGGGAACAAAATCAGCAGAAACATTCCCATGAATGTCCATCCGATCATCTCAATCGCATCTGCCGTAAATCCATTTTCTTCCACACATATGCCGATGTCTATAAGAAGAAAAATATACGGAGCCAGTAATAATATGATCATAGGTATTTTCTTCATAGTTACCCCTTTACTTTACAAACTTGAAAATTACAATTTACAATTCCGGTTCGCAATCTTTTAAGAAAAAGCGCAACGCCATAGATGTAACTGCTATTCTATATTTTGCATCCTCCGGCACTTCGTTTGACGAATTAATTAAAACCCTTTCAACATCCTCTATTTTTACCCCTGCCATTTTTGCAATCGTTGTTTTAGATAAGCCGTGATATGAAATAAGTACTTCCAGAAAACCGCTTGATTTTAAATCTTTATCTTCTGTTGCACATAAATAAAGAAACGCGATTTTATTAAATAGTTGAAATCTATATAACGGTTCGTCCGGCAGAAAATCAATATTCCCTTCAGCTATACATTCCACCTGATCCAATGGCAAGTCCAAATACCGTGAAAGTGTATTCTTATTAAAATCATATACAGAAATAAGCTCTTTCAATTGTTCTGTCACATTATCTTTTTCTTCCATTTCTGCTCCTCCATTTTCGCCTGTCTCAATAGGATCAAATTAAACCGTAAGCATGGCTGATCTCAGCTAAAAACAGAAAAATTATGATACCATCTATACACTAATTATACTGAACGTCCGTTAAAATGTTTTGGAATAAGTCAATAAGAGAATCTGATTTCATAATTAAAATATTGCTCCTGAAAAGAGACCTGCGCCTCAATTTCTTCCGCTGAGTAAGATTTTCCCACAGGCGCCACTACCCATTTTTCTTCTATATCATCATAGCGGTGGATAACAGCAATCACCCTGCCTGTAAATTCATCTACCGGATAATCTACGCCTAAGATATATGCATCCTGCTCCTCTCCGTCCGGTGACATTATACCTTTTATGTATCCATAATTCACTCGATAACATATATCCCGGTGTTTTGGATGGCGGCTTCCCATAGGTCTGTCAACTGTTACTTTTACTATTTCCCCTATCACGCCCACTCTCTCAACGTGCTCCTGTTCTTATAAATTCTATTAATGCTTCCATATCATCAAAATCATCATAGTCACCATTGATACCCTCTCGATGATAATCCTTCTGTCACCATTATACCTTTTTCACCTTATATTGAGAAGATATTTTCCCCGTCACATCATAAGAAAAGGGATTATGACTTCCCCAAATCATAATCCCCTTCTCTATTTTAAATTGCTGCTTCTATTTCATTTCACTGCTTTCTGTTTCTTTGAATAATACGTATTCTCCATCGGCAGTTTTGTCCTGAGCACATGATCCATCGCGTAATACGCTCCCTGCGCTGCCGGTGCGGTGGGGATAGTAGCAATCTCCCCGATACCTTTTGCGCCGTATGCGAACGGCAGGAGCTCTTCTTTCTCCACATATATCGCATGGATATCCGGAATCTGGGTGGAACGCATAAGTCCGAGTGTTCCGTATCTCGCCTGAGGCACGCCGTCCTTAAGCGGAAAATCCTCGGTCAGGGCATAGCCCAGTCCCATGAGCACGCCGCCCTCGATCTGCCCCTGTATGGAGATCGGATTGACAACTTTACCGGAATCGTGGGCTGCATATACTTCTTTCACCCGGCCGTCCTCGTCCAGAATAACTACATGAGTGGCGAATCCGTATGCCACATGGCTCTTCGGATTAGGTACATCAGCGCCCAACTTATCTGTCGGATCAAAGAATTCCGCAAAGTATTCCTTTCCCTCCAGTTTGGTCAGATCTCCGCCTGTATCCTGCAGATCCTTATTCAGGTCAGCGGAAGCCATCCGGACTGCTTCGCCGGTGATGAGCGTCTGTCTGGAACCGGACGTGGTGCCGGAATCCGGAGCCACCTCGGAGTTGGCTCCTCTATTTATGATCTGTTCTTTCCCAAGTCCCGTCGTCTCGGCCACCATCTGCACAAACACTGTCGCGCAGCCCTGCCCGATATCGGACGCCGCGCTGTACAGCTCGACTTTTCCGTCATGCACTACCAGTTTCGCACGGCCTTTGTCCGGAAGTCCCACACCGACGCCGGCATTCTTCATGGCACATGCAATTCCCGCTCTTCCCGGATTGCTCTCATAGACGTCTTTTACTGCAAGGAGCGTCTCTTTCAACGCTGTGGAGCAGTCTGCAATCTGACCGTTTGGCAGTACCTTGCCCGGCTCGATGGCGTTGCGGTAGCGGATCTCCCACGGGGAAATCCCGACTTTCTCCGCCAGTAAGTTGATATTGGACTCCAGGGCAAATTCACTCTGGCACACGCCGAATCCCCGGAAAGCCCCGGCCGGCGGATTATTTGTATAATATCCGTATCCCCGGATATCTGTATTCTGGTAACAGTACGGGCCTACAGAGTGGGTGCAGGCTCTCTCAAGGACAGGTCCGCACAGAGATGCGTACGCCCCTGTGTCAAAGTATATTTCGCAGTCCAGTCCCGTGAAAATACCGTTCTCATCGCACCCGAGGGTAAATGTTCCTTCCATTGCATGGCGTTTCGGATGGAAGTTGATGGACTCCTGTCTGGAAAATGTGACTTTGACCGGCCGGTTTACTTTCAGCGCCGCAAGCGCCGCGATGTGCTGGGCAGATACGTCTTCCTTCCCGCCGAATCCGCCGCCTACCAGCTTATTCTCCACCACAACCCGCTCAGGATCCCAGCCAAGCATGATCGAGATTTCCTTTCTTGTGTCATAGACACCCTGATCGGATGAGAGCACCTTGACTCCATCCTTATATGGAAAGGCAACTGCCGACTCCGGCTCCAGGAACGCATGTTCCGTAAATGGCGTCTTATAAGTCTGTGTCACCACATATTTTGACTCCGCCAGAGCTTTCTTCGCATCTCCTCTCGTCACATGGCGGCTCTGACAGAGATTGCCTTTGGAATGGACTTTCGGCGCGTCCTCCGCCATTGCTTCTGTTATCGAAGTAACAGGTTTTAACTCTTCATAATCGATTTTTATCAGCTTCTTAGCTTTCTCAAGGATATCTCTTGTCTCGGCTACCACAAGACAGATGGCGTCGCCCACACATCTGGTAATGCTTCCTTTTGCGATCATTACATCCCAGTCCTGCTGCAGATGTCCCACCTTATTGTTGGGGACGTCGTCAGCTGTCAGAACTGCAAGGACTCCCGGAAGCGCCAGCGCCTTCTCCGCGTGAATATCCAGAATCCGTGCCCGCGGGTACTTTGAGCGGACTGCCGATGCATAGACCATTCCTTCCATCTCTACATCATCCGGATACTCCCCGTATCCCAGAACTTTTTCCCTTACGTCAAGACGGAATGCGTGCTGTCCCACTCCGTATACATCGCCTTTCTCCAAGCCCGGTTCAATCTGCGCATCTCCCCGAAGTATCGCGGCAGTGAGCTGGATTCCCTCAATGATCTTCTTGTATCCGGTACAGCGGCATACATTTCCCTTTAACGCCACTTTGATCTCTTCCTCTGTCGGATCCGGAACGCGGTCGATCAGGGCTTTCCCCGACATGACCATGCCCGGAATACAGAATCCGCACTGGACAGCCCCCTTGGAACCGAACGCATAGACAAATGCTTCTTTTTCCCTGTCGCTGAGCCCCTCTGTGGTAACGATATTCTTTCCCACAGCCCGTTTCGTCGTCAGGACACAGGACTTTACGGCCCTGCCGTCCACAATGATGGTACACGTTCCGCAGGCTCCTTCGCTGCATCCGTCCTTCACCGAATGCAGGTGCAGGTCATCCCGCAGATACCTCAGCAATGGTTTATCTTCTGTAGTGGTTCTTTCCACACCGTTTACGGTAAATGTGTATGTTTCTTTCATGATCCCACCTGCGCTTCCCGGACCGTAAAGATCCCGTTATAATCTCTGATCGCTCCCCGCGGACATTTCATTGCGCACATGCCGCAGGCAATACATTTTTCCTCATCGATCACTGCGTGGTTATTCTCGATGCTTACCGCTCCCATTGGGCAGTTCCTGACACAGATGCCGCAGGCGATACAGCCGGTTTCACAGTTCTTTCTCGTCTGCGCTCCTGCATCTTCACTGACACACGCGGAGTAGATATTATACTCTGCATCAGTGATCCGGATCAGGCTCCGGGGACAGGCTTTCGCACACAGTCCGCATCCCGCACATTTCTCCGGATCCACCTCAGCGGCGCCCTTTGCATTGATATAGATTGCATGGAGCCGGCATGCTTCTATACAGCTCCCGCCGCCTAAGCATCCATATTCGCAGGACACTGCGTCCGCTTTCGTCTCAAGTATCTGCTGACATCTGTTTCCTGCTGCTTTGCTTATCTCTGTCTGACGGCGGCACCCTCCTGTACACTGAACGACCGCCACTTTCTTTTTCCGTACCCGCGCCATACCATCCATCTCCTCTCGGTTAGTTTTTTGTAACAGTTCAGCCATGGAACTGACCGTGAGAGAAAATCATGCTCGCATGATTTTTCGAGTGGGCTGTTCCATGAGCTGAACTGTTACTATCTTCTTGTTATATTTATCTCAGGTCTTCCCGTCTGTCAATATCTTTTAGTTCCTCCGGATCCACCTGTACGATCCTCACCTTTTCCTTATATTTTCTCATGATCTGTCTTCCGCCTTCATCACCGGTCAGGGCAAGCAGCTCCGGGAAAAAGTTTTCATCCCAGCACACCGGATTTCCGGTTCTCCCGCTGTTTCCCGCGCATACAATGCTCCCCGGATGCAGATACGCCGTACAGAAGATCTGCTGCATAGTTGAAGTATCAAGCCCCGGCTGGTCACAGACAGAGAACATGACTCCTTTTAAATCCGGCCTGCACTCCAGCGCTTTCTTAAGCCCCAGCGTAAGGGAGAGGGATATTCCCCTTTCCGGCTCTTTATTCCACACCGGATTAATGCCTCTCTTTTCTGCTTCCTGTGCGATTTCTTCGGAGCCGGTAACAATAAATGCCGGAAATGATCCGAATGCCTGTACACGGTCCAGCGTATATTCATAGAGCGGTCTGTTTTTCACAAGCGCATTCAGTTTATTTCCCCCAAACCTTGTACCTGCTCCCGCTGCGAGAATTACTATGGCAAACCGGTCTTTCATCCGCTCGAATCCGGTGACTGCTTCCAGTACGCCTCCCCCGATGGCTCTCGCCTTGTCGGAAATCGTATAGCAGTGGGATACTTCCGCCCTTGCATCGATATCTCCGATCTTCAGATTCTTATTCACCTGTACGCCGGCCTGAAGCATGCCTCTCACGATACCGGACATCTGTGCATATACCGGAACACCTCCAGTGACAGCGACAACAGAGCCTTTCTCCACATAATCCCCGATCTGTGCCCGCGGCTCCAGTATTCCATCCGCTCCTGCACGGATCAGCCGCTCAATCGTATAGCCCGCTACATTTCCCGGTACACCGGTATTGGGGATCGCGCTTCCCCGCCGGATGATATTTCCCAGCGTATGCCCGCGCTTTGTCTCAACCACACAGTTGCAGTCAGCTCCCGCCGTAAATCCGGGGCCGACTCCGATAACAAACGGCGCGTCCGTGATCTTTGTCCCGAGGTTTCTCTTTGCGAGGATCGCGTCCACGATCACATCCGGGCGGAACCACTCCCGGCAGGATGCTGTTTCATCCACCATGACCGCGATATCTCCCGCCGCCATAGTCTGTTCAGCGTCTGCCTGATCTTTCACAAGAACACCCAGCATCTCCTCCACCTGGGCACTTCCCTCATAGACCGCTCTTGACAGCGCAACGGTACGCCTTACAGTAAGCGGTACCTCTATCTCAGTCATCAGGATCTGATGTCCCGCTCCATAGAGTCTGGATGCGATTCCTGTCGCCAGATCTCCGGCGCCTCTGATCAATATCTTCATTTCTTTCTGCCTTCCTGTTATAACAGTCCGGTCATGGACTGAACTGTTATGATCTGTTAAATTAGAATTTTTCTCTGCCTGTGACGATCACCTGCCGGATTCCCCTGTCATCCAGCAAACGGCATATGGCAAGTGCCGTTTTTCTTAGTTTTTCATCATCTGCTTTATTCAAAACGACTGTGTAAACGGCCGTCTCTGGACATCCTTTTCTCCCCGCGAGATCCGATGCCGCGAGCCGGGCAATGTCCTTTTCCGTCACACATTCTGTTCTTTTCTTCTTTAAAAGTATCTCCGCCAGTTCCGGGCGGAATACCGTATCTTCTATCTTCTTTCCCACACTGTCCAGCCCGTATACGGACAATACGTGAGTCGTACAGGGCAGGATCACCGGTTCGTGTTCTGCAGGTACTTTGACCGGCAGCCGCCTGGCTCCATCCGCCTCGATGAGCACCGGAACATCCCGCTTCAGAAGTTTCTCAAGCGCGGCGTCTGAAAGTCTCCCCAGCTTGCCGCCATAAGCCGGCTCTCCTACCCATACCTGTCCTGACTTTTGCAGCTGCTCTTCTACCTTCTCTTCCGAGAAGCCGGACAGGAACCATTCCCCGTCTTCTTTCATGATGTGCGTCGTGGTTGTCACGAGCACCGGTACACCAGACCGGACATACTCGTCGGCAAGCCGGTGCAGTGTCGTTGTCTTGCCCCCTGCGCCGACCGCGGATACGACCGGGCGCTGTCCCCGGAGCTCTTCTTTCTCCAGTTTCAGCGCCTGTCTCAGAGAGTCTGTCTTATGCAGCCTGTCTCCACTGTAAATATAGATCATTTTATTCCACGCCGTGACGGACATACACGCCGGACTTCTCCTCAAGGATTTTTCCGTTTTCCGCCACAAGCCTGCCTCTCAAATATACCTGTTCTGCCCTTCCGCAGATCTTCGTTCCTTCCATCGGACAGTAGTCACATGCCGACTGCTGGTTCTCTGCCGTCATCGTCCATTCGGTGTCCGGATTCCACACAACAATATCCGCGTCACTTCCGGGAACGAGCGCTCCTTTCCACGGATACAGCTTATAAAGCTTGGCCGGATTCTCCGACAGATAGATACACATCTGCTCTGCCGTGATCCTCTCTCCATTTACACCGAACTGCCAGATCAGAGCCGGGCGTTCCTCTGCCCCCGGCATACCGCATGGCGTCTTCGAGAAATCTTCCGCTCCCGCCATTTTCTGCTCTTTTGTAAAACTGCAGTGATCTGTAGCTATAGTCTGAATGCGTCCTTCTTTGAGCGCCTGCCAGAGTACTTCCTGATTTTTCTTTTTACGGAGCGGCGGGGCGATCATATAATGCCTTGCCTCCTCTGCCGGAAGAGAATACTTGCTCTCATCCATAAGCAGATACTGCGGGCACGTCTCCACATATACGGTCTGTCCCTCTTCCCGTGCCCTGAGAATCTCACGGTATCCTGCCGCGGTGCTCAAATGTACCACGACAACCGGTGTATCTACACATTTGGCGATCTTTAAGAGACGTGCCACTGCTTCCGCCTCCGCCTCTTTCGGCCGCGTCCACGGATAATCCGATACGTCTGTCCTTCCGCCCTTTGTCTTCTCCAGTTCTTTGAGCCTTGCCTGAATGATGCCGTTATTCTCACAGTGTACGCCGGCGATTCCGCCCAGTTCTTTCAGACGGGAGAGGATTTCATACATGGTCTCGTCGTCTACCATCGTATCATAGGTCATGTACAGCTTGAACGAACACGTCTCTTTCTGAACAATTTCCTCCAGCTCACGGCTGATTTCCTCGTTCCAGTCTGTCAGAGCCAGATGAAATGCATAATCACAGGAAGACTGTCCGTCCGCCTTCTTATGCCAGTTGTTGAGCGCCTCTCTCAGACTCTCCCCCTTATACTGTGTGGCATAATCCACAATACATGTAGTTCCGCCGGCAAGCTCCGCTTTTGTTCCGGTCTCGAACTTGTCCGCCGTGACCGTATTGCTCACTTCCAGCGCCATATGAGTATGCGCATCGATAAAGCCGGGGAAGAGGAGCTTTCCGCGGACGTCCACGATCTGGGCGTCGCGGAATTCCAGATCCTCGCCCGCCGCAAGGATCTTCTCGCCTTTTACCAGTAGATCAAGTTTCTTCATACCGTCTCCGCTTACAACCGTGCCGCCTTTAAATAAAAGTTTCATGCCGACTCCCTCTTTCTGTAATAAAATTCTGCTGTTTTGTTACCTCAAAAGATATGCATAATCCGTGCAGACAGTCTCCATCAGTTTCTGCAGTCCTTCCGGGATCCTTGTCTCTTCTCCCTTTGTCCAGACAGAGGTCTCTCCGAAGAAGCGTACCATGCATTTTACCTGATCTTTGTCAAGAACCGCAAAGCCCTGATTCTTGCTGTCTTCCATATCCTTCTCATCTGCAAATAATGTGAACTTGTCAAGATACGGTGCGCTGTCATACGGACAGAAGCTCTTGCAGTTGCCACACTCATTACACATATAATCCACGTGGATGATCTGGTGTTTCTCCATGCCCGGCACGCGGATGGAAATATTCGCCCGGTTCGGACATACTTCCACACAGTTCTCGCAGATGCCGGAGCATCCGAGGCATCTTCCGCTCTCCTCTTTGTCTTCTTTCATATCGGAGAGATTTCCTTTTCTTCCGTAGATCGTATCTTCATCTGTCTCCGGCTCAAAGTCTCTTACAAGAGTGCCGCCGGTCACGGCCTGAGCAGCTCTCAGGGCGTCTGCAATACCTTCCACAACTGTCGCCGGACCGCCAAGTCCGTCTCCTGCAAGATATACGCCCGGACGGCTCGTCTCGCAGTTCTCCTCATTGACAATGGCGCGTCCTCTCTCATTTACATTAATGCCGCAGGACTTATAGAATGCCGTCGGCACTCTCTCGCCTACCGCTGCAATGACCGTATCCGCCGGAATCTCTTTCTCTTCGCCGGTCTCCACCACGCCTCTTCTTCCGGACGCGTCGTAGTCTCCCAGTTTCATTACTTTGCAGAGCAGTTTTCCGTCTTCCAGTTTCACAGGTGAGAGCAGTTCCATGAACTCCACGCCGTCTTCCACCGCCATGACAAGTTCTTCCTCATCCGCCGGCATATAACGCTTCGTTCTTCTGTATACAAGATACGCGTGTTCCACGCCTTTCGTGCGCTTGGCCGCTCTCGCCGTATCCATGGCCGTATTTCCGCCGCCGATGATCACAACGTTCTTTCCGATATCAAGATCCCCGTCTTTTGCCTTGAAGTCCGCAAGGAATTCAAGCGCATTGACCGGCTCGCCTTTTTCCAGTCTGAGCACCCCAGGTTCATAGGCTCCCACAGCAAGGATAACCGCCGTGTATCCTGCATTTTTCAACATATCCAGATCCGTGATCTCGCTGTTCAGACAGATGTTGACGCCAACCTTTTCAAGAAGCGCCGCGTCTTTGTCAATGGCACTTCCGGGGATACGGAACTCAGGGATCACGTGGCGCACCACGCCTCCGAGGGCATCCGTTTTCTCAAACAATGTAGTCTCCATGCCTGAGCGTCTCAGGAAATATGCCGCAGCCATTCCTGCCGGGCCGCCGCCGATGACAGCCGCTTTCCCGCTCTTTGTTATCGGTGAAGCAGTGATCTTGTCCATGAGCGCGTCATATCCGTTCTCTGCGGCAATCAGTTTCATACCGCGGATGTAGACGGACTCTTCATAGAAATTACGGGTACATTTATTCATACATGGATGTGCGCAGATCGTTCCTGTAATAAACGGAAGCGGGTTCTTCTCCGTGATGACTTTCATGGCTTCCTCATATTTTCCCGCTTTTACAAGTTGAAGATATGCAGGAATATCCTGATGGATCGGACATCCTTCCTTGCACGGAGCTGCGAAGCAGTCCAGAAGCGGAACCTGTTTCTTCATCTTTCTGGACGGAAGAGGTTTCACCGCTTTTACGTGGTGCGGATCTGTCTTTGCCTTCTCCACGAGTCTGTTCACCGCGCCGGCATCTACTCCTGCAAATACCGCTCCCTCTTTCTCAAGAAGGGACGCCATCTGTGACATTCTGTCATAACCGCCGGGCTTCAGAAGCGTAGTCGCCACAGTCACCGGCCAGATTCCTGCCTCTACGATATCTTTAATATTGTAGAAGTCCGCTCCTCCGGAATAAGAGATGCGCAGCTTTCCGCCAAAATCTTTCGCCAGCTTCGCCGCCACGGAGATAGACAGCGGATACAGAGATTTCCCCGACATATACATCTCTTCACTTGGCAGCTCGTTCTGCTTCACATCTACGGGGAATGTATTCGTGATCTTAACGCCGAACTCGAGATTTCTCTCCTCGCAGACCTTCATCAGTCTTGTCAGCATGGGAACCGCGTCCTCATACTGCAGGTCGTCTTTGAAATGAAAATCTCCGAACGCCACATAGTCGTATCCCATATCATCCATCATCTTTCTGGCATACTCATATCCGAGCAGTGTCGGATTGCATTTAATAAAAGTATGGAATCCCTTTTCCGTGATCAGATACATGGCAATGCGCTCAATCTCCTGCGGAGGACATCCGTGCAGTGTGGAAATCGTAACGGAATTACAGATATCCCCCGAGATACTCTCAATATCTTCCTTTGTCACATGTTCAAACAGATCTGTGTGCGCCAGAAGATATTCCCTGCACGTCCTGAAAATATCGGAATCCTGCGCATGCTGCATTGTGTTGAGGAAGTTGTCGATCTTCTCTGATTTGATTCCTTCCAGATCGTAGCCGACACTGATATTGAACTGGAAGCCGTCCATGCTCCCCAGAGAAAACTCTTTGGCGATAACTTTGCACAGGAACCATGCTTTAATGTACTCTTCCATAGCCTGCGGCACATAGAGCTCCGTGGACCACTCACAGTTATAACACTCATCATCAGCCTTGATGCACGGCTTATTCACACAGGCTGACAACTCCGCTCCGTCCATGACCTGTACGGTCTTCAGTTCAAAGAAACGGCTGCCTGTATAGTACGCGGCCACGATATTCTGCGCCAGCTGGGTGTGCGGTCCCGCCGCCGGGCCTACAGGCGTCTCAAGTGTTCTCTCAAAAATCATCCGGTTATATTTTTCATCCGCATGATAAGGATGATGCTCTCCGAATACAGTTCCACTCTTCTTATACTCTGTCAATGTCCAGTTTAAGAGCTGTTCAAAAGACATCGGTCTCATAATATCACTCATAGTTATTTCCTCCTGTTATTCCAGCCGGCCTTTCTATCTTACTGTGCGTCCGGCTTGTCTTTCGGCAGAATCAGATTCAGAATTACTGCAAATATCGTAGCCAGTACAACCGGCGATGATGCAAATGTGTTGTTAATGATGGACTGGAAGCTCTCCAGGCTCATGCTCATATTCAGAGCGCTGTGGATGCTCTGTGTCATCTGATTTAAGCATCCGTCGTTCAGCGTCACGCCCATGCCGATGGCAATGGCAAGACCTGCGACTGTCGTATTTCTGTATGTCAGTTTCTCCGTCACCAGAAGTTTGATTCCTGTCATGGCGATAGATGCAAACACCGATGCAACCGCGCCTCCGAGTACACACTGCGGGATTGTCCTGAGCAGTGCGGAGAATTTCGGGATCAGGCCCGCGATAAGCAGGATCACTGCCGAAGCGGTAAATACTTTTCTCGCCACAACTCTTGTGGAACCGACAATGCCGACATTCTGGCTGTATGTAGCTGTCGGAGGGCATCCGAAGAATGCTCCGACGATATTGCTTACACCGTAACCGATAATACCGCCGTTGAGCTCATCGTCTGTCGGAAGTCTGTCCATACCGCCTGTCGTTGTAGCGGAGAAATCTCCCATCGCCTGAATCGAGTTGACCAAAAACAGAATACCAAGCGGCAGGATCGCCGAGACGTCAAACTTCATTCCGAACGCAAGCGGCATCGGAATCTGGAACCATCCTGCACTTGACAGCGCCGAGAAGTCAACCATGCCGAAGCACAGTGCCACCACATATCCGCACAGAAGCCCGATCAGGATGGATGCCAGCTTGAAGAGCCCTTTTCCGTAATGATTGAGCAGAACAACGATCGCCAGTGTAATGAACGCCACCAGCCAGTTCTGCCATGAGCCGTAAACTAAAGCCTCGATTTTACCCTGCTGCTCCACGATCACTTCATATGTATTTGAAGAATTTCCCGCCATATAGTTGACTGCAGTACTGTAAAGCGACAGCCCGATCGCCAGAATAACTGTTCCGATCACAAGCGGCGGGAACACCCGGCGGATCTGTCTGATAAACAGGCCTACGAGTATGGCTACGACACCGCCGATGACCATAGCGCCGAATATTGTATTCACATCTTTTGCCTGTGCTGCGATGGCCGTCATCGTCGGCACATATGCGAAGCTGACGCCGATGATGACCGGAAGTCCGCTTCCCAGTTTGATCTTCTTTGCATATAACTGTAATAATGTAGACAGTGCTGCAAACACAAGGGATACCTGTATCAGAAGTCCCATATCCACATTTCCGCCCGCATTGTTTGCGGCGTTTGCTACAAGGATAGCCGGAGTCACACAGCCGACTACCGCGGCAAGCACATGCTGCGCCGCAAGCGGGAGTATCTGTCCGAACGACGGATTTCCGTCCCATTTAAATAATTCTGAGTTGTCCTTTTTCTGCTTTGTATCATTCATTTTTATTCACCCTATATTGCCCCCGGCCGATACATCGCCGGGCCCTTCCTTATACTGATTCAGTCGTTTCTTATGCAGCTCTCCTGCTCAGTCGTTGATCCGGCCGGCAAGCTCTTTCGCTGCCTGTCTGCAGTCGGCCATCACTTTCGCCGTATCGATCTTCGTAAGCCTCCTGTCTTTCATCAGGACTTCGCCGTTGGCTACTGTCGTCATTACATCATGCCCTGTTACACCGAATAAGAGATGGCTGTTTATATTGTTCTCATTCATCGGTGTAAGCGGATCATAGTCGACGATGATCACATCGCCCGCCGCGCCCTCTTTCAGGACGCCCAGTTCCTGCTTGAGGTATCTTCCCGCAATCTTTGCGTTATTCTCAAAGAGCATCTGCGGCACTTCTCCCCATGCTGCGTTCGGATCACAGAGGTGATGTTTGTGCAGAATATTTGCCACTTTCCACGATTCCATCATGTCATGTGTATATCCGTCCGTACCGAGGCCGGTCAGGATTCCCCTGTGCACCAGCTCCATAGTCGGCGGGCATCCGCACGCGTTGCCCATATTGGACTCCGGATTGTGGACTACCATAGTTCCTGTTTCCTTTATTAAGTCCATTTCATGAGGATTGATGTAAATACAGTGTCCGAGAAGCGTCTTTTCTCCGAGGATTCCGTGATCCATCAGACGATCAACGATCCGTTTCCCGTAATGCTTCAGACAGTGATGCAAGTCTTCGATCCCCTCTGCCACATGAATGTGATATCCCACTTCATCCGGTTTATTGGCAGCCGCCAATGCAAACGTTTCATCAGAGATCGTAAACTGTGCATGCATACCCATCATCCCGGCGATCATCCCGGAATCATCCTGAAGTGCATGACGGATAAACTCCGCATTCTCCATAACAGATTCTCTCGCTTTGTCCATCCCGTCTCTGTCAGAAATCTCGTAGCAGAGGCAGGAACGTACTCCTGTCTCTTTTGCCGCTTTCTCAATTTCAAAAAGAGAGCCCCTTATCGAGCCGAAACTTGCATGGTGGTCAAAAATCGTGGTCACGCCGTTTCTGATACAGTCGATATAAGTAGCCATGGCACTTAAATATGTATCATGCAGTGTGAGGCTGCGGTCGATCGTCCACCACTGTCCGTCAAGGATGTCCAAAAATCCTTTCGGATCGTAGCCCTTTATGGAAAGCCCTCTTGCAAATGCGCTGTAAATATGCTCGTGTACATTGATAAAGCCGGGCATGATCAGACCGCCTTTTGCATCGATGTACTCTGCTTCGGGATATGCTTTTCTGACTTCCTCTGCAGAACCCACTTTACAGATTGCAGTGCCGTCGATCGCGACTGCGCCATTCTCGATCAGCGGGCACGCGGCGTCTCTTGTGATAACTTTTCCATTACCTAAAACAAGCATGTTAATTTCTCCTTTTTATTCATTTTACACATACCGCCCTCAGTGCGCCATCGCTGATTTCTGTGCAATTCGCACACTAAGTCCTGTCACTGATTATAGAATACCATTAATAATGTATAAATGCAACATGAATTCTAAATATTTTTTAGAGCATCTAAAAATTTTTTAGGTATTTAAAAACAGCTTTTTTACCTCCTGCGCAGATTAAATAATTTTATATGCAAAAAGGCGCCTGATCCGTAAATCAAGCGCCTTGCTTCGTGAGTTAATATAACCTTTTTTCGCACATCTGTCAATATCCCTAAATATTTTTTAGATTGCCTAAAAATTTTTTAGAAAAAGTATTGACTCTATATTTTTTTATGCTATGATGAGTTTAGAGACACATGACAGACATGCTTACTAAAAAGGCAGGTGAAGCAATGGAGCAGATACTTCATTTTCTTAAGCAGCTTGCACACGGACTCGCAGCCCAGTTCGGGAATTCCTGCGAAGTCGTCATCCACGATCTGACAAAAAAAGACCTTGACAAATCCATCGTCTATATTGAAAACGGACATGTCTCCAACCGCCATACCGGCGACGGCCCGTCAGGCATCGTGCTGGAGACTCTGAGATCCGATCCCGGCAGACTCAAGGATAAACTCGCTTATCTGACAAGAACAGATGACGGCAGGATCTTAAAATCCAGTACACTTTACATCCGTAATGAAGAAGGAAAGATCGTATATATCTTTTCCATGAATTACGACATAACTACCCTGCTCGCGGCAGAGAACTCCATCCGCGGACTGGTTCAGACCGAACCCGAGGACAGCCATGGAGAGGATGCTTCAGACTCTCCGCAGAGGATCACCCATAATGTGACCGAACTCCTCGATCTGCTCATTGAACAGGCAATCGCCAGAGTAGGCAAGCCCGTCGCGATGATGAATAAAGACGATAAAGTCGCCGTAGTGCAGTATTTGAATAACGCCGGAGCATTTCTCATCACCAAATCCGGCGACAAAGTCTCGTCCCTGCTGGGGATATCAAAATTTACATTATATAGCTACATGGACAAAGGATGAACATGCGCCGAAATCGGCAGTATATGCCGTGCAAGCTTGCTTGCAGGCGGCAGATAATGGCGATACCGGCATATGGCGGACGCCATCAGCGAGAAGCAGCCACGAAGGGGCGGATTCGAGCTGGCATGTTCTCAATATCGTAAATCAATAACATTTCATATATTAAGGAGGTTCCACAA
>CASFID010000037.1 GCA_949294665.1 uncultured Eubacteriales bacterium
AGTCCGGAATATCAGTGGTACTGTAAGTTCTGAGATGCGTACTGACGCTATTGTTGCGGTCGTTATAGCTACGATCTGTATGCTGATTTATATCTGGTTCCGGTTTAAGGATATCCGGTTCGCTACAAGTGCGGTCATCGCACTTGTGCATGACGTTCTTGTTGTGCTGGCGTTCTATGTGATCGCCAGAGTGTCCGTCGGAAATACATTTATCGCGTGTATGCTGACGATCGTCGGATATTCGATCAACGCAACAATTGTTATCTTTGACCGTATCCGTGAGGAAATGAAGGAAAACAAAAAAGAAGATCTCAAGGATCTGGTCAACAGATGTATTACGCAGACCTTGACGAGAAGTATCTATACAAACCTGACTACATTTATTATGGTTGTTGTACTTTATGTGCTGGGCGTAAGCTCCATTAAAGAGTTCGCAGCACCGCTGATGGTTGGTATCGCGTGCGGTACATATACATCCATCTGCATTACCGGTGCGCTGTGGTATGTTATGAAGATGCGTACTGATGCGTCTCTGAAAGCGGCGGCAGTAAATGCCGGATCCGGATCTGCAGAGAAAGAAGTTAAAGCGGTTACGGACAAAAATCAGGGAGGCGCACAGGGAAATACGAGGTCCAAAAAACATAAGAAAAAGAGACATTAAATAAATTCCGATTGGTAGTGTAAAAAACTTTGTGGCTTTGGTAAAAAATGACTCCTTTTTGGTAAGAATTACAGATATGACAATTCTTATCGAAAAGGAGTTTATTTATGGCAGTAGCAAAAGACCAAATCCGACAGATTATTACAGAAAACAACATTACCAGTGTGGCTGATGTTTACTCCCTTCTCAAAGACAGCTTCAAAGATATATTGCAGGAGCTTCTGGAAGCCGAGATGGATGCAACTCTGGGCTATGAAAAAAATTGTAAGGGTGATCTTAAGAGCGATAATAAGAGGAATGGCCACTCTCCCAAAACACTCAAAAGCCAGTACGGGGAATTCCAGATCGATGTTCCCCGTGACCGCAATGGTGAGTTTGAACCAAAGCTGATCCCTAAATATCAGCGGGATATTTCCGGGATTGAGGAGAAAGTGATCTCTCTCTATGCCCGTGGAATGAGCACAAGGGATATTCATGACCAGCTGCAGGAACTTTATGGGATTGAACTTTCCGCCGAAATGGTCAGCAAGATCACGGACAAGATCCTTCCGGAAGTGAAAGAGTGGCAGTCACGTCCGCTGAATCCTGTATATCCGTTTGTTTTCATGGACTGTATTCATTACAAAGTCCGGGAAGACGGCAGGATCCTCAGCCGTGCTGCTTATATTGTACTGGGAGTTACCGTGGAAGGATACAAGGAGATTCTCAGTATTACCGTAGGAGCGAATGAGACCAGTAAATTCTGGCTTGGAATGCTCAACGACTTGAAAAACCGTGGCGTGCAGGATGTCCTGTTCTTCTGCGTAGACGGTCTCCCCGGATTTAAAGACGCAATTCAGGCCGTTTTCCCACAAGCACAGATCCAGCGCTGTGTTATCCATATGCTGCGCAATTCTTTTAAATATGTGAATTATAACGATCTGAAGAAGTTTTCCGCAGACTTCAAGGCTGTCTATAACGCACCTAATGAATCCGCAGCTCTTTCGGAATTGGAAACGATCAAGGAGAAATGGGGAAAGAAATATCCCTATGCGATCAGTAACTGGGAAAACAACTGGGAAGATGTGAGTTCTTTCTTCCAGTTTTCCGGAGATATCCGCAGAATTATGTATACCACAAACATCATAGAAGGGCTGAACCGTCAATACAGGAAAGTCACAAAGACAAAGAGTGTGTTCCCAAGCGATACCGCTCTTGAAAAGATGCTGTTTCTTGCGAGCAGAAATGTAACAAAGAAGTGGACGCAGCGTTATCGGAACTGGGATCAGGTGTTGAACCAACTGATTCTTCTATACGATGAGAGACTGACCGCATACCTGTAAAAGGAAAACAGGAGCGGATGAGAAACTATTCCGCTCCTGTCTTCATCTTATTCCTTCGGCATTTATAGTATTCCCAGAAAATCCCAGCTTATTCCTGAGGCCGGGTGTGGGCAGAGCCCACGAAAAAGGGATTACTGATGCCGTTATTTGTGCTGCAAAAAATTTTAAAATTCATGTATAACATGAGTCAAATGGGTAATACTATAAACAGATAAGTAATTCGACAGCAAAAAAGCAGACGTTCCGACAAGACAATTATACATATCTGTTTCTTATCAAAGAAGAATTTTTCCCATAGACACAGAAAATTTTACGCCCTCTTCCGATTTTTCGTACCGGCTGATATTATGTACAACGTCTGGACACAGTCACCTACTGCAGTCTGACTCACGTATCCACAGACAGAGAAAAAGATTAATACCGGCTCCGGTTACGGGAAATAACTCCAAGTAACAAAGCAG
>CASFID010000038.1 GCA_949294665.1 uncultured Eubacteriales bacterium
CACGGACCGCGATGATAGCCGGGTTCTTTGATGGAATGCCCCGGGAGACGGTTTTTACTGCGGCGCAGGTCAGCGAAATCCTCGCTCTCAGGCGGGCGGAAAAAGAATGAGCGCCCATAAACGAGGCGGAAACCTCTGGGCGCACTGGGAATAAACCAATTATATTTTAACAGATTTAGGAGGAAATGCAATGAAAATTGGAATTGGCAGATATAATGAGCTTTTAAAAGCAGAATCGCAGAAAGAGACGTTATCAAGAGAGATGCAGTCTCGCGTCAAAGATGGGACAGACTGGATAAGCTTTGATGCGCTGAAAACCATTTTCGATCTGTGGGATGAAATTCCGGAAAGTAAAGCGCCGGATGATAAAGATGTATAACTACCGGTGTGATAACTGTGGAGCCTATCTGGATCCCGGAGAGCGGTGCACCTGCCACAGCACACATGAGCGCAACTTATGGATGGTGGACGAGCTGCTTACCGAGGATCAGGACGGGCAGATGACATTAAGAGAAACAATGAAAAGACAATACAGGAATTATATGGAGGTAGAACATGGCAACATTATACGAGATAGAGCAGTCGATCATGGACTGTGTGGACATGGAGACAGGAGAGATCATAGACATTGAAAAACTAGACAAGTTACAGATGGACAGAGATGTAAAGGTCGAGAATACAGCCCTGTTTATCAAAAACTTGCTTTCCGATGCAGATCAGATCAGAGAGGAAGAAAAGAAACTGGCAGACCGCAGAAAAGTGTGCGAGAACAAGGCAAAGAGCCTGAAAGAGTATCTGTCTGGTTATCTGGCAGGACAGAAGTTCAAGACTCCAAGGGTTGCAATATCATATCGTAAATCAGAGTCAGTCAATGTGTCAGACATTGAAAAAATACCGGACGAGTATCTGAAACATAAAGATCCTGAGCCGGATAAAACAGCGATAAAGGCGGCAATCAAATCGGGACAGATTATTGACGGCGCTGAAATTGTGGTAAATCAAAATATACAGATCAAGTAGGCAGGTGAATCAGTATGAATCCATTTAGAACATTGAGAGCAGATGAAATCGACTGCCGTATATCTACAGTGAAACAATCTGGGCTTTCTCTTCTGCTGTATAAAGATGCTCGGTGTGATATGAATATCCTTGATGAGACGTTCGGTCCGATGAATTGGCAAAGGTCACACAGCCGAGAGAATGCAAACTGCACAGTAAGTATCTGGGACGATGAGCGGAAACAGTGGGTATCAAAAGAGGATACCGGCACTGAGAGCTTCACAGAGAAAGAAAAAGGACTTGCATCTGACAGTTTCAAGAGAGCGTGCGTTAACTGGGGAATTGGAAGAGAACTGTATACAGCACCATTTATCTTTGTGAAATCCGGAGACTGTAAAGTGGAATCAAAACGCAGTGGATCTGGATACACCTGCAATGATCGGTTTTATGTTAGCGACATTGGATACGATGATAATAGAGTGATTAACCGATTACAGATTCGGCATCAAAAAAGTAACAAAGTTGTCTTTGAACTCGGGAAAAAAGAAAGCGAAGACAGCGGAGATCCAGCAGATAGTGTTAATAAAGTTTCCCTCAGTGTACTGAAAGAGGAGTGCATAAAGAACAATATTAATCTTAACGAATGGGCAAAACAATGGGGAAAGTGGAAAAATGCTGAGAACCTTACTGATCAGGAAATCGCAAGTATGCTGCGCTGGATAAAAGAAAATATAGGTGATGGAGCATGAGATTTACCGGGAATCTGAGAAAACCTCTCATTGATTGCGATACGATGCGACCTCTTATTATATTCTCGCCAAACGAGGATTTTTCGCAAGCCTATGAAGAGTTGAAAGATTGCAAGAAGCTAAGCCTTGAAATCAAGAAATACAGGCATAAGAGAAGCCTTGACGCAAATGCATATTACTGGGTGTTGATTGGAAAACTGGCAAAGGTGCTGGGACTGTCAAATCCAGAGGTACATAATAAGATGCTCTGCCTGTACGGGCAACCGGAAATCTTTGAGGGAAAGGCTGTGTACATGACCATCCCGGATACTGATGCGGCTGCGGAGAAGGTGGCCAATGCCACGGATTATCATCTGCAGCCCACATCGCAGGTTCGCGAGGGGAATGATGGGATTATGTACCGGACATATAAGCTGCTTCGTGGATCACATACATTTAACAGCGAGGAAATGGCACGGCTGATTGATGGCTTGATCGGATGCTGCAAGGATGCGGGGATCTCGGATGCGGAGATTGCCACACCGGATGAAAAGCGGTTACTGAAAGAAAGGTATGGTGTGGATATTGGTTAAGAGGTTAAAAAGCGTATTCACAAGCGACATGGATCACTGTTATTTTACCGGTCTTCCAGAACCTCACATACACCATATCTTTTATGGATCCAGACGGAAGATATCTGAGAAGTACGGTTTCGTGATTCCACTTGCTCCGTACCTGCATGAATTTTCAAAAGGCAGTGTGCATGAGAATCCGAATCACGGACTTGACCTGCAGCTAAAGCAGAAAGCACAGCGCTACTTTGAAGAGAATATCGGAGACAGAGACGAGTTCAGGGAGATATTCGGGAAGTCTTGGTTATAAGGTATCAACGCGCGTCTTACCCGGCTGCGCGATGATATAGCACCGATCTATGGCAGACAGTATGTCACGATAGTGTAAGCCATGATGGAACTCCCCGGGAAACCGGGGAGAGAAAGGAGGACTCATTGAGAAAAGGGGAAAGCGTGTATTCTCCGTATTATGCAAAGATACAAGATCTTCTTTTTCAGGGGATGCCGATAAAAGAGGTCTGGCTGTATATGCAAATATTTTTCGGGATATACGCAGATATCAGCACACTCAGACATTACATAAAAACATCAGGATTAACCTGGTTTATTCCACCGAGAAAGGCGGTGAATTATGGAAGGGCAAATCGAACTACTTGACTATTTGGACAGCCTTGAGAAGAAAGGCTTTGATATATTGGATTACATCCCGACAGGACAGAGAAATGCTGTTACTCGTTCGGAGTTATGCCGGAGGACAGGGCTTAATGATCGGGTAATGCGTGTCGCAATCCACAAGGCACGGCGGAAAATCCCGATACTTGACATGCAGGATGGGAAAGGGTATTTTATCCCGGATATGAATGTAGAGAGCGACAGACGAACCCTGAAATGTCATGTGCAGCAGGAAGAAAGCCGACTGAAAAACATAGGATGGGCACTTAGGGAAGAGCGCAGAACCCTAAGAAATTGCGGGATAGATTGGAGGAGTTATGACGAACAGCAGACAGAAAGGGAAACGGGGTGAACTGGAACTTGCGAAGAAGCTGAGACAATACGGATATAGTTGCCGCAGAGGACAGCAATATTCAGGAGCAAACGGTGACGCGGATGTGATCGGACTCCCAGGGATCCATATAGAATGCAAGCGCGTAGAGAAACTGAACCTTCAAGACGCTATGAATCAGGCAAAACGCGATAAGCGTGACGATGAGATTCCTGCTGTATTCCACAGGAAAAATAACTGCGAATGGCTCGTGACTCTTACTCTTGATGATTTCATAAAGATCTACAGAGAATGGGAGGATTGGTAATGCGTGAAAGCGTTCTATTTTACCGGAGCTTTTACGATGCATTGAAAAATATTCCTCCTGATGAGCGATTAAAAGTATATGACGCAATCATGGAATACGGAATGTATGACCGGGATCCTGATCTTGACGGAGTTGCACTTGCAATATTCTTACTTGCAAAGCCCCAGATAGATGCAAACAATAAGCGATATGAGAACGGGTGTAAAGCGAAGAAGAAGCGAACTGTAAGCGAAACCAAAGCGAACATTAAGCAAGAATTAAGCGAGGTCGAAGCTAAAGAAAAAGAAAAGGTAAAAGAAAAGGTAAAAGTAAAAGATAATAATAAAATATTTAAGCCACCTGCGGTGGATGATGTCCGTGACTATTGCACTGAGCGCGGAAACAATGTCGATCCTCAGTCCTTTGTTGATTTCTACGAGTCAAAGGGATGGATGATCGGAAAAAACAAAATGAAAGACTGGAAAGCTGCTGTCAGGACATGGGAGCGCAGTGAGACCAAAACAAGGCAGGGAGAGACCGCTAAACTCACAAAGGATAATAACAACTTTGAGCACCGCCAGTACAGTGCGGAAATGTTAGCAGCGCTTCAGGACAATTAGGAGGTAAAAGTGAGCGAAGTAATTAAATCATATAAGGGATTCAATAAAGATATGACGTGCAGAGAAAAGCAGTATGAAGAGGGGAAAGAGTACGAAGAAGAACGCGCAGAAGCGTGTGATTGCGGAATGCACGCCTGCGAGTATCCGCTTGATTGCTTTGGATATTACAGTCCGAATGAGTCTGTATATCATGTGGTTGAGCAGAGC
>CASFID010000039.1 GCA_949294665.1 uncultured Eubacteriales bacterium
ATCAGCGTCATTAGAGAATTGAAACGGTTCCATGAGTATTTCGCCATCAGAAGAAATGGCTGAGGCAAAATGGTTAAGTTTGGCAATGTCAATACCAACGTAAATCATGAGGCAGTACCTCCCTTTCTAAAGTCTGATACCATGATATCCACCAGCGATTATCATCGTAGACTTGATTGAAATAAGTACTCAGAAGAAATACTTCCGGCAACATCCAGCACATAAACAATTCAGATAAAGGCAGCGGCAATACACTCCTATAGAGTAGTCAAAGCTACAGGAAATCATCAACAGTCCACAGTATCTGAATGTCTTGAACCACGATACCAGATTAAAAGAAAGGAAAAGTGGTGTTTGAGTTTCTACAAACATCATACAAGGATTTCATGGCATATAAAAATTCCGTTCCGGCAGTAGAGAAAACGATGTTGATCCTTAAACATATGTCTGCGTCTTCAAAATCAGAATGGGGGGTAACCGAACTGGCTTCAGAACTTAATCTGAATAAAAGTACTGTCTTCTCAATACTTAACACTATGATTTCTTTTGAATTTATTGATAAAAATCCTGTGACAGATAAGTACGCTCTTGGTTCCGGTCTCTTCAATCTCGTCAACAGTTACTATAAAAAGAATCCGATACGAACTGCATTCGAGACCGTTGTCACACCTTTCCACTCTAAACTTCCGGAGTGTATCAACTGCTTTATCCTGCGCAATAATATGGCATACATACTCGCCAGTTTTTCTTCCAACTACGTCCTGAGAGTGGAAATGCCGGAAGGAACATATATGCCCCCAATTTACTCAAGCGCCGGAAAGATTCTCTTAAGCAGTCTTAATGACTCAGACATTGAAGAGATCTATCTTCAATGTCTTCACGAAGCATCCGCAAAAAAACCGCCGTCGCTGCTTGAATTTTTGCTGCAGATCAATACGATCCGTGAGCAGGGATGCGCATTTAACCTTTCAGAATATGAGAATGGCATCTGCAGCGTTGCCGTGCCGGTGCGCAACCATAACAGTCAGATTGTTGCAGCTGTAAATATCGTTGTTCCGGAAATACGCTTTAAAAATAACCGGAACATGTATATTGATTCCTGCAAAAGAATAGGGAGAGAGATTTCCGAACATCTCGGATATCTCTCTCCCACCAGAAACTAGGTTGCAGTCAGACTGCTGCATCAGCGCACTGCTGCCAGTATGTATTACAGGTAATCCCCTGGACCGCCCACACGCCGAAGTCCGTGAGATAGCCAAAGAAAAACGCCACCGGGAGCTGCATGAGCTGGATCGGATGATAATTCTTTCGCAGGATCAACATCTGTAACAGGATAAATACACAGTGCATCGTGATGGTGGCTGTTCCCACAGTCAGCGGGGTAAACAGGCTGGCCACGTACGGCACACTGGATATCGGGGAAGTTCCCAGACTTGCTTTAATAAAAAATGCAACTCCGAACGCCATGATCGAAAGACCGGCCAGAAGGAGCAGATATCTTTTTAAAATATAGACGGGTAACTTGTTCAATGCGATCACTCCTTTCCTCTCTCAGACAATTCTATTATAACACCACATGCATACAAAAACAGACCTGGATCTGTCCGTTCCAAAGTCTGTTTGCTTTTATCTTCCAAATTTCAGGTGTACCGTCCGGCGATTATTTCTGTGTTGTTCTACAGTTCCTGCACATCAGCAAGACGCGGAATCGTACTTTTTTTTGTCCACGTTTTTTCTGTCTGCTCTTTTAAAAATGTAATGAATCCGTCAATTTTTCCGGTTTTATCAAAAACGGTCAGCGCCATATAATACGTCGGCTTATCCTCTTCGTAAATGATTATCGGCGGGTAGCCATGAGTCATCAGGTAATAATTTAAAAGCGTTCTTCCCACACGTCCATTTCCATCCGCAAACGGATGGACAGATTCAAAACTCAGATGGAAATATGCTGCCACAGTCAGAATATCTTCTCCGGAATATCCGTTGATCTGTTCGCACAGCTCCCGCATCTCATTTGGTACATCTTCCGGACGGATACCAACATCATCCCCCACGACATAATCATGAATTTTGTATCTGCCCGGCCGCTCTCCTTTATCGTATCGTGTCTGATCGTAGCATCCATGCATCAGCCGTCTGTGTACTTCTTTGATCAGGTCTTCACTGAGCGGCTCTCTCCTGATAATTTTGTCGAGCAGAAAGTTCTGGCAGTCTTTCTGGTTCTGAATCTCAAACAGAGTTCGCAGATCACCGCTGTAATTTTCAACGCGTCCATTTTCAAAAATTTCCCTCGTATCATGATAAGTTGTTTCCGGGTTTTCAATCTTATTTGAATTATATGCAAATAAGATCCGAAAATTTGATAACGCAATTTCGAGGTCTTTTGCGTCTTTTATCTTCCTGTTTTTCCATTCTGCCACAATAGATTCATATCCCATATTTCCCTCCTGAAATTTACTATCCCTGTCCTGGATTATATCATATCGCATTTCTTTTATCCATCGTTTCACAAGAGCTCTGTGGGCGGCCTCTGGGGGCGGTCCGGTATTTTGATGAAAGAGTTATTTTAAGATAATAAAACTTTTTGAATGAAATCCCGCAGGTGAATCGTATTAATTATGAAAACGGAAAATAACCGAACCATTACTTCAATAAAAGGAGGAATCTGTATGAGTAACACAGCATTAGCAGCAGTCATCGCATCCACTGTCGCGATCACACTCGGAGGTACAACGGCGCTGGCTTTCGGCCACTCCGGACAGAACGGATATCAGAACAGTGTAGCGGGAACCACGGACATGGTCTATAATCAAAACAGCAACTGTGAGTACTGCGAAGAATACGGCCGCCACTATACCGATGCAAATAACGACGGAATCTGCGACTACTATGACGGAAGCGGTTATCACCGCTCGTCATCAGCATACTGCGACGGGACCGGACACCATGCAGGCCGCGGTTACAGCCGCAGATAAACAGGAAAAGGAACAAAAAAACGGGGAAAGAGTTATGCGCAGCGAGGAAGAAGCCTGCCGGGCAATCGACCAGTATGCCGATACTGTCCGCAGGATCTGTATGGTCCATCTCAAGAATTACAGCGACACCGAGGACATATTTCAGACCGTCTTTCTGAAATATGTTCTCCACACTGCGCCCTTTGAAAGCCCGGAGCATGAAAAAGCCTGGATCATCCGGGTTACGATCAACGCCTGCAAAGATTTCCTTAAGAATGTTTTCCGCTCCAGGACCGTTCCGCTGGATCAGCTGATCGAAAAACCGGCAGAGCCGGACGCGGATCATTCGGATCTGATCGAGGCAGTCCTGTCACTTCCTGAAAAGTACAAAGATGTCATTTACCTGTACTATTACGAAGGATACCCGGCGGCTGAGATCAGCAGCATCCTGAATAAGAAAGTAAACACCGTATACACACTTCTGACACGTGCCAGACAGATCCTGAAGAATAAACTGGAAGGGGTGGTCGATGATGAATGAAAAGTGGAAATCTGCCTTTGACCAGATCCATGCGGAGGATGAGCTAAAAACCCGTACAAAAGAATACCTTTCAGAGAAAATCTACCACCGCAGAGCAGCTCCCCGCCCCATATTCCGACGAGCTGCAGCCCTGGCCGCCGGTCTGCTCCTTCTGTGTTTTATCGGCGGATCATGGTTCTTTATGACTCCGACCGCTTATATCAGTATCGACATCAATCCTTCTCTGGAGCTGGGGATCAACCGTTTTGACCGCGTCGTCTCGGTTGAGAGCTATAACGAAGACGGAGAGGATCTGGCCCGGGCTCTGAATATAACATTTATGAATTACAGCGACGCACTGGATGAAATTTTATCCAGCCGGAGTATCGAAGATTACCTGTCCGGGGATGCTCTCATGTCGCTGACTGTTGCCGGGGATAACGATACGCAGTACACTGAAATACTTGACACCGTAGAGACCTGCGCCGACGGCCGCGAGAATATCCAGTGCCACTCTGGCAATACAGAGGAAATGCACGAGGCACATGACGCCGGCGTCTCCTTTGGCAAATACCGCGCTTATCTGATCCTGCACGATCTGGATCCTTCCATATCTCTGGATGATATCCGCAGCATGACTATGCGGGAGATCTATGACCTGATCGATTCGTATGACGGAGATCAGGGGACAGAGAATACCGGCACCAGAGCAGATGAAGCAGGGACGGGGACGGAAGCAGGAACGGGAGCGGAAGCAGGTACAGAGACAGAGACAGCGGATACAGGCTATGAGCCGGGCAGCCGTCCCGGAGAAGGACACGGTCAGGGCCGGCAGCACCATAGAGAACACGGCAAAAGGGAAAACGACTGACCGGTTTTCCTCTCATCTTATTATATAACAAAAGGCCGGCACACCGAATCAAATCAGTGCACCGGCCCCATATCTGTCTTATGCTTCTGTCTCTCAGTACGGGATCATCCCTCGATCGCGATCGTCTTCTTTGTCTCAACAGCTTTCGCATCTTTCTTCGGGATGCTCAGTTTCAGGATACCGTTTTCAAATTTTGCTTTGATATCTTCCTGAGTTACATCATCGCCTACATAGAAGCTTCTCTGCATTGTTCCTGCATAACGCTCTCTGCGGATATATTTTCCTTTCTTATCCTGCTCGTCATTGTTTGCTCCCTTTGTAGCGGAGATCGTCAGGTATCCGTTTTTCAACTCTGCCTTGATCTCGTCTTTCTTAAATCCCGGCAGGTCGACATCCAGTTCATATCCCGCGTCATGCTCGCGGATATCTGTCTTCATCAGATTCTTGGTCGTCTTATTATTTGTCCTTCCCCAGAAATCTCTGTCAAACGGGAAATCCATCCAGTTATCATCAAATAAATTTTCTCCAAAAATGCTAGGCATCAACATAATTCATATCTCCTTTCAAAATGGAACTTTGAAACATCTCTGTTTCTTTGCTCCTTTCCTTTGTTCTAGTTGTACTATAGCACTTATTGTTAGCACTGTCAAGAGGTGAGTGCTAATTTATTTCATTTTCTTATATCCTTCCAACGCCTTTTTATTTGCAGACTAGTTTAGTTATTATTGAAGCAGTTCTTTTGTCAACTAATTCAGAGAAACCTCTCAGGATTCTAAATATTTCTTCCCATGTCAGCTTGAAATCAATCATCAAGCCTTTATTTATTTTCCCATTGCAATACGCGTCTTCCAGACAATATTTTGTCTTATATTCTTCAAAAGATATATTTCCATAAAACCCTTTTATGTCCCTCCACTTGTCTTCCATCACCAGCAAAGCCCTGATTCCATCATCTAGCAGCCGTATGCATTTCGGGTTGAAGCCAAATCCGCGGGGAATCAGCAAGAAACTTCCTATTTTATGGCTGCTGTCGATGTAATATAATACGTCTTTATTTTTGATTATTTTTCTATAGTGATCTTTCGTGGACTCTAAACAAAACCACTCTTTTCTTAGATATTGCGCCCGACCTTCTTTCATCCTCTCATAATCTTCCTTTTTTTCCAATACTACAAATCTCTTGAAATCTCCAACATAAAAATTGTCTTTCTCTTCTAGATCATGCTTCAGACACATTTTTTTAATATAGTAATAAGCTGAACCAAAGAAAGTATCAGGTACTAATTCTTTGCCTGTCCATCCTAACTCTCTGTAAACGCTATAAGCCAGCTCGCATCGATCAATATCCATCATTTCCTTATTAGTCAGCATTCTATATTTCATAAGCTGCGTAAATGGATCACATAAGCTTAATTCTTTATTCTGGTTTATTAAGTTACATTTTAAATAATTGTAATCTATCATTATCATCCCTCCCGTCAGTTCCAGTATGAATCTGTATGATGCATACGGATTCTTTGTAAAAAAATTTTTGCCTGATGATTCCATCTCTATACTACTACAATATAAGTCCTCTGTCATTATCTGTATAGCCTATACGCATTTATATGGTCCATACAGTTATTTATTGACTACATATTGGTTTTGCATCCTCTTATGTTTACCGATAAAGATTTCTTTTTTCCCCAGAACTTTAATTCCTGAATCCTTTGTGGTCACATATGTATAAAAGTTGCGCCCCAGCACCCCAGCTACGCCATTTCGTATTTTTGCCCAATCCTCATCGCCATATAATTCATATAATGTAAATGGCAGCCCTTTCGGCCACTTATTCATAGCCAGATCCAGCGCGTGCTCAACTGTAAATATATTTTTTTTAGAAGCATCCAGGTTTAGACACTTTTTTATATAAGCAGTTTTATCCAATCCTGATTTCTTAGCTTTTTTTTCGAGTTCCTTGTTTTCTTCCGCTGAAAGAAGTAACTTAAAATACATAAAATCGCCTCTTTTCTATATGCCCTATATAGATAGTATATGCTGATTATCTTTTTGTCAATCTCTCTGCTGCATTATATTTTTATGCCTGATATAACATAATAGCCCCGCTATCTTATTGACATTCTGAGTATTTTATGCTAATTTTCTATATTATAAGCATTAGCACTCTCCGTATCTGAGTGCTGATAAAGCCGCAACTGCATCACTTACACGAAGGAGGCTTCTCATGTTTATACAACCTATTTATAATATACTTCTCCTGCCCGATGTTACATATTATTTCAAAAAAGACTTTTTTGCAGATAAAGCCGACGATGTAAAAGCTGAGACGGATATTCTGTTCGTGCTTTTAAAGGACGAAGTCACTGACAGGGAGATCGAGACGGATGATTTCTATCCTGTCGGCCTTTCTGCCAGGATAGAGAGCGTCAGTGATGAAGATGTAGTGCAGATACGCACTGTCGATCGAGTAGAGATCATCGATCCTGTGGTCTCCGAAGGAGAAGTACACGCCTCTTTCATCCTGCGGCCCTCCGTCGAAGATATGTCCGAAGAGGAACAGCAGACGGCGTTCACAGAACTGCGCACGGATCTGCTCCGGTTCGTCCAGGGATATCAGTGGGGGCTCTGGGCCCGCGGATTTATCCTTCAGAGGAGAAATATCTATGACATGGCCTCCGCGCTCTCAGAATATCTGAATATGACTGCAGACGAAAAATATCAGATCCTGTCAACAGACTCTGTCAGGGAAAGATATTCTCTGATAGACCGGGCGATCAAGGAATTTATGGAGATCGCAAAAGTCTCTTCTGAAGCGCAGGAAGCACAGAAGGGCGATCAGGAACAGCTTTACCGCGAGGCAGCCTTGAAGAAGCAGATCGAGTATCTCCAGCGGGAACTTGACGACATGCATCCCGAGAATGTCTCAGACGTCAGAAAATTTGAAAAGAAGATCGCTCAGTCCGGCATGAACAAGGAGGCGCGGCGCGAAGCCGAGAAGGTGCTCAACCGTATGCGCCAGGAAGGGAAGGAGAGCCATGAATACGGGCTGCTCTACGACTATCTGGACTTTGTCACAAGCCTTTCGTGGAAAGCGCCCGAGTTTAACCCTATCGATCTGAAACGTGCGGAGGAGATACTCGACGAGGATCACTATGGCCTGAAAAAAGTGAAGGATCGCATAATCCAGCAGCTTGCAGTCATGGCGCTGAACCGGAAACAATACGGCTCCATCCTGCTCTTTGTTGGCGCTCCCGGCACCGGCAAGACCAGCATCGGACAGAGCATAGCACGTGCGCTCGGCAGAGAGTATGTGCGCATCAGTCTCGGCGGCATCCGCGATGAGGCGGAGATACGCGGCCACAGACGGACCTATATCGGCGCTATGCCGGGCAGGATCATGGAGGCCATGAAGCGAAGCGGTGTCTCCAATCCCGTCATGGTCCTTGACGAAGTAGATAAGCTGGCAAAAGACTATGGCGGAGATCCTGCAAGCGCTCTTCTTGAGGTACTGGATCCCGAACAGAACAGCACGTTCACCGATCATTATATGAATGTCCCCTATGATCTGTCCAATGTACTTTTTGTCTGTACTGCAAACACTACGGATACGATCCCTGAGCCGCTGTTAAACCGTATGGAAGCGATCTCATTTCCGGGATATACTGCTGTGGAGAAATACCACATCGCAAAAAAGCATCTTATTCCAAAGGCTCTGGACACGATGGGAATCCGGAAAAGCATGCTCAGGATCACCGACGGCGCCCTGCGGCAGGTCATCGATGAATATACGATGGAGGCCGGAGTCCGCGATCTGAAGAAATGTATCGAGACAATATGCCGTTCTGCCGCCGTGGAGCTTGTCAGAAACGGAGCCGCCGCAGACGACACCTGTGGGAAGGATCCTGCGGACGGCAAATGCAGCGGCGGGAGCAAATCAATCTCTGTCACAAAGCAGAATCTCACAGACTACCTCGGGAGGAAACAGATCCGTACCGAGCGGAAACTGAGCTTTCGCACTCCCGGCGTGGTGACCGGACTCGCCTGGACACGGGCGGGCGGAGCGATCCTGTTCATCGAGACAAAGCTGACGGAAGGAAAGGGAAAGATACAGATCACCGGACAGCTTGGCGACGTGATGAAGGAGTCCGTCCAGATCGCCCTCACACTTGTCAAATCTCTGTATCCAAAAGAGAGTAAAGTGTTCGAGGATCACGACCTGCACATCCATGTCCCGGCAGGAGCCGTGCCGAAAGACGGTCCCTCCGCCGGCATCACCCTCACGACGGCGCTGGTCTCCCTCGTCACAGGGAAAGCGGCGGATACAGATCTTGCAATGACCGGAGAAGTCTCCCTGCGGGGCGGCGTCATGCCCATCGGCGGACTGCCGGAGAAGCTGATGGCCGCGCACCGGGCCGGGATCAGGAAAGTCTTCATCCCGGAAGATAATGTGGAAGATCTGGAGGATGTGGCTGAAGAAGTGAAGGAGAAGCTGGAGATCATTCCGGTGAAGAAAGTTACGGATGTATTGAAAAAAGTATTATAAAATGGAAAAATGGATATGGGAACGTAATGAAATCAAGTTGTCCCATATCCATTTTTTATCTGTCAGATAACCCGACATTTTCCAGCTCACTGCACCTTTCCACAAACCCTTCTGAGAATCGTCCGCGAGCAGATCGGTGCCCTGAGCTTTCAGCCTGCCGTTGACATCATATACTGCGGCAGATATCAGATGATCTTCTTTTCTATACTCCCATCTCTCTTCAAGCCTGGCCTGTACCGAGCACTTCCTTCACCCTCTCTGCATCAAAGGATACGGATGCAACATGATTCACCTCGATCTGATACAGGGCATTGGCAGCGATATGCTCTGCCGCCTGCTCCAGATCGCGGATTCCGCTTGTATCTCTGTGCAGCTCGATGACAGCGTCAAGGCCGTCCGGAGTAAGCACACACTCGTCCTCATGCATGCCGATCCGCTTCAGGACTTTCGGAAGCGCGTATTTTGAGAAGATGACTTTCTTCTCTTCCGGCGTATAATCCGGGATCTCGATCACCGCAAATCTGGACATGAGCGGCGCGCTGATCTGGTCCTTGTCATTTGCAGTGGCGATCGGGTAGACGCCCGAAGTCGGGATCATACACTCAATGTAGTTGTCTGTGAATCCCAGATTGTCCAGCAGAGTCAACAGGACGTCCGCCGGATTGCCGTTGCCTTTCCCCGCTGCCGCCTTGTCCAGCTCATTGATGATAAACACCAGATTGGATTCTCCCGCCATGGAAAATGCTTCCATGATAATTCCCGGTTTTGCATTTGCATAGATTCTGGAGCTTCCGGTGAGCTGTTCCGGATCATTAATGGAACTCATATCGAGTGTCGTCCACGGCAGTTTCAGAATTCGTGCCACTGCGTAAGCGATCTGAGATTTTCCTGTTCCTGCCGGCCCGATGAGCAGCAGTCCATAAGCAGGCAGTGTATGCGTCCGGTTGATCTGTATGATCGTCTCAATGATCCTCTGTTTTACCCGCTCCATACCGTACAGCTCCTCATCAAGGATCCTGCGGGCTTCCCCGGGATCGATCGCCTCAAAATAATTTCCCTTCCACTGGATATTCATCATAATGGAAAGAGCGCGCTGGGCGTGACGGCGCTCTTCCGCCGACACTTCATGGGATCGTGCGACCGCAAGATTTCTCCTGGCCCAGAGACGGATATGATCCGGCAGTGTCCTTCCCGCACAGTTCATAAAGTCCGTAATGCTCTGAATGCTTGTCAGCTTCATGCTGTCGCCGGACTCTTCCTCATCTTCATCCGGCAGTTCCTCCGATGGGGCGTCGCTCGACAGAAGGCGCTCGATCATAAACTGGAGGAAGCCGTCCTCAGCAGAGAGTTTTCCTCCCCCGCCAAATGCGATCTCTCTTATTTTGTAGACGGCATATCCGTCTTCCCGCGCCGCCCCTGAGAGCCGCACGTTGATGTGGTTCTCTCCCAGCCATTTCAAAAGGCTTACGAACCGTGCGTCGATCTGCAGGATGTCCGCGCCTACCGTCCCGTCGTCCCCCTGGAACTCAAAAGCGGTCCTCCTGACCGGATTGGTAAATACTCCGCTGGAATGATGTTTAAGCTTATTCTCACTGTTGTCGAGGATGAGAATCGGGTGCCCGGCAGACGTCTCGGATTTATTGGAATAAAAAACATTATAGGTGCATACGGGATCTTTTGAACCCTCCGCTGAATTATTAAAATCAAAAACCGGCATAATATACTCCTGTCCTTCTCTTCAAAATCTGTTACCAGTTTAGCATGAAAAAGACAGGAGTACAACTTTCCTTCCCAGATTCCCGCTTAGAATTGTAACAGTTCAGCCCATTTTCTGAGCGCATCCTGAGACCGTGTTCCGTTAAGAAGCCCTCCATTTACGATCTCTGCTCCTGGACAGCTTACGGCAAGGTCCGCCGCTGACTTTCCAAGTCCGCTGCCGCCAGATTTTCCGCCACCCTTTTTGTCGTACCTCCTGCTGAGAAATATGCGACTAATGTTCTGCTCACAAATAATTCCTCCTTCTGCTGATGATCGTCATCGTCCTTATGATATTCTTCCATTTCAGTGTAGCACCGGATACTGCTTCCTGCAAATATTTAGTTTGAATCTGACCGATTTTATGATACAGTATTGAAAGACGTATCCCAACACGTCACCGTGCAGCCGGAAAGGCGCAAGCAGAACAGAAAGGATTGGTAGAACGGATGCAGATCGAATACAGGATCGGCGACTGCAGGGAACTCCTGAAAGAGATCCCTGACGCATCAGTTCGTCTCGTTGTCACATCGCCGCCATATAATATAGGAAAACCTTACGGTAATTATAAAGATAAGATCCCGCTGGATAAATGGAAGGAACTGATCTCTGACGTCACCCGGGAAGTCTGCAGGATCCTGACTCCCGACGGCAGCTTTTTCCTCAATCTGTCTCCTGTCCCTCTGGGGGCGGACAAAGAGATCATACCTCTGCCATTCTATGGCTATGAGATTTTCAGAGAAAACGGATTACATCTCAGAAATATGATCACATGGACGTTTAACAATATGCAGAACTGTACCAACAGACTGTCCGGACGTTATGAAAATATCCTCTGGGGCGTAAAGGATATCAAAAACTACGTTTTTCATCTGGATGACGTCCGTATTCCGTATATCACGAAGAACGACAAGCGTCTCGAAGGCGGGACCGGCAGAAATCCGACGGATGTATGGTACTTTGACCGGGTGAACAATATGACGAAAAAGAAGCTTGATCTTACCCATCCGACGATCTATCCGTTGCCGATGATCGTACGCATCCTGAAGATGAGCAGCGATCCCGGAGATACGATACTGGATCCCTTTGCCGGGAGCGGAACATCTCTCGTAGCCGCAAAGATCCTGGATCGGAACGCCATCGGCATCGAGATCGACGCGCAGTATCAGAAAGAGGCGGAACGCCGCCTCTCATCTGAGGGCAATATCCCCGCTTCTGTCTTCGACGAATGCCGGAGCGAGCAGGAGAAAAAGGATGACTTTCTGCGAGCCATATCAGAGCTCTCCTGATGGCCCCGGTCGGCAGCATACCTCAGAAGGGCAGCCGACGCGCAGCGTAAGGCGCCGAAAAAGCATACAGAATGTGTAGAACTCTCCATTGTCTTGTGCTATAATCGTAAAGAAAATCCAAAACAGCGCCCCTTAAGGCGCCCTGTAGAACGAAAAGAGGAAAATACTATGAGCGCACAGAATCTCACTCTGCTCACGGACTTATATGAGCTCACCATGATGCAGGGCTATTTTGAGACACAGGAAAATGAAACTGTTATCTTCGATATGTTCTTCCGCGAGAATCCGAATAAAGGCGGATACTCTATAATGGCCGGACTGGAACAGGTCATAGACTATATTAAGAATCTGAATTTTTCCTATGAGGATGTGGATTACCTGAGAGGGTTGGGACTTTTCAGCGAGGACTTTCTCCATTATCTGAGCGGTTTCCACTTCAGCGGCGATATCTACGCTATCCCTGAAGGCAGCGTGATCTTCCCCCGGGAGCCCCTCATCAAGGTCATCGCGCCGATCATGGAAGCGCAGCTCGTTGAGACTGCCATTCTCACGATCATCAATCATCAGTGTCTGATCGCCACGAAAGCGTCGCGGGTGGTACACGCCGCACAGGGAAACGGCGTCATGGAGTTCGGTCTCAGACGCGCCCAGGGACCGGATGCAGGACTGTACGGGGCAAGAGCGGCTATCATCGGCGGCTGCATCGGCACTTCCAACGTCCTTGCAGGCGAAATGTTCGATGTGCCGGTGCTCGGTACCCATGCACACAGCTGGATCATGAGCTTTAAAGACGAATACACCGCATTCAAAGAATATGCGCGTCTCTATCCTGATGCATGCACACTTCTCGTAGACACATACGACACGCTCAAATCCGGCGTGCCGAACGCGATCCGTGTCTTTAAGGAGATGAGGGACGCCGGGATACACCCGAAAAGCTACGGTATCCGTCTGGACTCCGGTGACCTGGCCTACCTGTCCAAGAAAGCGCGCAGGATGCTGGATGACGCCGGTTTCACCGACGCAGTGATCGCCGCTTCCAACGATCTGGATGAGCTGCTCATAAATGACTTGAAAATACAGGGTGCAGCCATCACTTCATGGGGCGTGGGAACGAACCTTATCACCTCGAAAGACTGTCCGTCTTTCGGCGGCGTGTACAAACTGGCTGCGATCCAGAATGAACAGGGCGAATTTGTACCAAAGATCAAGATATCCGAGAATGTAGAGAAGATCACCAACCCCGGAAATAAGACCATCTATCGCATATACGATAAGGAGACCGGAAAGATACGGGCAGATCTGATCTGCTTTGTGGGTGAGGAATACGATACTTCAAAAGATCTCCTCCTGTTTGATCCGAACGCCACCTGGAAAAAGACAAGACTGGCCGGCGGCACATATACGATGAAAGAGATCCTCAAGCCGGTCTTCATCCGCGGCGAGTGCAAATATCAGTCCCCGACTGTCCGGGAGATCGCTGATTTCTGCAGACAGGAAAAAGATACGCTCTGGGATGAGACAAAGCGTCTCTTTAACCCCCACAAAGTGTATGTAGATCTCTCGAAGAAGCTCTACGACACGAAGACAGAGCTCCTCAACAGTGTTGAGTTCTGATACGGAAGATGACAACTTTTACACATATAAAGGAGTATAGATCACTATGAAAATCATCGTACTGGCCGGTGGACTCAGCACAGAAAGAGACGTATCCCTCGCCTCGGCTGCCGGTATATGCGGAACACTTCTGGAGCGGGGACACGATGCGTTCCTTCTGGACGTCTTTCTCGGACTGGAGGATGCGCCGGAAGATCTGGAAGAGGTGTTTACCCTGCCCGGTCACGGACTGGAGATTGCAAAGAATATCAGCGAAGAAGAGCCTGATCTTGCAGCAGTCAGAGCTTCGCGGCCGGATCAGTCCGACTGTTTTCTGGGGCCGAATGTCATCGAACTGTGCCGTCTGGCCGACATCACCTTCATCGGTCTCCACGGCGGCGAGGGGGAGAACGGCAAGCTCCAGGCCACTTTCGATCTGCTCGGCATACGTTATACCGGTCCCGATTCCCTGGGCTGCGCTGTCGCTATGGACAAAGATTTTACCAGACAGGTCTTTCTTCAGTCAGGCATTGACACCCCGCGCGGAGTATGCCTGCGCAGGGATGCCGGCGACCATTCTCTTGCATCCACGGGACTTTCTCTTCCCGTCGTAGTAAAGCCCTGTTCCGGCGGCTCAAGCATCGGCGTGTACATCGTACACACGGAAGAAGAATATGAAGAGGCTCTGGAGCACTCATTTCGCTATGAGGATGAAGTCATTGTCGAGACTTATATAAAGGGAAGAGAATTCGCCTGCGGCGTGATCGGCGGCAAGGCGCTTCTTCCGATCGAGATCATACCAAAGACAGGATTCTTTGATTACGCCAACAAATACCAGGCCGGAGCGACCGATGAGATCTGCCCTGCCGACATTCCAAAAGACATCGAGGAACGGATGATGGAGCTCACAGTCAGAGCCTTCCACGCACTCAAGCTCAACGTATACAGCCGGGCTGATTTTCTGCTGGATGACAAGGGAAATCTGTACTGTCTGGAGATGAATACGCTCCCAGGCATGACGGCGGCAAGTCTTCTCCCAAAAGAGGCCCAGGCAATGGGGATTGGATACAGCGATCTGTGCGAACTCATTATAGAAGAGTCGCTGAAAGCCAGATATTCTGACTGAAACGTGCAGAACAGACGGACTGGACATAAACTCTTTTCGGGGAAGCTGCTTTTTATGGAAAGCCACTTTATCAGAGAAAGGAACTTTATTGTAATATGAAACATATGTCACTGCATGAAATCGCCGCGGCCTGCGGCGGAACTTACCACGGGGATCCCTCCCGTGCCGACCGGGAAGTATCCGACGTCGTGATAGACAGCCGTAAGGCGGGAAAGGGCAGCCTCTTTATCGCTATCAAAGGCGCAAGAGCAGACGGTCATACATTTATCCCACAGGTAATGGAAAAAGGCGCTCTCTGCTCTGTGTCAGAGCAGGATCTCGGCGATACGGACTATCCGTACATCCGTGTGGATTCGTGCGCGCAGGCGCTCAAAGACATCGCAGAGCACTACCGCCGCTCTCTGGACATAAAAGTAGTCGGTATCTCGGGAAGTGTAGGTAAGACCAGCACCAAAGAAATGATCGCCTCCGTCTTATCTCAAAGGTACTCTGTACTGAAGACCGAGGGGAATTTTAACAATGAGATCGGCCTTCCCCTCACTGTATTCAATATACGTGAAGAACATGAGGTGGCCGTGCTGGAGATGGGGATCAGCGATTTCGGTGAGATGACGCGTCTTGCAAAGATTGCCAGACCGGATATCTGTGTCATCACCAATATCGGTGTGGCTCATATTGAAACGCTTGGCTCCAGAGACGGTATCCTGAAAGCGAAGACAGAAATGTTTGACTACATGGCCCCGAAAGGTGCGATCATCCTTAACGGCGATGACGACAAGCTGCGTGCCTTTACACCGGAAAATGGAATATCCCCGGTCTATTTCGGACTTGATCCGGCCTGCCCGTACCACGCAGAGCACATAGAAAGCTGTGGGTTAAAAGGCACTGACGCACATTTTGTCACGCCGTCCGGATCTTTTAGCGCTCACATCTCCATCCCCGGCGACCACATGGTATACAATGCGCTCGCAGCGACGGCCGTCGGATACACGCTTGGCATGACAGACGGCGAGATTGCCGCCGGGATCCGCGCAAATGTCCCGATCGCCGGGCGCAACAATCTGATCGAAGGACAGCATTATACCGTCATCGATGACTGTTACAATGCGAACCCTGCTTCTATGCGTTCCTCGCTTGACGTCCTGGCATATGCGGATACAAGGACAGTCGCTGTGCTTGGCGATATGTTCGAGCTTGGCGACGACAGCGGGAAAATGCACTACAGCGTGGGCGCCCATGCCGCCCGAAAAGGAATCGACGTCCTTGTATGTATCGGAGCTCTGAGCAGCGAGACTGCACGCGGCGCCAGGGAGACCGCCTCCGGGACCGGTTCACCGATACAGGTCTTCCACTATGATACCAAATCCGATTTCTTCCGGGAGTCGGAGCAGATACTGCGTGAGAAAGATACGATCCTTGTCAAGGCATCACACGGGATGGAATTTTCAGAAATCGTAGACCGTCTGACTGTATGAACTGTCAGACGGTCTGTTCGTTTACTCGTTAAAAAACTTCTCCATCACTTCATAGGCAGGCATCTCTTTGCCTGTGAAAAGGCGGAACGCCTCCGCGCCCTGCCAGAGCAACATGCCGATCCCGCCCACTGCGGCGCGGCAGCCTGCTTCTTTCGCTTTCTTGATAAGCAGCGTCTCCCTCGGATTGTATACCACGTCTGCCACTGCCAGGTCTTTGTGAAGATACTCGGCCGGCACAGGGAGTACGTCATCCATCGGACTCATCCCCGCGCGCGTTGCGTTGACAAGGATGTCGCTCCGGGAGATCACTTCTTTGAGCAGGTCCTTATTTCCAAGATCCTCGATGTAGACTTTCCCGATATCCGGAACTGCTTTTTTGATCTTCTCTACTGTTTTCTCTCCATTCGCATAAAACTCATCTTTCTGGTTAAAAATAGCGATCTCCGCCACTTTGTCCAGAGCGGCCTGTACGGCGATAGCCGTAGCGGCTCCTCCTGTGCCGAGGAGAACGAGTTTCCTGCCCTTGATCTCCACGCCGTGCTCCTTTAAATTCCGTACAAATCCGACTCCGTCCGTAATATGTCCGGTCATCGTTCCGTCTTCTTCAATGACGACCGTATTGCACGCGCCCACGAGTTCTGCCGCGGGAGACAGTCTGTCTACAAGCTGTGCGACCGCAGTCTTACACGGCATCGTCACATTGAATCCGCCCGCGTGAAGTGTGCGTAGGGCGTCGAGCGCGTCTTTTGTCTTCTCCAGCGGTACGTCGAATGCAAGATATGCGGCGTCAATGCCCAGCTTCTGAAAACTGTAATTCTGCATCGCCGGGGAACCGGAGTGGCCCACCGGAGAACCGATCAGCGCGTAGAGTTTCGTGTGTCCTGTGATTCTTTCTTCCATGTTCTATGCCTCCAAATCTATTTTCTAATCCGTAGGATCCAGACTAAAATGCAGGTTCAGTATATCACATATCCTTCTCCCCTTCAAACGTTAAGACCAGCGTACGTTATGAAGTCTGAGCTCCGTCCATATTCTCTGCAGTTCCGAAAATCTGCCCATCTGCCTGATGTCCGGGCGATAGACTCCCCGCTCTCTGTCCACACAGTCTTCGTCATTGTACAGTCGGTCTTTTATCTGTTCGTCAGTCTCAAAGTAAAGCCCCATTCTGTCGACGTAGTTGAGAAGACTGATGAAGAAGACCGGCCTGTCCAGCCTGGACTGCGCGTACCTGACCAGCCGGATCGTATCGTCCAGAGGCATTTCCAGATCTTCCTCCCGGAAACCGTCTCCCGCAAGATATCGGAACCGGACATATGCGAGGATTCCCTTATCTCCGTTTAGAAAGATGTATCGCGGATACGTCTCGCGGTCAGGCTCCCATTCGCTTATATGAAACCTGAACTTCTTTCTGAGATATGTCCTCAGTTCTGTGATCAGCCTGTCCTGATCGAATTTTTCTCCGCCCTCATGCCGCTGCATCAGGAGTGTGTCAAACGACTCCTGCAGATCGTCGTCCGCCCTGCAGCACCTGGCGGCAAATAATGCCGGATCCATATGCCATCCTCCTCTAACTGTCCAACAGTCCGCGCAGCTCGTCGACAAATTCTTCAAAGCTTCTCATACTCAGCAGCGGGGAATACATCTTTTTAAGATAGACTGCCTTTTTTGACTTCATGTCGTCGCCTTCGCGTTTCGCTCTTTCAAATACTTCATGCCGGTGCGAGATATAGTCTCTCACCTGACTGCTTGTCTCGTAAAATATCCCTTTCAGGCACGGATAATCCAGCCAGTGGACATAAAATACAGGAGCGTCGAGCCCCTCTTCGATCAGCGCGAGCTGCTTCTCGATCTTTTTATGATCCAGCGTCGCGCTTCCCTCATAGCAGTATCTTCCCGTCAGATTCTTCGCGGATACAAAAGGAGCTCCGTGGTATTTCACCTCAAAATACGCGGCTGTCGTCCCGTCTCTTTTTAATATCTTACAGTCGGGAAGGGATTTGTTCTCTGTATCCGCCCGTTCTGTCTTCGCGCCGAGTTTATCCTGTAAGAATCCCATCAGCGCCTCTTCGTGCTGTTGTCCCATAATGACGTCATACTTCGGAATACTTTTATTCCTCGCAGGAATAAAGAAAGAACCGCACTTTCTGCACATTTTCTTCAGGCCCGGTATTTTTTCTTTCAGTTCCTTTACCGGGGCGATGTGGTCAGAAGAATTGGCGGTATACATATAGTCATAACACTCCTGATTAAATCCGCTCCATGTAAATTGATTTTCAAAAACAGGCACATTTCTGAAAAATTCATCAAATCGGGGCTTGCATGACGCAAGCAGTTCTTCATACAGCATAGTGATCCTCTCCTATCTTACTTTTGCCAGACGTTCCTCGGCTATATCGCAGTATTCTCTCACCGTTTCATAGCCGAGATAATGTCTTCCCAGTCTTTTCGCGACAACGGCGGACGTCCCGCTCCCCATGAACGGATCCAGGACTACCTCGTCTTTGTTGGTGCCCGCCAGTATTATCCTCTCGACTAATTCTTCCGGGTACTGTGCGGGATGCGCGGTTCGCTCTTCAAAGTTTCCCGATACCATGGATATACGCCACACGTCCGACGGATTCTTAAGCTGGCTCTTATATCGGTCCGGACGATAGTTCAGAGCCGGGACTTTCACCTCGTCCAGATTGAACGTGTATTTATTTTTATTCTTCACGAACCAGAATACAAACTCATATCTGGGGGAAAACCTTTTGGATGTAGATCCTCCCCAGTCGAAATTCCATATGATCAGATTCTTAAGATACATGTCTTCAAAATAATCCTGTATCCAGAAGGGCGGCAGGACTACCCCGTCCACACAGCGGTTCTTGATGTTCACCCAGATCGAGCCCGTGTCTTTGAGCACTCTTCTGCACTCTGAAAATACAGATTCGAGCATCTTCCGGTAGTCTTCCTCCTCCATGTCGTCGCGGTATTTAACTCCTTTGCTCTCCAGCACTTTTCCTTTGTTCGTCTTGTTCCCATACTGGATGTCTATATTATAAGGCGGCGACGTCACGATAAGATCTACTGTTCCCGTGTCTATCTCCGTCATGGTCTCGCTGGATCTGTTATATATCTCGTCGAGCTGCATTTTCTCCTCTTCGTGTCCTTTCCATATGTATTCTCTTCTAAAGCTGTCTGTATATTTCTTTCAGCCGGGTGTTGAGCGTATTCGGATAAGCTTTGCAGAAATCATAGAAAGAAGCATAGTCCGCTATGACTTCACACAGCTTCCTGTGCTGATTTACCGCATGAAGGCCCATCAGCTGCCTGCTGAAATAGTTAGCCTCATTGTCCGAGGATTTCATGGAATAAAGCTTTTTGATATTCCTGATGCTTCCCGCCTCCTTGCATGCCGGGCACCCGCACAGGGACATATTATCATCCACCTCGTTCAGTCTGACATATGTGCATGGCTCCTCCCTCATTGTCCCATCCATGTCGATCCCACCGACAAAATATCTGCTGAATCCTACTTTGCGATGAGGGCACGGATCGAATACAAGCCTGGTGGACTCAAGACTTCCGTCTCCGACACGCCGTACCGGAGAAGCAGCGTCAAAAGATGTGGCTCCACAGAAGTAATTCATTGCAATATTCGGGTATCCTCCGCATCCAAGAGCGTGTATCGGCCTGCTGCCCGCCCTTTTTCGCACGATCATGCTTGCCCTCGCAGGCGTGACCGTCTCGATCGTCCCACTCTTTCCCGTCTTCCTGAAATCAATATCGCCGTACCATGAGTCATCGACCTGTCTGTAGCTTGCAATGCCTCCCAGGGCAAATCCCCAGAACTCACAGGAGTACGCCTTTTCCAACGCCAGGATACGTTCCGTACACGCCGCATAATCCTCCGGCGTCGCCCCGTGGACCGGCGCCAGGACATGTGGATAATACGATCCTTTTGAGGAAAGATACCGCACGGTCTCTTCGAGCAGGATGTCGTTTACTTTTTCCGCGTCTATACCCGCAAGAAGGTCTCTCAACCGTTTGTTGCCTTTCTCATTGTCTTTCTCCGTGTACTTTCCACCCAGATCAAAGCCCACCACAATGTCGAATTTCAGCCTGTCCGCGAAATCATAGTAGTCTCTCATATGACCGATCAGGGCCTCTTTAAACCGGGAGATATCATAGTCTACAGACTCCGCGATATATTTCACGATATTAAACGCTCCTGAATCAAGCAGGAACACCTTGCAGTTAAAATCATACTCCCTGCTCTTGTAGCCGCTGTATATCTCGCCTTTTTGATCGATCAGCTTTCTTCTGATATCATTGTACAGGTCGCCGACTTTGGAGTATCCCGACAGATCGTCAAACATCCGGCTCTGAAACAGATGCGGATAGCGGTTGTTGATATAATAATAGTTGATAAGAGCAGGCGTATTTCCTGTAAATTCCGAATAGACGATCTCCCTGTCCTTGTCGCCGTTCCCTCCGCCATAATTATACACCTGGAAAAACGACGGGATCGGCAGGCGTTTCCCGTGAACGTCATAATACTTCATCCTGTTGTCCTTTCGTGTATTGCCAAACTTTTAAACCGTCCTCTGAGCTGCTCCTTATATTCTATCAAAAAACAGGAAAATCGCAAGGTTTTGCCCGATATGGGAAGATCAAATTTTATTCATAATCTCTTAACCGTTCCACAATAGAGCGATTTCTTGCAAGTTTTTTATAGGATAGAAGCGGTGCTGTCGTACATATCAGTATGACTAGAATAATAGCACTGACCAAAGGAATCACCGGCACTTTGAACGGAATCCCCATATAATTCATGGACTGAAAGCAAATATAAGTGATAGCAGATCCAATCGTCAGTGTGATAAGTACGGAGAAAGTCGCATATAAAACACCCTCTCGAATCAAAAGTCGGTCTATTTGTTTCCTGGACATCCCAACGCTTTCCATAACAGAAAATGTTAATTTTCGATTCTGTATACTACTCGTGATTGTATTCGTATAATTTAGTACCCCGACCAGCAGAAGCAATAAGGCGATTATTGTGCCCGTCTCCATCATGTTTCCCTGTGATTCTTGAATTGTTTTCATATCCTCATATTGAGATTCAACGTGTAGATCATTACTATATGAACTATTGTCTATAAGAGATGTAATCTTTTTTTCTAACACTTCATCATATTTCTGATTATAATAAATATACACATCTAATATAGTCGGCTTGGAAGTCAGACTTTTTAAATAGTTTTGACTTACAAGCAACGAAGCGCCTATATCTCTCCCGCTATACTGCGTTTCAAAGGACACAGCTTCAATCATAATTTCATATTGTTTACCTTGAAAATTAAAAGGGACTTTCTGATTCAAATATTCTTCTGGTATTTCAGAGCCTTCATACTGTACTATGCAAACTTCCCCATTAAGAAAATCTTGTTTATCGACAGGAGTATTCAACGATTGATTCACATAATCAAATTCTTCTTCATCAATGCCTATTAACATCCCATAATAATTTGACGGATCAGCTTTATAATCTGCTATAATTTCTTCAGCAGATACATATGGCGTCCTTTCTATATAGTTTGTTATCCACATATCAGAAAAACCGTTTGATACATATGGAAAACTAATTGGTACTCCCTCTACAATATGAAAGTCTTTAATACCGTCCATCTTTCCTATCTCTTCAACAAAAGAGTCCTCTATGGCCGGCTGAAGAGAATTGATATCCTCTGTGGTTTGTGTCTGGTTCTGAACAACAAAATCGGCATTCCAGTAGTTAGGCAGTACCGTTCTTTCTCCCTGGCTGCTTATAATCGTCGTAAGACAATAAAATACAGATAAACTTGTTGCCAGCGACAGTAATACGATAACTGTTTTCTTTTTATCTTTTTTAAACTGTTCAAATGCCATTCTCCAGAAGAAAGCGCCTTTTTTCTTTTTATATCCTTTTCCATCAGATATACATTCTCTATATTTTGCAGCTTCTACCGGTGTAACCTTTGTTGCAATTTGAATCGGCTTTCTCATTCCCAAAAGAATAGAAAAGACTGTCACAACAATACTTACAGTTAAAATCACTGGATTGAATTGCAATGCCATATTGCCAGTCGAAATACCCAATACTCCAAGAATATAAGGTACTAATTTTATGGACACAAGAATACCTGACAGGTTTCCGATAAACACCCCTGATATTCCAACAATCATCATTTGCTTTGTTATGAAACGAACAAGCTGTTTCTTTGTCATACCCAGAGATTGAAGCAATCCATAATATCGTATCTTCCCTGAAACGGACAGATACAAAATATTGTAAATCAGAAGATATGCGCTTAAACATATGACAAGAGCCAGACCGCATATGCCAAGCAACAGCTTAAAAGAATTTTCGATATAACCTGTCGGAGCAAAAATTTGCCTGTCTGAGAAATCCAAAGATTTTTCTATGGATTGTATTGTAGTTGGTAAAACGTAGTTACGGTTCAGTTTTATGCAAAGGATTCCATCATTTTTTAAATCATATCCTGTTTCATCATAAAAGGCTTTTGACACAAATCCGGCAGATGTATCTCCGTAACCGTCCCATATACCGCTGATAACAAATTCGTCCGTATGGACGCCTGTATTATTCTCATAAGTTAAAACAAGCCTATCTCCAACAGACAGATTTTCATTTCCACAAGCTTTTAGAATATCTTTTGTAACCATCAATTCATTTTTATTTTGCGGATAATGTCCATCTAATTTTGTTCTTGCAGGTGACATCAGATTATCCCAGAATACTTCATCACACCATAACAAACCGATTTCAACAGTATGATCAAACTCGGAACTTTTAATAAACCCAGCATAGGATTCCATACCTACACTTTGTATATTTTCGTTTTGCCGTAAAGTATTAAGCTGTTCTGATGTAAAACCGTTCATAGTCGTAATATCATATTCAGCTCCATTTAATCGCGTATTCTGCAATCTGCTTGAATCCAGATAAGCCAAGCCGATCGTAAATACACAGAAAACCATAAACGCAGATAAAATTATCGTGAAGAACAAAATTCCATATTGCTTTTTATTTGATTTAACGCTGTTTTTTGCCAGCCTGTTGATAATCGCCTTATTATTATTCGCCAACATGGAACCCACTCCCTTTTAATATCTTCCCGTCCTCAATCTGAACGATTCTGTCCGCCATTTGTGCAATATCGGTATCATGCGTAATAACGATCAATGTTTGCTGATATTGTCTGCTTAATATCTTCAGCAATCCGATCACATCATGGCTGGTAGAAGTATCGAGATTTCCTGTTGGTTCGTCGGCAAGGACAATCGCAGGTTTCGCTGCTAAAGCCCGGATAATCGCTGCACGCTGTTGTTCTCCACCGGACAGCATTGCAGGGAGCATTTCCTGTTTATCTGATATATTTAATATTTCCAACAGTTCCTGAATAAAATCTTTATCAATCTGTGCGCCGTCTAACTCAAGAGGGAAAATAATATTGTCATATACATTCAAATCTGGTATTAAATTATACTGTTGAAAAATAAATCCTACTTTTCTTCTTCTGAAAAGAGCAAGCTGTTCGGCATTTAGTGTTTCAATATTTACTCCATCAACAATGACAGTTCCACTGCTGGGCGTGTCTAATCCTCCAATCATATGCAGAAGTGTACTTTTACCACTTCCGGATTTTCCAATGACAGAAACAAATTCTCGTTCAGCAACCTCAAAATCTACGCCATCCAGCGCTTTTACGGTCTGTTTCCCTGTTTTATAGTATTTTTTTAAATCCTGTGTTTTGACAATCATATTTTTCATATTCAAGTCCTCCTTATGATCACATAGTAAAATAAAAAAATCACAAACCAGTCACAAAAAGAAAAAATCACAAAACTGTGATTTTTCCTAATCCCGATTTGGAAGATATATCATAAAGGTACTCCCTTGTCCAACTTGTGACTTCACTTCGATATATCCATTTTGAAGTGTAATAATTTTCCTTGTCAAATACAGCCCAATACCAATCCCATCATTATCGTATACCTCTGGTTCACGATAGAAGCGAGTAAAAATAGTCGCTTGTCGTTCTGGCAAAATACCTTTTCCAGTATCCTCAATACTGATTTTCGTAAAAAGTTCCTGTCTGCACACAACGATATGGAGCTTTCCTCCGTCATTTGTATACTTTACGGCATTATCTAAAATATTGAAAATTGCTTCTGCTGTCCATTTCTTATCGTGGCTTAATTCTAATCGTTCATCATATTGCACATCAATCTTAATGTTTTTCTTCTCTGCCTTTATTACCACATTACTGATTGCCATAGCAAGAGTGTCAGTAAGAGGGGCAATTTGCTTTTGAATTTTGATTGTCCCTGTTTCAAGTCGTGACATTTTCACCATACTTTGCAGCAGAAAATCTAATTTATCAACCTGACCGTTCATCTTTTTTAAATATTCCTGTTTCCTGTCAAAATCCGTTTCATCTGCCATCATTTCCAAATAAAGCTTTATATTTGCAATGGGAGTTTTCGTCTGGTGAGAAATATCAGACACCAATTCTTTCAGCTTATCCTTTTCTTCTGAAATTTCTAAGTTTTTATGAGTATACAGATGTGAAAGACGAACCAGTCTGTCATAGATTTTTCCCCATAAATCATCTTTTTCACAGGAACTTGTTTTTAATTCTTCATTTTTCAACATATAGTTTATAGCAGTATCTAATTTCTCTGTATATTCATAAACATCATGTTTCAAATGAATGTATTTCCAAAGCGCAAAAGCAGCGATAAACACTAACGCAAAAAATATTATAAAAATCATTATTTCCATATATATCCCATTCCATATACATTTGAAATATAAGAGTGTCCCTCGGTCTCAATCTTTTTACGCAGTCTGTTGATATTTACCGCCAGCGTATGCTTGTCCGTTATTTGTACTCCCTCGGCCCATAAGGAATCTGATAAAATCGAATAGGTAAGCAGTTTCCCCTTATTCTCAATCAATTTTTTCAAAATACGATATTCTGTGGGGGAAAGCAAACATTCATTTGCTCCCTGCTGAACTGTACCAAGTTCAAAATCCACTTTCAGAAAGCCATCGTCATAAATATTTGATCCTTGTGACTTTCTGGATAATATTACATACACTTTTTTCAGGAAAATCTTCATAGAAAAGGGTTTGGTCACATAATCGTCCGCACCTAATTCATATCCATTTAAAACATCATCTTCTAAATCTCTTGCAGAAACAAATAAAACCGGGACTTGTTTTTTCGATTTCAGCCATTTACAAAACTGAAAGCCGTCCCCATCTGGTAAATTGACATCAAGTATCGCCAAATGAAAAGATTCGTTTTCTGTGAATTTTTCAGCTTCATTACAAGAATATGCTGAAAAGACACGATACCCCTCTTTTTCCAACGCATAAGTTATGATCTGATTTAATTCCATATCATCTTCCAAAACCAGAATAGTAGCCACAAATAAATTCCTCCGTAAGAAATATTTCAGACGTTTTAATTATATACTGTGCTGTACTATATTTTCCAACATTTTACGTGAGCAGAACAACCGTCTCAACGGTATTACCAGATTCCCACATTTTTACTGATATACTATTTTATTTTAAACTCTTTTCTTAATTTCAGTTCATCTACAAGTTTATTATTTGCATTAATGATACTTTTCTATGGCCCTTTCGGAGCCATAAGAATATATCGTGTTCATTATCTCTTCAAATCGCTTAAGATTCATATCTAAAGTTACTTGTTTCTGGTTGTCATTGTCAATATCTTCTAACTCCATCATTTTATCCATTAACTGTAACACTTCATACGGCATTGTTGCCATTTTCTCTAGTGCAATCATCACTCATAATCGCTTTTCACTTACCGAATTAACCATTACGCCTAATATACATGCATAATCCATATTATTATGTTATCCTCTCATAATTATTTTATTGAACTTTCAACTACTATTACTTTGTCATTTTGCTTTTAACAATTTTTATTTCACAATTTAGGCAAATTATTGAACCTTACCGTTTCCAATGTCTGTAACTGTTGTACCGCTAACTTTCGAAGCAATTCCATTCTCTCTTTCTGATTCTTACCCTGATTTATTAAAACAGCATTATAGCTTTCTAAATTTGCAAGTACCAGTAACTGATTCAATGTTGCTGCGTCCCGCATATTCCCTTTAACAGTCGGATTTTCATCTTTCCATTGCTTAGCCGTCTTTCCAAACAAAACAACATTCAGCATATCTGCTTCATTTGCATAGGTATACGCTACCTGTGCGGGTGTTAATTCCGGCGGTATCAAATTATCCTTAATCGCGTCAGTATGTATCTTGTAATTCAACTTAGAAATCTCTCTGTTCAAATTCCAATTCAGAGATAGCCGACTATTCTCATCAGTCTTTAATCTCCTGTAATCTTTCATGATATATAACTGGAATTCAGGAGAAATCCATGTTGCGAAAGACATAGCAATATCGCTATGGGCATATGTTCCGCCATAACGTCCTGCTTTTGAGACAATACCGATAGCATTCATCTGCGTAATCCACTTTGTTGGCGTCATAACAAAACGATTTAATCCCGCCTCATTTTTAACCGCCTCGAATTGCACACGGTTAAACTCAGGATTATGTAGTTCTTCCCAAACGCCTAAAAACTCAATCGTATTTCTATTTCGCATCCAGTTTTGAATCACAAATCGCGGATCGTCCTCATTTCGATATTTTGCAATATCCGTTAATGAAATAAATTCATTTTCAAAATTTGTAGTATAGATTCCTATGTCAATACCTTTTGCATGGATAGTCTCCTTAACAATTTTCGCCATAAGTATCCTCCTCTTCCCACATTTCCCGATATGCTTCAATATAATCCCTAATACAACCGGGATATATATCCAAATACTTTCTACATACCCTTTTGTACAATCCCAGGATTTTTTCATCACACGCAAAATCCAGTAAATAATCTAACAAATGTGATAATTCATCTTCCGACACAGTTCTGCTGCACACATCTTCAACCAATGGCAAATAAACTTCATAGGCTTTCTGATGTAATTGGACTATCTGCTCTGCAATCTGGTAAATATTTTTATCCATTTAAATTACCTCAAAATACTTAAGCGCCTCCATTATCGCTTCTACCCTTTCTTTCGGCGGACGTTTCCTCGACTGTTTCAATTCCTCTGTCGCATTAGGCGCGTCATACATTGTCAGTCCCAGAGATCTTTTCACCTCCGCAATATAAGTGGTATGTACCTTAAATCCATACTTCTGCTCCACATATTCCTGTATCATCTTATATGTGATTTTCAGTTTCGGCTGATATTTCTTCGCCCGTTCTGCAATCGCATCCAACGATATCTTATCATCGCCTTCTCCAAATTCTACCTTTACATTAATAACACTGTCCGGGGATTTGTATGACAAAAGTACTACCGTCTCCACATGAGTACCGTTGTCCAAACCAATATTTACATTAGTCTCTAAAGAATCCATTAACTTTAATTTACCCCTTTTCGATTAGAAAACATTTTTCTATCAACTATCTCCTTTTTTCTTTACTATGTTTTGAATATTTTTAATGCTTTCCAAATATTCCTCTTCAACCGGCGACAAGTTCTGTGCCTGATATTTTCTATACTCTTCTGTTGCCTTCTCGATTGCCTGCGCATGACTGATTGCACCGGCATCCTGCAGCACCTTTTCCCCTGTAGTCTTCAAAACATTATCAAGATACTCTACATAATCTGACATATACATAGGATGATGGCGCATAGCCTGAATTTCTGCAAAATCAAAATATCCCGATACAATATTATTCAATATTTTTAATTCTTCATCATTAAGGTAATTCTTTGCAATGCCTATATCCTTTAAAGCAGGAAAATCACCAGAAAAACTCTTCAATCCCATAAAAGGCTGGCTCGCATCCGCACGCTCGTATATAACCTCCGCTGCTGTATGTCCATGTGCTGCATAATGCAATTTGTTCTGCACCATTTTAAAAAAAGCAATAGATTCACTGCTCTTAGGATCATAGTCAACACTCGTTGCACAAAGGTCAAGAACCTGTCGATACATAACCTTTTCAGACGCTCATCATCCATTGTAAAGCCTTTTATCATGTACTCTTTTAATCGTTCGGTAGCCCACCGACGGAAATTTATGGCGATTTTTGATTTTACCCTATACCCAAGAGAAATAATCATATCAAGATTATAATGTGTTGTATTATATTTTTTCCCGTCAGCAGCAGTTGTTCGGAATTTCCGAACAACTGAATTTTCTTCCAGTTCGCCCTCTTCAAAAATGTGTTTGATATGCTCACTGATATTGGATTTACTCGTTTGATAGAGTTCGCATAATTGCGCCTGTGTAAGCCAAACGGTCTCATCTTCAAATTTAACGTCAATTTTTGTGTGTCCATCTTCCGTTTGATATATAATAATTTCGCTCACAACGTTTTTAGAAGTATCTCTTTTATTCTCCACCTCTCACCCCTCCTAGTAATCTGCTCAATCTTTTATTGTCAACTGTATTTTCCAATGCCTCCAATAAAAAATGTCCTACAGTCCTTACTCTCCGCAATGACCAGGTTCATCCATTTCCAATTCCACTTCAATATGTTTATCCGATTTAAGTTTGGAAAGCAAACACACAACTTCCACATGCACCGTCATCGGAAACTGATCTACAACTCTTAAACGTCTCAGCTCATAACCGCTGCCACACAGCGCTTTCAGATCTCTTGCCAGCGTGGCCGAATCGCAGCTTACATACACCACCCGTTCCGGCGCCATCTTCACAATCGTTTCCAGCAGTGCCTCATCACATCCCTTCCGGGGCGGATCCACCACGATCACATCGGCGTGCGCGCCCGGTGCGCTCTCCTTGACGCTCTTGCCCCCATCCTCTGATGATGCGGAAACGATGCCTCCGCTCCCGGTCATCCCCCGGAGCCTTTCATAGTACTCCGGCAGCACTTCTTCCGCCTTTCCGACAAAAAACTCTGCGTTGTCAATGCCGTTGAGGCGTGCGTTTTCTCTGGCATTTTCGATCGCCTGCGGCACGATCTCCACCCCATATACTTTCTTCGCTCTCTGGGCCAGGAACAGAGATATCGTCCCTATCCCGCAGTACAGATCCCATACCGTCTCGCCGCCCTTTAAATCCGCGTATTCAAGTGCAAGCGAATAGAGTTTTTCCGTCTGTGCAGGATTTACCTGATAAAAAGACAGGGGCGATATCTGATATCGGATTTTTCCGATATAATCTGTGATATAACCTTTCCCCCAGACCACCTCGTACGAGTCTCCCATGATCACGTTAGTCCTCTGGGTGTTGGGACTGATCGTAATACCTGTCATCCCCGGAATACGGATCAGTTCGTCTACAAGACGCTGCACATGCGGGATCCCGGTTCCGTTAATCACAAGGCAGACCATGATTTCTTTCGTGGCAAAGCCACAGCGGATCAACGCATGGCGGATCAGTCCTTCTCCTGTCCGTTCATCATAGGAAGGGATCTTGTATTTCTTCATAAATGCCAGGATGATCTCAAGAATATCTTTATTGACCGACACGCCCAGCGCGCAGTCCGTATTGGCAATGATATCATGCGTGCGCCCGGCGTAGAATCCGGTGACAGGCTCCCCGTTCTTGTCTGTGCCAAAGGGAAACTGCGCCTTGTTCCTGTATCCAAAAGGCTCCTCCATGCCCACGACCGGCTCCATCACTTTGTCCAGAAGCGCTCTGTCTATCCCCCCGATCCGCTCCAGATTCTCCCGTACCTTCTGTTCTTTAAAGACAAGCTGTCTGTCATAGGACATTTCCTGTATCTGGCACCCTCCGCACTGCCGGGCATACGGGCACCGGGGAGACGTGCGGTATGCCGAAGGCTCAAGCACCTTCATCAGTCTGGCATAGCCGTAATTCTTTTTCGCCTTTATGACTTTCACTTCCGCCCGGTCTCCGATCACCGCGTCCTTGACAAAAAGCGTATAGCCGTCTGTCCTTCCGATCCCCTCTCCATTTATTCCCATATCCGTAATGTCGATGACCGCTCTGTCATTTTTCTTTATCATTTCCTCTGTCTTTCCTCTCATTTATCTCCTGAACTTGTCTCCTGATCCCATGCGGGAAATCGCCGGGAGCGCCAAAAGGCACATTCCGGGATCATAAACGGACGCAAGGATCCCGGTCAGTCCCGGACTCTGGCTCACCGTAACACAAGAAAACGGGGACGAGCCCCGCTCCACTTCCCTGTGAGCGTTCTACGTCCCCGATGTTCTGCGCAGGTTTGATTCAAACAGCCGGTTGTATCCCAGCCACTCTGTTCCTGTCTTGCCCTTGAATATCTCTGTCAGCGTCTGCATCTTGGCGTCCGCATTGTCCGCCAGATTCAGCGCCAGAGCTTCTGCCAGAGCCGGTTTCTTGGGGGAGCCGTACTCCAGCTCGCCGTGGTGTGCGATGATGCAGTGCTTCAGTTCGTTTGCCAGTTTCTCCGGGAAATCCGGAATTGCTCTTAAAGCTTCATCGACCATCTCCACTCCTATGACGATGTGCCCGATGAGCTGTCCTTCATCGGTATAGTCGTTGTCCGGGAATGACGAGAGTTCTCTCGTCTTACCGATATCATGGCACATCGCTGCTGCAAACAGCAGATCTCTGTCGATGATCGGATACGCCCCGGCAAAGTATTCACACAGGTGCAGCACGCTCAGCGTATGCTCCAACAGACCGCCGGAGAATCCATGATGGACCGTCTTGGCGGCCGAATGACTTTTAAATTTCTTTATGAACATCTCGTCTTTTACGAAATAATATTCCAGCAGCTGTTTCAGATAGGGATTTCTGATCTGCCGGATATACGCGGTCAGCTCCTCGTACATAGCCGCCACATTTTTATCCGTCGTCGGCATATAATCTGCCGGATCATATTCTCCCTCCTGGGCTTTCCGGATCTGCTTGATATTGATCTGGAGATTGCCGTTGTAGCTGATCACTTCCCCGTAAACCTCGATAAAGTCCTTTTCCTCATAATCTGCGATCCCCTGGGAATTCGGATCCCACACCTTCCCGTCAAGGATGCCTGTCTTATCCTGCAGGAGCAGATTATCATAGGGCTTCCCGTTCCTCGTCTCCGCAGAGCGTTTGCCCTTACACAGATAGACGTTCCTTATCGTCTCTCCTTCATGTAATCCGTTGATATATCTCATATATTTCCTCTTTCTCTCTATTCTTTACTGCCGACTGTAACGTCAAAATCTACTTCCACATAACCGTCGGCTCCGCGCCGCTGCCCTTTGAGCTGTATCGCGCGTCCTGTCTTTGTCTCGAGCACTGCGCTCTGATAAGTGATGATGCTCCCGACATCCTTTCCGTCCACCTGACAAATAATGTCTCCGCTCTGTATCCCGGCTTCCATTGCCGGCGAATCCGGATCCACGTCCGCCACGTAGACGCCCGAAGGCATTCCCTGTTCTTCTTCAAGTTCCTGGGTGACCGTCGTACCATATAGTCCGATATACGGCACGCTCTCGCCGTTTGCCAGAATCTCTATGATAGATTTAAGATCCGAGATCGCATATGCATTTGCAAGAGACGTCTTTTCATTCCATATTGATGTTGATATCAGTCCTATGACTTCTCCGTCCATATTAAAGAGCGCGCCTGTTCCACCTGTCTCTGCCGCAATATCTGTTGCGAGCACATCGCACTCCCCGTCATAGAAAGCCGCAGTCTGTTCCGTAGAACTCAGTATACCGTATCCCATGCCTGCTGGATAACCGAACATATTTCCGATCGCCAGCACGACGTCTCCCTGTTTTGCAAGATTTGAATTCCCGAGTGCCGAAACTTTGATCTCAGCCCATGTATCATCTGCAATACCGTTCCTGGATACGCTGAATACGGCAAGCCCGCTGTTGGTATCTCTCTTTTTCAGAGACGCGCTGTAGCTTTTTCCGTCTTCAAATGTGACCGTCCATTTTGAACTTCCCGCGCTTACGGAATCATCCGCCAGTATGAGCAGCTCCTGTCCGTTATCCGCCGTGATCACGCCGGTCACGCTTCTGTCCGTGCCGGCCAGATACTCTTCCAGATTCTCTTCTGAGAGTACGGGTTCCACAATGGCGAGTCCTTTCTTCGCCTCGGCTGCCCGCTCATTCATCGAGGACATCATCTGCTCGTAACTGTCTGCGTCCGCGATCTGGACAACTGTATTCTCCTCCGACGTCCCGGCATCATCGATATTCTCTTCTTCCGGTTCTTCGTCTTCAGGGATCGTTACTGTCTCAAGATTCCCCCTGAAAATCCCCTGCATCCATGGTTTAAGCGCAAAAAAACCAAGGCAGGCAAACGCCCCAAGGATCACGCCATAGACTGCGAGCCTTACCAGCTGTTTTACAAGCTGCTGCCTGCTGATCGTTTTCGGTTTGATCGTCTCCTGTAAGAACGAATACTTCTTCTCTTCCGGTTCCTCCGGATTCAGATTCTGATCTTTATCGCTCGGCATGGATGTTCTTCCTCCAAATCTTAGTATAACCGATTCAACGGGATAGTTCAATCATTTACTTACCGGGACTTCCCTTTATCCGAAGAATGGGGTAAAATAGTTTACAGTATATTTCAGTTAAGGGGAATCTATGAATCAGAAAACATTAGCAAAACTCGAATTTGACAAGATCATCTCCCGTCTGGAAGAAGAGGCGGGTTCTTTCCGCGGGCGTCAGCTCTGCCGCAGGCTGAAGCCGATGACTGATATCCGGAAGATAGATACTTATCAGGAACAGACCGCTGCAGCGTTTACCCGCATCGTCAGAAAGGGCAGGATCTCTTTCTCCGATGCGGCCCCTGTAGAGGAATCCATGAAGCGGCTGGAGATCCGCGGAGCCCTCAGCATAACAGAGCTTCTGCGCATCTGCCGGCTGCTGGCCAACGCTGCGCGCGCGAAGTCCTACGGCAGGCATGACACTCAGGAGGACGCCTCCGACTGTCTGGATATTTTCTTCGATCAGCTCGAACCTCTGACGAACCTTTCTTCTGAAATCGGTCGGTGCATCATTTCCGAAGATGAGATCAGCGACGATGCCAGCAGCACGTTAAAGCATATCCGCAGGAGTATGAACACGCTCAACGATCGGGTACACAGCACATTGTCCGGCCTGGTAAACGGCTCCCTTCGCACATATCTGCAGGATCCGATCATTACGATGCGAGGGGACAGATATTGTATCCCTGTCAAATCAGAATACCGCTCACAGGTACAGGGCCTCATACACGACCAGTCGTCCACCGGTTCTACACTGTTTATCGAGCCCATGGCTGTTGTAAAGCTGAATAATGACCTGAAAGAACTGTATGCAAAAGAGCAGGAGGAGATCCAGGTGATCCTTGCCAGACTGAGCGAGGAAACCGCACAGTATACGGAAGAGATCCGGGCTGATTACCGGGCGCTCACAGAGCTTGATTTTATCTTTGCGCGGGGGGCTCTCGCCCTGTCCATGCGGGGAAGCCGTCCGGTGATGAACGAAGAGGGGCGCATCCATATACGGGAGGGGCGGCACCCCCTGCTCGACCAGAAAACAGTCGTACCTGTAACGGTCACTCTCGGAGAAGATTTCACACTGCTTATTATCACAGGACCTAATACCGGCGGTAAGACGGTTTCCCTCAAGACTGTCGGTCTGTTTACGCTGATGGGGCAGGCGGGGCTCCACATCCCCGCAGGAGACCGTTCGGAGCTGGCGATATTCCGTCAGGTCTACGCCGATATCGGAGACGAGCAGAGCATTGAACAGAGTCTGAGCACGTTTTCTTCCCATATGACGAATATTGTCTCGTTCCTGAAAAATGTTGACGAGCATTCTCTCGTACTCTTCGACGAACTGGGCGCCGGGACCGATCCGACGGAGGGCGCGGCTCTTGCGGTGTCCATCCTCTCCTATCTGCACGGGCGGAATATAAGGACGATGGCGACGACACACTACAGTGAACTGAAAGTGTACGCGCTCTCCACTCCGGGCGTTGAAAACGCCTGCTGTGAGTTTGACGTCGAAAGTCTCCGTCCGACTTACAGACTCCTCATCGGTATCCCCGGCAAGAGCAACGCATTTGCCATATCGGGAAAGCTGGGCCTTCCTGACTTTATCATCGAAGATGCGAAAAAACGGCTGAGCGAACAGGACGTCTCCTTCGAGGATCTTCTGACCGATCTGGAAGCAGGAAGACGCACGATCGAGAAAGAACGCGAAGAGATCGCCGCTTATAAAAAGGAAGCGGAGGAACTGAAACAGCAGGCTCAGAAACGGCAGGAGAAGCTCAACGAGCAGAGGGACCGCATCATAAGAGAAGCGAACGAGAAAGCGAACGCTATCCTGCGCGATGCCAAGGAAGTGGCAGATGAGACGATCCGCAACTTCCATAAATTCGGCAAAGAGAACATCTCTGCTGCAGAAATGGAGAAGGAGCGCGAACGGCTGAGAAAGAAGATCAAGGATACGTCGTCGGCCTCCATAAAGAGTTCTCCAAAGTCTGGAAAGACGCACCGGCCGGAGGATTTCAGACTGGGCGCGACCGTGAAAGTCCTCAGTATGAATCTCACGGGAACCGTGCAGACGCTTCCCGACGCTCGGGGAAATGTCACAGTGCAGATGGGCATTCTCCGCTCACAGGTAAATATATCCGATCTGGAGATCGTGGAAGATGCCGGCACATATGCCCCCAAAAAACTGAATCGCACTTCCCGGGGAAAGATCAAGATGAGCAAATCACTCTCCGTCAGCCCGGAGATCAATCTGCTCGGAAAGACTGTGGATGAGGCTGTAGCAGAGCTTGACAAATATCTGGATGACGCGCTGCTGTCACATCTAAACAGTGTGCGCATAGTACACGGGAAAGGAACAGGAGCTCTCCGAAAGGGCATTCACGAATACCTGAGACGCCAGAAACATGTCAAGTCATATCATCTCGCCGAATACGGCGAAGGCGATGCAGGCGTAACGATCGTAGAACTGAAATAAGGAGGAAATACAGCATGATAGGAAAACAGAAGATCCTTATCGTAGACGACGATGAAAATATTGCAGAACTGATCTCGCTCTATCTTACAAAAGAGTGTTTTGATACGAAAATCGTATACAACGGCGAAGACGCGCTCGCTTCGTTTGATTCCTACCAGCCGAATCTAATCCTTCTGGATCTGATGCTGCCTGGCATTGACGGCTATCAGGTGTGCAGGGAGATCCGCGCGCGTGCTTCCACGCCTATCATCATGCTCTCCGCCAAGGGCGAAGTGTTTGACAAGGTGCTTGGTCTGGAACTCGGGGCCGACGACTACATCATGAAGCCCTTCGATTCCAAAGAAATGGTCGCAAGGGTCCGCGCCGTCCTGAGGAGATACCAGCCCGCCAAAGCGGAACCTTCTGAGAAGGATAAAACAAAATGCGTGGAGTACGACGGTCTTGTCATAAATCTGACAAACTATTCTGTACTCTGCGACGGACAGCACGTGGAGATGCCGCCCAAAGAGCTGGAACTCCTCTACTGTCTTGCTTCCTCCCCCAATCAGGTATTTACGAGGGAACAACTTCTGGACCGCATCTGGGGCTACGAGTACGTCGGCGATACACGGACCGTCGACGTGCATATCAAACGTCTCCGCGAGAAGATCAAAGATCATCCTCACTGGAGTCTGAGCACAGTCTGGGGGATCGGTTACAAGTTCGAGACAAAGTGAGGAACCTTAGGACATGAAAAGTATACTTCACCTGAAATTCATCGCACTTTATATCATATTCGGATTTCTGTGTCTCTTTACGACCGCAACGCTCACCACCCAGCTTGTGACAAACCGTCTCATGGAAGATACTTCACAGACGCTGTACAGAGAAGCTACTCTGATCGCAAGCGATTATCTGCCTTCTTATTTCACGGACGATTCTTCCCTCTATGCCGTGCAGGCACAGCTTGCGGCAATGCGTCTCTACCTCGAATCCTCTCTCTGGTTCGTGGACTCCACGGGTGCGATGATCACTTCGTCGAACCTTGAAGGTACCTCGGCCCCGGACGCGATCAAAGACTTCAATCCCGCGGAGATCGGCGGCAACCAGTATATTTCGGGCACCTACCACGGATATTTTGACGAAGAAGTCATCACTGTGATGGCTCCTGTGACGCAGGGTTTTTCCACGCGGGGATATCTTCTCATCCACAGCCCGGTCTCTGGTATCAAAGAACGCTGCCGGCCGATCATGGTGCCGGTATATATCACACTCGGCGTTATCTTTCTGCTGTCCTTTATCTTTCTGCTCGGCTTTCACTTCTTCGTGTACCGCCCGCTCAGGCAGATATCTGAGGCGGCGCGCCAGTATGCCCTGGGGAATCTCAAGTATGAGATACCGGTCTACACGCATGATGAGATGGGCTATCTGTCCTCCTCCCTGAACTATATGGCTGCACAGCTGAAAGATATGGATGATTATCAGAAAAAGATCGTAGCAAACGTCTCACATGATTTTCGTTCTCCGCTTACTTCAATGAAAGGGTATGTGGAGGCGATGGCTGACGGCACGATCCCGCCCGAACTGTATGACAAATATCTCAATATCATCCTTTTTGAGACGGAACGTCTCACTGACCTGACGAGGGATCTCCTCACTCTGAATGAATTTGATACTAAGGAGCTTCTTCTTGATAAAACGGAGTTCGATATCCAGGAAGTCATAAAGGGGACTGCCGAATCTTTTGAGGCTGTGTGCACCCCGAAGCACATCTCCATTGAGCTGCTCCTGATGCCCTCGCCCGTCATTGTCTATGCGGACAAAGGGAAGATCCAGCAGGTGCTTTACAATCTCATAGATAATGCGATCAAATTCAGCGAAAATGAATCCTCTATCGCAGTAGAGGTCACTGAAAAGAATGAGAAAGCTTTCATTTCTGTCAAAGACAACGGAATCGGTATCCCGAGAAAAGATCTGAACAAGATCTGGGAACGGTTCTACAAATCCGATCTGTCACGCGGAAAGGATAAAAAAGGAACGGGCCTTGGACTCTCTATTGTCAGAGAGGTGGTCCAGGCCCATGACGAACATATTAATGTGATCAGTACGGAAGGCGTCGGCACAGAGTTCATATTCTCACTGAGCCGGGTAATGTAAAAGCGTGACCTCCCCGGGAGGAATGCTGCCTACTCATACAGCATCGGCTGTATCTTGGGATCTTCCATGTTTTCTGCGTCCACCCAGACATAGCCGGTGTCCACCCGCGCCTCATTCCCGATCTCAAGGACGGTCCTCGCGGCGGCAACGACCGTGGCATAGCCCATACCGAAAGGATTCTGTACGATAAGGCCGTCGATACTTCCATCCTCGAGCGCCGCGATCTGATCCGTGCCCGCGTCAAAACCCATCATGACGATGTCTTCCGTCCGCTCCATATTTCTGATGGCTTCCGCCCCGAGCAGGACCGTCTCGTCGTTTGTTCCGAAACATCCTTTAATATCCGGGTGTTTTTCAAGATAATATATGATCATATCCTCATCGCTCATCCGATCTGCGATCGCATCAATATCTTCAAGCCGCGTGCGCGCTTCTTCCGAGATGGAGTTCTCATCCGCCATCTCTTCTTCATCAGTTCCGGACGTTTCATCTCCGGTATCTCCCTGTCCGTCTGTCAGTCCCGAAGCGGCTTCACTCCACTGAGCGAGCTGTTCCTGCGTGACTCCGAGTTCTTCGGCGGCCGCCTGTCGCTTCAGTTCATCGATCTGATCCAGGTAGATCGTCTCTACTACAGAAACATTCGGGTGAGACGCACTGATCTCATCCTGAAATCCGGATACACGTTCCTTCGCATTGGCCGACACAGAATCCGGCACAATAAGAGCCACCTCGCCGCTTTCTCCGATCGCCTCACAGAGCTTACGGGCGCCTTCAGCAGCCGCCCCGGAGTTATCTGTCATGCATGTGCACTGGATTCCCTGATAACTGTTCCCGGAATCAAATGCTACGATCTGAATGCCGTTTTCTATGGCAAGATCAAACTGGACTGCCGAAGCATTCTCATCGATACTGGCGATGGCGATCACATCGGGATATCTGGCCATCTCTTCATCCAGGATATTGACCTGCTCGTCGATATCCTCCCCGTCTGCCGGAGCATTAAAGAGCACCTTGACTTCATCCGATCCGCTGTATCCAAGTCTCTCATTTATGTCAGCCGCCGCCTGCTCCACCCCTGCTCTCACCCGTTTCCAGTAGGAAGAATTCTCCGTCTTTCCGATCACAGAGATGTAAGTTCCCGGTTCCAGATCAAGATCTTCTATGCTGGCATATGCCGCCGGTGATATTGCATCCAGATTCTCCTGCCACTGGGGTACGTCCGGCGTTTCGCCTGTGAAGATCTCCTCGTCGTCTGAGCTGCTGCAGCCGCACGCTATCATCCCCAGACATGCGGCGATTGAAACTAACGCTGCTAATTTCCTTCTCATTCTGCGCCTCCATCTATTATTGATGATGTTAAATCTTCATGACTATCGTCCGCTGTAATATACGGCACTGCCTTTAATCATACACCATATTTCTTAAAAAGAAAGTAATTTTTTTCTGAATTTTGCAAAAAGTTCTAAATTTAAAACATTCAAATCTCTTGTATATTCATCTCTGTTGTATTAAAATGGGGATAGCGAAAAGGGATAAAACTTTTTCGGAAATCAGAAAAGGAGGGTACATACTATGGCACACGTAATTAGTGATGAATGCGTAAGCTGTGGTTCTTGCGAAGGCGAATGTCCAGTAGGAGCTATCTCCGAGGGTGATGGCAAATATGAGATCGATGCTGATGCTTGTGTTGACTGCGGAGCATGTGAGGCTGCATGTCCGACAGGCGCTATCTCAGCAGAGTAATTTATAGAAAATCGCAAAGTGATCACACGCAGAAGAGCCGCTGTGTTGCCGGACAGAGATTCCGGTACAGCGGTTTCTTTTTGTAATAGCGGCTTTCCATAGTCCGGGCCGGCCTGAGACCTCAGGCGTCCGCTTACAGTCCCGGGATGGGCTTCCGGCCTCTTTCATGTTCACGTACTCGTTTTTATCCTCTCCTGATGTGGAATCGGGTAACAATTTGACGAACGATTATTGGAGTTGAGCTACAGTCACTGTGATATAATATCTTTAAAGTCAGGGACATGCCGGATCGCTCCCTGCGCTTTGAAGCTGATATCAAGGAGGTATAAATATTAATGGGTGAAGTCAGATTCATGATCTCTGAAGCCGCGAAGCAGGTCGATGTAGAAACTCATGTACTCAGGTACTGGGAAGAAGAACTCGGCCTTACGATCGGGCGCACGGAGATGGGCCATCGATATTATACAAAAGACGACATCCAGCTCTTCCGCTGTATCAAAAAACTCAAAGATGAAGGCATGCTGCTGCGGGATCTTAAGCCTCTCATACCGGAGCTTAAGGAGACGCGTCTCAGACTCAGAGCCGCCGAAGATCCCCGGGAGGAGACGCCGGCTGTCAGCGCTTCTCCCGATGGAGATAAGATTGCTTCTCCTGCTGATCCTGTCCCCGAGTCCGGCGAGGTAATGATCCCTCTCGAGAAAATAGAGCAGATACGCGCTCTCTTCGGCGATGTGTTCCGGGAGGTCCTCACAGAAAATAACGGCGTATTAAAAAAAGACATCAGCAGTACAGTTACTACTGATGTCATGCATGAGATGGACTATCTCCTGCAGGCAAAGGACCGGCAGCAGGAAGAACACTTCCGCAAGCTAGACGCCCTGATCCGTCAGCAGCAGACAAACCGGAAAGAATCTTCCAGATCCGGTCCCATCATGAAATTGAGAAAAATATTTACATAACAATTCCTGTCATATCTGCTCACTGCTGCCGCAGTTCATTGCCAAAACGTGTGTACTGCGGCATCCAGGCGAGACGCACGGTCCCGATCGGGCCATTTCTCTGCTTCGCGATGATGATCTCCGCGATATTTTTATCCTCTGTATCGGGATTATAGTAGTCATCCCTGTAGATAAACATACATACGTCCGCATCCTGCTCGATGGCGCCGGATTCACGCAGATCCGAGAGCATCGGGCGTTTGTCAGTCCTCTGCTCTACCGCACGGCTCAACTGCGACAGTGCGATAACAGGCACGTTGAGCTCACGGGCAAGACCTTTCAGCGACCTTGAGATCTCTGATATTTCCTGCTGGCGGCTTTCGTTCCTGCGCCCGCCGCCTGCACTCATGAGCTGCAGATAGTCGATAATGATCAGGTCAAGTCCGATCTCCAGTTTATATTTCCTGCATTTGGAACGCATCTCTGCTATCGATATCCCCGAAGTATCGTCTATGATCATACGGGAATTTCCGATCGTCCCGGCTCCCTCGATCAGTTTCTCCCAGTCTGTATCCGACAGATTTCCGGTCCTCAGATACTGGGCGTCCACATGGGATTCCAGGGAGAACAGACGGTTTACAAGCTGCTCTTTTGACATCTCCAGACTAAAGACGGCAACCGCAAGATTCTGCCGGAACGCCACATGCTGGGCAATGTTCAGCACAAACGCCGTCTTTCCCATAGAAGGTCTTGCGGCGATCAGCACCAGATCCGAGCGCTGGAGACCGGAGAGTTTGTAGTCCAGATCAATGAAACCTGTCGGGATTCCCGTTACATTTCCTTTTGTTTTCGATGCTTTCTCGATCACATCGAGCGCATTTAAGACTACCTGTTTGATCGGAACATATTCCTGTGTATTTCCATGTTCTACAAGTTCAAACACCTGCTTTTCCGTCTTTTCCAGTATCTCCTCAAGAGGCTGGTTTTCCAGATAACATATATTGGCCGTCTCTTCGCTGATCTTAATGAGCCTGCGAAGGACCGCCTTGTCTCTGACGATTTCTGCATAATATTTTACATTCGCGGAAGTCGGAGTGCTCACAAGGAGCTCCCTTGCGAACTCCATACTACTGATCTCCGGCGGGACGTCCTTCTCCTTCAGATGTTCCTGCAGCGTGATCAGATCTACAGGCTTCCCCTCCTTGAACAGGTCCACTACCGCGTCGAAAAGAACGCCATATGCAGTCTGATAGAAATCTTCCCCTGCGATGATCTCAGAAGCGATCATCACAGCGTCCTTGTTCATCAGCATTGCTCCGAGCACGGCCTGTTCTGCCTCAATACTGTGAGGCGGTATCCGTTTCATTGCCGCTTCCATATCCATAAAAGAATACCCCTTACGCCTCTTCCTTCACAACGACTTTCAACTCTGCCGTGACCTCCGGGTGAAGCTTCACACTGACTATATGTGTCCCGAGCATTTTGATCGTCTCTTTGAGCTGTATCTTCTTCTTATCTATATCAAGATTCATCTGGTCTTTGACTGCAGCGGCAATCTCTTTGCTTGATACCGAGCCAAACGTCCGTCCGCCCTCTCCCACTTTGATCGAGAGCTCCACGCTGCCGGCGGCAAGCTTTTCCGCAAGTTCACGGGCGGCTTCCAGATTCTCCTGGGCCACCTTTTTCTCATTGTTCTTCTGGAGTTTCAGATCGTTGAGATTCCCGGCCGTCGCCTCTGCCCCCAGTTTCTTCGGCAAAATATAATTTCTCGCATAGCCGTCGTTTACATTTACGATCTCTCCCTTTTTCCCGAGAGATTTTACATCCTGCAACAGTATTACTTTCATCGTTATATATCTCCTTCCTCTATCATGTGATCGATCGTTTCTTTCAAAGCTTTGATCGCCTCATCCATGCTCATGTGGACAAACTGCGCGCCGGCAGAGTTGATATGCCCGCCTCCGCCTAACTTCTCCGCTATGATCTGAACATTCACCTCGTCGATCGAACGAGCGCTCAGATAGATCTTCCCCTCGTACTCTGTCAGCACAAAGGACGCCTTGATCCCGCTGATATCCAGAAGTTCGTTGGCCGCCTGCGCCGCGAGCACGGTCGGACTCTCTATGTCGCTGGGACACTGCGCGATGGCAAATTCCTTCCGGTATACTTCCGCCATTCGGACTGCCTCGGCCTTCGCCCTGTATGATTTCATATCATCCCGGAACATCTTGCGCACACGGGTAATATCTGCGCCGCATCTTCTCAGAAATGCTGCTGCCTCGAAAGTACGCACTCCCGTCCTGTTCATAAAGTTTCTTGTATCGATCATAATGCCCGCATACAGGCATTCCGCCTCGACGGTCGGTATCTTGATATCATCGGAAATATACTGGAGTACCTCGGCAACCATCTCGCAGGTCGATGATGAATACGGCTCCACATATGACAGGACCGCATTCTCGATAATATTGCTCCCCTGCCTGTGATGATCCAGAACCGCAATCATACGGGATCTTCTCAACAGCTCCGGACACTCCGTCATCTGCGGCTTATTCGTATCGACAACGATCACCATTGTATTGTCCGTGATATAATCCAGCGCCTGGTCAGACGTCAGGAAGATATCGTCTTCATAAGCCGGACTTTCAGCGATCTCATCGTACAGAGGCTGCACAGATTCCGTAACTGTGTTGATGACAATGTGTGCTTTCTTCTCCAGACTGACGGCCGCTCTGTAAATCCCCATGCAGGCACCGAAAGAATCCGGATCAGCTATCTTGTGGCCCATAACGATGACCTGATCTTTGGTCACGATGAACTCTCTGAGCGCTTCGGCCTTTACACGGGCTTTCACGCGGGTGTTCTTGGCTGTCTGTTCTTTCTTCCCGCCAAAGTACGTGATGCCGTTGCAGTCTTTAATGACCGCCTGATCTCCTCCTCTCGCGAGAGCCAGATCGATCGCCACCCGCGCATACTGATAGCTCAGCGCATAAGTGACGGTATTGAGCCCGAGTCCGATACTCAGCGTGGCAGAACGGGCATTTCCGATGTTGACCTGCTTTACCTCTTCCAGAATGGAGAATTTATCTTCGGCGATCTTCCTGTAGCTGGCCTTGCGGAGAACGATGAAATATTTGTCCTTCTCCATTTTCTTTACGATACCGTCTACATCGCCGATATATTTGTTGATCTTTCTGTCAATAAGAGCAACAAGCAGAGACTGCCGCACTTCTTCAACGCTCTCCATCACTTCGTCATAGTTGTCGATATAGATCAGGCCCGCGATCATGCGCTGATCTTCGTTCTCACGGATATATGCATTCAGCTCTGTAACGTCCTGCATCGATACCGCCACGAAGAATTCTTCCTCTTCCGGTATCTGCAGAAGTTCCTCTTTCTTGCTGAACCCCTGGAGCGACACGCGCCTGAGTTCCACCTGATAGTCCCTGTCGCGGTAGCTCACTTCCATCTCGACATGCTCCATGTCGTCTTTCGGATACACTCCGGGGTGAAGTTCAGGGATCAGACGTGTCAGATATTTTTCCTTTCTCTGTCCCTCAGCCAGAGCATCGAAGGCATCATTGCCCCAGAGGATACGTCCATCCTCAAGTGTGATCGCATATGGCACTGCCAGTTCTTTCAGCAGTGTGTTCTCGATGCCTTTGTACTGTGCTGAGAACTGGATCAGATCCGCAAGGATCAGCGACCGGTTATAGAAATACAGTCCTCCCGCGATAGCCAGATAGATCAGGATGAATACCGTCATGATAAAGCCGGCTTTCTTATCGATCACATATACCCAGATATCCACCGCCAACAGCAGCACCGTCATGATCAGCGGCCAGCTCATGTACATCCTGAGCTGTCCTTTTAAACGCATTCTGTTCTTCTTTTTCATCTCAATACACCTCATCCGCACCTGTTTTGCAGACGCGCATAACGCTTGTCTTAAAAAGAGTTTCATGTCTCTTTTTCTATACTAACGATTTATTATACCATTTTTTCTGAGAGAATGCCACTGTAGAATTCTGCTGTAAATACAGACTGCCGGATCCGAGACACTTCCGAAAAGTATCCCGGATCCGGCAGTCTGCCATATATTTACCGGCGCTGCAGCGAGTATTCCGCGAAAAATAAGAATTCGGCCTCCTGGTGATAGCCGCGCATCATATCAGCATGTGGCTCCGCCTGTCAAATGCTTCTCCGCCTTAATATTATCCTCTTTCCTCTTCAGAAGTTCATCCGACATGAGCTGCGCCTGGACATTCTCAAATCCGATCCTGGCCACAGTATCGGCGAATCTTTCCCCGGTTATTCCCTGTTCGCGGAACAGAAGGATTGCTTTCTCTACGATAGAGAGCACTTCTTCTTTGTCTGTAAAGACTTTATCCAGATATCTTCCCTGGGCGACTTTCTTTCCCCAGCGCCCGCCAATGTATATGCGGTAGCCGTTCGTATAATCTTCGACCGCGTGGAACGGACATTTCCCGATGCAGCGGCCGCAGTGGTTGCACGCAGACTCATCAATGGTGATCTTGCCGTCCTCCAGCTTTGCTACATTGATCGGACAGTTATTCTCCACCTGGCAGACTTTACAGCCACGGCATTTCTCCAGATCGATCTGAGGCACTCTCTGACCGATGATCCCCAGATCGTTCAGATCCGGTTTCACACAATTATTCGGGCAGCCGCCTACGGCGATCTTAAACTTGTGCGGGAGCTTTACATCCCGGTATCCATGATAAAATCTCTCATGTATCTCTTCCGACAGAGCAAATGTATCGATGAGGCCATACTGACAGGTCGTGCCTTTGCAGGAGACGACCGGACGCACTTTAGAACCTGTTCCGCCTGTCTCAAGTCCCGCCTGCATAAGATACTCTCTTAAAGGTTCTATATTGTCAAAAGGCACTCCCTGGATTTCCATCGTCAGACGGGAAGTCATGGTCACCTCTCCGCTTCCGTACTTTTCCGCCGCTTCTGCGATCGCTCTCGCCTCGTCGGCTGTGATCTTTCCGTTCCGTGTGATGACACGGCCGTTGAACCTGTCCGGGGTTCTCTTATCTTTCAGGAATCCGAGCGCTTTCACCTTCGTCTCTTCCTCCTTGGATACCCCGGCCTGCGCGCCCTGAACTTTCACATCGTTAAAAAAGGTAGCGCCTTCCAGTACAACGGTATTCTCATACCCGAAATGGCGCATCCTGTTCTGCAGGAAATATGCCCGCTTTCCTTTGGCACAGACAAGCAGAAGTTTCTCCGTCTTTTCCAGTCCGTCTATCTCTCCGTTCACTTTAGACAGATCTACGAAGAATGCTCCGCGGATCGCAGGCTGAGGCTGTACATCCACAACACGATACCCCTCTGCTTTGCCTGCCGCGTACTCTGCCGGCGTCATGCTGACCAGCGTTCCGTCGATCTTATTCATCAGCACATAGACGACCTGGACAAACGGGTGGATTGCTGTAGAGAACGGCGGTGCATACGCAAAATCCGCATTTTCAAAGTCATCTAACTTCGCGCCCATACTGATGCCCATGACCGCTATATCCACCATCTTGTCTACTTCCCCCGGTCCGAACACCTGAACGCCGAGCAGTTTTCTCGTTGTCTTATCCGCGATCATTTTTGTTATGAAGAATGTGGCGTCCGGATAGTAATGTGCTTTGTCATCCGTCGGAACAAGGGTGGTGACAACATCATATCCGGCCTCCCGCGCCTGTGCTTCTGTCAGGCCGGTCCGCCCGATATTTAATCCCGGAAGTTTTACGACGCCTGTTCCCAGTACGCCCGGATATGTTTTCTGCTCTCCGGCCAGCACCTGCGCCAGTGTACGTCCTTCCAGATTGGCAGACGATCCCATAGGCGACCACTGTCTCTTTCCTGTGATACGGTTCGTCACCATCACACAGTCGCCTGCTGCATATACGTCCTCAAGGCTTGTCCTCATCTGACCATCCACAAGGATCGTCCCTTTGAACATCTCTATCCCGGTATTTTCCAGAAATGCAGTGTTTGGACGGATCCCGGCCGCCATTATAACAAGGCCGCATGGAATCGTTCCCGCCGAAGTTTTGATCCCGGATACCCTGTCTGTCCCAAGCACGGCTTCTGCGCTTGTCCCCGTGATCACGCGGACGCCCGCGTTGAGCAGATGCTTTTTAGCATACGCGGCCATCTCAGGATCAAGAATATTCGGAAGGATCTGCGACGCGAAATCGATAACAGTCACATCGATCCCCCTTGCTTTCAGGTTCTCAGCCGCCTCAAGACCGATAAATCCGGCTCCGATCACTACGGCCTTCTTTACATGATTTTCTTCTGCATATGTACGGATTCCTTCCGCATCGTCGGGAGTGCGCATTTTGAATACGCCCGGAAGATCCTTTCCCTCAACCGGAAGGTCCGCCGCTGATGCCCCCACCGCTATGACCAGCCTGTCATATGGACAGGCCTCTGTATCCCCTGTCTGTACATCTTTTACCGTGACTTCCTTCTTCACCGCATCCAGGGCAACCGCTTCTTTTCCGGTGCGCACCTGGACTCCGGTCAGTCCTGAATATTTCCCGGGGGTATTTACGATCAGCTCATCTCTGCTCTCAATCAGACCTCCCACATAGTAGGGCAGTCCGCATCCCGCATAGGAAATGTCCCGGTCTCTTGTGATGACCGTCACTTCAATACTTCTGTCTTCCCTCTTTAACTTTGCCGCAGTTTTTGTTCCGGCCGCAACTCCGCCGATGATAAGTACCTTCATCTTCTCTACCTCTCTTTTCTTTACACTGCCTTTTCCTTTACTCCTCTTAAAAGTTCCCTGTTTCTGTGGCAGCAGTGATCTTCCCCCGCACACTCCGGCCGCAGGGACGGACAGACGAAGACGTCGCCTCCTCCGATCGTAAGCATTCTGCCATTTGAAAGCATATCCGCTATTTTTCGGCGCGCCTCGTCATAGATCCGTGTCACAGTCGGACGGGAGATCTGCATCCGCTTTGCGCACTGTTCCTGAGTCATCTGCATATAATCCAGAAGACGGATCACTTCATACTCGTCATAGGTAAGATTAATACTGCCTGACGCTTCGCAGCCCTCCGGGCAAAATCCCGCGGCTCTCGGCACAGAACAGATACATCTTTGTTTCTGTGGTCTTGCCATGATCACCCCTCCCTTCTGTTGATCTGATCCTGTTTATAAGTATATATTTTTATGAACATATGTCAATAACTTAACACAACTCTTTTTACTTTCACGGGATTTCGGCCTTAAATATTTCTGATCCCGGATCATTCAGATATATGCTTGATGAACTATTCGATATGCCTTTTATTTTTGGGCATCAAAAAAGCCCGTTAAAAACGGGCTTTCCAGTGACTCCGAGGAACATAATCACATACGTTTTCATACGACATGTAACAATTTTATTGAGGATTTCGGTGTTAAAATCTGCTTGTAACAACACCACTCAATTAAACATTTGCCCCTTTTCTGCCCCTTGAGATGATACAATATTCCACCCCGAAGTCGATGGCTCCGGGGTGACGTTATCAATAATATTCTCTACTAACTTCGGCTTCAAATTCAACAATGACGTCCAGTCTTTCACAATAATATGAACAACCTCTGCCGCTGATTTTCGACGCTCAACGTATATATCTTCTTCCACATACATTTTGCAATCATCCAGAAGCACATTCATACAAGTCAAGTCATCTTTAATTTTCTGGATTGCTTTGAGAATTTCTGGATTTTCTGGAACATCTACTACTCTCCTTGTATTAGGTCGGCTCTTTTGCCTCGCTTCCACTGTCACAGGAACTTTCCGCTGTTCCTCTGCCCGAAAGTAGTAATCTACCAAATAGTCATATACTTCCCATGCCTTGTCAGTATTCAGAGATTTTGCATGTAGGAGAGCTCCTTTTTCAGTCCAGAGATAAAGGTGACTTGCACGATTCGCAACGAGGTAAGGATTCCTTACCTGCTTCTTAAAGGCTTTCAGTTCATCACCCGTAAGCGCAATATAATGTTTCTCTTCAACAAACCTACTTCTATTTGCATTAAAATTCGTCTTAATAGTGTCTGTTGTTGTTTGGTATGCTTCTGCTATCTGTTTACTTGTTAGAACTCTGATTCCTTTAACCTCTACAGTTACTGGTAATTGCATAATAAAATACCTCCATTTTGTAATTTGCCAAAACAGAAGTACAGTGCTATAATATTTATACCTCTATTTTGGGGTTGGAGTAACCAGTTCACTTTGGTCGGTGCGGTTACTCCTATTTTTGTGTAGCAATACGGTTCAGAATCTCTCTAAGTTCATTTTCTTTCTCCAAAGCATCTTCTATCGTATAAGAATAATTCTCAGCTTTTTTCTCCGCATTTGCCTTTTTTAAATCCTCTTCGATTAAATTGACAATGTACCCTTTTAAAAATTGCCCAGATTCAGCAATCCTCATTTTGATTTTTTTATGAAAATCTTCATCCACCGTAAACGCTATCGTCTTTTCTGCCATTTATTTTTCACCTCTCTTTCATGTTTACATGTTATCATGCATGTTTTTTCATGTCAAGAGACAATTGACAAATTTTAATAAAGTGCTATTATGTAAGTATTAACTAACCTATAAAGGCGTATAGCTTAATGGATAAAGCGATTGTTTTGCGAACAATTAGATGCGGGTTCGAATCCCGCTACGAAAACCCAAGGTGTCATTTGACACCTTTTATTTTTCCACCCCGGAGCAATAGCCCCGGGGAATACAATAGCCCGAGTTCTACTGAACCCGGGCTGAATTTTAGTTAGGAGTAGAACGCCTATGTTCCGGCACCCTTGTTCCATCCTTCCTAGTGTATCCTTTTACCACTACAATTTTCTTATGCTGTACTCCACGTACACTTGATTTTGTCTTTGCCATTATAAAACTCCTTTTCTACTACTTATTTTAAGAAAAGAAGCATATCTAACTGGTAAAATATGCCTCGCTACATCAACTAGTTACCTGTTTCTGGTTCAGGACCTGGACCTACCCAGATTCTGAAGGCTCTTTTACCATAAGTTTTAGCATAAATCTTAGTGCCATCCTTTTTGGTAATCCATGCACGAAAAATGTACATAGAAACACCTCCTTTTTTCAAATTCACTTGAAAAAAGGATTCCACAATGTTATAATCCAATTGTCTAGAAGGGATTATAACCCCAGTTAATTGTGGAAACACTTTTAACAAGCGACCAAGCGACTCGTGTGCTTGGTTTTTTCTATGTAAAAAGCAATTTTGCTTGATACATCATATCTTTCTTATGCGACCTCAAATAACTCTATCATACCAATTTCGTATATCGTATAGCCTTTTTCTCCAAACCTCAACCATTTACAATAATACTTAAACGCATTACAGGCTGCCTCATAACTAAGATCAAAAGTCTGCATAATAGCTTCTGTATTAACCTTTTCAATTAATTCATGTATAAGCGGCGGCGGTGCCAATGCATACTTTGCAAAAAATTTTGCTTCTGCCTCCTCTTCTTCTCCTTCTTGAATATGCCCTAAAAGATAATGTGCTATCTCATGCATAATCGTCTGATTAATTCTCCCATACGATTTGCAATCATCGTTGTAAAATATAATCCATTCCCCGTCGTTAGTTTCGATAGAGTACCCATCTTTACTAATACATAATGCTGCACTTTTCTTTTCATCTTCCAAAGCAGAATACGGTATGACTGTCAATCCCATTTTTATTGCCATCTCAAAAGCATTGATTGGAACGCATTTTATATCGTATGTAATGAACATATCTGTCACTGCTTGCTTTATTTCTTCATACTGTTCATCTGATAATCGCATAATACCTCCTAGTTATTATCAAGTAAAATACGAAGTAACTCCATTCTTTCTTCCGAGGTCATCTTAGATGCATTTCTTGCGATTAAAGTCTTTACTAATTTTTTTTCGTCCTCTTCAAATGTATCATGACCTAAGAGGTAATCCGTAGAAGTACCTAATGCATCTGCTATTTTTGCAAGATTAACACCTCGCGGTACTCTGTCTCCTTTAATATAGCGGGATATGGCTGCTTCTGTTATTCCAGATCTCTGTGCCAATTCCTTTTGAGTTAGTTTCTGCTGAGCAAGTAACTCTGCTATTCGACTTGCGATACTCCTTGCCATAATTCTCCTCCATTTCATATAGCCACTTCCGTATCCATAAATTATAATAACCCGTAATTATCATTTCGTCAACTACAAATTATCATAATTGCCATCTATCCCCGGAGCCATTGACTCCGGGGCTTTCATTAAAGATTGACCTTTCCATCCTTGACGGTCACTTTCACGTTCGCTTTTCCTGTGTAATCGAAATCAACCTTACCGTTGTCGATGTACCAGACTCCGTTTTTATTCTCGGCGATCCCGTCATAGTCGAAGTCGACTTTTCCGTCTTTGACATACCACCAGCCGTTTTTGTTCTTGGCTACCGTGGTTGTAAATGTGACTTTTCCCTCAACCACGTACCACCATGCGTACACACCTTTGACAGTCCCCTTGATGATATCGTTCACACCAAAATCTACCTTGCCGTCTTTCAGATACCACCAGCCATTGTGATTTTCCGCGAATCCA
>CASFID010000040.1 GCA_949294665.1 uncultured Eubacteriales bacterium
CACGGACCGCGATGATAGCCGGGTTCTTTGATGGAATGCCCCGGGAGACGGTTTTTACTGCGGCGCAGGTCAGCGAAATCCTCGCTCTCAGGCGGGCGGAAAAAGAATGAGCGCCCATAAACGAGGCGGAAACCTCTGGGCACTCAGATAATTAACCAATTACATTTTAGCAGAAAGGACAGATAAATGGAAGAGTTAGATAGAGCAATAGCATTAGCATTTGAGGAATTTCACAAAGAGTTTGGGGAAGATGAAAAACTGGAGGACGGGGATGAGTTTGTGACAGTCTTTAACAACTGTTGTCTCATTATCTCATTGGAAGACAAAAAGTTGACTACAAAATTCATAGCTGGAAAGCCATACAAAGTTGATATGACATTAAGCATTTATGAGGAGGCCGAGAATGAAGACTGTAAAAGTAACGACTGATAATAAGATTTCATTGATCGATGTTGATTTCAGCAATTTCAGAAGCATCCAGCAGGCGATCGGAGGACACTTTGAGACGGTACATACGCAGCTCATGGTCAACTACTTTAAGGATCCCTCCGTAATCATGCTGGTCGATGAAGAGGGGCTGATTAAAGAACTTCCCGTGAATGCACTGGGCTGTGCCCTGTATGGTACGCCGCAACATGGACATCCGATCGTAGGCGACCTGATCTTTGCGAGGATCAGCGGCGAGGATATTGCAGCGCCGGATGATGCGGAGACGCTGAAAGAGCGGCTATTACATACTTTTATAGGATCACAGGAGGAATAGAGGATGGCAGATGACAAGATCTATGTGGATGCAAATGAATTTGAACGTCTGTGCCGGATCAACGGTCGGATGGATGCACTCATTTCGTATCTGGAGATGGAAGAGGCGACTTATGATACGCGTCCTATAAGGGCAATCATTGGCATGGAGACACCAGACAAAGAATAAATGACAAGCTGCCGGGAAGCGCCGAAAGCGCCCGATACCGGGAACCATATCCCTGTGAGTAGTAGCCACCACGAGCGAAATCAATAGTCAGGAAGATGATCCCGGGGCAGCATGGAAGGAGAAAGCATGAAAGAAAGAATTATTACATTGTTAAGAAAAACAGGGAGAGAAGGAATCGAGGACCTGATCGCATATATGGACGAGTATGGATTTTTCCGCGCACCATGTAGTACCGCATACCATTTGGCAAAAGAGGGCGGACTTGCTGAGCATAGTTACAACGTGCTGTGCGTTGCGCAGGATCTGTCATTCCTGTTGTGCAACGGGCCAGAGAATCTTGACAAGAAGGCGCAGGATGCTATCACGATCAGCGCTCTTCTGCATGATCTCGGGAAAATGGGACAGTACAATAAGCCCAACTATGTCCCGAATATGCTGAAAGGGCGTGCTACAAAGGCGAATCCGAACCCGGAACCGTATCAGTCAGAAAAGAAACCTTACATCTCAAATCCCGATCTGCTGTATGTAGACCATGAAGTGCGTAGTGTTGCAATCGCCTCCCGATTTATTGAACTGACCGAAGAAGAACAGCAGGCAATCCTTTGGCACAATGGTCTGTATGGATCATTCCGATATCAGATTCAGGGAAAAGAGACGCCGCTGTACATGCTTCTGCATTTTGCGGACATGTGGACAAGCCGGGTGATCGAAGGAGAGGAAGGAGAAGAAGGTAATGAGTAAGGTAATCGCAATCATGGGAGAATCTGGATCCGGGAAGACGACCTCAATGAGAAACCTGGATCCGAAGAGTACATACTATATCGACGCTGATATGAAGGGACTGTCCTGGAAAGGGTGGCGAAATCAGTATAACAAGGAAAATAAAAATTATACGGCTTGTGATGATGCAAATATTGTCCGTCAGTATATCAAGCGAATCGCGGAAAAGTGTCCGCAGGTAAAAGTGATTGTTGTTGATACAATCAATGGACTTATGGTGGCTGATGAGATGCGTAGAAGCAAGGAAAAGGGTTATGACAAATGGGTGGATCTTGCGGCCTGTGTCTGGGATCTGGTCTGCGAGGCTTATACATATAGGGATGACCTGACAATCATCTTTACAGCGCATACACAGACGGACCATGACGAGGCCGGATATATGTTTACCAGGATCAAGACATCCGGTAAGAAGCTGGACAAGATCTGCCTGGAATCTAAATTTACAACAGTACTCCTGAGTAAATGTGTGGACGGACAGTATAAGTTTGAGACGCAGGCAAACAACAGTACAGCGAAATCTCCTATGGGTGCATTTGACCAGATGGAGATTGAAAATGACATTGTGGAAGTTATGAAAGCATTGGAGGATTTTTAACATGAGAAAACCAAGGAACTATGATGATACACAGGCACAGGGCGAATTTATCCCCGTAGAGCTTGGGGGACATAAGTTAATCATTAAAGAAGTATATGAGATGAAATCAAAGGCGGGAAAGGACATGATCAAAGTATCGTTTGATTTCTCGAAAGCCGACAAGCAGGCCGGTTATTTTGAAAAGATGTTCCGCGATGATATCCGCCCGGAGAAGAAGTGGCCGAATCAGGCGACTCAGTACATTCTTACAGAAGACAGCGAAGGAAACTGCAGCCGATCGTTTAAGACATTTATCACCTGCGTAGAGCATTCCAATAAAGGATTTGAGGTGCAGTGGGGTGATAATTTTGAAGCTCAGTTCAAGGGAAAGCTGGTCGGCGGCGTCTTCGGGCCACAGATGGATTATTACAACGGCAGGGAGATTGAAAAGCGCGTTCTTCGTTGGTTTGTATCTGTTGATAAGGTTGCGGAGGCACAGGTTCCAGATATGTCGGAGACTACGGCATATAAGAATCACATCAATGAGTATCATCCAGAATCAACGCCGGCAGGTGACGGATTCATGAATATTCCTGATGGGATAGATGAGGAACTGCCATTTAACTAGGAGGGGGATTTTGTGTCGAATATCAACGATATTACAGGGCAAACATTCGGAAGGCTTACGGCACTATATAGAATCGGAACCCAAAGATATCCTTCGGGAGGAAGGCTATCAATATGGCGTTGTAAATGTCAATGTGGAAACGAGGTAAATGTAACACTATCCGCATTAAAAACTGGTAATACCAAGAGTTGTGGATGTTTGCATACTGACCTTACAAGAGCGCTCAATTACAAACATGGAGAATCACATACTCGGTTAAACGAAGTATGGAAACGGATGAAACAGAGGTGTAAAAATCCAAATGTAAGAGAGTATCAATGGTATGGCAAAGAGGGTGTGTCCGTATGCAAGGAATGGGATGAATCATTTGAGTGTTTTAAAGAATGGATGCTTGCAAATGGATATGATGAATCTGCAAAGCGCGGAATATGCACCATAGACCGGATAGATCCGTGCGGAAACTACGAACCTGAAAATTGTCGTGTTGTAAGCATGGAGGTGCAGTTAAGAAATACAAGGAGATGCCACAATGCAGATAATGATAGATACGCGAGAAAAACAGCATGCAATTAAACGGATATTATCAGAATTTGAAGAGCAGGGCGTTCAAAGCATCGCTTCAAAATTATATGTCGGAGATTATATGTCCCTGGACAACCCTCGGCTCATCATCGATCGAAAGCAGAATCTGCAGGAGCTTTGTGGCAATGTCTGCCAGCAGCATGAACGTTTCAGGAAAGAACTTCTTAAGGCGATAGAGGCGGGGATCCAGCTTGTGATCTTAGTAGAACATGGATCAGGTATCAATAGCCTTGAGGATGTGTATTTCTGGAAAAACCCTCGGAAACACGAGGACCGGTGGAAATGGGAGAATGGGAAACGTGTGAAATATGTTGTATCAGCGAAGGCGGTCGATGGCAATCAACTTTATAGGTCTCTCTGTACGATGCGCGATCGATACAATGTAAAATTTGCGTTCTGCGAGAAGAAGGATACCGGCAAAGAGATCATCCGTATCCTGAGGGATGGCTTATGACCAGCGAGGAGATAAAGGCTGCATATACCATGCGGGATATTCTCGCACGGTATGGTATGCATCCGAACAGATCAGGATTCATCTGTTGTCCATTTCATAAAGAGAAAACCGCATCCATGAAGATCTATCAGGACAGCTATTACTGCTTCGGGTGCGGGGCGCATGGAGATATTTTTGACTTCATCTGTGAAATGGAAGATATCACGTTCCGGGAAGCGTTTTTTGAGCTGGGTGGGACATACGAGCACAAGGAAGAAACGTTCAGCGAACGGATGGCACGGTATCACGCCCAGAAAGAGCGGGAGATGCAGCTGAAGCAGGCGAACGCATTGAAAGCCCAGAAGAAGCTGAACAATGACCTGATCGACATATACCGGGACTGGCATCGGAAGTCCGAACCTTTTTCGGATACATGGACAGACTGCTATAATGCGTTGCAGTATCAGCTGTATCTACATGAAATTTTGAACGAACCGAGGTGATAAAGGAGTGATATGAAGCCTTTAAAAGACTATGACAAGAAAGAGATCCTGTCAGAAGAAGTTTTTGTAGAAATCTTTGAGCAGGAGGATGCTATCCGGCGGGCGCAGATGCTTCTTTCCTTTCAGGATCGGGCGAAAGAACTCGGAGTAAAAGGGCAGTTTGACATCATGGTGAAAGCGTTTGAAAAGGCGGAGAAAGAAACCATGCAAAAGCAGCGTCAGAGCCAGACGTTGATCGAGAACTGGACGAATTTTACCGGGAAATACGACTCTATGAAGTGTGGATCCTGGCTTGCTGCAGATAACGGGATACGGATATTCAACAAAGACTATTCCAATGAGGTTATTGTCTGCTATCACCCGATCCTGCCGATCGGCAGGCTGAGGAACCTGGAGACAGGGGAGGAGCAGATCCGGCTGGCATACAAGCGGAATCACCGCTGGACGGAGATCACGGTTCCGAAAGATATCATATCTTCGTCGAACAAGATCATCTCGCTGTCAAAACTTGGTGTGGCGGTAACATCCGAAAATGCAAAACTCCTGGTGAAATATCTGTCAGATGTAGAAAATCTGAACGATGATGAGATCCCGGTACAGCGTTCCAGCGCAAAACTGGGATGGATCGGGGAGGGATTCCTGCCCTATGATACGGAAATTATTTTTGACGGGGACCTGTCATTCGGACAAGTGTATGAAAGTATCCGGGAACGTGGGAACTGGCAGGAGTGGCTGGAGCACGTGAGAGCATTACGTCGGACCGGCCGGCCGGAGATTAGATTTTCTCTTGCTGCATCTTTTGCCAGTATCCTGGTGAGCCGGCTGGGAGCCCTGCCGTTTATCGTGGACCTGTGGGGAGAGACAGAGGGCGGAAAGTCAGTATCCTTGATGCTTGCCGCTTCCATATGGGCGAACCCGGACAGCGGGCAATACATAGGTGATTTTAAAACAACAGACACGCAGCTTGAGATCCGTGCGGACTTATTGAACCATCTTCCGTTAATGCTGGACGATACCAGCAAGACCAGCAGCCGGATCCGGGACAACTTCGAGGGAGTTGTGTATGATCTGTGTTCCGGGAAAGGCAAGAGCCGGTCCAATAAGGAGTTAGGGATCCGCCGTGAGAATCGATGGAAGAACACGATCCTTACAAATGGGGAGCGTCCACTGACTTCATATGTATCACAGGGCGGCGCTATCAACCGTATTCTTGAGATTGAATGTGGCGAAAAGGTGTATCAGGATCCGCAATATACAGCAGAGCTGCTCAAAAAGAACTACGGATTTGCCGGGAAGAGGTTTGTGCAGATTATAAAGAAAATGGATGTGGAGGAGCTTCGGGAAATGCAGCAGAAGCTCCAGAAAGACCTCTTTAATGTTGACAAGATGCAGAAACAGAGCATTTCCATGTCGATCCTGCTGCTGGCCGACCGGATCGCAGCGGATCATATCTTTTGTGACGGAGAATATATCAGTGTACAGGAGGCAGAGAGCGTCCTTGTGGATAAAAGCGAAGTGTCAGAGCATGAACGCTGTTACCATTATCTTCTGGACAAGATCAACATGAACCGTCAGAGGTTTGATGTAACTGCGACGACGGAGCAGTGGGGTGTGATCAGCGGCGGCTATGCGGTCATGTATCCGCAGGCCGTAAAGGAACTGTGCCGGCAGGGTGACTATTCCTACAAGGCTTTCCTGAACTGGGCGGACAAGCAAGGCATTATCCAGACGGATGGGAAGAATCAGACGAAACTGAAGAAGATCGACGGGAAGCCAGTGCGCTGCGTGTTCCTACATCTGAATGAATTTCAGGACAAAGACGGATTTGAACCGGCAGAAATGACACAGGAAGAACTCCCGTTTAAGTAAAAGGTAACAAAGTAACAGAGGTAACATTCAAAAACGCCTATATATATCTGAAATATATGTATATATAGCGCTCTCGCTCCCATAAAGGAAAATCCATGTTACTAATGTTACCGTTCAGAAAATCATTAACAAGCCCAGTAAATACACGAGGTTGCGCGGTAACAATGGGTATTGTTACTTTTTAAAATATCATGTTACAAACCATGTTTTTTGTTACTTTTGGAGGAACTTATGGACGAGAAGGTGAAAGCCCTACATGAAAAGATCGCAGACGCGTACAACACCATATGGGCTGCGTATAAAAAATATCTTGAGGATGGACATGTACGGCATATCAATAATGCCGCATCTGATCTGGAAGAGAAGTATAAGGATGATAAGGTCGTGCTCCAGTTTATCTGGTATCAGAAAACATCATGGGCGGGACCAGTAGAGCAGATTAAGGAGTGGTCGTGATGAAAAAAAAGAAAGAGGATGCAAAGCAGGTAAAGGCGGATGATGCCAAGATCTGTTGTCTGTGCGGCGAGCTGATTATTGGCGCCTATGATTATGTCCGTACAAGACGCCGGACGGAAATGTATTTCCATAAAGGCATGAAATGCAGAAAGGAAAAATGATGGATGAATTAAGCAGATGGTATGAAAATATGACTTACCAGGAGGCAAAGGATATCCTGCGGGAGAAGCTCGACAACATGAAGATGAACTTTATTGCTGCGGGTTATTACATGAAATATATCCGGGATCATGAATTGTTCCGGGAGGGCGGGTACGAGAGTATCTGGGCATTTGCCGAGGATAATTACGGGATCAAGAAATCCACGGCATCCAGATGGATGTCCATGAATGATAAATTCAGCAAGGATGGAAACAGCCCAATCCTGGCGGAAGAGTACCGGGGATTCGAGAAGAGTCAGTTACAGGAGATGCTGTATCTGGATGATAAGCAGATCGAGACGGTGACACCGGATATGACGGTGAAGGACATCCGGAAGTGCGGAAGCCAGAAGAACCAATGATAGAACTAAAAAAACCGGACGAGACAGACCGAGAGTACCTGAAAGCGGCTGCATGGCATCTGATCTTGAGCTGGCATGACTGGTTCCTTCAGGATCATATGAACCGAGTACAGTTGGTAGAGAAATCACCGGGGGAAATCAAGAAAAAGATCGGGAAAAATCATAGATGGTGGCATTTCTCAACTGAAAAAGGAGTAGCACGCATCAACCTGTTTGATGACTGTGTTCAGATCTGGGATGAAAAGAATGAGTGTATCGGAGATTTTGACTGGTTCTATCTGGCGGCAGCAATCCAAAGTATGTGGAATATAGTTGCGATGGAAAATGCGCAGAAGTCACGGCAGGAAACTGTTGCGACATCGCAACAGGAAGAATCGAAGCCAGTATTGGATATGGATCCACCGGAAGAGATATCCGAACCTGAACCAGAAGTGATCATCGAAGAAGATGTCGAGATTATGGATGCTGGTGAAGAGGAGCCGGCGGAAGAACGGGATGAAGCAATTTCGGATCAGAGCGATATTGATCTCCTGAGGGAAGAACTCGATAAAGCGAAGAATAAGCTGGATCTGATGCGTTCCTGCTATTCCGAGAATGATATTCTGGTGAGAAAGCAGAATCTCATTGTCGGGGCACTGGCCGGGATGCTTTGTGACTTGGATACAGTTGATATCTCGGACTTGGAACAGCCGGAACTTCCAGAACTTCCGGTCATGAAGAACAATAACCAGAGAAAAGAGTTTCTGGACAGATATCAGATATGGCCTGTGTGGTTTGAGGTTCCAGAAGCATCCGAGGTCTATCATCGCTTTGATCTTCCTGACGGAAGCAGCATTGTGATCTGTGAGTACCATATGTGGTTGAGTTGGAAGGAAGAGTGGTCAGATGAGAATCCGGATTCGATCGGGACGAGAGAATATTTGTTGCAACCTGGATATCACTATCTTGAGGATTGTAAAACAAATACGACTGCTCTAGTGGAGCATTTAAAGAAAGTCCAGAAAATGGAGGGAAAGTAGATGTTTACAGGAGTAAGTTTTGAGCAGGCCATTGATTACTGGAAGAAAGGCGGGGAAGTGATTGTTCTGGACAGACACTCACAGAATGCAACTGGGGGATATGACAATTTCCCATTCGAGGAACTCTTCCGAAATGTGGAACTGCTGGCTGATGTGCCGGCAGTGGAGAATCCAGAATTTAAGAAAGCTGTTGCAGATATGACTCAGTCCGATCAGGAGCAGGAAGAGCATTCTGAGGAGAAAAGTAGTACCCCCCCCGGCGGGGCCGGAGGTGAGTGAGATACTTCCGGCCGGAAAAACGAAGAAAGAGATCGCTCTGGAGATGGCAGCGCAGGGGAAGACAGCTGCGGAGATCGCCAAGGAAAAAGGATGGAACTATAATACCGTGTATTACTATCTGAACCCGGATAAGTGCAGGGCGAAAAAGAAGACGGATGTGATTCCCGTGGACTATAAGAACCCAGATGCACGTCCGGGATGGAATGCCGATCGGAAAAAGTGCAAGACCTGCAGGTATCGGGTAAACAAAACGATAGAACAAAATGGTGCAGGATGTGATTATATGTTTTTCTCAGGGCATAGCCGTGGATGTGCGGTGGAGGACTGTGATCGCTATGTAAAGGGGAAGAGGATGGAGAGAAAATAATCAGAACAAACGAAAGGAGAGCGGAGATGCATATATTAAAATTTTATGGATACAGCGATGATACATTCGGAGAATATAGAGAGACTGGACAGGATGTGGATAACTGCGGAAGTCTGGGGCCAGTTCAGTGTGTTATAGACTGCGGAGAGCAGGGAAGGCTGATGGTGATCGGCCAGTATACCAAAGCGTCGCTGGATAACGGATGCTGGATGATAGGCGTAAGCAAGGTGAAAGAGTATGATAATTTCCCAGATTGGAAG
>CASFID010000041.1 GCA_949294665.1 uncultured Eubacteriales bacterium
AAGCAAGCAAGCAAATAAAGCGTAACCCTGTCCTTTTTTCCTGTCAAGCTGAAAACTGCATAAAATCAAAAGGCGTATTTTGCCCGATTATCTCGGGTGGGATACGCCTTTTTATGCCTGTAATATCTATTGAAGATAAAATGAAAGGATTGAGAGGAATGAAAAGTAAATTATTGGGAGTCTTTCTTTGCTTCTGTATACTGTTTACATTGGTACAAATAACAGCTCTTGCAACCGAAAATGCCGCTCCAACGCGAACCACTCTTTTAGACTTGAACGAATATCCGGATACAACCGATATGCTGGACAGCGAAGGATGGAAATGGGAGCCGAAAGAGGACGGCGGAACACTGACACTGCGCAACTGCTATATCCGGACGGATTCTGCCACCGCGCTGATTTTTCCGACAAAAAGCGACATCAGCAACTACAATGTTACCATCAATCTGGAAGGAACAAATATTCTGGAAAGCACAGTTTTTGGCGCAGGCGCGCTAATCCAAAATCAGGGAGTCCTGCCCAAAAATATGAATCTTACTATCTCAGGGGCGGAAGATGCTAAGCTGAGTCTCCTGACTACCTGGCCGGACGTCTTTGAATCTGCTCCGACGCCTCAGACTGTTTACCCTTGCGGCATTGACGCCAACAGCGTTACACTGAAATCCGGAAATCTCTATGCGAACTCTACTTTCTGCACGGTCTATAATGATATCAACATTATGGGCGGTTCCCTCACAGTAGAGTCAAACAACATCCGGTGGTATGATTCCGCTTATTTTGACTGTCTTGACGGACTTTACAGCGCTGCCGGCAATATCAATATCTCCGGCGGAACAGTTGACCTTAATGTCGGACGGAACGGAATCTATATTACCGGAGTAAATGCCGCAGATAAAGAACAGGCTGTCTATATCACTGGCGGAGATGTGACTATCCGGGCAGGCCATGCCAGCAATAGTGAAAACTGCATTGGAATTGCCGCCAAAAATATCTATATCGAAACAGATGAGCCGGTTAACATTTATGGCCGGGACACGGCGCTGGCCATTTGGGCCGCAAACGGAATGGCAGAAATCAACAAAATCGGGACGGAATTTGCCTTGACAAAATCAGAAACCTCCACCTTTCGACTGATTTATCAGAGAGATCCTGATACCAATCCCATCTCTATCTGCGACGCTAACTATGATGGCCTTGATACGGCCATCCACAGTGCATCTTTGCTCGATCCAGAGCTGTACAAGGATTTTTCTGCGGTAACAAATGCGGTTAGTGCGGCCAACTCGATGGAGCGGAACAAAACTGCTATAGAGCAGCCACAGGTCGCCGCCATAGCGCAGGCCATCACCGATGCGATTGCAGCTCTGGAATATAAAGACGCAGATTATTCTGCTGTGGATGAGGCCATTGCTGCAGTTGAACGGCTGAACCCGGATCATTATATAGATTTCTCCGCAGTACAGAAAGCAGTTGATGCAGTGGTACGGGGTAAGAATTTTACCGAGCAATCGGCAGTGGACGATATGGCACAGGCCATCCTGAATGCGGTTTCCGGGCTGGAATATAAAAGCGCAGACTATTCCGCCGTGGACGAGACCATCGCCAAAGCAAATGCTTTGGATCCGGATGACTACGTCGATTTTTCGGCAGTGGAAACTGCTGTCAGTGAAGTTGTGCGTGGGAAGAATATTACGGATCAGGATGAAGTGGACGACATGGCACTGGCTATAGAGAATGCTATCGCAAACCTGGAAAGGAAGCCCGCAGCGGCCCGGTCAAATTCGGAACAGGCTTCCCACTCAGAGGATACCCCCGATGGCAGCGCAGCAGACAGCCCGCAGACGGGAGATGACGGGAATATCGCTTTTTGGGCTTTTCTCATGCTTGCGGCAGGCGCAACCCTGGCCGGCACCATCCTTTACAGCCGAAAGAAAAAATACAGCTGATAATCAACCGGATACATCAGATTTCAGATCCTTTCATTTTTCTCAGATTTCCTGCACATCGGATACCACAGGACAGCTGCCGCAACGCTGACAATTCCCAGTCCCGCTGCAATCATGCAGCTCAGATACTCTGCCAGACCGGATGCAACCTTAAACACGCCTGCGAAACAGATGGCTGCGATCACGGGATGGCAGATGAGCCACAGAGCATTGACACAGGCGATGACGTATTTCATAAGCCTGATGTTGAGACAGTAAAGAATCAGAGGGACGATATAACTTCCTCCGCACATCATAAGGTTATAGTACATTCCGGGACTTCCAAACCTTGTACCGTTTCCTATTTTTGCAAGCGGCGTGAGCGTCACCGCAATAAGCTCACAGCAGAACAGCCCGGCCGCTGTCACTGTCCACAGGATCACTCTCTCTTTTTCCTTCATGATATTACCCCTTTCTTTCCCGATTACCATCGGGATTTTTTATCTGGCTGTATCATAACAAGAAAAGCAGGCAGCAGCGTATGTCTGTCATTTCCGGTATGTCTGCATGTCATTTTTGAACGCTTCGGGCGCTTGCCTGACGTGGTCAAAAGACTTATACTGTTATTGAGTACAAAGATCTGGAGGAAAATACATCATGTTATCCATCGCCATCTGCGAAGACAGTGTTCCTGTACAGTCTCAGCTTGAAAATTATATCCATGAACTGTTCGGCAGTTGTCCGGTAGAGGTCTTTTCTTCCGGCGAAGAACTTCTCTCCTGCCTTGCGGGGAATGAGGAGAACTTTTCGATTTATTTGATGGACATTGCTCTTCCCGGAATTTCCGGGATTGAGACCGCGGCATCTGTCAGGGCGCGCGATCCGTACGCTCTGATCCTTTACATCACTGATTACAGGGAGTATGTGTACCAGGTGTTTGAGACGCTTCCTTACCGGTTCATTATCAAACCTGTTGATAAGAGCATATTTCAGAAAGCATTGTCTGATGCCATGAACTACTGCACAGACCGGACGAAGATGTTTCTCTTTCACATTGGCAGGACGCAATATCAGATCCCATTGCAGGAAATCGTATATTTTGAGTCTCATCTGCGCCGTATTACACTCCATACGCAGAAAGATAGCTATACGTTCTACGGACGGCTTCAGGATCTGACCGCCAGACTCAATCCCCTGTTTTTTGTCCGGACGCATGCTTCCTACATTGTAAATATGGAGTACATACGTGCTGTACACGAGACAGAAACAGAGCTTCAGACCGGCGGGCATGTCCCGGTCAGTCGGAAATACCGCGCTGCTGTACGCGCAGAGCATATGAAATATATGAAGTGGAGAACAATGCATGACGGATTATGATATTTATCTCAATACCTTTCTCTGTTTGATCGACATGATCGTGATCATGGAACTCCGTGAACGTATTTACGGACGAATCGCACGCCTGCGCGTTATATGTATTACTCTGTCCGCTACGCTTGTAGCACTGATGATGGTCTTACCGGGATCCTACGGGAACACCTACTTCATTCTTCCCGTCAGCATGATCCTGCTTCCCTTTTATCCGAAAAATCTTAAGAAGAAGCTGCTGTTTGAAGTCTGTCTGTTTTCAAGTGTGTTCGCCTATATGATGACTCTCAACGACATTACAAATATGACTCCCCGATTCAGCGAATGGGTGATCACATATATTGCCATCTTCCATGCTGGTCTCTGGGCGCTTCTGTTTATCGTCCTGAGACTGTGCAGAAACATAGACACCGATCTTCCTCTGTCGTTGTGGTCCATCTTTCTCCTGATCCCGGTCTGCATCTTTGCAAGCTCGGTTGCTCTTATTCCTATTTTAAACAGCAGTCATCTGTCGAGACCGGAGTCTGACATACTGCATCTTGTCGTTCAGGCAACTCTTCTGTTCATTAATCTTGCTCTTCTGGAGTTTTTGCAGAAATTCACAGGATATTTTCGGAAAGAAAAAGAACAGAGCCTTCTCAGACAGCAGCTCCAGTATCAGGAAATCCATTATCAGCATCTGATCCGTTCGTCAGAACAGATAGAAAAGATACGCCATGACATGAAAAATCATCTTCAGACGCTCTCTATTCTGTATGCCGGGAACAGAACGGAGGAACTGCAGGAATACCTCCGCCAAACTTACGAACTGCTTGGCCATTCCGAGCAGGTCATATCGACGGGGAACCCGTCGTTTGACGCGGTCCTCAATATCAAACTGGCAGAGATGGAAAAAACTGATATTTCCTGCTCTCCCGCTCTCTCAATCCCCCGCGGGCTGGATCTTCCGTTCTCTGATACTGTGACCATACTGGGGAATCTGCTCGACAATGCGGTAAATTCATGCGCAGCCGGCTCAAGCGTAACCCTGTCAGTCACATGGCAGCAGGGAACACTTTTCCTTCATATGGAAAATCCGTGCACAGATGAGAAGAGGCCCCCTTACGGAATCGGAATGAAAAATGTAGAAGAGACCGTAAAGAAATACTCAGGCGCTTTGAGTACAGAAGTAAAAGACGGAAACTATATAACAAACGTCATACTCTACAGTGTCGGGATAAAACAGCCGTGAGAGACGTGTACTCTAACAATACCTCTCTCACGGCGGATGCTTTATAAATCTATCTCTTATTTCCCATACAGAATACCGCTACGACGCCCGGTCCTGTATGGCTTCCGATCACGGTCCCGATATTGTTGATCAGAATATTGTCGATCCCCATCTTCTCACGGACAAGTTTCGCCACATACTCTGCGTCTTCAATACAGTCGCCGTGAGTAATCATGATGATGTCGTTATCCCAGCCTCTGGACTGTTCCACTGCCATATCAACAATCTTGTTCAGAGATTTTTTACGCCCGCGTTCTTTCCCGATCACCTGGAGCTTTCCGTTGTCGTCCATATGTATGATCGGTTTGATCTGCACCAGTGTTCCGAGCACGGCCGTTGTCTTTGACACGCGGCCGCCTCTGTGCAGATGGTTCAGATCGTCTACTGTCACATCGTGGCAGACGTGGAGTTTGTTCTCTTCCACCCACTCTGAGAGTTCATCGATCGTCATCCCTTTCTCTTTCTGCTGGAGCGCCTTATACAGGAGAAGTCCCTCGCCGAGGCAGGCGCAGAGGGTATCGATCACGATTACTTTCGCCTCGGGATATTTCTCCTGCAAAGTCTCTCCCGCGATCTTCATACTGTTCAGCGTGCCGCTCAGGCCCGATGAGAAGCCGAGATGGAGGATATCTTTTCCCTCTTTCAAAAACGGCTCCAGCATGTCGGCCGCCTCTTCCGGATTCACCTGAGAAGTGACAGACATCTTCCCCTCTCTTAATTTTGCAAAAAACTCTTTTGCCGACAGTCCCTCCATATCTGTATACGTCTCGCCGTCGATCGTGTACTTTAACGGTATCACGGGGACGTGTCTCTCCTCAAGCCACTCTTTTGGAAGATCAACAGTACTGTTCACTGTGATCACATATTCTCTCATTGCAGTTTCCTCCTAAATAATACTGTTCTTTTGCTCTGCACAGAACTGTACAGAATATTATCACTTTATCTATCATAGCACCTTTTAGAGCGTTTATCAAAATATTTTAACAATTTCTCTGAAATGTAAAGAAACCTGTAAAAAAACTCTTAATTCAGTTTTACATTCAGATAGTTCCGCCCGGATAGTGTCTTATTGAATATGAGGAAACAGAGTACCAGAATGCTTCCCGCTATAAATCCGTACAGGTTGAACAGCGCTGTCAGGACAAGGAGCATCAGTCTCATGAATTTCAATGCGTATCCCAGTTCAAAATTCGGCTGCGTATAGTTGGCCACAGCTACAAATGCCATATAGAGCATGACCTCTGAGTTAAACCATCCTGACTGCACGGAGAATTCACCCATAACGATACCTGCGATCACACTCAGAGGCGTACTGAGCATGGTCGGTGTGTTCATTGCAGCCAGACGGAGTCCGTCAATCGATATCTCAAGGAGAAGGAACTGGAAGATCAAGGGGATATTTACCGTGTCCCGTACTGCGACGAACTCAAACACTTCCGGCAGCCACTCCAGATTCTGCATGAACAGAAGATACAAAGGAGTAAAAAATACAGTGGCGATCGTGATGATCGCCCGCGTCACTTTCAGATAGACTGCCGTCACCGTGGGGAAGTAATAGTCGTTCGCCTCCTCGATCATATCAAGTATAGATGTGGGCAGGATCATTGCCGATGGCGAGTTATCGACCAGGATGATCACTTTCCCTTCCAGAAGGCAAGCCGCGGCGGTATCGGGCCGCTCTGTATATTTAAATTTTGGAAACGGATTGAACCATTTTCTCTTAAAGAGCGCCTCAGCCAGACTCTGCTGGTTCATACGCAGATCGTCGAGCTTCAGGCTTTCGATCCTTTTTTTCAGATTATTCAGAAGTTCTTTGTCCACGCGGTCGCTCATATAGCAGATCGCGATGTCCGTGCGGGAAGCCTGCCCTGCTTCCGTCATCTCCATTACGAGGTGGGGATCGCGTATCCTCCTTCTCATCAGTGCCGTGTTAAAGACGATCGTCTCTACAAACCCGTCTCTGGAACCCCGGAGCGATTTATCTTTGTCCGGTTCATCCACACTGCGCGCCGGATAAGTACGGCAGTCAAGGATGATGCATTCCTTATATCCGTCGATGAAAAGAGATGCCGTGCCGGAAAGCACATTCCGTATGATCCCGTCAAAATCCTCCGCGATGTCCACCTCCACATAGGGTACGTGTTTCTGTATGAACCCTTCCGCATCCTCAGGCATATCCTCCACGGTCACAGACAGAAAAGAGTCCATGATCTTTAACATGACTTCATCCTTGATGAATCCGTCAATATAATAGAACACGGACGTCTTCCCGCCTATAATGATGTCCCGGCGGATTATGTCAAAACTCTCTGCCACCGGGAGGATCTCATTCATATATCTGATATTTTCCTCAAATGAGGAGCTGAGTTTTCTGCTGTTCTTTACTACCATAGATCTCGTCTCCTTTCCGCCTGCCATATTCAGCACAGCAGCGGTATCTATGGTTATCTTGCCCTGATGATCACGAAATATGCGGGGACAAGTCTAATCTTCATCCAGATATCCCGCTTTCTTCATTTTCTCGATCACCTGAGCCTGGCGCTCCCTTGCCAGTTCCGGGCTTGCAACCGGATTATAATTGGTCGGAGCATTCGGTATCCCGGCCAACAGGGTACACTCGTCAAAATCCATCTCCGAAGGAGGCTTTCCAAAATATCCCCAGGATGCGTCTGCGACGCAGTAATATCCGTTTCCAAAGAAGATCGAATTGACATACAGTTCAAAGATCTTATCCTTGTCCAGAACAGACTCGATCTTAAATGCCATAAAGAGTTCTGATATTTTCCGCACGATCTTCTTATCCTGTGTAAAATACTGATTTTTCGCAAGCTGCTGGGTGATCGTACTGCCGCCCTCAACATATGAGCCCGCCCTGATGTCGTTGACCAGAGCTCTGCATGTTGCGATCGGATCGAATCCCATATGGGAATAGAAACGCTTGTCCTCCACCGCCAGCACAGCATCGATGTAAGTCTGCGGCAGCTCGTCGATCGTTGTATAATTGTCGATGGACTCGATCTCAGCCGCCATCTCTTCTATACTTTTTTCATCCAGCGCCTCCCTGTAATCCCTGTATCCTTTCACGCAAAGCACTCCGATCAGGATGACGATAACCAGGAAAAGGAAAGAACACAGACGTTTTATCCATTTCATCGTATATGAACGCTCCTTTCATATATCAAGTATATCGGACAAATCTGTGTTCTTCCATTATATCTTCTTACGATTTTCTTAAAATTATGACATTATTGTAAGTCTTGTCATTTTGTGGTGCTTCCAAATCCGCCGTTCCTGACCTCCGTGGCGTCATCGTCAAGCGTAATGCCGTATTCCACAAAGATGCCCTGCATAAATCCTTCTCCCGCTTTCAGATCGACCGTTTTTCCCTCATTACTGTCATTGGTGATCTTAGAGAAAATGTGTCCCTCATTGTCCGAATAATAATAATCACTGTCGATGATACCTACCGTATTGTTAAGCTGCAGTCTGTATTTGAAGCCAAGCCCGCTGCGGGGGTAGCATTTGAGAACCCACTCCGGCTCCATCCAGACGCGGATGCCCGTAGGGATCTTTATCGTCTCCCCCGGCGCCAGCGTGATATCTGCCGGAGCAAAGAAGTCATATCCTGCGCTTCCTGCGGTGGCACGTCTCGGCAGACGGATCCCGTCATAGATTTCCTGTATTTTGCTCCTGTCTGTAATCCCCAGGGTGTCTCCCCAGCCTTCCAGAAACTGCTCAAAACTTATCTTTTCAAATCTTGCTATTCTCTTCATGAAACTTCTCCTTTATATGTTTGCATGTACACGCTGGCACATGCTGAACTTCCGGCTGCTTACCCGCGCGGATCCCAGATCATAGCGCTGCTGATCTCAGCAAACAACTTTTCGCCGTTCCTTCTGCCCGCTGACTTCAGGAGCGGAAAATTCCCGACTCATCCAGTACATGCAGGATTTCATCGATCATGTCCTCATCCACTACAAGAGCCATCCTTACATATCCCTCTCCGCCGGAGCCGAACGCGCTTCCCGGCGTTACGATCACACCGGTTTTGTCCATCAGCTTCATACAGAAATCCGCAGAGGAATCATACCCCTCCGGGATCTTGGCCCACACGAACATGGTTCCCTGACTGTCCGGCACATTCCAGCCGATCCGCCGCAAACCGCTGCAAAGAGCCCGGTTTCGTCTTCCGTATTCCTTACGCTGTTCTTCGATAAAATCATCCGGCCCTGTGAGCGCCGCGATCGCCGCATACTGTACCGGATAAAAGATGCCGTAGTCGATCTGTGACCGCAACAGGCGGAACTTGCCGATGATGTCTTTATTTCCTACTACAAACGAGATCCTGGCTCCGGTCAGATTATATGACTTGGAGAGAGAGTACAGCTCGACGCCCACATCCTTCGCGCCTTCATATGCAAGAAATGACTTGCCGGGCTTCTCTGTATATGTAATATCTGAATAGGCATTGTCATGAAGGATGACAATGTCATTTTTCTTTGCGAAGGCGATCAGTTTTTCGTAAAACTCATCCGGGGCGCACACACAGACCGGGTTCAGCGGGTAGGAAACGATCATATATTTCGTCTTTTTCAGTGTTTCTTCCGGAATGCTGTCAAGATCCGGCAGGTATCCTGTCTCCTCCCTGATCTCATAATACCTTACGTCCGCTCTTGCCATGATCCCGCTCATCTCAAACATGGGGTATCCCGGATCCGGCACCAGGATCACATCCCCCGGATCACAGAAGATCATGCCGATATGCGCCATCGCCTCCTGGGAGCCGTAGACGGACATCACTTCATCGGTACTGATCTCCACTCCGAAACGCTTTTTGTAACGGTACTGTACCGCCTCTAAAAGCTCCGGCAGATCTGCAAGAGAATATTTATAATTCTCCGGCTTTGCGCACGCCTCCTGCATGGCCTTCATCACATGGGGCGCGGGCTTAAAGTCCGGTGTGCCCACGGACAGGTTATAGACTTTGCGCCCCTCTTTTAAGAGTTCTTCCTTTTTCTCATTGAGAGCGCCGAAGATTCCCTGCCTAAAATCATTGATCATACTTGAAAAATGACTGTTGTCCACTTAAGTTTCCTCCTCTTTTGCCGTTTTCCTGCGCGCTGTGGCGGCGATTGTGCATGACAGCCAGACTGTCTGATACGCGCAATGCCCAATTATTATACCACTTACATCTATAAAAAGCAAAAAAGAACGGAAATCCGTAAGATTTCCGTTCCGGCGTTTCTGCTTAATTTTCCTTCATCTTCTCTTCCATACATACAAGTCCGAACAAAACAAGCGCTATCCCTGCAAATAATAACATTTTTATCCACCTCTCTTTACATTTTCTTTTCTTATTTGGTAATATAATCATATATCAAAAAGTGGATTAAATATATATTATCTAAGACCAGAAATATAACTATAAAGACATAATATAATTACAATTATAACAATAAGGAGGACGTCGTGGAAATAAAGGGAATCACTGTCAGCAGCAATCAGTTAGAAGACGTAGCCGGCATCACGCCGGAATATCCGTTCGCCATGCATCACGCCGATATGAGAACAACACATATCCCGTGGCACTGGCATGAAGAAGTAGAGTTCAGCTATATCCGTTCCGGATCCATGCGTGTCACTACTGTAAATCAGACCTGTGAATTCCGGCAGGGTGAAGGTTTTTTTATTAATTCTAATATTCTGGCCGCTATGGAAGCTTCCGGTGATGCGCCGCATGTCATAAACGAATCATTTCTGTTTCATCCGGTCTTCCTGAGCGGGCATTTCAAGAGTATTTTTGAAACAAAATACGTCACTCCTGTCATACATGACAGGCGGTTCGATATTATAGAATTCAGGGGCAGGACTTCCGCACAGAAGAAGATCCTGTCACTTTTAAAAGAAGTGCCGCGCATTCAGGGGAAAGAGAATTCTGAATTTCTGACAAGGAACATCTTTTCTGAAATATGGCTCCTTCTCATTGAGGAGATCCATGCGCTGGAGAAAGAGCGCCCTTCCCTGAAATTAGTCGAACAGGACCGGATCCAGACAATGCTCTCCTATATCCAACACAATTATATGGAGCATATATCTTTGTCAGATATCGCTGCCTCAGCCGCTATAAGCACAAGGGAGTGCACGCGCTGTTTCAAAAGCACTATCCACAGGACTCCTTTCGAGTATCTTATGGATTATCGCATAGAAATGGCAGAAAAGCTTCTGAAAAACACGGATGACTCCGTCCTTGACATTGCCTTGAAATGCGGCTTTACAAACAGCGCATACTTCGGGAAGATTTTTAAAAAGCTGAAAAATATAACTCCCGGCGCTTACCGCAGAGATTCGCGCAGGGAGCAGTAGTCTCAGACAAGGGGAATCGCCATTTTATCTTCCTTTCCCTTTGGACGGCGTCCCGTAGAGGTCATACGGCGTTGCCTGGTATACGTAATAATTTACCCAGTTTGTATACAGGTTGTTTGCATGCGACCTCCATGTGAGAAGAGGCTTGTTGTCCGGATCATCGTCCGGATAATAATTCTCCGGGATCTGCGGATTTAATCCTCTTCCCGTATCTCTCTTGTACTCTGAATCCAGAGTCATCCGGTCATACTCCGGATGTCCCATCACAAAGATCTGTCTGCCTTCCCGTGCCATACACAGGAACACGCCTGCCTGTCTGGAATCCGCCAGTATGGTGATCCTCTCATCAGCCTCCAGCTTATCCTGAGGAACTTCCGTGTATCTGGAATGGGGCGCCATAAAGATATCATCGAAGCCTCTCACCAGCGGGATCTTGCGGTTTCTCACACGGTGGCGGTACACGCCGGACAGTTTCTTCGGCAGATCCACCTTATCAATCCCGTAATGGTAGTAAATCCCCGCTTGAGCTCCCCAGCATAGATGAAGTGTCGATGTCACATTCTCTTTCGTCCACTCCATGATCTTTTTCAGTTCTTCCCAGTAGTCGACCTCCTCAAAGGGCATACGCTCTACCGGAGCCCCTGTGATGATAAATCCGTCAAATCTTTTATCACAGATGTTCTCAAAAGGCTCATAGAACTTATAAATATGGCTTGTGGAGGTATTCTTGGACACATGGCTCGTCATGCGCACAAAAGTCACGTCCACCTGGATCGGCGTGTTGGACAGCGAACGCAGGATCTGAAGCTCCGTATCTTCCTTGAGAGGCATCAGATTCAAAAGCCCGATGCTCAGAGGACGGATATCCTGATGAGCGGCCCTGTACTCATCCATTACGAATATATTTTCCTGTTCCAGTATCTCTTTTACCGGAAGCTCATTTTGTACCCGGATCGGCATAACAGCTCTCCTCTTCTGTCATTATGTATTTCCGGTATGCATTTCACCGGAGACTGCGATAGTAAAATTATAACGCGTTCTTCCCATGGCAGTCAACATGAAAAGTACCGGGCAGTTTTCATTTCTGCCCGGTGCTTTATTCCTTCGCTTTGTCACTTCTCAGATCAGCCGCAATGGCACTGGAATGTGGCGCATTCCGTACCGTCTGCATTTGTCGCGCTTCCGCCCTCCACACTGATTTTGCCCGCATGACATTTGCACTGCTCGTTATACATGCAGTTTGTCGCCTTGCAGTCGATAGCGGAGCGGTCGGATGCCGTATTCATGGAGTTCACAGAATTGGAATAGCTTCCCTCTTTTCTCTCCTGAAAGCTGTCGCAGCATGTCTCCTGGGGGTTCTTTGCATTCTCTCCTCCCACCTGGATCTTGTCAAGGGCGCACATGTACTGCTGATTGTGTACGCAGGTCTGTACTGTACATTTTAATTCTGGCATAATGATACCTCCTCCTTCTACAGATTCATCATCATTATGCCCGTTTATCCCTTATCTTATACTTCTGCAGCATACAGACACGCTTTTTGTCATATAGCTGCACGCTTTCTGTCCGGATGTTCTCCTGACCAGCCGGTCTGAGGCATAGTCGCCAGCCGCCATATATCCTCTTCTTCCATTTCAAAAAAAAACAGATCCATATTCTCTCTCATGCGCTGGACGGACGATGATTTCGGCAGCGGAATGACATTTCTCTGCACGGCAAATTTCAGGCAGATCTGAGCCGGAGAAACCGCATATTTTTCAGCCAGCTCTGTCACCAGCGGCTCGTCGAGCACTCTGCGCCGTCCGATCGGACTCCATGCCTGCACAAGTATATCTCTATCCTGACAGTAACGCACGGTCGCCTCCTGAGAATATCCGGGATGATACTCGATCTGGTCCACAACCGGTCTGATCCTGCAGACGTTCAGGATATTCTCAATATGATGCGGCAGGAAATTGCTCAGTCCGAGAGCACGGATGCGTCCTTCTTCGTACAACTCCTCCATGGCGCGCCATGTCTGCGCATCGAGCGCTTTCCATTCTTTGTATCCGGGTTCCGGCAGCGGCCAGTGGATAAGATACAGATCGAGATAATCCGTATTCAGATTTTCGAGCGTGCGCTCAAAAGCTCTCTTTGCATTCTCATATCCCATCTCTTCTTTCCAGATCTTGCTGGCGATAAAGATCTCGTCTCTTGAAACGCCGCTCTCTTTTATCGCTTCTGCCAGATACGTCTCTGTCCCGTAAAAAGAAGCCGTATCAAAATACCGGTACCCTTCCCTGATCGCGGAACATATAACGTCCGCGCTCTTCTGATCTGCGGCTTTATATGTTCCGAACGCCAACACAGGCATCTCTATTCCGTTCGCCAGCGTACAGGTATGCATTCCTTCTGCCGCCTTTTGCACATTTTTCATGCTCTTCCTCCTTTCAGCCATATATACACCACTGCAAAAAACTCCCTGGCAAGATAATTAAGCTGAAATACCGGATTCGATGAAGCCGGAAGTCCGAACGGATCGCTGTATCCCTCTTGTCTGGCGAGCAGCAGTGCTCTGTATATATGAAATCCATTTGTTACGATGCCGATCCTCCCATTCTCCGCGTCGAGATATTGACGGCAGAACCGGAGATTCTCCCTGGTGGACGTTGACCTGTCCTCCCTGTATATCCTGTCCGCAGATATTCCCTGTTTCTCCAGATATCCTGCCATGGCGTCCGCCTCCGCGATCTCCTCCCCCGGTCCCTGGCCGCCTGATACGATTACTTTTATCTCAGGGAACTCTGTAAGATAAGAAACGGCTCTGTCCAGCCGGCGTCTCAGAGAATCGGTAATAACGGTACCTTTTACCTGAGCGCCAAGCACGATGATCCAGTCTGCCTTAAGATCCGGACATTTCAGCACAGCGGTAATGATCTTATATTCTACAAATAGAATAAAGAGCCATGCCGCAACACAGGCACACCCAAGAATTGTATACATGTATGCAGGAAGCGGCATGCACCCGATCATCAGATGCACGCCGCCTGTAAACAGCCAGAAGACTGCAAATGTCGATCTCAGCCTTCGCGAATACCATACAAGTATAAGATAATATGTTATGCAGAAAATCCCTGCGATCAGAAAATAACAGTTCATTTATGCATTTCTTCCACAGCACTTTTTATATTTTTTTCCGCTTCCGCATGGACACGGATCGTTTCTTCCGATCTTTTTCGGCTTGCGGATAGTGCCTGACGCCTTCTGTTCTCTGTAGAGACGCTTTCTTGTATCCTCGTCAAAGATAGATTCCCACTGAGGAAGTTCATAAAGCCAGTCTGCTTTCGCGTCAACCATATTCTTATAGAGTTTTTCTTTATCAAAACCGAGACTGACTTCTGTGTCTTCGGTCATAGTCTCGATCGGGTTAGGAACCTTGAGACTGTCATTGATACCGTCAAGGAAACCTACCATCGTCATGACGTCCTGTCCGTATTTTTCAGCCAGTTCTTTCACCGTACCCCTGACTTCTGTGTCCGGTTCTTCCAGAAGTTTCTCATAGATGTTCTTCTCGATCGAGAAATAACTGCTCCAGAACTTCTCAAGCTGGTCTTTTGACAGTGTCTGGTCATAAGCCATGCCACGCCACTGGTCCAGTAAACTTTTTTCGCTCATTGTATATTACTCCTTATCTGTATCTGAAAATCTGTCGGGAAATATTATATACCAATTTCCGTTTGCCGTAAACTGTTATTTTCGTTATACTGTACTTAACACCGGATATCCCGGTGCCAGAATATGACAATCAGGAGAAAATATCCCATGAACAGATTAAAACGCATTCTCGCTCTGTCCGGCGCGGTCCTGCTCGTCTGCATGTACGCGGCCGCACTGGTCTTCGCACTCATCGACTCCCCGGCCGCTGCGGGACTTTTCAGGGCTTCCATAGCCGCCACGATACTGGTTCCCGTCCTGCTCTACGCATATATCCTTGCGGCGCGCATCCTTAAAGGGAAAGGCCGGGGTAACGACGGCACGCAGGATCCTGATCAGGATGGACATTCAAACGTATAAGAGTTCTGCCAGCTTTAGGGCCGTCTCAGTTTCCTCCACATGATGCTCTGCCCGGAATATATGCTCGGGTGGAGACATCGCTTGTCTTCTTTTCAGGTATTCTTCCATCGATATCATATTTCTTGCCGTTTCGCTGCTGTCCTGACACATAAAAATACCTCCTTGTTCTAATCTCAGCCTTATATTATATGTTCAGGCCAGCAGGATTATGACTGTTTTTCAATGTACTGTATGAGCTTCCGGGCATACGGATCCCACAGCCGCATCAATGACGGCTGCGATAGATGATATCGTCCCTTCCGGGGCCGTTACTGATCATAGTGATCGGATAACCGATCTCTTTTTCGATAAATTCGATATAGTCGCGGCAGTTCTTCGGCAGTTCCTCATACTTCCTGATCCCACGGATGTCTGTTTTCCATCCGGGCAGTTTCTTGAACACGGGTTTTGCCTTCTCAAGGAGACGCGTAACAGGAAAATCCGTAGTCACTTCCCCGTTGATCTCGTATCCTACGCATACCGGGATCTCGTCAAGGTAGCCCAGCACGTCAAGCACTGTGAACGCCACGTCTGTCGTTCCCTGCATTCTGCATCCGTATTTGGAAGCCACGCAGTCGAACCAGCCGACACGTCTCGGACGTCCGGTCGTAGCTCCATACTCTCCGCCGTCCCCGCCTCTTCTTCTGAGTTCTTCCGCTTCATCGCCGAATATCTCGCTGACGAAAGCTCCTGCTCCTACTGCGCTCGAGTATGCCTTGCACACTGTGATGATCTGTCTGATCTCATAGGGCGGAATCCCTGCCCCGATAGCCCCGTATGCCGCCAGTGTGGACGAAGATGTAACCATCGGATAAATTCCGTGGTCAGGATCTTTCAGCGATCCGAGCTGGCCTTCGAGAAGAATATTTTTCCCTTCTTTGATGGCGTTATAAAGATAAAGTGATACATTGCACACATATGGTTCAACCATCTCTTTATAGCTTATGAGCTCTTTATATAATTCATCAGGATCGATCAGTGGTTTGTGGTAGAGATGCTCGAGCAGCACGTTCTTCTGCTCCGCCACACGGACAACCTTCTCTTTTAACAGTTCGTCGTCAAACAACTCGCTCACCTGGAAGCCGATCTTGGAATACTTGTCCGAATAAAACGGCGCGATTCCTGATTTTGTAGAACCAAATGATTTGCCCCCGAGACGCTCCTCTTCATATGCGTCAAAGTTCTTATGATAGGACATTACCATCTGTGCCCTCTCAGATACAAGGATCTTCGGCATCGGGACGCCTCTGTCCACGATAGATTTAATCTCCGAAAACAATCTCGGAACATCAAGCGCGACCCCGTTTCCTATGATGCTGGTCGTATGATCATAAAAGACGCCGGACGGAAGTGTATGCAGCGCAAATTTGCCATAATCATTCACGATCGTATGGCCTGCGTTCGCTCCACCCTGAAAACGTACGATGATATCGGACTCTTTCCCGAGCATGTCTGTGATCTTGCCCTTGCCCTCATCGCCCCAGTTTGCACCAACTACTGCTTTTACCATTTTAATTCCTCCTGCGTATCGTGCTTGTAGATATCCGCGGCATAAAAGGCCGCCGTTAGAATTATACTATAGTTTTTCCTTTCTGTAAAATGTTATTTCGATTTTTGCCCCGACACAGCCTGAACCATTATGTTTTACTGTGTTTTCCCGTCTTTTGCTATTGTCTTTTGCCGAAAAAAGTATTACAATAAATAGCATATCCGGGATGTTCTCTTTTCAATATCGGAGCACATCTTCTGACAGAAAGGAGACTTACAGTGAAAAAAGTAATCAAATGGTTCAGTATCTTTGCTGTGATCGGCGCAGCTATCGGACTTGCCATTGCATATTTCTGCAAGAACAGTTCGGATGATCTCTCGGAAAATGAGGAGGATCTTACAGAGGATGAAGATTTCGATCTGGATGCTGATCTCCAGCCTGCCCAGAGAGAATATGTATCTCTCAAAAAGGAGACGGAGGAAGAAGCATCGGATACATCAGATGACGGATCCGATGACCCCAAAGAAGGCTGATTCTCTGTCTTCTTGCTTTTGCGGTACGAAAATCGATATAAAGACAGAAAAGCCGGAAACAAATCCGGCTTTTCTTTATGCCGTCGACGAGCCATAGTCCGTGCCCGCCCGAAACTTTGACGGCCTCTTACATTCCTGGAATGTACCTTTTTCAGCACTTCCGTTGGTCATCTGCACCAGGCTTCTCTGAGAAGCCCGACAGCCTTTTTTATCTTCTCTTCACTCATGTTCGCGTAACCGAGCAGTATGACCGTCTCCTCCGTATTCCGCGGACAATCTACATAATATTCCGACAGGCCGTACACCCTGACATCCTTTTCTTCCGCCAGACGTATAAGCTCATCCTCGCTCCTTCCGTCTTTAAAGTGAAGAAGAAGATGTACCCCTGCGTTCTCCCCGGATATATCAAAATCAGGTCCCATCTTCTTTAATTCCGACAGCAGTGTGTCGTGTCTGCTCCGATACAGAGCTCTCATCTTGTTCAGATGTCTCTCATAATATCCCTCTTCGATGAATTTCTGCAGGATCATCTGATCCACCCTCGACACAGTCGAACTGATGAATCCGCACCGTTCCCTGTATCTTTGATATAAGGATCCGGGCAGCACCAGATAACTCATACGGATCGCCGGAGCTATTGATTTTGAAAAAGTGCCTATATATATTACTTTTCCATTTCTGTCGTATCCCTGAAGCGCGGGAATCGGCTTCCCCTTATACCGGAACTCGCTGTCATAATCATCCTCTATGATATAGCGTCCTTCATCCTTTTCCGCCCATCTGAGCAGCTCCATGCGGCGCCTGATCGGCATGACTGTCCCCAGCGGATACTGATGAGAAGGCATCACAAACGCGATATCAGAACCTGAACGCTCAAGTTCTTCTACGATCATTCCTTTCTCATCCATATCCACAGTACATACTTCCCGGGAGAGATTTGCGAACAGACGGTATGCCTGCTTATATGTCGGGTTCTCCAGAGCCACTTTATGCCCGGTACCAAGAACAGCGCACAACAGCATCATAAGATAATCATTTCCGGCTCCCACGATGATCTGCCCGGGGGTACATTCTACTCCCCGCGCCTGATGGAGATAATTACTGATGGCATTTCTCAGCCCCTCATCCCCCTGAGGAGAACCAAGCCGAAAGAGTTCCGCCCGGTCCTCTACAAGACTTTCCCTGGACAGCTTTCTCCAGGTATTGTACGGAAAGCTGTTCAGATCCACCCCGTTCGGAGTAAAATCATAAGAAAATTTTCTCCGTCCGCTGATCTCGGCCGGAGCCCCGTTGTGTGTATGCTGTTCTATCCTGTAGAGGCCTTCGATCTGCGATACGAAGTATCCCTTGCAGGGCTGTGATTCGATGTATCCCTCGGAGAGCAGCTGCTCGTAAGCCAGCTCTACTGTACTTCTGCTCACGTCGAGGTGACGGCTCAGCGCACGAGTTGAGGGCAGTCTCTCACCGCTTGAGATCCTGCCCTTTCTTATTTCTTCTTTTATATAGCCATAGATCTGTTCATACAGAGGCGTCTTTGTCTCCGGTTTTAGATTAATGGTCAGTTCATACATACTACTGTTCTCATTTTTTAGGCAATTTAAACGAGCTCTTAAGCGAAACGATTCTGTTAAAGACCAGATGATCCTTCGATGAATCATGCGCGTCTATACAGAAATAGCCGTTGCGCACGAACTGGAAACTGTCATATGGGCCGTAACCTTCAAAACTGGGCTCCACATACGCGTCTTTAACAACTGTCAGTGAATTCGGATTCAGGTTAAGAGAACCGTCCTCTTTGTTGTATACGCCCTTTTCCTCATCGATCAGATTCTCATACAGACGCACCTCAGCCTTCTGCGCATGGGACGCCGGAACCCAGTGGATCGTTCCCTTGACTTTTCTTCCGGTAAAACCGCTTCCTGCCTTAGTCTCCGGATCGTAAGTGCAGTGAACGACCGTCACCCTGCCGTCCTCGTCTTTCTCAAATCCGACGCATTTGACAAAATATGCGTGCATCAGACGCACCTCGTTTCCGGGGAAAAGACGGAAATATTTCTTCGGCGGCTCTTCCATGAAATCGTCTCTCTCAATATAAAGTTCGCGGCCAAACGGGACTTTCCGGCTGCCAAGCTCCTCGTTCTCCAGATTGTTTGCAACATCAAGATACTCGATCTGGTCTTCGGGATAATTGTCGATGACCAGCCTGACCGGATCAAGCACAGCCATCATACGCGGTCTCTTCATCTTGAGATCCTCTCTGATGCAATACTCCAGCATCGCATAGTCCACCGAACTCTGAGCTTTCGACACGCCGCAAAGATCAATGAACATCTTGATCGACTCCGGCGTAAAGCCGCGCCTGCGCAGCGCCGCGATAGATACAAGACGCGGGTCATCCCATCCGTCCACAATACCGTCCTCTACAAGCTTCTTGATATAGCGCTTACCCGTTACGACATTAGTCAGATACAGCTTGGCAAACTCAATCTGTCTTGGCGGATTTTCAAACTCACACTCGCGCACTACCCAGTCATAGAGCGGCCTGTGGTCCTCAAATTCCAGTGTGCAGATAGAATGAGTGATACCTTCAATGGCGTCCTCGATCGGATGCGCGAAGTCATACATCGGATAGATGCACCATTTATCCCCTGTGTTTTGATGCGACATATGAGCCACACGATACAGAATCGGATCTCTCATATTGATATTCGGCGATGACATATCGATCTTTGCGCGCAGCACTTTTTCTCCGTCCGCATACTTCCCGTCGCGCATCTCCTCAAACATCCTGAGATTCTCCTCCACTGAACGGTTGCGGTAGGGACTTTCTTTCCCGGGTTCTGTCAGTGTCCCGCGGTACTCCCGCATCTCCTCCGCCGTCAGATCACAGACGAATGCTTTCCCTTTTTTGATCAGCTTGACCGCACACTCATACATCTGATCGAAATAGTCGGAAGCAAAATAGAGATGATCTCCCCAGTCCGCTCCCAGCCATCTGATATCTTCTTTGATGGAATCAACGAACTCCATCTTTTCCTTTGTCGGATTCGTGTCGTCAAAACGCATATGAAACGTTCCGCCATACTCCTCCGCCAGCCCATAGTTTAAAAGGATAGACTTCGCATGTCCGATATGCAGATATCCATTCGGTTCCGGCGGGAATCGTGTGCACACATGATCGTAAACACCTTCCGCCAGATCTTTTTCTATTTCCTGTTCAATAAAGTTCTTAGAAACAGCTTCGTTTTCCATTCTTTCCTCCTCTGATCACGCAGACAGTAAAGAAAATTTCCTCCTGATTTGCGTTCATAGAAGTTATCTTATCATAAAATGCCGCAGACCACAAGTGCGTAGGAGCCCGGGAATCCCGCGGTGAAATGAAATTTTAAATTCTAGTTCACTGACATGAGATAGACTTTACTCTTTCACAAGTAGAAGTTATCCTTTCACATCTTCTTCAATCAGTATATGATAGTATCATCTCTTTCTGTCTGGTGGCAGCAAGGAGGTACACTATGTCAAGCTTAATTCCCGGTAACAACA
>CASFID010000042.1 GCA_949294665.1 uncultured Eubacteriales bacterium
GGTGAAGCTGAACGCCTTTTCCGGCTGATGGATATAGATGGTATTTGTCATAGTGCGTTTTGTGGACGGTTAGAAGCCCGTTTTCCGGGGCGGGCGATAGTTTATACCACCAGCCCCGGTTTGGGGCTTGCGGAGCCTGATAAATCAAGGCTTTTTCCGATCCTAACTGTCCACAGCAGACCTCCTTTTCCGTTCACTTTCTGTTTTCTGCCGCCTGTGAACTCTGACGGCACAGACGGGGCAGTATTTTGCCCGGTTGGATTTGGGGACGAACACACCGCCGCAGGCCGCACAGCGTTTCAAGTCCTTATCCCGGAAAATCTCCGCTTCCAGCGTTCCGTCCAGCGGCAAGACCGCCCAGCGGAACCACTTACAGCAGACCGAGAAAGAAACCGTCTGCGGGCAGGTGCAGGTGTCCCCATCGTCAAGGACAATGCAGTTGCCGTCCTCACAGTTGCAGCACTCCCGGCGAATGAGGGCATTTGCCCGTTTCCTCTGCGCCGGTGCCATGCGGTAAAGGGAACCGTCCGGCCTGCGTTCCAGCGGCGGCAAGTCTTTGTAGGGGTTATCTCTCATGCGTTCCCTCCATTTTTCTTTCCGTTGCCGTTCTCCCCGAAAAGGCTTCCTGCCCCATTCCTGCGGCGTGTTCCGGCGTTGGCACGCTCCCCGCAGCTTCGGGACATTTTGTCCCGAAGTCCGGCTCCTTGCGGTGCTTCCCCAGCCGGGGTATTCCTTTTCGGACGGTCATTCGGTTTTCAAGGTGCCGTCCATCGATGAACTACCCTAAGTCTACACCTAAATGACCGCCCGTCCCGTATATCCGAAAGGCAGGAAATCCGCCCGGAAAACTCCCTATTTCCACGCTCTCGGAATTGTGGTAGAATGAAAGTAAGATTTGCAGGCAAGGAGGGAGAGCGTGGAACTATCTATACAGGAACGATTGAAAGACCTGCGTGTGGAGCGTGGCTTGACGCTGAAACAGCTTGCGGAGCAGACCCACCTTTCCAAGTCTGCTTTAGGCAGTTATGAGGGGGACAATTTCAAGGACATCAGCCATTATGCCCTTATTGAGTTGGCAAAGTTTTACGAGGTATCTGTTGATTACCTGCTGGGCCGCTCCTTAACAAAAAATTACCCAAACGCCGATCTTGCAGACCTGCATTTGAGTGATGATATGATTGAACTATTGAAAAGTGGGCTGGTGGATAATTCCCTCTTGTGCGAACTGGCGACACACCCGGATTTCCCCCGGCTCATGGCCGACCTTGAAATTTATGTGAATGGTGTGGCGGGAAAGCAGGTGCAGAGCGCAAACGCCATTGTGGACGCTGTGAGTGCAGCGATTATGAAACAGCACAATCCCGGTTTGACTGACCCACAGTTAAGGCAGCTTATCACCGCCCATATTGATGATGACAGCTTCTGCCGCTATGTGATACAACAGGACATAAACAAGATAGCCCTTGACCTGCAGGAAGCCCATAAGGACGATTTTTTCAGTGTCCCGGAGGACAACACACTGGAAGATTTTTTACAGACCGCCGAGGAGACCGCCAGCCCGGACAGCGACCCGGAACAGGCGGCGATGGCGTTTATCTGCAAGCGGCTCAAACTGAATTACAAGAAGCTGTCCGAGGAAGAAAAGAAATGGCTGAAACGGATTGTGCAGAAGTCGAATTTGCTGAAAAATCCAAAGCCGCAACGAGGGAGAAAGTAAGAGAGCGACAAATCAAAATTTGCGAGGTAATATTATGAGTAGAAAGAAAGCATTAGCCATTTATTTGTCGGGAACATGGGGGCAAATATGGACGATATGCGTTATAGTTTTTCTATTGCGTAGCAGCGGTATGATTGTAGATTATACAACTCCTGCTGGAATGGTTGCCATTGGAATTGGTGGAATATCATCTGCATTATGGGGAGCCATTATCGCAGTTAAGTATAAAAAATATAGTATAGGAAAAATATTGATAGATTTTTTCTCTGTTAAGCAAAAAATTAGCAGTTATTTATTTGTACTATTGTTCTTGTGTTTGGATTTTTTCTATATTGTATTTAACGGCAGTTTCATGATAAGCGCATGGTATGTTCCTATTGCCTTATTTTTTAAGGCGATTCTTTTTGGCGGGATTGAGGAAGTAGGATGGAGATATTTTTTTCAACCTACTTTGCAGGAACGCTATAATTATATTATCTCGACCATAATTACTTTTGTTGCGTGGGGAATATGGCATTTTGCTTATTTCTATATTGAAGGAACATTATTGCAAGTGCAGTGTTTCGACTTTTTAATTGGATTGTTGGTAAATTGCTTCATTTTGTCAGCTTTATTTATAAAGACAAATAGCTTGTGGATATGTGTGGTGACACATTCGTTAATCAATGTTTTCTCACAAATAGCAATAGGAGGAAATCAATATGTGTCATATTTCTCTAAAATAATCATTATTGCACTGGCTATTACCCTTTCAGTAGAGAAGCTGAGCAAAAAGGAACCTTTTAATTTATCGGGGAGATAGCAAAGGCAGCCGAACCAGTCAACGGTCAAGATGAACGGCGCATTTCATGCGCCGCCGTTGACAGCCTCGCCCGTCTTTGCTAAAGGGTAGTCAAGGCGGGAAAGCCCTAAAATGGCTTCCCCGCCCGTTTCAATTTTGGGAAAAGAAACGCTCCAAAATCATATAGAGAGCGGCCAAGCACTTTGAGGGATTGGCCGCCTTGTCCATCCATTCAGCGGGACGGCGGGCGGCGGTCAAGGCCGGGTGCCAACCCGTTCATTCCAGCCTTGACGGTTGTCCGCTGTCCTGTTACTTTTCCGGGAGTGTGGCCACACTTCGGGACACTTTGTCCACAAGTCGGAGCGTAGGACGAGGGACGGGGGCTTTCATATACCTGCCGCCGTTCTCTGAAAACAGCCCGATTTTTTCATTCCCATTCACAAAAAGTCAGCCTGTTTTCCTGCCGAAGCAAACGGGGCGCAAAAAGCACCGCACCCCGTTTCCCCCGTCAGCCACGCCAGCAGGTATAACACACTACACTTTGCTTCGCAAAGTCGTGTGCCAAATGGGGGCTTTGCCCCCTTTGGAAACCCCCACAAGAAAAGGCGGTACGCTACCCCTCCACGGGGCGCATACCGCCTTTTCTTGTTATCCAGCCCTCCGGCTGTATCGGTTGAGCAAAAGTCAGCGTGGGATTGGTGTGGTATCTTTAACTTTGAGATACCCCTCTTTCCCATTTTGAGACAGCCTTATCAGTTACATTGAGCTTTTTGGCCAGTTCAAGCTGCGTCCACCCTTTTTCTTTTCTGAGCTTAAGAATAAATTGTCCAAATTGTTTGTTATCCATAAGTACCTCCTCCCTGGGTTAGCTTTATTATATATATAAACGAGTCATCTGTCACTTGACTTATTGTAGAGTTGTCCGGGATGAAGGTAACTTTGCGTTTATCCTGATATATAACATGGCAGGATCATTTTCTCCATATGACTTCCCCGCAGTGTTAAATTTCTTTCTGCTCCGCTTAATGCTTCCGTGATATTTCTGAGATGAATCAGTGGCATATATCGGATTTAAAAGGAAAATCATGTTGCGTATAGACGTAAAATGTCTATGTGATTTGATATAATGCAAAAAATTATTAAAAGAGAGGAGTATGGACTCGATACATTTGTCCGGAAAGATGAAAGAACAGATTAGGGAGATCTATGCACAGCAGATTCAGAAAGATAAAAAAGGGGCTGTGAACTTGTGGGAAAAGGAAACCGTTCTTGAAACTATACAAGATCTAAAGGGCAGCATTCCAGAGGAGGAATATGAAAAAGTGCGTGATAAAGCCTTCGTGCTTGCATCAATTGGCGAAGAAGCCGGCTTTGTCATGGGCTTTGTCTATGCTGCCCGATTATTCAAGGAGTGTCTGTAACGTATAGACTATAAAGTTTTCAAAAAGGAAAGAAGAGCTGCCTGTTGCTCTTTGCTGAGCCTTGAGATTTCTTCTATAAATTCCTTTTGAAAATCGGTCAGATTACAGCAGATATCATTTTCCCCGGCGAAAAACTGGGAAAGTGTGATGCCGAAAGCAGAGCAGATCTTCTCCAGGGATGGAATCGATGGGACCATATTCCGGCGATACCAGGAGGATATCGTGGACTGAGTCAATCCGGATTCTTCGGAAAGTTGATATTCAGTCCATCCGCGTTTCATGCGTAAAAAAGTAATTCTTTCTAAAACATCAGGCATAGATACGCCACCTTTCAACAATACTGTCCGTAGTGATTTTGTCAATTATATCGTTAATATTATTCGTAATATCGTTGCAAAATAATGTTATAAATCGTATAATTTTAACGGTAAAGCGTTAATCGGGAGGAGAATGAAATTGTTTTGCTCAAATTGTGGAAAAGAAATTCTTAACATTATATGGTCGCGCTCGGATAACAGATGCTGAACAGGATTTAGCAATTGTTGACTTACGGTACATACCAGAATACAATGTAAATGTGGTGACAAAAATACTGAAAGGCGGCGGAGTAGTTGAAGGTTGCTGGAGCAACCACAAGCAAATAAAACTTAGAGAAATAAATCAGATATTTAGTAAGACAGACATTTTCTGTCATGATAAGGAGGTATAATGTTTTCTCGAACGGAGGGACTATGGGAAAAAGCAAAAGCAGTAAGATTGAAAGAGTGCTTGGTATTTACACAAAACTTAAGAACGGACATCTTGTCAGTAAAGCGGAAGAAGCTGTGAATTATGGAGTGAATGAGCGTAGTATTCAGAGAGATATTGACGATATCCGCAATTATCTTGAAGACGATGGTGAGAAAGTTGGATGTATCAATTCTGTTATATATGACCGCATCGGCAAAGGCTATCGCCTGGAACAAGACTATAAGATGAAATTTTCCAACAGTGAGGTTTTAGCAATCTGTAAGATTCTATTGGATAGCCGCGCTTTCACAAAAAGGGAAATGACGGGTGTGCTGGACAAACTGATTTCCTGTTGCGTACCCAAAACTAATCAACAATTAGTCAAGGACTTGATTAGTAATGAGACTTTCCATTATGTAGAACCCCGGCATAGGACAAAATTCATTGATATATTGTGGGATATTGGACAGGCAATCCATGGGTGTAATTATATTGATATTGATTATATTCGGATGAAAGATAAGGCAATGGTGAAAAGAAAGCTGAAACCAGTAGCAATAATGTTTTCAGAATACTACTTTTATCTTGCGGCCTTTATTGATGACAAAGATGTGCGAGAGGGCTTTGATGTAATTAACGACTCCTTTCCCACTATATATCGCATAGACCGTATCAGGCATTTACGAATATTGGATGAAAAATTTCATATTCCATATAGCAGCAGATTTGAAGAAGGAGAGTTTCGCAAGCGAATACAGTTTATGTATGGCGGCAAGTTGCAGAAAGTTAAGTTCCAGTATTTCGGTAATGATATAGACGCTGTTTTAGACCGATTGCCAACGGCAAAGATTTTATCCGAAGAGGAAGGTGTTTATACTGTGTCAGCAGAGGTATTTGGAAAAGGGATAGATATGTGGCTGAAGAGTCAGGGAAAAATGATAAAAATAATGAATTAAGGAGAATATGTACTTATGATTACAAGTTATAAAAAAGCCAAAGATGATATTTTGCAGTATTATGATGAATTTTTGGAAGTTGTCAGAAAGGCAGAGTTTTCAGAGGATGACACTTCCTTGAAGGCATTGAAGCTGCAGGCTGAGAAGATTCGAGAAGATAAGTTCTGTCTGATGATTGCGGGAGAGGCTAAAAGTGGCAAGTCGACTTTTATCAATGCATATCTGGGAACAGAAATTCTTCCAATGGATGTGAGGCAATGTACCAGCTCTGTTGTTGAGATTAGATACGGAGCAGAGTTTGTATTGAATGCGACATATGCAGATGGTCGAACACAGAAAGTATCAGGTGAAAAAGATATCACGGCATTTTTGACAACGAATGCCGCTTTAGATGATGAGTATAGAGATATTCCGATTACAACGATAAATAATGAGATTATAGTGAAATACCAGGACAAAAAAATATCAGAGAACGTAATCGTTGATTTATTGCGTGGCGTTGAGAAGGAAAATATTCATCGACTTGCACCAGAAGAATATAATAGAAAAATCAGAGAATACATTAAGAAGAAGCAACCGCACTGGAGAGAAGTTGTTGTTAAAATAGATATTGAGTATCCGTTTGAAGATAAAAATATGCGTGGCGTAAGAATTATTGATTCTCCGGGTGTAAATGCAGCAGGAAAAGTCGGGGATGTAACAGCTGCATATATTGAATCGGCTGATGCGATAATGTTCCTGAGACCAATAACCGGCGTTGCAATTGAGGCTAACAGTTTTAAGGAATTTTTGGAATCTAAGAGCGTCGACCGGAATAAAAACGCCATGTTTTTAATCCTTACCAGAGCGGCTGCGGAGTCTGCCGAAACGATTGAACGTGCATACGAAGAGTTTATTAATATGTTTGGGATTCAGAAAAATGATAGCAGGCATGGAATTATGAAAGAGCAGATTATTCCTGTTGACAGTAAAGCTGAATTATATTATAACGAATTCCAATCAATGTCTACTGAAGAAATAAAAGCAGCAATTAAACGAATGAATACCGAAAAGAAAATAGAGCCTTTTATCAAGGCGGCTTGGTTTGATGCAGATGGAGAAAAAGAATCATTTCTTAAGGAATTGAGACGTATTTCTAATTTTAATGTAATTGATCAGTCGCTGAACAGATTTGGAAGAAAAGCTCAATTTATTGCTCTAAGTGAGTTTTTAGGAAGAATGCTAAAGGTCTATGCTAAAATTTCAGTGATGCTTCGAGAAAAAATTGCAAATTATGAATTGAAAGCGAAGGATCCGGGAAAGTTGGCAGTTAAAATCAAGCAAACAGAAGCAGAGCTGATTGATATTGAAAACCGAATGAATGAAAAAGTTGATGACATTATAGCTAAATATGCGGGCTCAGGGAGGAAGGGATTAATTGCTCAACGAGCTGAGGAGGTAATGTCCGAATATAAAAAGAAAATTGAAAACATAAAAGGAATTGGAAATTCAAGTCTGGAAGAACTGGAGAAGTTATCCTTTCGCCAGGTTGACACTTTTATTGACTTTGAGGCAGATCTGCAAAAAAAAGTGATTGCCGAGTGTAATGAGGCGTTGAAAGTTGCACTCAGCGGAAATAATACGGTGGAATATGTATCCTTGGAGCCGGACTTTTCAAAAGAGCTGGTTGAAAAGATAAAAACTGATATGAAGAGCGAAGCAAACGAAACATATACCTATACAACTGGTACAACTTTTACTAAAACACACACAGGTTCACGTTTTTCGCAGAGTAAGTATTATCACTTAGTAAAGAACAGTATCAGTGAAAGAATCGAATCTATTAAACAGCAGGCGATCAGAGACCTTCGTTCTTTTGTAAGCCACACGGTTACCGCCTATACTAAAGAACTTGCACGTAATGCGGATACAAAGAAAAAAGAGTTGTTGAAGATTAAAAACGACAAAAAAACGGCAGAAGAAATTATGATAATCATTACAGAACTAAAAGAGATGCTGGCCTCTCTTGAACCGAAAGAAAGGGATGTCGCGGAATTGAAGGGAGGAATCGACGGCAATGTATAATAGTGAACTTAAAAAAGAAATCCATATAATGTTTCAAGAATTGTCCATAAAAGCTAAAGAGATAGTGGATACCTCTCGAACTTCGCGAATGGCAACAGAAAGAATCAGCGAGGCGGTTGCATCGAGGGTTACGGCAGAAAGCGAGGGGTATATTGTAGATATGTATACTTGCCTGGTCGAAAAGATAAAAGCAGACGAGTATTTCAAGGATCCGGGGCATTTAAATGCCTTTTACAGATTGAATTTGCGGGAAAAAATAAATGACCGATATCATTTTGAGGTCGAGTCATTAGATGCCTATAAAAAGGGGATTGAATTCAAAGAAGTGAATAAATTATATGCGGCTGCAGGAGCAGCAGCAGGAACTTTAGCTGTGGGGGGAATTTTGAAGTTTGCAATTTCCGGCCTTATTCATATACCTATTGCAGTCATTATTGCAGGGGCAGTTATAGCGGGAGTAGCAGCGTATTTTTCAGTGCCGGAAAAGAACAAAAAAGAGTATAATCGGGCAGTCAATAAGTATTTGACTGATATGGAGAATGAAATATTGGATTGGCTGACAGAAGTGGAAGATTATTTTGACAGCCAGGTTCGTTCCCTGTATAAGGATTAAGATTTGTACTACAAGGGGGATCATATGGATAGAGACAATGAATTGGATATATATAAGCAAGCGGATAAATTTACCAGCCCGGAGGCCTTGAAAGAACAGTTTGAGAAAGATACCGCGATTGTTGCGGAACAGGCCGCATTATTTGTTAAAAAAATTCATCCTGCATATTTGTGCAATACTAAAGAAGAAATTATGAATTTGTCATACGAAAATTCTGACGATCTATTAGACACATTCACCTTTTTTAGAATTGTCAGCTGTACAACAAATGAAGTAGACGATATGTTTGAATTCCTGAATAGAAAGATGGACAAGTTTTATACTGTTTTATATTCTCTGGGAGAGCCCATCATCTATGGAATTGTTTCGTATCAAGGAACGGTGAATATTGTAGTTGGGATATGTGATTCGGATAATGATGCAGAGCTACTTAAAAGTATTATGGAAGGTTTGCTGGATGGGATTGAATTAGAGCCATATAAAATGAATCTTTCAGGGAGAAAAACAGCAGGTAAAGAGGTTGGACTCATTTCGGCAATACCATCAGTCAGAATCGAGGACGAAAAACAAAAGTTTTCTCTGGCTGCAATGATGAAAAGTTTAAATGGACAAGACTATATGGTACTCTTTATGTCGCGCCCATTATCTCAGGAAAAGATCTCACAAACATATGGCGAAGTAATACAAATTAAAGATCAGTGTTTTGCTGTAAGTAAGAGGAATGTTTCAAGGCAGCAAGGAACATCAAAATCAGTTGGGGAAACAGAAGGAACAGCAGAAACCAGTACCCACAGTACATCAAAAACCAAGAGTACAGCTTTTGGCCTTGCATTTATTTTGAGCTTTAATAAATCCGGCAGTAAAACAGAAACAGACAGTTATTCTACTTCAAGTAATTACAGTAAAACTATTACGGATGCTGTAAATCAGAATGAAGGTATTGCATCGGATATTCAAAATGGTTTTGCATTGGAAATGATGGATTATGCTGATCAGGCAATCGAAAGATTCCGACAAGGAAAAAATAATGGAATGTGGGAAACAGTGATTTCTTATTCGGCAGATTCAAAAATGGTTGCTGGAATTATACAAGCCAGTATTTCAGGAGAGCTTGCAAGACCGAATCCTCATATATTGCCGCACACAGTACATAGTTTCCATTTGGACGAGGCAGAAGCGAAAGGCAGATCTATCATAGTACCTAAGATTATGATGGAAGCAGATACTCAATCACCAATTTGTACTGTTATCACATCAGAGGAATTGGGATTAATGTGCACATTGCCAGATGTTCCGGTGCCGAACTTTGAACTAAAAAAAGGAAAGATGTATCCGCTTATTACGGATAATGCCGAAGGAGTAAATATAGGATACGTATGCGATGGACAACGCAGTCTTAATAATATGCCGTTTTCGCTAACGTATAAGGATCTGGCCAGACATACTTTTGTATGCGGTATAACGGGAAGCGGCAAAACAACAACTGTGAAAGGTATTTTAAGAAATGCGAGAACTCCGTTCCTGGTTATTGAATCTGCAAAAAAGGAGTATAGAAATATCAGCCTGGCTGATAATAAAAGACCTTGTATTTATACTCTGGGGAAACCGGAAATCAACTGCTTGAGATTCAATCCGTTCTATATACAGTGTGGCGTATCCCCACAGATGCATATAGACTTTCTCAAAGATTTATTTAATGCCTCTTTTTCGTTTTATGGTCCTATGCCATATATTCTTGAAAAATGCTTACAGAATGTATATAAGAAAAAAGGATGGAATTTAACATTGGGATTTCATCCATACCTTGCGAATATGTCAAATTCTGCTGATTTTTTTGAGGCAGACTATATGCAGGAAAAGTACGGATTAGAATCACACAAATATCTTTTCCCAACGATGCAAGACTTGAAATTTGAAATTGAAAGATATATTGAGAAGGAGATGGATTACGAGGGAGAAGTTGCGGGAAATATAAAAACCGCAATAAGGGCAAGGCTGGAAAGTCTGTGTTCCGGTGCCAAAGGATATATGTTTAATACATATGAATATGCAGACATGACAAAACTTCTGACGGAGAATACCGTTTTTGAACTGGAAGGTCTGGCAGATGATTCAGACAAGGCATTTTGCGTCGGATTGTTGATAATTTTTATAAATGAGTATCGACAAATTACAAAAGAAACCGTCAAAATGGATAAAGAACTATCTCATATTCTGGTAATTGAAGAGGCTCACAGGCTTTTGAAAAATGTCAATACAGAAAAAGTGTCAGAAGATATGGGGAATCCTAAGGGAAAAGCAGTCGAGCATTTTACCAATATGATTGCGGAGATGCGTTCATATGGACAGGGTGTAATAGTGGCTGAACAAATACCTAGCAAATTAGCACCGGATGTTATTAAGAATTCATCAAATAAAATTATTCAAAGATTGGTGGCGGCAGATGATCAAGAATTGGTGGCGAATACAATTGGATTATCATCTGAAGAGTGTCTGAATCTTGGAAGTCTTACAACAGGAACAGGTTTATGTCACAAAGAAGGCATGAGCCTTCCGGTTCGGGTGCAGATTCCCATGATACAAGAGGTAAAGGTATCTGACGGAATGCTTTATGGTGGAGATATTGAGGGTAGATTATATAGCATAAACATCAATTTAGCAAAAGAGGCTCTCGTGGATTCACTTGAACTTGCAGCTCTTAAGATGCTCAATACGATTATGATTCAGGAACAGGAAACAGTAATTGATGCAATAAAAGAGTATAGAAAATCTGCAAGGTCTGAGCTTATAAAGAAAAATATCAGCTTTGTAATGTGCGAAGACGAAAATATGATTTATGCAGAATTGTTGACAGAGGCTGTTATTCAATATTTGCTGAATGGAGTTTACAGCATTAAAGAACTTATTACAAATGAACTGCATGATGGGTTATTTGAACTGCTTATTAATCCAAGTGAAATAAAACTTGCAGTGGTTAAAAAAATGCTAAAGGCAGCATATAAGGACGACCCGGCATACAAGGCAAAATTTATTGTTGCACAGCTAGTATATCACAATGCAACAGAAAGAACTGATATTCCTGGTACAATTAAGAACTACTTTTTTGATTTGAGCGAAGATCTGGCTCTGGAAATCAAAAATATGGTGGATAGGAGGTGACGAATATGAGCGGAATGATTATGGCGGCTATTAAGGAAAGTGTGTGCAAAGGAGTTGAAAAAGCAAAAGAAACAAAAGGCGACCTTGAGAATACTGATTTATCCGAAGTGAAAGAAGTTATTGAGGGACAGGAAAAGGTTGCACAAAATGCAGATATCGAAACTGCCAAAAGCTCTTCGTTATCCTCTTTGCTGGAAGATAATAGAGAAAAGCGGGAGTTTCAAGAGGACAGATTTCGTGAAGCAGACGAAGGTAAAGAAGGAATGACGGATGAGGAAAAAGAGAAACTCCGTGAATTGACAGGTTGGTCAGATGAAATCTTGGATTCTATTGAATCCTGGGAAGAAGCTGAAATATATATGAAAGCAGGACTAAAGGAAGTTGAGATTAATGGAAAGAAATGCCTGATTAGAGATGATATTGATCTTGATCAGAAAGACGAAGATGGAATAACCAATCGGGAAAGAATGGAGAGAGGAAGGCCCCCGATTACAAAAGAGGGCGAAGAGGTTGAACTCCATCATATCGGGCAAAAACAAAACAGTCCACTTGCAGAATTAACAATAGAACAACATCGTGGCGTTGGAAACGATAGTATATTGCATAATAAAACAAAAGAGACAGAAATTGACCGTAATGAATTTGGAAAAGAAAGACGTGAACATTGGAAGGACAGAGTCAGGGCAATGGAAGGAGGAGAGTAAGTGTCTAAGATTATTGATGTAATAAGTAGTCTTAATAATCTGTTGCCGTTAAAGCCGGCGACAACGGAAATGATAGAAAATATAGAGATTGAACTAGCTTTACCTTTGGCGGAAGAGTATAAGGAATATCTGCTGAAGTACGGGGCGATTATGGCTGACGATGTTGAACTTACAGGAGCTGCGAAATCTAAAAACAGGGATGTAGTACAGGTGACTAAAAGAGAATGGGCATCAAATAGCAAGATTAAGCACAATTTATATGTAGTAGAAAATGTCGGAATTGAAGGGATTATTATTTGGCAGGATGGATCGGGGAAAATATTTGAATCGACTCCTAATACTGCCGCAAAACAAATTGCAAATAGCCTGGCAGAGTATTTGGAATCGAAATTAATGCAATAGACTTTGGATAAGGGCTGAAAGAAGAATAATTTTCCCCCCGGCTGAACATACTATACCTGTATCCGGCATATAACGACACTAATGCGGAGCGGCAGGTGTGTATGTGAAATGAATGATAAGAAAACATTTTTGAATTTAAAAGGAAAATTTGATCATAAGATCCTGCTATGGGATCTTCTCTATGATATTGCCGGCAGTATACTCTATGCTGCCGGCATTTATACCTTTGCGGGCAATGCGGGGTTCGCGCCGGGCGGAGTGTCCGGTCTGGCGCTGATCCTGAATTATCTTCTTGGCCTGCCCGTGGGGACGGTAACTCTTCTGTTCAATATCCCCCTCGTTCTTATCAGCTATAAAGCTGTCGGACGGCAGCTTCTGATCAAAAGCGCGAAGACAATGGTGATCTCTTCGCTGTTTCTCGATGTAATATTCCCCTATATACCGATGTATACAGGCAGCAGGCTGATGGCGGCCATCTGTTCCGGTGTTTTTATGGGAGCCGGGATGGCGCTCTTTTATATACGCGGCTCATCGTCCGGCGGGATCGACTTTCTTGCCCTGACAATCAAGAAGAAAAAACCTCATATGACGATAGGGGTGATTACACTTCTGATCGATCTTGTAGTTATACTGCTGGGGTGGCCGGTATTCGGAGATATCGACGCCGTGCTTTACGGAGTGGCATCCACGGGAGTTTCTACTATTGTGATCGACAAGATTTTGTACGGTGCAGGCGCCGGCACGCTGGCGATCATCATAACGGGAAAAGGCAGAGAGATTGCTGTCAAGATTGGCGAAAATGTAAGACGCGGCGTTACAACGATCCCGGCATCCGGGGGATATACGGGGATGCACAGGGATGTGCTTCTTTGCGCCTGCTCAAAGGCGGAGGCGTATCTTGTAAAAAGTGCCGTACAGGAGACGGATGCCCAGGCTTTTTTGATGTTTACGGAGACAAGCGAGGTATTTGGAGAAGGATTTAAGCGTGAAATAAAGTAACAAAGTGTTGTGAAAATATACAAAAATCAGAGAATCTGCGGTGCGGTCTGCAACCGTCGATGATGACAGTAGTGAGCGCGCTTGTTCCTGCGACAAATATAAGCTGCGCATTCATCTGTAAAACGCACATATTGCCCGGATGGAAAGTGAGCTCTCTCCCGGAGAAAATCAGGAACATTTCGGTTAAATATCCCGGAAATGTCTGATTTTCTCCGGGAGTTTTTATGATGCGGGACAGAGCGCTTTTCAACGGACTATTGCAAAAAAGTTTTTGATGCCGTACAATAAAGTGCAATGAGTTTTAAAACTGTGTGAAATCAGAGACATAAAGGTGCAGCTGCATCGTGAATGCGAACAGAAACGGAGGCCGGATCATGCCGACAGAAATGATACATGCCGAGAAACTGATCTATGAATATGACAAGCGGGACGAAGAGGGGAATGTGATCGGCGCGGAGCGCGCTATAGACGGAATCGATATCGATGTACCGCAGGGCTCGTTTGTAGCGGTCCTGGGACATAATGGTTCCGGAAAATCTACTCTTGCAAAGCACATGAATGCGATCCTCGTACCGACAGGAGGAACGATGTGGGTAGACGGCAAAGATACGAAGGATCCCGACGAACTGTGGAACGTGCGTCAGACAGCCGGTATGGTGTTTCAGAACCCGGACAACCAGATCATCGGTACGGTTGTGGAAGAGGACGTGGGATTCGGCCCGGAGAATCTGGGCGTGCCGACAGACGAAATCTGGCAGCGGGTAGAGGAGAGCCTGAAAGCGGTCGGGATGCTCGAACGCAGGAAAGACTCTCCGAACAAGCTCTCGGGAGGTCAGAAGCAGAGAGTGGCCATAGCAGGCGTACTTGCCATGGAACCGAAATGCATCGTGCTGGACGAACCTACGGCCATGCTTGATCCGAACGGAAGAAAAGAAGTGATCCATGCAGTAGAGGAACTGCGGAAGAAAAAGCATGTAACGGTCATTCTCATTACACATTATATGGAAGAGGTCATCGATGCAGATCAGGTGTTTGTCATGGATGGCGGGCATATCGTGATGCATGGAACTCCGAGAGAGATATTCGGCAGAGTTGACGAATTGAAAAGTTACCGCATGGATGTTCCCCAGGTGACGATGCTCGCGGAAACTTTAAGAAAACGTGGACTGGATCTTCCCAGGGGAATTTTAAGAAGAGATGAATTGGTGGAGGCATTATGTCGATTGCATTAGAACATGTAAGTTATGTATACAGTCCCGGAACAGCCTATGAGAAACATGCGCTCCGGGACGTCAGCTTTGAGATCCCCCAGGGACAGTTTTTGGGGATCATCGGACATACCGGCTCAGGAAAGTCCACTCTGATCCAGCATCTGAATGGACTGGTAAAAGCCACATCCGGGAAGATCCTCTATGACGGACAGGATATTTATGAAGAAGGATATAATATGCGTGCTCTCCGCAGCCAGGTGGGACTCGTGTTTCAGTACCCTGAGTATCAGCTCTTTGAGGTGGATGTGATCAGCGACGTCTGCTTCGGTCCGAAGAATCAGGGACTGTCCCCGGAAGAGTGCGAGAAGAATGCGAGAGAGGCGCTGGAACTGGTCGGCTTCCCGGAGAAATATTATAAACAGTCGCCCTTTGAACTGTCAGGCGGACAGAAGCGGAGAGTTGCGATCGCCGGAGTGCTGGCCATGAAACCGAAAGTGCTGATCCTGGATGAACCAACGGCGGGACTCGATCCCAAGGGGAGAGACGAGATACTCGATCAGGTGGAAAAGCTCCATAAAGAGACCGGGATGACGGTCATACTTGTCTCTCACAGCATGGAAGATATCGCGCGGTATGTGGAGCGCATCATTGTAATGAATCACGGTGAGATGATGCTGGACGGCGCGCCGCGGGATGTATTCCGCCATTATAAAGAACTTGAGAAGGTGGGGCTTGCCGCGCCACAGGTGACTTATGTGATGCATGACCTGAAAGAGCGCGGGTTTGACGTGTCTCCCGACGCTACGACAGTAGAGGAGGCAGCGGAAGAGATTATGAGATGTATGCGGACAGAACCTCAGAGATAACATGGCAAAGAGTGTTGCTCGGATAAAAAAGGAGTTACTATGATAAGAGACATAACAATCGGGCAGTATTACCCGGCTGAGAGCCGGATACACAGACTGGATCCCAGGGTGAAGATCGTCTGCACCCTGCTTTTCCTCGTGTCCTTGTTTATACAGAACAGCCTTCTCGGATATGTGATTGCAACCGTCTATCTGGGAGTTGTGATCCGTCTGTCCAAAGTACCGCTGAAATATATCGTGAAAGGGCTTAAGCCGATCGTGATCCTTCTCCTGTTCACCGTGGTGATGAATCTGTTTCTCACCCGGAGCGGAGAGACTCTCGTACATTTCTGGATCTTTACGATCACGGAAGGCGGTCTGCGCACATCTGTATTTATGGCGGTACGCCTGATGTATCTTGTGGCCGGTTCATCCATCATGACGTTTACCACGTCGCCCAACGGACTGACTGACGGCATGGAGAAACTGCTTCATCCTCTGAATAAGCTGAACGTGCCGGTTCATGAAGTGGCGATGATGATGTCGATCGCGCTGCGGTTCATTCCGATCCTGCTCGAGGAGACCGATAAGATCATGAAAGCGCAGCAGGCAAGGGGAGCGGATTTTGAGAGTGGTAATATCATTCAGCGGGCGAAAGCGATGGTGCCTATCCTCGTGCCGCTGTTCGTGTCCGCATTCCGGAGGGCGAATGATCTTGCAATGGCGATGGAGTCCCGGTGTTATCACGGCGGGGAGGGGCGGACGAAGATGAAGCCGCTCCGCTATAAGAGCAGAGACAGGATCGCATATATTGTGACCTTGATCTATATTGTCGGGATATTCGTGATCGGGAGATTTGTTCCCTTTAAATTATGGATCTTCTAAATCAGGCGGATTGATCGATATCCGCTTTGGGACACCCTGAATGTTGATCGGGGACGTAGTAAAACCCGATTTTACTACGTCCCCGATTGGAGGTTATCATGAGAAGAATCAGACTTACCGTTGCCTATGACGGTACGGACTACTGTGGCTGGCAGATCCAGCCAAATGGCATCACAGTGGAGGAAATACTGAATCGGGCGCTCTTCCGGCTGACAGGAGAGCAGATACAGGTGATCGGAGCAAGCCGTACGGACGCCGGTGTTCACGCACAGGGCAATGTGGCCGTCTTCGATACGGTGTCTTCGATACCGCCGGAGCGATTTGCATATGCGGCAGCCAGGTTCCTGCCTGAAGATATCGTAGTGCTAAAATCGGAAGAAGTGCCCGAAGGATGGCATCCTCGATATCAGAATTCTGTTAAGACATACGAGTATCATATCCTGAATCGGGAGATGGCGGATCCTCTCAGAAGACGGGATACCTGGCATGTGTCTTTCCCTCTGGATCTTGATAAGATGCGTGAGGCGGCAGGATGGCTTGTGGGAGAACATGATTTTTGCAGTTTTTGCAGCACACATACGGGAGTGAAGACTACTGTGAGGACTGTCTGTGCACTGAATATCGAAAAGACGGGGGATTTGATCACTGTCCGGATCAGCGGAAATGGTTTCCTTTATAACATGGTCCGTATCATCGTCGGGACACTGGTCGAGGTGGGACGCGGCTTTCGTACTCCTGAGAGCATAAGGGATATGCTACTGGCCAGAGACCGGGAAGAGGCGGGAGTCACCGCTCCTCCACAAGGTCTGGTGCTTGTGGGGATAAAGTATGAACAGTAATAATCTGACTATATAGGTAAGATAATTGATTGATATTCCGGGCCTGTGTTATAATCCCTGCGGACAACTATCAGACATTAATTATCCCCGGTCCAAAGAACGAAGAGATGTTCTTGAGGGGAAGAAAGGAATGAGACAATGGGAAATAATAATTCAGGTGTTTTAAAGTTTTTCGGTATTTTAATGATCCTGTTCGGACTGCTTTATGCGATTCTCGGAACGGTAGCGCTGATGGGAAAAGTGGGCGGAATCCTTCCGGGGCATGAAGCTCAGGAGACGCTGATCGTCGTGCTTGCATACGTGATCGCGCTGCTTGCGATCATCCTCGGCATTGCATGCGTAAAAGGAGCCCTCGGGGTAAGCCGTGCGCTCGGCCTTGTCTTTGCCGCGCTGGGGCTTGTATCTCTGATCTATATGCAGGTGACGCAGGATGCGTTCAGCATCTTTGACTGCATCGCGTTAGTATTCGGTATCGCGATCTTTTACGTGGCGGGAAAGAGCAACTGATCTTCTTGACTTTTGCACTGATTATTGCTAGTATTATTTTAGCGGTAAAACTGGAAAATATGAGGAAGTAAGACCAGATTTTTTAAGCTGTAACGAGTTTTATGCTTTGGAAATCTGGTTTTTCTTATACCCGTTAATCCAGTAAACTCATCGGTGAGGAGGAAAGGAATATGAAGATTTATGAGGCAAAAGACTACCGGGAGATGAGCAGAAAAGCGGCGAACATCCTTTCGGCTCAGATCATCCTGAAGCCGGACTGTGTTCTGGGGCTCGCGACGGGCTCAACTCCGATCGGAACATACGATCAGCTTGTTGAGTGGTATGATAAAGGGGATCTGGATTTCGCAGAAGTAAAGACGGTCAATCTGGATGAATACAGAGGACTGACGCGGGAAAACGAACAGAGCTACTATTATTTTATGCACAGCCATCTGTTTGACCGGGTGAATATCAGACAGGAGAACACACACGTTCCCAATGGCATGGCTGAAGATCCGGCAGAGGAGTGCGCAAGGTATGAAGCGCTGATCCAGTCCATGGGCGGCGTTGATATCCAGCTGCTGGGTATCGGCCATAACGGTCATATTGGATTTAATGAACCGGGAGTATCCTTTGCAAAGGAGACGCACTGTGTAGATCTTACCCAGAGGACGATCGAGGCAAATAAACGGTTCTTCTCCTCCGCAGATGAAGTCCCGAGACAGGCACTGTCTATGGGGATCAAGACGATCATGCGGGCGAAGAAGATTCTTCTGATCGCGAGTGGTGAGGAAAAAGCAGATATCGTTGCCAGGGCGTTTTTCGGCCCGGTTGTTCCGGAAGTGCCGGCGTCGATCCTCCAGATGCATGACGATGTGGTAGTGGTGGCAGACAGAGCCGCTCTGTCTAAAATACCGCGGTAAATTATGTAGCAGTTCAGTTATATGCCGGTCAGTCGCCGGATTTTTATGCAGGCATAAATCTGTCTCCTGATGGCAAATAGCTGAACTGTTACTAAAAATGTGCTTGACAAAGCAAAGATCATAGGATAAGATGCATTCATATGATACAGGTGATGAAGGGAACAAGTAGCAGCTGCCCGTGAAGACAGAAAGCAGCCGGTGGATGAGAGGCGCGTGATACGGCACTTGTGAATACATCCCGGAGCCTTGCACCGAACATGGCAGACGCATTCCGGTCGTTTCTGCATGGATTCACGGAGTGACGATACAGACATGCTGTAAGTAGGCTGCAACGGGCTGGTACACGTTATCGTACCAAATGAGGCTGAGGGTTTCTACTCTCAGTGAATTAAGGTGGTACCACGGTTATGATCCGTCCTTATTGCGGGAGCAGTAAGGGCGGTTATTTTATTACAGTGAAAAGGAGTAGGAAAATGGGAATCTATGAGGAACTTCAGGCAAGAGGGCTTATCGCCCAGGTGACGGATGAGGAAGAGATCAGAGACCTCGTGAACAGCGGGAAAGCGGTGTTTTATATCGGATTTGATCCCACGGCGGACAGTCTCCATGTAGGCCATTTTATGGCTCTTTGTCTTATGAAACGTCTCCAGGAAGCGGGAAATAAACCGATCGCCCTGATCGGAGGCGGCACGGGGTATATCGGCGATCCGTCTGGCAGGACAGACATGCGTAGTATGATGACGCCGGAGCAGATCCAGCACAACTGCGACTGTTTTAAAAAACAGATGAGTAAGTTTATCGACTTTTCAGAAGGAAAGGCCATGATGGTAAACAATGCCGACTGGCTTCTTGATCTGAATTATATTGAACTGCTCCGCGAAGTAGGACCGCATTTCTCCGTAAACCGTATGCTCACTGCGGAATGTTATAAGCAGAGAATGGAGAAAGGGCTTAGCTTCCTTGAGTTCAACTATATGATCATGCAGGCGTATGATTTCTATGCGTTATACCAGAAATACGGCTGTAATCTGCAGTTCGGAGGAGACGACCAGTGGAGCAATATGTTGGCCGGCACAGAGCTGATCCGCCGGAAACTCGGGAAAAACGCGGGAGCCATGACGATTACTCTGCTCCTGAATTCTGAGGGCAAGAAGATGGGGAAGACGCAGTCCGGTGCGGTCTGGCTCGATCCTGACAAGACTTCCCCGTTCGACTTCTATCAGTACTGGAGAAACGTAGCCGACGCAGACGTACTGAAATGTATCCGTATGCTGACATTCCTTCCGCTGGAAGAAATCGATAAGATGGATTCGTGGGAAGGCGCTCAGCTCAATACGGCAAAAGAAATCCTTGCCTATGAACTGACGAAACTGGTACATGGAGAAGAAGAGGCGAAGAAAGCCCAGGAGAGTGCGCGCGCACTGTTCAGTAAAGGAAATGCAGCGGAGATGCCGACGACAGAGCTTACGGATGAAGATTTCACAGACGGGAGGATCGACATTCTCAGTATGCTTGTAAAGAGCGGCCTTGTCCCGTCAAAATCTGAGGCGAGACGCGCGGTTCAGCAGGGCGGTGTTGCGGTCGACGGAGAAAAGATCGTCGAGATCACAGCAGTTTTTGACCGGGACGCTCTCTCAGGTGAAGGAGTCGTACTTAAGAAAGGAAAGAAAAATTTCCGCAAAGTTGTGGTAAAATAGTATAGTATAGAAATGCAGCAACGGGGCGCGCAGCTATTACAGGCGGCGTCCCGTTTTGTCAAAATTATTTGCAGCAGATGATCAAAGTAAAATGAAAAGCATAAGGAGGGACAGCTATGAATATGAATAAGACGCCGATGTCAGAGCGGATACATATCGGATTTTTCGGAAAGCGAAATGCGGGGAAATCCAGCGTAATGAATGCAGTTACAGGACAGGATCTGGCTGTGGTATCGGAAGTGAAAGGTACGACGACAGATCCGGTATATAAATCCATGGAGCTTCTGCCTCTTGGACCGGTCGTCATGATGGATACTCCGGGAATCGACGATGAGGGAGAACTGGGCGGCCTGCGCGTCAGGAAGAGTTATCAGGTGCTTAATAAGACGGACGCCGCAGTGCTGGTGATCGACAGTACTGAGGGGGCGTCCACCGAAGATAAGGCTCTGATCGAACGCATCCGGAGAAAAAATATTCCTTTTCTGGTAGTCGCTAACAAGGCCGAACTTACGGATCCGTCAGTGAAAGACGAGGTGAAAGCGGCTCTTTCTCTGGGAGAAGACCAGATCCTGGCGGTGAGCGCGGCGACGGGTGAGGGGATCAATGCTCTGAAAGAACAGATCGCTGCGATAGCGCAGACAGAAGAACCGGAGAAATATCTTGTCCGCGACCTGCTCTGCCCGGCGGATGTTGCGGTCCTTGTCGTTCCGATCGATTCCGCGGCGCCGAAAGGGAGACTGATCCTGCCGCAGCAGCAGACAATCCGTGATGTGCTGGAAGCGGGCGGCGTCTCTGTGGTGGTAAAGGAGACGGAACTAAAAGAGGCGCTCGGACAATTCCACAAAAAGCCTAAAATCGTTATTACGGACAGCCAGGCATTTGAGCAGGTGTCTGCAGATACCCCGGACGATATCCTGCTGACGTCGTTCTCAATCCTGTTCGCCAGGTATAAAGGAAATCTTGAACAGGCGGTGCGCGGTGTGACTGCGCTGGACAGTCTGGAGGACGGGGATACCGTCCTGATCAGCGAGGGGTGTACGCATCACAGACAGTGCGATGATATCGGGACGGTAAAGATCCCGCGCTGGCTCAGAGAGTATACGGGAAAAGAGATCAGGATCGAGACGACGTCAGGGACAGAGTTCCCGGACGATCTGACAAAGTATAAGCTGATCATCCACTGCGGAGGCTGCATGTTAAATGAACGGGAGATGAAGTATCGCTTGAGCTGTGCGGCGGATCAGGGTGTACCTATGACAAACTATGGGATCATGATCGCTTATGTGAAGGGGATATTGAAGCGGAGCGTTGAAGTGTTCCCGGAGATCAGCAGGCTTCTGTGAAGAGCATGCAGGATGACAAATGAAAATCTATCGCACAATAAAACCAAATACCACGAAAAGACAGGCAAGTAGCATGGAATGCTTGAAAAAGAAAAGATTGATAGTTAATATTTAAATATAGCCGGTTACCTAATTCTGTTGATCAACATAATAAATTCAGATTAATATTAAGGAGGAAACGCAATGGAAACAATGGTAAAAAGCGATAGTTTTGTGTCACTTACAGAAAATGAAATTACTCAGTTGAATGGAGGAGGGAAGGTTACACTTTTTTGTCTATGATAGGGATTGCGGCTAGTCCGGCAGTAGCGTGTGTATGCCCGGCAGGAGGGGCGGCTCTATTCTTGTCTTCAGGCGGTGCTTTTCTGAACAATATGTAAAAGGAGGAGAATGACATTATGGATGGAAAGATGAAAGAACTTTCTTTAGATGATATGTATAATATTGAGGCTGGTGGTACATTAGGAAATGCACTTATATTCGCAGGGGGGCTTGTTGCACTGGGTGCAACAGGACCAGTGGCAGTTGGAGTAGGTGTTGCTGTAACAGTTTTAGGATTTTGCGATTCCCAAGGCTGGTAGTTTGATCTTTAGCGCAAAAAATATTTTACTGTGACAGGAGACCAGCTATGATAATGAAAGGAACACTTATAATTTTTGCAGGATGCATAATATATTATCTTGCCAGACAAATCTATTCTGTTGTTCGATTCAGACAGAAATATATCAGGGAAAAGGCATGGTTATTAGCAGATAATATATATATATTCGCAACAATAGTGGACTATGTGATTTGTTATGGATTATTGTTTGCCGGAATTGTGGAGTGCTTCTGTTCCGCTGATATAGCGGCAGGAGGAACTTTACCATTTCCTGTCTCCGGATTACCTGTTATTGCTCTTGGAACAACTATTATGCTTAACCAGGGGATCTATGCATACTCTGATGAACGGCTTTTCTGGAAAAACAGAGAATGGAATTTGGAAACAGTACAGATCGTATCGACCAAGGTGAACCGGCTGTTGGGAAGAGCAGTGATAAAAGTTAATTGCGTGGAGGATGGCTCGGAAAGATACAAAAAAATGGTTATCCGAACATCCTATGATAAAGGGATGAGATTTATTAAATGTATTTCTCATCATAAAAAGTAGCTTAGCTGGAGTTATCTATTCGTGGATGAATGGATAACTCTCTATTTTTTTGACAAAATTATGACTTTTTCTACTGTATCCTTTTATCGATTTTGTTCCTGGTTTGCAAAATACAGATGAGTGTTAAATAGTATTTATTTGATTTATATAATTAAAATAATCATATAAAAAGAAATAAATGAAAAATATAATTATTTTTATTGACTATAATAATCATATATGTTATTGTATATGTAACAAAAACGAGAAAGGAGGGAACCGATTGATTGCAGTAATGGGTGCCCACACTTCGTCATTTCAGATTCTTTGCGACAGGCATCCGCTCCCGGGAGAATATCTGACAGGGCAGAGATTCCAGAAAATACTGGACGGAGGGAAAGGATCAAATCAGGCAATAGCGGTTGCAAAGTTCGGAGCCTGTGCGGAACTTGTAACGGTTGTTGGAGAAGACGAAGAGGGACAAATGTTGTTGCGAGCTTGTCAGGAATATGGAGTAGGATATGGTGCAGTTCTTAAAACGAAAGGAAGCACAGGAGCAGGATATGCGTTTGTGGATCGGAATGGAATCCCGATGGGAATTACGGTGCCGGGCTGCCTGGAAGAAATGACCGTCGATGTAGTGGAAAAGTGCAAAACGCTAATAGAAAAGTCGGATGTTTTTCTAACTTCACTTGAAATTCCGGTCGAGACGGCTCTCGAAGGGTGTAGGAAAGCTCACGGATGTGGAGCGGTGACAATTCTCAATCCAGCTCCTGCAGATGAATTTCCGGTGGGGATGAAGCAGGATTGTATAGACATACTTACTCCAAATGAGAATGAGGCCCGTCGAATAGCAGGCGTACCGGGAGACAACAGGATTTCCGCGGAAAAAGTGGTGGAAATTATTCATGAAAAGACGGGGATAAATACAATTATTGCAACACTTGGCGAGAAAGGTTCTGTAATCTTTGATCAGGGAATGGTTTACAGGCAGGAGGCCTTCCCGGTTCAGGCGGCGGACACAAGCGGAGCGGGCGACTGTTTTAACGCAGTACTGGCATGCATGCTGGAAGAAAAAAGAAGCATAAGGGAAGCTGTGAAGTATGCTTCTGCGGCTGCGTCGCTCTCTGTGCAGAGGGCCGAGGTATGGCCGTCTTATCCAACGCGCCGGGAGACAGAAGACTTTTTAAAAAACTATGACAGGAGACAGAAATGAAACAATGGCTGAATTGGGACGAGATGCTGAAAGTACCCGAGGAAGAGCTGGCTGAAAAATCACTGGTTCCTATCGAGATCTATCAGGATACAGACGAGATGTTCTACACGCTGGCGAGAAGAACGATGGATCTCATACAGGAGAACAACCGAAAAGGAGAGCTGACAAGGATTGCATGGCCGGTGGGACCGAAAAGGAACTTTCCGCTGCTCGTGAAGATAACGAATGAAGAAAATATCTCGTGGAAAAATACAGTGAATTATCAGGTGGATGAATGGCTGACATGGGACTGCAGAAAACTCCCGGAATCACATCCCTTTAACCTGGAGCAGTATCTCAGAAGAGAGCTGTTTGACAAAATCAGACCAGAGCTCAGGCCGGATGAGGAAAGGCTTATTTTCCATGATCCGAAGCAGATGGACTACGTGGACAAAAAGATCGACGAGTTTGGCGGGATCGACATCCTGTTCGGAGGGTTTGGGTTTACAGGGCATATCGCCTACAACGAGCCGCCCACAAGCCGCTGGTATGATGTGACTGAAGAGCAGTTTTTAAATGCCAGGACGCATATAGTCAGCACAAATGAGGAAACATTTATTATGCATTCCCACCGCTCGACAGGAGGGAATACAAAGATCATTCCGCCGATGGGGATTACAGTCGGGTTCAAAGACATCATGGCGGCGAAGAAGATCGTGCTTGTGACGGACGGGGGAGCGTGGAAACAGACGATCCTGAGGGCAATGTGCTTTAGAAAACCGGAAGTCAGATATCCGTGTACATTTGTCCAGAATCATCCGGACACATTGATTATGGTGGACGAGATTTCAGCGAGATGTCCGTCCGCCGGGCTGTAACATGTTAAAAGTAAGATGAAGGAGGCATACGGTTTTGGGACAGAAAATAGTGATTATCGGAGCGGGAAGCATGGCGTTTACCACAACAATCGTAAGCACGATCTTTGCTGATCCGTTTTATAAAGGATGCACGGTCGGGCTGGTAGATATTGACGCTGAGAATCTGGAAATCATGAGAAAATATCTGGAGCGTGCGAACAGGGAGCTGGGATGCGGGATTACTTTTGAGGCGTCCACTGAGCGCAGGGACGTTCTGCCGGGAGCGGATATTGTAACCATATCCATAGCCGTAGGAGGGAACAAGGCCTTCAAGAGAGATCTGGATATCCCGACAAAATACGGATTTGTACAGCCGGATGGGGAAAGCCTGGGACCCGGAGGTATTTCCAGAGCTTTGAGGCATGTGTATGAAATCGTGAATATTGCCAGGGATATGGAGGAATTGTGTCCAAAGGCAAGAATGTACAATTTCACCAATCCGGTTCCGATCGTAGTGCAGGCGGTAAACCAGCAGACAAGCATCCGCTGCGTCGGGCTGTGTATCGGCGTAGAGCTGACCAAGAGATTCGCGTGCGAATTCATGGGACTGGACCCGGAAAAAGTATCCGCCAAGGCGGCAGGAATTAATCACTTCCATTTTTTGCTAGAGCTCATGTATAATGGAAAGGACATATACCCTGAATTCAGAAAGAAAATCCGTGAGATGTTCAAGAAAGACAATCTGGACACTCTGGCAAAAGAGCAGAAATATAAAAAGACGGTGGGACATTTTGACGAGCTGCTCCTGAGCCTTGCCATCTGCGACCGCATGGGGTATTTCCCGGGGCCGGGAGACCATCATATCGGAGAATTTTATCCGCAGTGGTTCACATCCACAGAGGCGCAGAGGATCCGCCATCCTTTCGATCAGGCGTATATCAAGAAAGTGCTGAAAACATATCCTGAATTCCATAAAAAGGTGTATAATCAGGCAATGGGAACGGAACCGCTGGACAGAGATATGCTTACAGTGGGAAAGACATGGGAAGAGAGCCAGATGGTGGACATCGAGAGAGCGATGCGGGAGGATACCGGAGAAATATTCCATATCAATATCCCGAATAAAGGGTATATTACAAATCTCCCGGACGGAGTAGTTGTGGAAATCCCGGTACATGTGGACGCTTCAGGATACCATCCCCTTGCGATGGGCGATCTGCCGAATACGATCGTCCCATATATTTCCAGACATGCGTACAACATACAGAACATCGTGGACGCGGCGGTAAAAGGCGACAGGTGGCTTGCGATGGCGGCTCTCGCCAACGATCCAAACTGCTTTGACCTGGAGATAGGAGAAAAGTGTCTGAACGAACTGATAGATGCTCAGATGGAGTATCTTCCGCAGTTCCGGAAATAAGAGATGAACAGAAGGAGATTATTGTATGAGAGTATCAAGAAGTGAAGTGGCGGAGAGGGAAAAAAGAATCATAGAGCTGCTTCAGGAGAAAAAGAGACTGACGGTGGAAGAGATAGAGGATGCGTTCGGCGTATCGCCGGCTACCGCGCGTCGCTGTATGCAGTCCCTGGAGAAGAAGGGGAAAGCCATCCGGACGCTCAAAAGCATTACTCTCAAGGCGGAGGAGCAGGAGGAAGTAGACATCAGACAGAAAAAAACGATCAATCTCCTTCAGAAACAGAAAATTGCCCGCGAGGCGCTGAAATTAATTAAGCCCAGGGATATTTTATTCCTGGGCGACGGCTCAACAGTGTACGAGCTGGCGGCAGTTCTCAGCCGGGTTCCGGATATTTATGTGATTACCAATTCTATTCTGGTCGCCAATGTGCTGTTCTCTCAGCCTCAGATCGATCTGCAGATCGTAGGGGGAACGGTGCGGAACGTCACAGGAGCGGTTACAGGGGAAAAGGCGGTCGAGTATATCAAGAATATACACTTTGACAAAGCGTTCCTCGGAGCGGATTCTATTTCATTGGAATACGGAATCACCACTCCGAATTACTACAGTGTGCAGACCGAGATCAAAGCGGTCCAGAACAGTAAAGATACATATATAATGGCGGACGGGACGAAATTTGACAGGGTATCTCTTACACCTGTCGTACAATTGGACGAAATAAGTGCGATCATAACCGACAAGACTGCGCCGGAACAGTATCTGGAGCAGCTCAGGGAAAAGGGAACGGATATTTTAATAAGCGGGGAATGATTGCATGGCGTCCTTTGGTCGGGAGAGCGCCGTCAGTCTGTTTTCGTGATTGGAGGATATAGTTTATGAAGAAATATAGGAAAAGGGTTATATCGGTAATAGCAGTGGCAGTCGTGCTGATAAGCGGCGTTCTTGCCGGATGCGGAAAAAGCTCAGGCGGAGAAGAAGGGGAAAAAAAGCTGGTGCTGTGGCATGTGAATACAGCGGAGCATCACCTGAAGCTGATTGAAGACGCGGTGGCCCGATATGAGGAGGCGAATCCCGGAGTAACCGTGGAGAACGTGCCTGTGCAGTCGGACGCATATGAGCAGAAGCTGAGCGCAGCCATGGGTGCGGACGCGCCGGACGTATTTATCACATGGGGCGGTGGGAAGCTTGCTTCGTACATTGACGCGGGGAAAGTGCTGGACATTACGGAATATATGGATAAGGATAACTACAAGGACCGTTTCATCGACGCTTCTATGACGCATGTTACATATGATGATAAGTTGTGGGGAGTTCCGGTGGAGAATGTCAGCCTGTCGCTGTTCCTCTATGATAAGGATATGTTTGAAAAATACAATGTGAAAGTGCCGGAGACTTATGACGAGCTGATAGAGGCGTGCGAGACGTTCAAGGAAAACGGAATCGCTCCGTTTGCTCTCGGCAATAAATTCAAATGGCCGGGTTCCATGTACTATATGTACGGGGTGCTGCGTTACGGCGGATATGAAGCGTTCACAAACGCTGCGGACCGCGCCGGCGGAAGTTTTGAGGATGAAGCCTTTATTCAGGCGGGCGATTTGATCCAGGAGTGGGTGGATGTCGGGTATTTCTGCGAGGGATACAACAGTCTGGACCAGGATGCGGGGCAGCCGAGGAATCTGCTATTCTCAGGGAAAGCGGCCATGATGCTGACAGGCTCGTGGGAGATGGATACGATCAAGGCGGAGAATCCCGAGTTTTACGAGCATCTGGGATACTTCCTGTTCCCGGAGGTGCCGGGCGGAAGCGGGAATCCGAACGATGTTGTGGGGACGGTCGGGGACAATTTCTACAGTATTTCCACAGACTGCAAGAATCCTGACGAGGCGTTTGAACTGATCCAGTATCTCATCGACGACACTTCTGTAGAAGAGAGGATAGAAGCGGGGAAAGTACCTCCGGTTAAGGACATTACGCTGACTGATCCCATGCAGCAGGGAATACTGGATATGCTTTCCAGTGCAGAAAATGTGCAGTTGTGGTATGATCAGTATCTGCCGCCGGAGCTGGCGGAGGTGCATCTTGATACTTCGCAGCAGATATTCGGCCTTGAGATAACAAGCCAGGAAGCGGCGGCTGAAATGGAAGAAGCAGCAAAAGAATATTACGGAGAATAGCATTATGCCGGCATTGAGCCGGCATAACTTACAAAGAGGCAGAAGATATGAAGAAAAAGAAAATTAACAGAGATAAAATCATTACGAACATTATTTTTCTGCTGCCCGGACTTCTGTTCATGGGAGTTTACGTGGTGTATCCTATATTTTTTACGGGCTATCTGAGCTTTTTTGAATGGAACGGTTTTGATCCTGTCAAGCAGTTCGTTGGATGGGACAACTGGGTAGGACTGTTAAAAGATGACGTATTCTTTACAGGACTTGCAAATAACCTTCTGATTGTCGTACTTTCGGTGGCGATACAGATTCCGATGGGATTTCTTCTGGCGGCGTTTCTGATGGAAAACAGGAGGTTTGGAAAAATACTCAAAACAATCTATTTCCTTCCTATGCTGATGTCCGCAGTTTCCATAGGGATACTTTTTAAGTATATTCTTGATCCCAACTTCGGACTGGTGAGCTTCGTGTGGCAGAAAATAACCGGAAGCCCTCTGGATCTTCTGGGCAATACGGCGACGGCGCTGATAACGGTAATTCTGGTTATATGCTGGGAGTATACTCCGTTCTACATGGTGCTCTTCCTGTCGGGACTCGGCACGATATCTGGAGATCTCAGGGAATATGCAAAGGTCGAAGGGGCGGGGAGCCTGCAGTATTATGTGCATATCGCAATCCCCATGCTCAAGGAAAACATTTTTACGGCGGCCACCCTTTCTGTCATCGGCTCCCTGAAATATTTCGACCTGATCTATGTCCTGACGAACGGAGGCCCCATGAATTCCACAGAGTTGATGGCCACGTACATGTACAAAAATGCGTTCCGCATGTGGAAGATGGGATACGGAAGCACCATTGCCATCGCGATGTTCTTTATTGTGGTATTCTTTTCGGCCATGATTAAATATTTTCCGGGATTTATCAGGAAAAGAGCCGGAGTGAGAAAGAGGAGGGACACAATATGAAAAAAGCTCTGAAAACAGGAGTGGGGACGGTCTTTGCAATACTGGCGCTGTTTGTGTCGGTCGTGCCGTTCTGGTTCATGATCCTCGTCAGCTTTAAGGAGCCGGAAGAACTGTACTCCAAAGCCATATGGAGCCTGCCGGATACATTCAGTTTTGCCAATTATGCGGAAGTCCTGAGCGGGAATTTCCTCCGGTATCTGCTGAACAGCATTGTGGTGATCGGTATCTCGGTCGCTCTGATCTTGTTTTTGTCGGCAACTATGTCCTACAGTCTTGTACGTGTAAAGTTTAAGGCGTCCGGTTTTATACTGGCTGTTATTATCGCCTGCATGGCCATACCCGTGCACGTAACGCTGATCCCGGTATATCTGATGAGTAACAATCTGGGGCTCTACGATACGGTTTTTGCTCTGATCGGACCGTATGTGGCGTTTAATATCCCGATGTCGGTTTTCATCCTCAGTGATTTTATGCGGACTATCCCGTCTGAAATCGAGGCTGCGGCGTTTATTGACGGCTGCAGCAGACGCCAGGCTTTCTTCCATGTATATCTTCCTATGAGCGTGCCGGGGCTGGTGACGCTTGCAATCTATAATGCCATACAGCTCTGGGGAGAATTTCTGTTTGCTCTGGTGCTTACTCAGTCAGAGGAGGTGCGTACGCTTCCCCTCGGAATCTGGGAGTTCCAGGGGGCGCATCAGGCGCACACGCCCAGGATCATGGCATTTCTGACGCTTTCTTCGCTCGTGATGACCATTGTGTTTATGATCGGGCAGGAGAAGATCATTCAAGGAATGACAGTAGGAGCGGTAAAAGAATAAGATGTAAGCAGCTGCAATCAGGTACATTCAGCATGAACGGAGGAAAATTATGAAAACAAGCACATGCAGGATGATCGAGAGGGGGATTATACGCCATGCCGGACTGGAACACAATAAGGAAGCGGTCGAGAGTGCGGTCAGCAGTCTGCTGGAATGTTATAAAGCAGGAGGAAAGCTCCTTGTCTGCGGAAACGGAGGGAGCGCGGCAGACTCGGAACATATCGTGGGCGAGCTGATGAAGAGCTTCGTAAAAGAGCGTCCTCTTTCCAGGGAAATGCAGGACCGCATAAGTGGACAGGCGAAAAATGAAGAGGAGAGACAAATCCTGAAAAAACTTCAGAAAGGACTCCCTGCCATAGCGCTGGTGAACCAGTCTGCACTCCAGAGCGCTGTGCAGAACGACATGGACGCGGAACTGATCTTTGCCCAACAGGTGCTGGGGTATGGGAAAGAAGAAGATGTTTTCTTGGGAATCAGCACCTCCGGACAGTCCGGTAATGTGGTGATGGCCGCTTATGTGGCGAGGGCGCTTGGAATGAAAGTGATCGGAATGACAGGGGAATCCGGAGGAAGTCTGGCGGGGCTGTCGGATATCCTCATCAACGTGCCGGCGGAAGAGACGTGGGAAGTACAGGAATACCATCTTCCTGTCTACCATCTCATATGCGCGGCGGTGGAAAATGAGATGTTCGGAGGAGAAGAATCGTGAAGAAAATACGTTTTGGAGTGGATCTTGGAGGGACGAAATGCTCTGTTGTCGCTGCAGATGAAAATCTGAACATATTGAAAAAGAAAGTATTTCCGACGGGAAAAGAAGCACAACCCCTGAATCTGCTAGATGACCTGATCAAATGTTTTCACCGGTATAAGCGGGAGCTGGGAGAGGATTCGGAAATCGTGTCCATCGGCATAAGCTGCGGAGGGCCTCTGGATGAAGAGCGGGGGCGGATACTGTGTCCGCCCAATCTTCCGCTGTGGGACAATGTGCCTGTTGTCGACATTCTCCAGGATGAGTTTCATATTCCTGCGGCGATCAGAAATGATGCGGACGCGTGCGCCCTGGCGGAGTGGATGTACGGAGCCGGCCGAGGAACGTTGGATATGATATTCCTTACGTTCGGGACAGGCATGGGAGCCGGACTGATCTTAGACGGGAAACTGTATAAAGGCAGTAAAGGGGGAGCGGGAGAAGTCGGCCATGTCAGGCTCTCGGAAAGCGGGCCTGAAGGATACGGGAAAAAGGGTAGCTTCGAGGGGTACTGCAGTGGCGGAGGAATCGCGAATCTTGCAGAGATGACGATTGGGAGAAAAGTGTCGGCAAAAGAACTCTGCCGTATGGCGGACGAGGGAGATGAGGAGGCGAAGCAGATCCTTAAGATAAGCGCGGGATACCTCGGACGGGGGATCGCGGTCCTGATCGATATCCTCAACCCGGAGATGATTGTAATAGGGAGCATCTATCAGAGGGCGGCGCGGCATTTCGAGACAGAAATGCGAAAGACGCTGAAAGAAGAGGCTCTGAGCGGAAACCGCCGCGCGTGCAGGATTGAACCGGCGGCTCTTGGCGACAGACTTGGGGATATCGCAGGTCTGACGGCGGGGGTGGAGCTTATGAAATGAAGTTCTTCTGCTATTGTATATGTATAGGAAACCGGGCGGAAAGGATGCGGGGAACCTTGTGTTTCTGCTATGCTTTTGATATATTACAATGCAGAAAGTAACGGGGACGGTGCTGAAGCGAAGCGATATCGACATCGCGGTTTCGGGGGTTCGTGATTTTGGAGAACTCGAAGAAGTAGTAGAATGGATTTCTACCTTATATACAATAGACCTTCTTGATCTGGATTCTCTGGATGAGGCGCATCACAGAGATATGGGGGATTCGTGCGGCGAACGGATCCCTCATTTGATATTACCTGCCGCGTTGATCTTTGCAAAGATACGATTTATTTTATCCATATACCTGCCGTAGATGGCGTCATAATACCGGCGGCTTAAAGGCGCTTCCATGCCTGAGCCAAAGCACACACGGTCATTCAACACTTCTTTCACATGATTATAATTTGCGATATAGCCCTGATGGATCTGCATAAAGACGTCGTGATCCAGCTGACGGTATATATTTTTCAGAGTATCATAGCAGATCTGCTCTCCGTCTGTAAGGTGAAAGACGCACTGATTCCGCCTCTTCTCTATATAAACAACTTTCTCAAGGTCAATGATGGCTGTCCTGCGTCCGCACATGACTTCCAGATAACGTTTCTGCGCCTCTTCAGTCTTTTTACGATACCAGTACTGCATTTCCGCTTTTTCCATCATCTTTTTCAGATCAAGATACTGGATCGGCTTTACGACATAGCCGATGGCGTCGATCTGATAAGCGTCAAGAGCGTAGCTGGTAAAACTCGTTACAAAGCACAGAGCCATGTTCTTCCCCATGCGGCGCAGTTCTTCGCCGGCTTCCATGCCCGAGAGTTCCGGCATCTCGATATCAAGAAATATAATGTCATAGTCCTTATCCCCGCCTTTTACTGCGTCAAGCATGGCGATGCCGCTCTCCCATGTATCCAGAGTAAGGCGGCGTCCGGTTTCATTTCCATAGACGGTGATCATTTTCGACAGTTCATCGCGGTAAAATTCTTCGTCATCGCAGACAGCAATGCTCATTTCAGACATTTTGATTCTCCTTTTTTGGCAGCGTAAGCCGCTGTACTGTAAAAATACTATCATGTTTGGGGATGGGTGTAAACAATATGTGGCGTTTGATATGAAAATGGTGGTGTTTGGAATATAAACACCTTACCAGATAGCATCGCCAGGGCGCCGAATATCACATGTATATTGAAATCAAACAGGAAAAATGCTAGTTTTACAGTGAGATAAACACAGGACAGACGATATCAATCTGATCCGCATGTCAATGAATAACGGAGACAGAAAGATATAGAAAAAATTTCAGAAGGAGGAGAAATTCATGGAAGAATTCAAGGAAATGGATGCCAACGAGTTAGAATTAACAAATGGCGGTATAGCATGGGTGCCGATTCTTATCATAGGCGGCGGTGCGTTTGCTTTGGGACTTGGTATTTATAATGGTTACAAGAGTACCAGATAGCAAATTGCAGAAAATCAACAGTAAACCAGTTTACAGCAGAGAGGAGATTGTTATGTTTGAAGAAATGAAAGAAAAAGAATTGACAGACATTGAGGGCGGCGCATGGAACTGGAAAGCTATTGCTGCTTTTTGGGGCGGTTGCTATACAGTGGGGTATGTGATAGGAGAAACGGTGGGGAATTTGACCAAATAATTCTTATACCACCAGTAAGGAAGATGTTTATGGAAGACTTTTTAAAAAAAATCTTTACAGGAAATAATTTTTTTAAAAATAAGATAGTGATTATAATGGGATGCTGGCTCCTTGTGTATGCCATTGGGTATATAATAGGGCAGACAATTGGAAATTTAATCGGGTAAACAGCGAGTATCTTTCCCTGATTTATGTAAACCTCCAAACGGATGTGAGATTAATTTACCGGTTTGGAGGTTTATTTTATGCCTGGAAAAAAAGAGGTCTTTTCATGGACAGCTCTCCAAATAATGATGGGTAACCGACTTAAAGAGAATTTTATTTATAATTTGGGAGAAGGATACAGACATGAAACGTATTTTTGGTATAGCTAATATCAATCTGTCCGCGCAGGTTATTCACAGCTTTGCGGACATTTTTTATGCCGATCCCGTGTATATCTGACTTATCTGTTTTTGTGCTGGTAAAGACGCCGTCCTTTTCCTGTACCTCTTCTGAATGGCTGTTATCGATTGTGATGGTAAGCATGGAATCTTGCTGTTGAAGATTTGCTTTGATCCATCCGCCAGCACATTTCGATGCCGCTGTGATCGCGTTGTCAAGCAGGTTTCCAAGAATCGTAATCATGGTAAAGTCATCGATTTTCAGATTTGGAAAGTCGCATGTAATTTCACATGAAATATTCTTCTGCTGTGCCAGGGCGGACTTTTCATTTAGGAGGGCAGAAACTGCAGTAGATGACGTCTGGATTGGCGCTGTGTCTTTAAAACGATCTCCGATTTTGCTGATATATTCGTGTATCTTCTCAAAATTTTTCTGTGACGCATACCCGTCGATTATAATGAGATGATTTTTGATATCATGGCGGAGAGAGCGAAGAGTTTTGAGACTCTCGTCTATCTGCAGGGCATAGTCCTCCTGCAGACGGTTGATCTCAGCCTGGATTTTATAATTGGCATTTTCCGCCAACAGAGCGAGGAACTTATCATAGAGCGAAATACACAGCATGATCAGCATGATCAGTATTGTAAAAAGTACAGGCAACATTTGAGAGTCAGGCTCTTTACGGCAGATATAGAGCGTAGAATAGCTGAGCAGCAGACATATCGATCCAATCATCACGCGGAAATAAAGGGAGTATCGTGATGATATCTGTCGGTTCCGTCTGCAATTCGTATACAGCACATAAAAAACATAAGCAAGAAACGATATAATAATCAGCTTATATTCTTCGTAGATATCAGATAAAGAAAGGATGCTAAAATCATTAAAGACAAGAGAGTGGAGGAGCAGAATTACAATTCTGCTCAGATAACCATATACTTCGTATTTTAGTAGTATAAAAAAGGAGGCTTTCCAATTGGGCCATGATGAAACAAGCAGAAAAAATGCATCTAAACAAAAGCCTATAACGAAAGAATATGGAATATACTCAGGCAGCGAATACAAGGTATAGGCGACGAAGAAAAAAAGTTTGTAGCTGTGTCTGGCCTTATGGGGGAGGGAATTATCCGCAAATCGGAATAAGAGAAAGATGTTTATAATATTACCTAATAAATCAGTATATATATGGAATAAATTGCCCATATTTAGTCACCTCCGAACAGAATTAATTATAGATGGAAATGCAAAAAAAGAAAAGTCAGATTTTTGATGTTCCAAATAGCATGATTATTCGACCAAACAGCACAGGTATATTGATTTTTAATATCAAAGGGATTAACTTGAAGTTAGAAAATGTGATTAACCAAGGAGGTCGAAAAGATGAAAAAGGAATTATCAAAAATGTGGGCTGTATTATCAGATGCGGAACTGTATAAATGCACAGGCGGACAGAGGGTGCCTATGGATATGGTAGTTCAATGGATAATCAATCGGTTTAAGAGATAGGAGTGAAATATTCTAAAGGACTATGCATATTTAGAATAATAAAAACAACAGGAGAAATTTATGAGATACTACTGTGTAAAGCAACACGACATAACCGATTGCGGTGCGGCATGCCTTGCCACCATCGCCAAGCAGAATGGCTATAGGATACCCATATCCAAAATCCGTGAGATTGCAGGGACTGACAAGCAGGGAACGAATGCATTCGGAATGATCAAGGCGGCGGAGAAACTCGGATTCTCCGCCAAGGCTGTAAAAGGCGACCAGAAAGCGTTTTTCTCAGAATTTCCGCTGCCATGTATCGCGCATGTTATCGTTAATGGGAATCTCATGCATTATGTAGTAGTCCACAAGATCACGAAGAAACAGATCATCATCGCGGATCCGGGGCGTGGCATCGTCAAACTTACTCCCAAAGAGTTCTTCGGGAAGACAGCCAGATCCGGCAAACCGCCGGAATACCAGTGGACAGGCGTGCTGATATTTCTCGTGAAGTCGGAAAGCTTTGTAAAAGGAAATGAGACGAAAGGTCTGTTTCAGAGATTTTTTCATCTTCTCCTGCCTCAGAAGAGACTTCTTTTACATATCTTTATGGCGTCTCTCGTATATACGATACTTGGAATTGCAGGGGCATTTTACTATAAGGCGCTGATGGACGATATTCTTCCGGACGGACTTATCAGGACGCTTACCACACTGTCTGTAGGCGTTATTTTTTTGAACATTTTTAAGGTAATTCTGGATGCTGTCAGGTCTCATCTGCTGCTCTACCTGAGCCAGAAGCTGGATATCGCTCTTCTGCTGGGATATTACAGGCATATCCTGGAACTGCCTATGAACTTCTTCGGCAGCAGGAAAGTCGGTGAGATCGTGTCAAGGTTCAATGATGCATCCAACGTAAGAGATGCCATATCAGGAGCGACTCTTACGATCATGATCGATACGCTGATGGCAGTGGGCGGTGCCTTCGTTCTGTATATGCAGAATGCGAAGATGTTTGGGATTGCGGTGATCATGGTCGTGCTGTACGCGGCGATCGTCATCGGGTTCCGCAAAAGTTATGACAAATGGAACCGGAATCAGATGGAGGATAACGCTCAGCTAACTTCCTATCTGGTGGAATCTCTGAATGGGATGCAGACAGTGAAAGCCTTTAATGCCGAAAGAAAGGTGAATTATGAGGCGGAGAGCAGATTCGTAAAACTTTTAAAAAGTGTATTCCGGCTTAGCTTTATAGGGAATATGCAGAATGCACTGAAAGTGTTTGTTGAGCTTGTAGGTGGGATAGTGATTCTGTGGGTGGGCGGCGTAGACGTGATACATGGTTTGCTTACTATGGGGCAGTTGATCACATTCCAGTCTCTTCTTGTGTATTTCCTGGATCCGGTCAAAAATCTGATCAATCTCCAGCCACAGATGCAGACAGCGGTCGTTGCGGCTGACCGACTGGGCGAGATCCTGGATCTGGAGGCGGAAAAAGGCGAAAGTGAGAGGAGAAAGCTTCATCCTGAAAGCATTGCCGGAGATGTCGAGTTGAAAAATATTGATTTTCGCTATGGCACGAGGAAACTTGTACTGGAAGATATAAGTCTGACTATCAGAAGAGGGGAGAAAGTCGCATTCGTTGGCGAAAGCGGCTCGGGGAAAACTACATTGGCCAAGCTTCTCCTTCATCTTTATCAGGCGGAGAGTGGGGAGATACTGATAAACGGGAACAATATAGAAGATATACGGATAGAAACACTGAGGGAGAGGATCGCATACATACCCCAGGAGACATTCTTGTTCAGCGGCAGCATTTATGACAATCTGACACTTGGAATAGATTTTCCGGTTATGGAGGATATAGTGGATGCCGCTAAAAAAGCACAGGCACATGAGTTTATTAACGAAATGCCGCTGCGCTATGAAACACGTCTTGAGGAGAATGGGGCAAATCTTTCAGGAGGACAGAGACAGCGCCTTGCAATTGCGAGAGCAATGCTGAAAAAGCCGGACATATTGATATTGGATGAGGCGACAAGTAATCTGGATGCGGTGACAGAGCGTGCTCTTGACGATACGATCCGGGAGTTTTCAAAAGATATGACAACAATATTTATCGCGCACAGGCTCAGTACGATCAAAAACTGTGATCGGATCTATGTGATGGACAAGGGCAGGATCATCGAATCAGGAACACATGAAGAGCTTAAGAAACTGGGCGGAAAGTATGCAGGTCTTGTAAAACATCAGTCGTTGGGAGGTGACGCGCTTTGAACCCTATCATTATCAATATGGACGATATGTCTGACAGTACAGAAGTATATGCAACAAGGCCCAGTCCGATCTTTGCTATACTGATCTGGACACTGGCTGGAATACTGGTGATCGCGCTTGTGTGGATGAGTATGTTCCGTATCGACATTGTGACACATGCAAACGGGATGATCAGGAGCGGATCTACGACGGCTACGATCACGAACATAACAGACGGGACGATCCTTTCCTGGGATGTAGGGGACGGCGAATATGTAAAGGCAGGCCAGACGATATATTCCGTGGATCCGTCAGAACTTGAGAAACAGGAGACAAGCTGTATCGCCGAGTTGGAAAAGACGGAGCAAAGGCTGGAGATCATGAACGCCTATTATCAAGAACTGGATGGAGAGAGCGGCGCATTGGATGAATGCAAGGAGAACAGCTATTACGAAGAATTTAAAACAAAGCTTGACGCTGTGAATATCAGTCGTGATATGGTGCGGGCGGACGCCGATACTCAGCAGAGCCAGTATCAGAACAGTCTGAACAGCATTGACAGCTCGATCAGCAGCCTGACAGATCAGCAGGCGAAGTTAAATCAGATGATCTCTGATATGCGAAACAGGACGAATAGTTTCGGTACGGAAGAAGTGTATTATCATACTGCTGTAGCAGGATACATAGACCAGTATAATTATACGGCGAATCAATATGATATCCAGATTGCAGAACTGGAAAGAGCACAGGAGGCGGCAGAGCAGCAGGCAGAGAGCGCCGGTACATGGGCAGGAGCAGAAGCAGGCGGCGGAACAGATGCTGAGACAGGAACGTCGTCAGGTTCGTCAGTGGAGACAGGCGGTAATACTCAGAGGGTAACAGATAACAGCAGCGCTATTGCGGAATTGGAAAATCAAAAGGCGCTGGCGTTGAGCCAGCTCGAGACAGAATCAATCGCATCTGTAGAACAGTCGTTGTCATCGGTTCAGAGCAATATTGAGTCTCTGAAAACAAATCGAAGTGAGGCAGCGGGAAACCTGAGCGGACTGGATAACGGCTCGCTGGAACTTAGCACAGACCAGATCGTAACCAACGAAAAGAACACGGTTAATGCAGAAATCAATACTTATGAGGGGCAGAAAAAAGAATACGAGGAGACACTGGAAACGATCCGCACGAGAATAGAGGAATGTGATGTAAAGGCGCAGACCGACGGATATCTGAATCTGAGCGCAGAAAAAACACCTGGTGACCGTGTATCTGCCGGTGAACAGATTGGTAATATCGTGCCGGATGGAAATGGTATATTCCGCACGGTGATCTATGTGGAAAATCAGGACATAGGATCTGTGCGCGAAGGGCAGAAGATCAAATATGAAGTGGCGTCCTATCCGCAGACAGAAGATTACGGGATCTTCGAGGGCGAAGTGACATCTGTGTCGAAAGATATCAAGATCAACAGTGAAACCGGGATGAGCTACTATGAGGTAGAAGCTACGATCACTGCCCGGGGCGGGGCGGACGGAAAGGAAACCCTCGAGTTCATACAGGGAATGGCTGTGCAGGCAAAACTGGTGACCGGCGAGGAAAGCGTGCTCAGGTATCTGCTGGAGAAGATAGATCTGGTGGATGAGTGAGTGGAGGAAAGAGGATTTTTTACCGAATGCCACCGATAAAGCGTCAAATAGCACGGGTGTATTGCAGAAGACAAAGAATCAGGATAAAGTGTAGTTAAATAAAGACAGGAGAATATAAGATGACGAAAAATATAACGTTAATACAAGGGATATTAGATATAGTGACTTTGGTTTTGTTTTTCGGCAACACTATTTAATCTCATATCTTTCAGTGTTTCAGAATGTATGCCTAAAGTCAAATGTAAAAAAGGAAGAAGTTGAGAACCTTCTTGAACGAATCGGCATTTCAGATTTACTAAATAAAAAGATATATCAGCTTTCAGGAGGGCAGAAACAAAGAGTTGCAATTGCCAGGGCGTTGATTTACAATCCAACGGTCATTTTTGCCGATGAACCTACTGCATCGTTGGACAAAGAAAATGCGATTCAGATTTATCATTTGTTAAAGGAATTTTCTAAAGATAAATTACTTATAATGGCTACACATGATAAGTCATTATTAGATGGAAAAGAAAAGATATACACATTTGATAATAAAAAACTTGTTAGATGTTGACAGAGAAAAGGTGGATTAACAAATTTATGACAGAACATACCAATTCAATAAATAAGAGAAGAAAAACTCATACAGTTATTATCACCGTTATTTCCTTTGCGCTGTTTGTTTTAATTATTCTGTTTACAAGTAAGTATAAGACAAAGTTGAGCATTCCGATGATAATAATCCTAGTAATCCTTGGATTATCATTCTGTTTGATTGGTCTTTGGACTGCAATGAAAACAGGAAGAACAAAAAGTTATTTTTGCTGTAATAACTGTAATACCAGGTTTATTCCTTCCATCAGAACCTATTTGTGTGGTATTCATATTTTTAAAGCAAGTTATCTAAAATGTCCTGAGTGTGGAAAGAAAACATGGTGTAGGAAAAATAAGGAATAATACTGAGACGGCTTCTGTTGGGGGTGGAATGTGGGTATCTTGAAAAATACTATGTATTTGAGAAATGTGTTATTTTACGATATAAGACGCTGTGATATCCTGAACGAGAAATTCAAATATTTTTACCTTATCCTACACTAGACGTAATAAAATGAATACTGCTCCAAAACTCACAAAAAAGATAGCTTCTGCATTAGCAGGAATCATAGCAATAATTATTCTGATATCTATATGGGATCAATGGAATGAAATTTGGTATCATTTCGGAGAAAATATTTATAATCTTATCCATAAATAAAGCTAACGGGAATGATGATTGATGAAAGTATTGAACAAAAGGAAAAGTAAATTACTCTCGCTGGTAATGATAGTTTTTATGATTGGCGTTCATATGTTTGTCGCGTTTATGCTGAATTATTATCATTATTCTGATCAAACCTGTTCCGGGAGCAGGTTAATTGTTCATTTCCATCCCGAAATCAATGAAGCCGGGAGTTTTTTAAATCTTAAGTTCGGTATAACCTATAATGAACCTGTTTTTATTTTGATGACAGTAGCAGGTCTTTTTGCCGGTATATTGTTTTTGTTATATGTGCTCTTTTTAAGAGAAGTGTATTCTGCAGTAATATGTGTGATTATTTCTCCGGTCTTTTTCATAAGCGGATGTATAGGAAGATTTCTGGAGCGGTTAATCTGGGGGTATACTTTTGATTTTATTGCTGTAAGAAATATAGGCATATTAGACGTATGTGATTTGTATTTGACCATAGGATGTATTGCTTTAGTGATCACGGCTGTTTATTTTCAAGTGTGTGAAAATAAACAGACTCGAGAAATGAACCGGGGTGAAAAGAAACGTATCCTTAAAGAAATAAATAAAAAGTTTTGGGAAGATTTATTTAATCGGTATTAGGAGGATGCGCAATATGAAAAATGTTATTATGAAATTAAGTGAAATGTCATTGCTACAGCTATGCCTTCTGTTAGCTAGTGGAATATGGCTCTCTGTTTTTGGCATCTACTTTCTGGGGCATTTATGTGGCGTTATTGCGGCAAATATAAGGTAGGCTGTTAAGTATGGAAAGAAAATCGTATAAAATGACATCGAAACCAGGGATTCCCGGAGCTGCAAGTCTCCGGGGATATCCCTGGTTTGCTGTGGTCAGGCCTTTTTAGCCCGTCTTTCTTCCAGATCCTTCTGGATCTTCGGGTATATTTTATCAATATTTGCGTTCAGCAGGATGATCAGTCCGATCGCGGTAACAATAAGCGGAACGTAAGTGTAAAGTGCCTTGATGGACTCAAGAGCGCTTGCTGTCTTAACTGCTTCGGTTCCTACATAGTTTCCGAGAGCGAGCCCCCATCCGACAATTACGGAGCCAAGTCCGGTGCCGACTTTCATGCCGAAGCTGATAGCGCTGTATGTAAGAACTTCGTTCCGCACGTCGGTTTTCATTCGCCATAGTCAGCTACATCCTCCTCTACTATAGTGAAGCTTCCGTCGTAGTTCGGTATGCTGGTGATTGGCGAGGAAAGCGTGCTCATGTATCTGCTGGAAAAGATAGATTTGGTGGATGAGTGAGTGGGATAAAATGATTTTTTTCCGAATATCACTGATAATGTGTCAAATAGCACAGGTGTATTGCGAAACTGGAGAATGTTCTGTATAGTGATATTACAAGGATAGAACAATTGCCTGATTTAGCAGATGGATAAAACAGATATTAGAACCAGTAATACAAAGAGCGCGCGGCTTTGCAAATAGGTTTTAATATAAATAATACGGAAGGGAGAAACATATGGAACAATTTATAGTATTATCATTCGATGAAATGCAAGAGATTGATGGGGGCAAAGGTTTAAAATGGCTTCCTTTTCTTCAGCCGGCATATGATTTTTTGTGCGGAGTAGGATCAGGATTTATGGGTGCTCTTAAAAAGGATAAGTAGGAGGAGATTGGTATGGAAGAAAAAAGATTTCTTGAAATGACAGAAAGCGAAATGCAGGAGGTTTCTGGCGGAGAAAGTGTATTTTACAAAATTGGGGAAGGGGTAGGTACTGTTTTATACTACTTCTGTAAAGGATTGTCGGCCATAAAAGGCTAAGAAAATGGCACAAAGAGGACTGGATTCCCTTTGTGCCGAAATATTAGTAGAATGCGTCGGAAATAATAAAATATAGGAGCTTCAAATGAAAATAATCCTAAAGCAGATGGTTATTTTATTTATAACTATGATTCCTGCAATGCTTATCAGCATGGTAATGGGAATTCTTTGTAATTTGATAAATCTTCCGGAAGAACCAGCATATATGGCAAGTGCTAATATATATAGTATATTATGGCTGATTTTCTATAAATGTAGTACGAATCATAGTAGGAAGATAAAACTAAATGAACTTGTGAATACGAGAAAATTACGCCCTATAGAATGGATTCGTTACTGTTTAATCGCATTAGGTGGATCTGTGATTTTTAGCTTATTTACTGAATGGATTATAGATGTTATCAATTGTTTATTTGGACAACAGGTTATAACATCCGGTTCTGTAGGAAGTCTTATAGAAAGTATTCCGTCATACTGGCTGATCTTGTGTGGGGTAATTATTGCGCCCATTATAGAAGAGATACTGTTTAGACAGATCCTTTTGGAAAATCTTCTCCCATATGGAACAGGAAAGGCTGTACTGCTGAGTGGAATATTATTTGGAATTATGCATCTGAATCTCGAACAATTGCTCTATTCGATATTTGTGGGAACTATCTTTAGTGTGGTTGTTGTAAGAACAGGAAAAGTGAAATATGCAATTTATATGCATATGCTGACAAGTTTATTTGGCGGGGTGATTTTCCCAAGATTATCTATAGAAGGAACGGCAATTATCGGCATCGGTTTGGTAGTGGGCGGTTTGGTTTCGGCAGGGATTGAAATTACAAAAAAGGATGGCGTCTGTATTTGCAGCATATTGATAAACAAGACAGCCGGGAATGATGAGGGATGAAAGTATTGAATAAAAGAGAAAGTAAATTACTCGCACTGGTGATGATAGTTTTTTTGACTGGCGTTCACATGCTTGTTGCGTTTATGCTGAATTACTATCATTATTCTGATCAAACCTGTTCCGGGAGCAGGGCGATTATTCATTTCCATCCCGAAATTAATGAAGCAGGGAGTTTTTTTAAAATGACATCGTAAAGCAGGGATTCCCGGAGCTGTAAGTCTCCGGGGATATCCCTGGTTTGCTGTGGTCAGGCCTTTTTAGCCCGTCTTTCTTCCAGATCTTTCTGGATCTTCGGGTATATTTTATCAATATTTGCGTTCAGCAGGATGATCAGTCCGATCGCGGTAACAATAAGCGGAACGTAAGTGTAAAGTGCCTTGATGGACTCAAGAGCGCTGGCTGTCTTAACTGCTTCGGTTCCTACATAGTTTCCGAGAGCGAGCCCCCATCCGACAATTGCGGAGCCAAGTCCGGTGCCGACTTTCATGCCAAAGCTGGTAGCGCTGTATGTAAGACCTTCGTTCCGCACGCCGGTTTTCCATTCGCCATAGTCGGCTACATCTGCTACCATGGCGAAGATTCCGGCGGAGTTCGGTATGTGTCCGATCCCTCTTATCGCAAGTCCGAGGAGAACCATCGGGAAGCTTGTCGGGGCGATCAGTATGATAGCGTATCCGGCGATCTCCAGAATGTATCCGACTACCATACATTTCCACTTTCCGAATTTTCCGGCCAGAGTCGGGAAGACAAAAAGTCCGATCATGATGGGGATATAGTTGGCAAGTGTCATTGTCCCAAAAAGTCCGTCATTACCCAGAAAGTCTTTTGCAAAGTAAATGCCGACTCCGCCGGTCAGACCCATTGCGGTAAAGTTGACGACAAACAAAAGTGCGACCAGAATGAAGTATTTGTTTTGGAACAGGAGTCGGAAAGATTCAAGGACACTGACAGAACTGTCACTGCCATCTGTCTCTTCTGTGTTGCGTTCTTTTGTTCCGAAAAATGTGATCAGAAGACAGATCATTCCTGCAATGCCGAATATAACTGACATTCCGGTCCATCCGAACTCGTCTACCATTGGGGTTGTCACATAGGAAATCAGGATCATTACGGCATACACAAGAATATAACGGATGGAAGTCATGCTGGTCCGGTCGTCCTGCCGGCCTGTGATCAGGGACAGCAGTGTAGAGTAGGCGAGGTTACACGCAGTATAGATAAAGACGGCCAGTATGATATAGGTAACGGCTGCGTATACGATCTTCCCGTTATCGGACAGACCGGATGGAACACTGAAAAGCAGGATCAGTCCGATCGCCATCAGGGGCGCTGTCCAGAGAACCCAGGGCCTTGCTTTGCCCCAGCGTGTATGGGTACGGTCAATGATCGCGCCCATTCCCAGATCAGAGAAACCGTCCAGGATACGGGTGATCAACATGATAGTCCCGACTACGCCTGCCGCGATCCCGACACTGTCGGTGTAATACATCGTCAGGAAAGAGCCGACGACAGTCCAGATAAAGTTACATCCAACATCTCCCAGGGCAAAAGCCAGTTTTTCTCTGAGTTTTACTTTATAATTCATTTGTTTTCCTCCTTCACAGTTACGGTTCCCATGACCAGATCTTTTTCATCCGAACTGGAACCAAGATACACCTCGTACTCTATTTCCTCAAGCTCGAATTGGCGGGTTTTCGGATCATACCATTTCAGTTCGTCAAACGGACATCTGATCGTGATCCGTTTTTCCTCTCCGGGATCGAGCGTTATGCGCTGAAAGCCTTTTAAAGATTTTACAGGCCGGTCAACGGATGAATTGCGGAATCCGATATACAGTTGGACCACTTCGGCGCCTCTGCGGGAACCGGTATTTATTATGCTGCATGACGCGGCAATGGCTTCGTTGTCTGCGCTAAAAGCGGCGTCCCTGATATCGAAAGTCGTGTAGGACAGCCCAAAACCATAGGGGAAGGACGGGCGTATCCCTTCTTTGTCCAGCTTTTCATATCCGTGGTAATATTCGTAAAACTGAGCGTCTGTTTCCCATTCCACATGGGGCAGATCGTTTTGTGATACAGGGATCACAAATGGCAGTTTCCCGCTTGGGTTTACGTCTCCGAACAGAATTTCGCCAATGGCGGTCCCGCCTTCCATTCCCGGATAGTAAGCCATCAGGATGGCTCCTGCACTGTCCTGCCATTCCGAGGTCGTGATCGTGCTTCCGCCGATCATCACAACAATGGTGCGGGGGTTGACGGCACCTGTCTCCTGGATGAGACGGATATCGTTTTTGTGAAGTCCCAGATCGTACCTGTCGCCGCCCCGTGCTCCGGTGTAAGTCTCATCGGAATTCTGTGTGGTATATTCACCTTCATCGTTATAATTGTATCCGGCGATGATGACGACTGCGTCTGCGGAGACGGCCAGTTCCTTTGCGTGTGCCAGGTTTTCTCCGTCGTAGAAGATCACCTCACTGCCGGAAGCGGCGGCGCTGATCCCATTGAGCGGAGTTGTGTTATATGGCGGAAATACCTGACTGGAACCGTGATCGCCCAGATTATCCGCGTTTGCGAGATTTCCCATGACTACAAGGCGCTTTGTGTGTTTCCTATCCAATGGGAGAAGTGCGTTTTTATTTTGCAGCAAGGTGATCCCTTCTCTTGCGGACTGAAGCGCAAGAGCGATGTGCTCTTTACATCCGATCACAGATTCAGGATATTTGTGACTGCCTGCGTCGCGGAAGCTTATCATAGTGCGTATGATGCGCAGAGCAGCATCGTTGATCTTTCTTTCGGGAACTTTGCCAGACATGACCGCCTGGACCAGCTTATCTCCAAAATAGGTAGTGCCGCTCATCTCGATATTCTGGCCGCCATTGGCTGCTTCTACAGTATCACGTATTCCGGAGCCGAAATCGCTCATCACAAAACCGTCAAAACCCCATTCATCTTTCAGCACCTGGTTTAAAAGGTAGTCATTATGTCCGCAGTAGGTTCCTTTATACTTATTATAGGAACTCATAACAGCGGCTGCTCCCCGGTCTATGCATTTTTTGAAGTGAGCCAGGAAGACCTCTCTTTCTGTGCGGGGTGAGCAGTCCACATCGACAGTGAATCTTGAAATTTCCATTTGATTGAAAGCAAAATGCTTCAGGCATGCAATGACGTTTTCGTTCTGGACGCCTTCCACGATCGCGCTTCCCATCTCTCCCATGTGGAATGAATCTTCCCCATATGTTTCCTGGCTTCGTCCCCATCCGGGATTATATGGAAGGTTCAGGCATACGCCTCCAAAGAAATTCCCGCCGTAGGCACGGATCTCCCGTCCGATCGCCTCGCCGATCTTTTCTTCCAGTTCGGTATCAAAAGAAGCGCCGCGGAGCATGGCGACAGGAAAACATGTACTTTTCCCCGTTCCGCATACGACTCCCCGGGATCCGTCGCAGAACAAGACGGGCGGAACGTGATATTCCGGCAGCCCTCCTGCGCTGCAGGGAACATGATTATAATGTTTCTCGGGAGACATACGCGCCTCAGCAAGAATTTTATCAAGTGGCATGTCGCCGCTCATAAGAGATACTTTTTCTTCCAAAGTAAGCTGGTCAACGATAGATTGAGCTTCCTCTGTGTGTTTTAATCGATATTCTCTGTCACAAATCATATGGTTAAACCTCGTTTGAATATTTTTTCAGTAACTGTCTCGCCTCGTCAAAGTGATAAGGAAGATATCCCTTGACGTTCAGATCCAGCGATCTTTCCATACTCCTCTTCTGATAGTCTCCGGGGGTAATGCCTGTCTCCTGCCGGAATACCCGGTAGAAAGTGTTCTCGGCATTAAAACCGCATTGCGCGGCGATGTAAGGAATGGAGCAGGTTGTGGATCTGAGCATATTTGCCGCGATGTTGATCCTGTGTTCCAGCACAAACTGCTTTGGGGACTTCCCCGTATATTTTTTCATAAACCGATATAATGTCTTCTCTCCGATCCCCAGTTCTTTACGCACATCTTCAAGAACTGTCTGCCTGCAGCAGTTTTCCTGAAGATATTCAATGATCTTCATAAAAAGGTCCACGTCGCCAAAAGAGTTCAGAGCGGCTTTCTGATAGACATCGTAAACCGAAAAGTCGATCAGATCGGCCAAAAGCGTGTAAACGCAGGCGCTGATCCGATATCGGTTAGGTCTTGTCAGGAGTGATTCATAGCCCGCTCTCGCAAGCGTCCGCCGGTAATGGATGTATCCGTTCCGGGGCGCTCGTTCCTCATCCTGGCTGTTCATATAAAAATAGAAGAAACCGCTTCTCAGATCACTGAACATTTTTTCCGAAATCTGAAGAAACAGACAGAGATTCTCTTCCTGTGTCTGCCTTAGGGCATGCACAACCTGGGAGTTGATGAGGACAAAATCTCCCGCATTGAGTAAAAGTTTGTTTGCGTTTTCAACGATCTCAAGAGAGCCCTTGAGGACAAGGATAAACTCATAGTCATAATGCCAGTGAAAACCGGAGTAATCAATAGAGGCGGTAAACAGTTTGATCCTGTTCTCGCTGTCGTGCTGGATCGATTCATAAATATATGCGCACATTGTATCACCACTTTTGAACCTGGAAGCCGGAGTCTGGAACCCAGAGAACTGTCAGCTTCTTTGGCTCCATATTAATTAATATATGAATATTGTATTATGCTTCTAAAGAAAATGGTCTCAATTCCGGTCAATCCATTCCCATTTTCGGACAACTTGCCGGATATGTAGAAAACCAGTGCTTTATTTTATTCTTCGTGCGACGTGAATAACAATGATTGTACTAAAAAAAATACAATATTTATTAAAAACCTCTTGAAATAAATTCCACCATCCGATATACTAAAACAGCTGTGACATGATAGCGATGAAGCGCGAGGTTGCTGCCAAAAGCAAAAACATAAGCAATGGCAGGTTTTCCGTGGAGCGAATGTCAAGTTAAGAAACTGGCGACAAGTCACTGTACGAATCACAACAGTATCTCGTTTTTGCGCGCAGAAACAGCCTGCCGCATGAGTTGGAAAAGCGAGAGCGCCGTGTATGTTTCTCACGACACACACGGGAGAGTGTACAGTCACCGCTTGTCGTACTGAGTTATAAGTACGAAAAGGAGGCGACTTTTTTTATGGCAAGTCAAGTAATGAGAATCACACTGAAAGCGTATGATCACCAGCTGGTTGATGCATCCGCAAAGAAAATCATCGAAACTGTAAAAAAGAACGGTTCACAGGTGAGCGGACCGGTGCCGCTGCCGACTAAGAAAGAGGTAGTGACAATCTTAAGAGCGGTACACAAGTACAAAGACTCCAGAGAGCAGTTCGAGCAGAGAACTCATAAAAGACTGATCGATATCATCACACCGACACAGAAGACGGTTGATGCGCTTTCCAGACTGGAAATGCCGGCTGGTGTGTACATTGATATCAAAATGAAGTCCAAATAATACGGACAGCTACATTATTAAGGCAGTAACGTCCTAACATTTAGGATGAGCGCGCAAGCGCTCCGCTGTAAATCACAGGAGGTATTCATAATGAAGAAAGCTATTTTGGCTACAAAAGTTGGAATGACTCAGATCTTCAACGCAGAAGACGGAGTGCTGATTCCGGTAACTGTTCTGCAGGCCGGACCGTGTGTGGTGACACAGGTCAAGACAGTCGAGAATGACGGCTACAGCGCTGTACAGGTTGGCTTTGTTGACAAGAAAGAGAAGATCGTCACAAAAGACAACAGCGGCAAGAAAGCGATCGCACACAGAAATGGTGTGACAAAAGCTGAGAAAGGCCACTTTGACAAAGCAGGCGTATCCGGAAAGAGATATGTAAAAGAGTTCAGATTTGACAATGCAGAGGAATATGCTCTGGCTCAGGAGATCAAAGCTGACATTTTCGCAGAAGGCGATCACATTGATGCAACGGCAATCTCCAAAGGTAAAGGTTTCCAGGGTGCGATCAAGCGCCACGGACAGAGCAGAGGACCTATGACACACGGTTCCAAGTTCCATCGTCACGCTGGTTCTAACGGTGCTGCATCTGATCCGAGCAAGGTATTCAAAGGAAAGAAAATGCCTGGACAGATGGGTAACAAGAAGATCACAGTTCAGAATCTCGAGGTCGTAAGAGTTGACGCAGAGAACAACCTTCTCCTTGTAAAAGGTTCTGTACCGGGACCGAAGAAATGCCTCGTAACGATCAAAGAATCCGTTAAGAGCTTATAAGGGTGACAATAAGAAAGGAGGAACACACAGATGGCAAAAGTATCTGTTTACAATATCGAAGGTAAAGAAGTTGATACCATCGAACTGAATGATGCTGTATTCGGTGTTGAGGTAAACGAGCACCTGGTACACATGGCAGTTGTAAATCAGCTTGCAAACAATCGTCAGGGAACACAGAAAGCTAAGACACGTTCTGAAGTTTCCGGCGGTGGAAGAAAACCGTGGAGACAGAAAGGAACAGGTCACGCAAGACAGGGTTCAACAAGAGCTCCGCAGTGGACAGGCGGCGGCGTAGTATTCGCACCGGTTCCGAGAGACTACTCTTTCAAGATGAACAAGAAAGAGAAGAGAGCGGCTCTCAAGTCTGCCCTTACTTCCAGAGTAGAAGAGAACAAGTTTATCGTAGTTGACGAACTGAAATTCGACGAGATCAAGACAAAGAACTTCCAGAACGTTCTGAACAACCTGAACGTAAGCAAAGCTCTTGTAGTGCTGGAAGATGGCAATACAAACGCACAGATCTCCGCAAAGAATATCCCGGACGTCAAGACGGCTGGTACGAATTCGATCAACGTATATGACGTTCTGAAATACAACACAGTTATCGCAACGAAAGCTGCTGTTGCTGCAATCGAGGAGGTGTACGCATAATGGCAAACATTCAGTATTATGATGTAATCCTTAAACCGGTCATCACAGAGAAGAGCATGGATCTGATGGCTGACAAGAAATATACATTCCTTGTACACACAGACGCTACAAAGAATCAGATCAAAGAAGCTGTTGAGAAAATGTTCGAGGGAACAAAGGTAAAGAGCGTCAACACAATGAATCTTGAAGGGAAGAACAAGAGACGCGGTATGACATTCGGAAAGACAGCGAAGACAAAGAAAGCGATCGTACAGCTTACAGAGGACAGCAAAGACATCGAAATATTCGAAGGGCTGTAAAACAAGGAAACACCACGGTCACTAAGCTCGAAAAAACCTCGCTAAGTGAGCCGGGTGTAGTTTCGCACTAAGCTCGGGGAATACCTTGCTAAGTGCTCAATCTAAACGGTGCAAATCCGTGAAACGAATAATTAGAGCAAACGAAAGGAGAGAAAGTAATGGGAATCAAAACTTATAACCCATATACACCTTCCAGAAGACAGATGACAGGTTCTGATTTCTCTGAGATCACAAAGACAACTCCTGAGAAATCCCTCCTGGATTCCAAGAAAAGAAAAGCAGGCCGCAACGCGCAGGGTAAGATCACTGTAAGACACCGTGGCGGCGGAGCTAAGAAGAAATATAGAATCGTAGACTTCAAGAGAAAGAAAGACGGAATTCCGGCAACTGTGATCGGTATCGAGTACGATCCGAACAGAAGCGCCAACATCGCACTGATCTGCTACGCAGACGGCGAGAAGGCATACATTCTTGCTCCTGAAGGACTGACAGACGGTATGACCGTTATGAACGGACCGGAAGCAGAGGTAAGAGTAGGAAACTGCCTGCCGCTCTCTGAGATCCCGGTTGGTACACAGATCCACAACATCGAGCTCTATCCTGGAAAAGGCGGACAGCTTGTACGTTCTGCCGGAAACAGCGCACAGCTCATGGCGAAAGAAGGAAAATATGCAACACTGAGACTTCCGTCAGGTGAGATGAGAATGGTTCCGATCATCTGCCGCGCATCCATAGGTGTGGTAGGAAACGGAGAGCACAACCTGATCAACATTGGAAAAGCCGGACGTAAGCGTCACATGGGTATCCGCCCGACAGTCCGCGGTTCTGTTATGAACCCGAACGACCATCCGCACGGCGGTGGTGAGGGTAAGACCGGTATCGGCCGCCCGGGCCCGTGTACACCGTGGGGTAAACCGGCGCTTGGTCTTAAGACCCGCAAGAAGAAAAAAGCTTCCAATAAGCTGATCGTAAGAAGAAGAGATGGAAAAGCGATTAAATAATCAGATTCACAAGGAGGTTAGAACCTATGGCTCGCTCACTTAAAAAAGGACCATTTGCAGACGAACATTTACTGAAAAAAGTAGACGCTATGAATGCATCTGGTGAGAAATCAGTTATAAAGACATGGTCACGCCGTTCTACGATCTTCCCGTCGTTTGTCGGCCACACATTTGCCGTACATGACGGAAGAAGACATGTGCCGGTATATGTTACAGAGGACATGGTAGGACACAAACTCGGTGAGTTCGTTGCAACAAGAACTTACAGAGGACATGGAAAAGACGAGAAGAAGTCAAAAGTCAGATAAGATTCGTATATTTTGAAAGGAGGGTTCATCCATGGCAAAAGGACATAGATCCCAGATCAAGAGAGAAAGAAACGAGCAGAGAGATACAAGACCTTCAGCCAAGATCTCTTACGCAAGAGTATCTGTTCAGAAGGCATGCTACGTTCTTGATGCCATCAGAGGAAAGGATGTAACAACAGCACTCGGAATCCTTGCATATAATCCGAGATATGCTTCTACAGTGATAGAGAAACTGCTGAAATCAGCGATCGCAAACGCTGAGAACAACAACGGTATGAGCGTCGACAACCTTTACATCGAGGAGTGCTACGCAAACAAAGGACCGACAATGAAGAGAATCAGACCGAGAGCACAGGGCAGGGCTTACAGGATCGAGAAGAGAATGAGCCACATCACAATCGTGCTGAATGAAAGATAGGAGGGCATTATGGGACAGAAAGTAAATCCTCATGGCTTGAGAGTCGGCGTTATCAAAGACTGGGATTCCAAATGGTACGCAGAGAAAGATTTCGCTGACAACCTGGTTGAAGACCACGAGATCAGAAAATTTTTGAAGAAGAGATTATACAGCGCCGGAATTTCAAGAATCGAGATCGAGAGAGCTTCTGAGCGTGTTAAGATCACTGTTTACACAGCAAAACCGGGTGTAGTGATCGGAAAAGGCGGCTCTGAGATCGAGAAAGTGAAGAAAGAGCTCGGACAGTTTACAGACAAGAAGCTGATCGTTGACGTCAAAGAGATCAAGAGACCGGACAAAGACGCACAGCTTGTTGCTGAGAATATCGCACAGCAGCTTGAGAACCGTATCTCTTTCAGACGTGCTATGAAATCCTGCATGTCAAGAACAATGAAAGCAGGTGCGCTCGGAGTTAAGACTTCTGTATCAGGACGTCTTGGCGGTGCAGATATGGCTCGTACAGAGTTCTACAGCGAGGGAACAATTCCGCTGCAGACACTGAGAGCTGACATTGATTATGGATTCGCAGAAGCTGACACAACTTACGGAAAAGTCGGTGTAAAGGTTTGGATTTACAAAGGCGAGGTTCTTCCGACTAAAGCAGATAAGGAAGGGAGCGATAAATAATGTTAATGCCAAAAAGAGTAAAACGTCGTAAACAGTTCCGTGGTACTATGAAGGGAAAAGCCCTCAGAGGTAACACGATCTCATATGGTGAGTACGGTATCGTTGCAACAGAGCCGTGCTGGATCCGTTCCAACCAGATCGAGGCAGCCCGTGTTGCCATGACACGTTACATCAAACGTGGTGGTAAGGTATGGATCAAGATCTTCCCGGATAAGCCGATCACAGCTAAGCCGGCCGAGACTCGTATGGGTAGCGGAAAAGGTACAGTTGAGTACTGGGCAGCAGTAGTAAAACCGGGCCGTGTAATGTTTGAAATTGCAGGAGTACCAGAGGAAACAGCTAGAGAGGCACTTCGACTTGCAATGCATAAGTTACCTTGCAAATGCAAAATTGTTTCTCGCGCAGACTTAGAAGGCGGTGATAACAGTGAAAACTAATACATTTGTAAAAGAATTAAGAGGAAAATCCGTAGAGGAATTAAATCAGGAATTAGTAGCTGCTAAGAAGGAACTCTTCAACTTAAGGTTCCAGAATGCCACAAACCAGTTGGACAATACAAGCAGAATCAAGGAAGTAAGAAAGAATATCGCTCGTATTCAGACTCTGATTACTGAAGCAGGCAGATAGACTGGAAGCACTTGGCGAGGTAATGTCGAGCCTAGTGCGAAGCCGTTCTTTGAACTTAGCGAGGTCTTTTCGAGCTTAGTGAAAAGAACTACATTAACTTCCTTGTTAAAATGATTGAAAGGAGTAAAAAAGTGGAAGAGAGAAATCTTAGAAAAACCCGTGTGGGCAAGGTTGTCAGCGACAAGATGGACAAAACGATCGTTGTTGCAGTTGAGGACCACGTAAAACACCCGCTTTATAAGAAAATCGTTAAGAGAACTTACAAACTGAAAGCTCACGATGAGAATAATGAGTGTAAGATCGGAGATACAGTAAAAGTTATGGAAACAAGGCCGCTGTCAAAAGACAAGAGATGGAGACTTGTGGAAATCATGGAGAAAGCGAAATAATTTTTGAAGGAGGTTTACCTGCATGATACAGCAAGAAAGCAGACTGAAAGTAGCAGACAACACAGGTGCAAAAGAGCTTCTGTGCATCCGCGTACTTGGCGGTTCTACAAGAAGATATGCAAGCATCGGTGATGTGATCGTTGCGACTGTTAAAGATGCAACACCAGGCGGCGTTGTGAAAAAAGGAGATGTCGTAAAGGCTGTAGTTGTCCGTTCTGTTAAAGGCGCGCGCCGTAAAGACGGTTCCTATATCAGATTCGACGAAAATGCTGCTGTTATTATAAGAGATGATTTAAATCCGCGTGGAACACGTATTTTTGGACCAGTAGCCCGTGAGCTCAGAGAGAAGCACTTCATGAAGATCGTTTCCCTCGCTCCGGAAGTACTGTAGGGAGGTGCGTAAGAATGTCAACTATGAAGATTAGAAAAGGCGACACTGTCAGAGTCATCGCCGGAAAAGATAAAGACAAAGAGGGCAAAGTGATCGCCGTGAATAAGAAAGACGGCAAAGTCCTGGTTGAAGGCGTCAACATGCTGACAAAGCACACGAAGCCGAGCGCTGCAAACCAGAACGGCGGCATCGTACATCAGGAAGGCTACATTGATGCGTCCAATGTTATGTATGTACACAAAGGACAGGCAACAAGAGTAGGATTCAAGATGGATGGCGACAAGAAAGTTCGTTTCGCTAAGAAAACAGGCGAAGTGATTGATTAATTCGAGGAAGGAGGTCCAGGACTTTGAGTAGACTGAAAGAGCAGTACCAGAATGAGATCATTGACGCAATGGTCAAGAAATTTGGTTATAAAAATATTATGGAAGTGCCGAAGCTCGACAAAGTTGTCATCAACATGGGCGTAGGCGAAGCAAAGGACAATGCGAAAGTATTGGAATCTGCGGTCGCAGATATGGAGAAGATCGCAGGCCAGAAAGCCGTTGTCACAAGAGCAAAGAACTCCGTGGCTAACTTTAAGATCAGAGAAGGTATGCCGATCGGATGTAAGGTTACGCTGAGAGGCGAGAGAATGTACGAGTTCGTTGACCGTCTCGTTAATCTTGCACTTCCGCGTGTGCGTGACTTCCGCGGTGTAAACCCGAACGCATTTGACGGAAGAGGAAACTACGCACTTGGAATCAAGGAGCAGCTGATTTTCCCTGAGATCGAGTACGATAAGATCGATAAAGTCAGAGGTATGGATGTAATCTTCGTTACAACTGCCAGAACTGACGAGGAAGCACGTGAATTATTGAGACTGTTCAATATGCCGTTTGCAAAGTAAGGAGGGAAATTCATGGCTAAGACATCAATGAAAATCAAACAGCAGCGCAAACCGAAATTCTCTACAAGAGAGTACAGCCGCTGCAGAATCTGCGGACGTCCGCATGCGTATTTGAGAAAATATGGAATCTGCCGTATCTGTTTCCGCGAACTGGCATACAAAGGACAGATCCCTGGCGTTCAGAAAGCAAGCTGGTGACCGGAAGCACTTAATGAGTGCAAGCCGGGGCGCCGCACGAATTTAGTGCGAGGTCGTTCTTTGAGATTGGTAAGGGGAAGCCGTGAGGCGCAGCCCGAACTTAGCGAAAAGAACTTCCATAATCAATTATAGGAGGAATCACAAACATGACTATGAGCGATCCGATTGCAGATATGCTTACAAGAATCCGTAACGCAAATACTGCAAAACATGATACAGTTGATGTACCTGCATCCAAGATGAAAATTGCCATCGCAAACATTCTTCTGGATGAAGGATATATCGCAAAATACGATCTTGTGGAAGACGGACATTTCCAGACGATCCATATCACGCTGAAGTACGGTGTTGATAAGAACGAGAAAGTTATTTCCGGCCTGAAGAGAATCTCCAAACCGGGACTTCGTGTTTACGCAAGCACAGAAGATATCCCGAGAGTTCTCGGAGGACTCGGAACAGCGATCCTTTCTACGAACAAAGGCGTAGTAACAGACAAAGAGGCGAGAAAACTCGGCGTAGGCGGAGAGGTTCTCTGCTTCGTTTGGTGACATTGAACACTTAGTGAATCCAAGCCGCAGGCGAAGGATGAACTTAGTGAGAAAGTCGTTCCCAAGCGTTAGCGATACCTGAGCCGCAGGCGAAAGGTGAGCTTAGGCGCACGGAACTGTATTGGAGCCGAGAACGCTCCTAAAGCGTAACTGAAAACAGAGCAGCCTAAAGCCGCTGCTCCGAAAATTTAAGTTAAGGAGGAAGACAGGTATGTCACGTATAGGAAGACTGCCCGTAGCAATTCCTGCAGGAGTGACTGTAGAAGTTGCAGAAAACAATGTAGTGACTGTGAAAGGTCCGAAGGGAACTCTTACAAAAGAGCTTCCGACAGAAATGGAAATCAAAGTTGAAGGCGAAGAAGTAACTGTAACAAGACCGAGCGATCTCAAAAAGATGAAATCTCTTCACGGTCTGACGAGAACACTGATCAACAACATGGTAATCGGCGTTACTCAGGGATATGAGAAAGTTCTTGAAGTAAACGGTGTAGGTTACAGAGCAGCCAAATCAGGAAATAAACTGACACTCAACCTTGGATATTCTCATCCAGTTGAAATGATCGATCCGGAAGGCGTTGAGACAGTTCTGGAAGGTCAGAATAAGATCACTGTTAAGGGAATCGACAAAGAGAAAGTCGGACAGTATGCGGCAGAGATCAGAGACAAGAGAAGACCGGAGCCGTATAAGGGCAAAGGCATCAAGTACGCTGATGAGGTCATCAGACGTAAAGTTGGTAAGACTGGTAAGAAATAAATAAGGAGAGTGTGAAAATGGTTAGTAAGAAATCAAGAAGCGAAGTTCGTAGAAAAAAACACATGAAATTACGCAACCGTTTCAGCGGTACGGCTGAGAGACCGCGTTTAGCTGTGTTTAGAAGCAATAATCATATGTATGCTCAGATCATTGACGACACTGTTGGAAATACTCTGGTAGCAGCTTCCACTCTTCAGAAAGACGTGAAAGCAGAGCTGGAGAAAACAAACAACGTTGATGCAGCAGCATATCTTGGCAAGGTGATTGCTGAGAAAGCAAAAGAAAAAGGTATCACAGAGGTCGTATTCGACAGAGGCGGCTTCATTTACCAGGGTAAGATCAAGGCACTGGCAGACGCAGCAAGAGAAGCTGGGCTGAATTTCTAGGGAAGGGAGAACACAGATGAGACAGGAACGTATTGATGCTAGTCAGATGGAATTATTAGAAAAAGTAGTATCGATCAAA